>CAYNLK010000003.1:0-189990 GCA_964398055.1 uncultured Caldilineaceae bacterium
GTAGAACGCAACCTTCCCAAGGTTGATGTCAGGGGTTCGAATCCCCTTACCCGCTTTCTGTTAAATTATATGCATTTGGAATGAGGTGGGCTATAGTTTGGCCCACTTCTATTTTGTCCACCGTTCTCTTCACCAGTTACCTGCTCCGATACAGTTGAAAGTACAAGGGAACAATGAATCACCCCTCAAAAACCTGTCCCTACTGTGAAAGCCAGGTTTCACCAGCGGCCCGATTTTGTAGCTCGTGCGGCCGGCCGGTAGTGGTTTCCGAAAACGATCAAACCATTGTCATCCCCCGTCGGCCGTCGGCGTCAGCCTATTCCCCGCCTGTCCAACCGTCGCCCCCGCCAGCCTCTCCCCAAAAACGCCGGCGGCCGTGGTTGCCGCTACTGGCTATTACCCTGGCGGTTATTTACTGCCTGGGCGTTTTTGGGGTGGGTGGATTATTGGGCCTGCGCGGGGGATGGACCTTACCTGGCCGGGCCACAACGGCTCCAGCCGAATTCGATTTGGAGTTGTTGCTCTCAGAAACCCTGCAACCCTCTGACCAATCCCAAACCGTATGACCCGCTGCTGATGGTGGAAGAGGAGGACATTGCCACCGATTGGGACGTAACGCTGCACCTGACCGAGTGGCTGGGCGGGCGCAACCGCATGGAGGCGGCCTATCGGGAGTTTGCCGGCTATCTACTCTTTAACACCGGCGGCCCCTTACCCGTCACCGAGACTAAAGTTCCGGCCGAAGCCGCGGCCCAATGGTCATTCCTCAAGCTAAATGATACGGAAACCTCTTCGCAATCATTCGCCCTGCCGGCTCGTTATACGGCCAAACTGTGGGGGGTAGTGGTTGAGGTTGACCCGGCCGAGGCCTCACGCCTGGTTTCGGTGAGCGGGGCCGGCAGTTGGCCGCAGAATGTTACGGCCCACATTTTTGTTTTGCCCGGCGACATGCGGGTCAACCTGGGCTATGGGCAGGCCCCGCCGCCGCTGGCCAGTTATAGCGGCGGCCAACCGGTTCAGGTCAACGTCAGTCCGGGCGCCGGCTTTTACGTACTGGTTATGAACGCCGGCGATCAGTCCCAGCAGGTCTCACTGAAAATAACGGCGGCAGGTAAAGGACCCACGGCTACACCCTCTGAGAACGTACAGGGGAAATGGGTTTTAACCGATAAAATTGTGCAAACGCCCAACCTCTCTGGCTGGACCGGTTGCCCCATTCAGTCGGATTTCACCACCATCTCAGCCCGTTTGACCTGGCCGCAACAAGCTTGCAGTTGCCCGGTGGTCACTTTTACCAATGCCTGGCCAGAACTGCCCGACCAATTGGAACCGGGCCAATCCGTCCCTATCGAAATGAGCGCCCATTGGACGGTGGCCCCCGGCTGTGATGAGAAGGATTATGTAGGGATGCGGACCATTATCAATTTTACGCAACACTGGCAAGGTTATAATATTGAGGCAAAACAGATAAACAACGGCGGCCAAACCCACCAGCCTCCGGCTGCCCCGCTGGTCGAAACCGCCAACCTGATAGGGATACCGCATCCCACAATCTTCTATTACCAGTCCCCCAGTCCCGGCGATACATTTGAAGCTACATTTACCATTTCGACCGGCTATGCCAATGAATTTCAAGGGCGGGTTAAATACATTTATACGTTTCAGTCAGAAACCCCATAAATCAGGCATCCAACTTCTGCCAGAGTTGCAGGCCGCCTCTGCGTTGCAGTCAATGTGTTTGCGAACCGTGCAGCCGGCTGCATACAACCAGTTCTGGCTTAACTTATCCGGCGGCGGACTTCCACCACGTTGGGCAACTGGGAAATGAGGGCCAATACCCGGCTGAGTTGATCGATATTGGCAATCTCCAGGGTGGCCGAAACCAGGGCTTTGTTTTCCCTTTTCCTGGTAATGACATGAACGGCGCTCATGTTGATCCGCTCATTAGCCACAATCGCCGTGATATCGTGCAACAAGCGGGGCCGATCAAACGCTTCGATTTGCACATCGATGGGGTAAGTGGCATCGTTTTGGGTATCCCAATCTACGGCGATAAGCCGCCCCGGCTCTCGCTCAGTCAAACGCAGCACATTGGGGCAGTCGCGGCGGTGGATGGTAACTCCCCGACCGCGCGTAATGTACCCCACAATCGCGTCGTCGCCCGGCACCGGCCGGCAGCATTGGGCCAGGTGGGTCAGCAGATTGCCCACCCCCTGGATCTTCATCCCGCTCGGTTCGGTCGTCAGCCGGGATGAGGGCTGAACTGGCAGTTCCCATTCAGCCGGCTCAGGCGGATGAGCCACCTCGACAATATCATTGATGGCGTTGACAATTTGGGTGGTGCTGATGTCGCTCCGGCCCAGGGCGGCCAAGAAGTCGTCAACCTTGTTGAAGTTGAAAACCTGGGCCAGCCTCTCGTAGTTGATTTCAGCAATACCCAGCCGGTGCAGTTCCTTATCAAGGATGGCCCGGCCGTTAGAGACATTCTCCTCATAATTTTGATGCCTGAACCAATGCCGTACTTTGGACCTGGCCCGCGAAGTCTTCAGATAACCCAGGTTCGGATTCAACCAATCCCGGCTGGGACCCCCTCGTTTGGCGGTTAAGATTTCAACCTGCTCGCCGTTTTTCAATTCGTAATTTAGGGAAACAATTCGGCCGTTTACTTTGGCGCCGCGGCAACGATGGCCCACCTCGGTGTGAATGTAATAGGCAAAATCGATCGGCGTTGCCCCGGCAGGTAAATCAATGGCATCGCCCT
The DNA here is from genome assembly GCA_964398055.1 of uncultured Caldilineaceae bacterium. Taxonomy (GTDB): domain Bacteria; phylum Chloroflexota; class Anaerolineae; order 4572-78; family J111; genus CAYNLK01. The sequence continues at coordinate 2,762 of CAYNLK010000003.1, forward strand.
GGGGGGTCAGAACATGGACTCGATCCTGAAATACCTCAGCCTTCAACTGGTCGATGAATTCACTGGCGTCAGCAACCTCTTCCTTCCACTCCATCAACTGGCGCAACCAGGCAATCTTCTGGTCAAAACTGACATCAAATTTGGAACCTTCTTTGTAGCGCCAATGGGCCGCCACACCCAGCTCAGCATCCTGATGCATCTCAAACGTGCGGATCTGGACCTCAATGGTTTTTCCCTCCGGGCCAAATAACGCAGTATGGAGCGACCGATACAAATTATCCTTGGGTGTGGCAATGTAGTCATCAAATTCGCCGGGGATCGGTCGCCAGAGGGTGTGCACAATGCCCAGGGTGGCATAACAATCCTCAACTGTTTCAACCAACACCCGCACCGCCCGCACATCGTAAATCTGGTCAAAGTCAACACCTTTGCGCTTCATTTTGCGCCAGATGCCGTAAATGTGCTTGGGCCGGCCGGTGACTTCAGCCCGGATATCTCGTTTGGCTAACTCTTCTTTCAGTTTATCCACCACCTGAGCGATGTAACGCTCGCGATTGATCCGGCGCTCGTCAACCATCCGGGCTATTTGCTTGTACGTTTCAGGAGAGAGGTATCTGAAGGCCAGATCCTCTAATTCCCACTTGATCTGCCAGATACCCAGGCGATTGGCCAGCGGGGCGAAAATATCCAGGGTTTCTTTGGCAATGCGCTTGCGCTTATCTTCTCTGAGGGAGCCAAGCGTCCGCATATTGTGAGTCCGGTCGGCCAGTTTGATGAGCACAACCCGCACATCATCGACCATAGCCAGCAGCATCTTACGTAAACTTTCAGCCCTGGCTCGCTCTCGCTTACTCTTCTCGGTCTGACCGCGGAATTCCTGGATCTGGCCCATTTTGGTAACGCCATCAACCAGCTTGGCTACAGTGGGGCCAAATTCCCGTTCAATTTCTTTGAGGGTCACCTCGGTATCTTCCAACACATCGTGCAAGATAGCCGCTGCCAGAGTTTCATGATCCAACCGCAAATCGGCCAGAATGTTAGCCACGGCCAGAGAGTGCTGGAAATAAGGTTCGCCTGAAGCTCGAAATTGGCCGTCGTGCGCTTTGAGGGCCACTTCACAGGCCCGACGAATGAACTCAATCTCAGCTTTTGACCGGCCGTGAGCAATAGACTCTAACCAAGTCTCATATTCCAGAATATCCTTGCTGGTAAATTCGGAGGCTTTGTCTTTGACAGTGACCATACCCCAATTGTCGTCCCGGTAATTTCAGAAGATTGATTTTTGATAAGTATACTCAACACACTCTTATTAAGCAATGGGGTTTGCCAGGAAATTGGTTAAAACCTTGACGCCAGCAGGCCCTTTGAACGCCAATACACCCCAGCCACAAGTGACAAATGTCACTATTTTAAAATGACAAATGGCACTATACAAAAAGTTCCTTGGTGTGGTATCCTATTTTTTGCAGCATCGGACAGAGACAAGAGGATAATCTCCTTTTGACTCTCCTCCTCGAGCCGGCAGGTACCCCCCCTACCTGCCGGTTTTTTATTTGCCTTGGTCAATTGCTATCCTTATTTTGATGACCAAACCTCCAGCCGGTAGCCCTCAGGATCATAAAAGTAAAAGACGCAAGCGCCCCAAACCTCTTTGATCGGCCCCACCGCGATACCGTTATGCTTTAACATCTGCCAGGCTTCAGCCGCGTTCTCCACTCTCAAGGTCAGCGTTAGACCGGCGCCCTGGCTGCTTTTGATTGTGGCTCTAGTTGCGTCAGCCACACTCAGATAGGCTGACTGGCCGAGCTGAAATTCTACAAACCAATCAGAGCTAAAATTAACCGGTAGCTTCAGCCAGTTTTGATAAAACTCAACCGTCTCTTGCCACTTGTTACAGTACAAAATGGTGTTGATACTGCTGATTGACAACCAATCCGTCATGTTCTTCTCCGTGAAATTATTGAATGACTTGCAATTGAAACCAGGAATGTTATAATCGAGCTATAGTAATCTTACCACACGCCCGGTTACTTCCAGGAGAACGAGAGCAGATGAAAACCAAAACCGTAGAAGAAATTCTCAGGCGGTATAAAAGAGGGGATAAAGAGTTTAAGCAAGTGACGGTTGAGGGAGGCGATTTTTCAAAAACCAGGTTGGCTGGCATCATTTTTGAAGGCGCCAACCTGGCCCATTGCAACTTTGAAAAGTCTATTTTGCAGCGGGCCAACTTGAGCGCCGCCAATCTACGGGGAGCCAACTTTAAAGGAGCCAATCTGGCCAAAGCAAATTTGAAAGGCACTGATTTGAGGGGTGCAATTTTGCGCGCCGCCAATCTTAGCGGTGCCGATTTGCGCTGGGCCAATCTGGAAGGAGTTGATCTGAGCAGTTCAATCATTGCGGGCGCTAATTTTGACGGCACTAATCTCAAAAATGCCTCCTTGAAAAATGCTGACCCCGGCAAATTATGGTGGAAAGCTAACCTGGCCGAGGCCAGGTTGGATAGCACCACCCTGCCTGACGGAACTGTTTTTGGTCAAGCCATGATCAGCCCCAAAGAATGAGAGGTGTCTGGCCAGATATGGAGCTACCCTATCTTACGGCAGATCAGCCCGGCATTGGTGGACGGCTAAAAAGCGAGCCGGAAGATTTTTTGGTTGAAGAAATCCCCTTGTATCCTCCCAGTGGTGAGGGCCAGCACCTTTACGTGGAAATCGAAAAACGGGGCCTGTCTACCTTTGCGGCCATCAAAAAAATTGCCCAGGCGCTCCGTGTGCCGCCCGTGGCCATTGGCTATGCCGGCCTGAAGGATGCCCAGGCAATAACCCGCCAAACCCTCTCGATCAACAACGTTTCTGAAGCAGCTGTTGCCGCCCTGGATTTTCCAAATATCAAAATAATACGGGTCAATCGTCACCGCAACAAGCTCAAGGTCGGTCACCTGGCCGGCAATCGATTTGTTATCAAGGTGCGCCAGGTTGAAAAGGAAGCATTACCCATCGCTGAGGCCGTGCTGGCCAGGCTGCAGCAACTGGGCGTACCCAACTATTTTGGCGAACAACGCTTTGGAACGCGCCACAACACCCACCGCCTGGGTGAATGTTTGGTACGCCATAACGCGCCCGAATTTGTTGCTGAATTTCTGGGACGCCCCCAGCCCTATGAGACAGCCTACATTCAGGCCGTCCGCCGGCTGGTCGACGAAGGTCGCTGGGCCGAGGCCCTGGCCCAATGGCCCGGCAAATTGGCCGATGAGCAACAGGTTCTCAAAAGCATCATCAAGGCAAACGGCCAACCGGAGATAGCCTTCGATGCACTCAACAAAAAATTAAAGAGCCTGTTTGTATCAGCCTTTCAGTCGCAGCTATTTAATCAGCTGTTAGCCGAACGACTCACATCGCTAGATCGGCTTGAACCGGGTGATGTGGCCTACATTCACGGTAAAGGGGCCTGTTTTATCGTGCGCGATGTGGCAGTTGAACAACCACGAGCCGACAGGTTGGAGATCAGTCCCTCGGGGCCGCTATTTGGCCCTGATATGTTGCTGGCCGAGGGAGAACCGGGCCGTCGGGAGAGCGCTTTACTGGCCGAACAGGGCCTAACCTTAAACGCTTTTGACATAGCCGGCGTAAGAATCCGGGGGGCGCGGCGACCTTACCGGTTCAAACTCAAAGATGCCACCGCCTGGTGGGACGATGGTCTGATGGTCTCTTTTCAATTGGAACCCGGCGCCTATGCTACTACCGTGATGGCCGAAATTATGAAAAATCGTTAGCCAGAACTCCAGCAACAAAAAAGCCACACGGCGTGTTTCGGTGTGGCTTTTGGTGAACCATTGTCTCAATCAACGCTCAAGAGGCGCTGCCTCCCCCATTGAGTGAGGCCAGGGCATCATCAACGGTGGGATGAAGGTCGGCATATTGGGTAAGGCCGACCATACGGAAAATCTTTTGAAAATGGGCGCTTAAGCCGGTCATAAGGAGTTTTTGATCTCGTTTGCGGGCTTCGGTGACAACTCCAATCAGTATGGCAATACCGGCGCTATTGATATAATCATTCTCACGAAAGTTGAAAATAATATTGACTGCGCCATTCGACGAGGCGCTTTGGTAGGCTTGATTGATCGCATCTTCGGCAAAAGTCGTTACATCTCCGACCAAGTCGATGACGGCTGCATCTTTTTCCCAGCGAACTGAGACTTGGATTTCATCACTCATTGGCTTTGCCTCCCTAATATTACCTGATGTCTCATCATCAGAATCTATTTTTCGTCGCCGACCCGGTAGATGACCATCCGAAACTGATTGCCCTCATCCTCACCATCAGTTTCAACAAAACCGGCTTCGTCTACCAGCTCTTGAATAATATAGAGCCCCATTCCCCCTAAACGCTGCTCACCAGCCACCATGCCCTGAATATCGGGAATGTTAAGAAGATCTGAGGGTGGGGCGCCTGTGGCGCCGGGATCCTTGATGAGGATATCAAGTTTTTCTTCGTCTGCAGTCAGGATGACCACTACCTTCATCCGGGCATCGGCCCCACTTCCGTAACGAATGGCGTTGGTACAGGCTTCGCTGATGGCGGTTTTAATATCCTCGATTTTGTCTTCCGAAAAGTTCAAACGGCGAGCCACCGTAGCAACGGCTTCTCTGGCTATCTTTTCGTAACCAAGTTCGCTCGGAATTTTTAGTTCAACCACCCGGCTACTCTGCGGGTACATAGGCCTCTCCTTAACCAACTAGAGCTATTAAATTATACCATGAATTCCGGTTATGAAAAGTAGGTATTAGAGGCCAGCGTTAAACTTTTACCAAGTTCGTACTTCTTACACTCAAATTACTGCAACTAATCATCAACTTACTGGGCTAACAAGGTGTCTGGGGGCGCCTTATCAACCGTCCAAAAATCTTGAATAGTGGCCTCAATTCGAGCCTCATCTAGCCATTCACTCAGAGCCAACCGTTGGGCTCGTTGATAGTCCAAAGGTGATAGTTCACGCACCTCTCGTTCCAACACTTCAACAACGTGCCAGCCAAACTGGCTTTGCAACGGTTCACTAATCTCGCCAACGGGCAGGCTAAAGACAGTTTCATTCACCGGCTCTACAAAAGCGCCGCGCGGCACAAAGCCCAAATCGCCGCCTTCAGCGGCGCTGCCCGGATCGATTGACAATTCCGCCGCCAAATCGGCAAAATCCTCGCCGGCCTTCAGGCGTTCAACCACCGCCTGGGCCGCTGCCTCTGTCTCCACCAAAATATGCCGGGCGTGAGCCTGTTCAGCCGAAGTCGGGACCTCCTCGGCTAACGCCTCCCGCAACTTGTCCCGCAGCACCATGGTCCGGATTATCTGGCGATACGTCGCCTCACTCAGGCCGGTATTCTCATTGATGATATTCAGCCAGTTGGTGTATTCTGTACTTAAGGTCTCTTGACTAATGACGTTTAGCGTAGGCGTAGGCGCCGGGGTGGGGGTGTTGGCCAGGGTCGGCGTCGGGCTTATTGCACCGGTAGCGGTAATGGTGGGTGAAGGGGTGAAAGTTGGCGTCGGTGTCCATTGGGCGGCCGTAGCCGAAGCCTCGACCCGGGCCGTGCTGGTGGCTGAAGCCGCCTGGGCCGTCAAACCACCCAAACGCCCCGCCACGAACCGGTTGACATATTCGCTGATCTCATCCTCAGATACGGTCAGGCCACGTTTGGCAGCTTCAGCCTCAACCAGCTTGTCATCGACCATGGTATTGACCGTCTGACGATCAACAATGCTCCGCTGTTGCAGAAGCTGGTTAGCCAGTTGCTGGTATTGACTGGCCAGAAAGTTGACCAGCTCCTGATCTTCCGTCTGGGCCAGGGCGGCCTGTTGCTGCAACTGGACTTGTTGGAGCTGCTCCTCCAACAGAAACCGTTCATATTTTACTCGATCCTGATAAGCGCCGGTTGTGATGTCCATCCCATTCACCGTAGCCACAGGGATGTTCGGTTCTACCACAAACGTTTGATAAAGACCATAAGCCAGTACAATCAGGATCAGGGCGGCAACGGTACCCAATCCAATATAAATCAAGCGTAATTGCTCTTGTTCGCGTCGGGAGCGGGCCACCTGTTTACGCGTTGGGGTAGTGGGGGGCGCGTTTCGCTTGGACATAAATCGCCTCGTTTTACCATCAATAGGGTTGATAAGAAATAAGCGGGCAGCCCCGCCGGGGCCACCCGCATCTAAGAATACAAGAAGTCTCGCTTATCCTTTACCCATAATGCGCACATGTTCCAGGGTAAATGGTAACAAAGCCATGTGCCTGGCCCGCTTAACGGCGATAGCCAAACGGCGTTGGTGCCTGGCGCAGGTGCCAGTCTTTCGCCGCGACCGGATATGACCGCCTTCGTTAACAAAACGGTTGAGCGTATACGTATCTTTCCAATCGATAACTTTTGATTTTTCCACGCAAAAGGCACAGACTTTCCGTCTGGGTTGATATACTCGTCTGCCACCAGGTCGAGAGCGACCGGGACCTCCCGTCGACTCTGTTGTCTCCTCACGCATAATTTTCTCCTAAATACACCAGTTTCGATAATTTACTCAATAAGTCTTCAAGTCGGTCTGAACGGGCTTAGAAATCATAAAGCCGTTCATTACTATAGTCTGTCTCAAAATCAGGCTCGGCTCGATTGTCAGAAGAATCACGCTTGTCACTTTTGGGGCCAAGAATAATCATCTCGTTAGCAACCACTTCGGTCCGAAAATGTCGCTGGCCGTGCTCATCTTCCCAACTGCGAGTTTGCAAACGCCCCTCGATATAGACCTGCTGGCTCTTGGACAGTTTCTGGCTGCAAATTTCGGCCAGATTACCCCAGGCCACCACGTTGAACCATTCGGTTTCTTCGCGTCGTTCCCCATCAGGGGCGGTCCAGGACCGGCTAGAGGCCAGGCTAAAGGAGGTTACCGGTTTGCCGGAAGGTGTGTACCGCAGTTCAGGGTCTCGCCCCATATTCCCAATCACCATTACTTTGTTTAATCCTCTTGCCATTTTCGCTTACCTCGCTGCTAAAGCCTATTTTATTCAATATTCACTTGATTAAGCCTCAACTTTTACCAGCAAATAGCGGATGATCTCCTCTGACAATTTAAGGTTGCGTTCTAAATCGGCCACCGCGGCGGGGGGCAATTTTACCTGGCACAAGACATAAGTACCCTCACGATGCTTGTCGATTGGGTAGGCCAAAGTCCGACGTCCCCAAACATCAACAGACGTCACCTCGCCGTTGCCGGTTTTCACAAATTGTGTAACCTGTTCAACGACGCCGGTGACGCCCTCTTCAGCAACCGTCGGCCGTATTATGAACGCCAGTTCATAGTTTCGCATTGCCAGCACCTCCTTTCTCTGGATATAATTAGCCCTTGGTCCAGGCCAAGAGCAGAAAGAATGGAGCCTTCCGGCTCCATCTGGCGACAAGATACTATATCACAATAGCCGTTTTTGAGCAAAACCCTCGTGCAGCCCGGTACAAAAGCTGAAGTTGTTCACCAAATTGTAACTAAACTGTAATGCCCAAATCATTAAAATTTATGGTAAGCTATAGTGAAGATACAGCACCTTAATACTCTAAAACAGTCGTCAGGAGCCAAGCTATGCCAACCGTTCTGTATGCAGAAGACGATCCGGACCATCGAGCCATGATGCGGCTAGCCTTGAAAAACACAGACATCACCCTGATTGAGGCGGTTGATGGGCAGGAGGCATTGCAAAAAATTCAAGAGCAATCCCCAGATTTGATTTTACTGGATCTCTTTATGCCCAGGCTAGATGGTTTTGCGGTGATGGAAGCCGTCAAGGCCAATCCCCATACCCGGCACATCCCCATCCTGGTTCTGTCAGCCTGGCCGACCGGTGATAACCGCAAGCGTACCCGCGCCGCCGGGGCGGCCGATTTCATTGCCAAACCCTACGAGCCGATTGAACTGGTCAAACGTATTCGCGAGCTTGTAACCGCCCAGGCTAGCCTGGTCCCCATCAAACCGAAAAAGGACACAAGCCCTTCCAACATCTGAACCAAATTTGAGACCAATCTGTAGCCCCGGCAGAACCGGGGCTTTTTTGTTAACCCTCTATTGACCACTCCGCTAACTTTACAAAATTAAATTTTTATGTAAACTTCTGTTTATGACTATGAGAAGGGTTCTGAGTCGGTTTGGGCTAATGGCCGCTCTGTTATGCCTGAGTCTGGCCTGGCTGTCACCTGCAGCCGTGGCTCAGGATCCGCCGCCTGAGGCAGAAACTCCTGCCCCGTTTGATCCTCGTTTTGGGCTGGTGGATAGCTTTGTCAACATTGAGGAAGCGAACGCGGCCGGAGCCGGTTGGAGTCGCATCTTCCTGCGTTGGGACGTGGTCCAACCCGGCGGCCCGTCCGATTGGAAACCGGCCAATGTCCCCGACACCTTCCTCGACGCCGAAATCGCAGCCGGCCGGGAAATTGTGGCCGTACTCATCGGGACGCCAGCCTGGGCCAGCGCCAGCGGCGACTCCACTGCCGTCCCCCCTCTGGAATATTGGGGGGATTTTGTCTTCAAGATTGCCACCCAATACCAGGGCCGGATCAAACACTGGGTCATCTGGCACCAACCGGACGTGACCGATCCGGCCTCGTCTAACTATACCTGGAACGGCACGGCAGAGGATTACTACCGGCTACTCAGGGAAGCTTACCTAAAAATCAAGGCGGTTGACCCGGCGATGCAGGTCCACCTGGCCGGGTTGACCTACACCTGGGATCGAGACCGGGGCCAACCCCAATACCTGGCCCGGTTGTTGGATATCATCGTGACTGATCCCGAGGCGGCCCAGGAAAACCATTTTTTTGATGGGGTCAGCTACCATCTTTATTACAACCCTGGCCAGATATTGGAAATTCTCACCGATATCCGCACGATCCTGACCGGTTATGGGCTGGATAAGCCGATCTGGCTCAATGAAACCAACGCTCCGCCATCGGCCGATCCGCTCATTTCGCTACAGCCTCCGGCGGGCGCGAGCATCACCCTGGAAGAACATAGCGTCTTTGTGATCCAGAGCTTTGCCCTGGCCCTGGCCGCCGGGGCCGAGCGGGTCGCCTTCAACAAACTGCGTGATGACCTGGAGCAGACTGGGCCGTTTGAGCCATACGGCCTGTTGCGGGCCGATAATTCCCGCCGCCCGGCCTTCGACGCCTACCGGGTAGTGACCAGACACCTGGCCAGAACTAGGGGGGCAGCCTGGCAGCAGTTGGGGAATATCTACGTTGTCACCCTGGAGCGGGGCAGCCAAACCACTACCGTCTTGTGGAATACGGACCGCAATCCGGCCACGTTTCTGCTCAGCGCCATCGCCCCGCAGGCGCAACTGGTCGACGAGCGAGGGAATGAACAAACGATCCTGGCGAATAATGGGGGATACACTCTAGAATTGCCCGGGGCCATTTGTAGCAATGGGGACAACTGCTTCATCGGCGGCGCGCCGCGCCTGGTGATCGAGACCGGTTCCCCGGCTCAACGAGCGCCCCTGGTGGTCGCCGCGGCCACACCAACACCAACGCCTCTCCCCGCCCCCACCGCTACGCCCGCGCCGGCCAACCCGCCGGCCGAGCCGCCGCCAACGCTCACCCCGATCCCCAGCCCGATTGACCCCCCTACCCCATTTACCGACCCGGCTGGCAGCCCGGCGGCGACAGGTGCACTCGAGGCTCCCCCCCCACCGCCGGTCGCCCTGCCAGAATCTGTCCTGGAGGTGGCTGAAAGCGAGTTGGGGCCGCCAACGCCAACAGTCGTTCCGGCAGTGACTCTGAGCACCGTGTTAAAACCGGGTCGATTGATTTGGCTGTTCATCGTCGCCATCATTGTCTTTACCGTCAGCTATGGAGTTCAGGTCATCATCTGGTACCGGCTGCGACGGTAAGAGGGGACTTGCAAATTGTAAATTGCAAATTGCTATTTGCTATTTGCAATTTGTAACTGAGGATTAGAAAGTTACGCCAAAGATTTGCAGGATTATCACAATCAGCGGCGCGATCAGGAGCGCCGGCAAAAAATTCCCCACTCTGATCCGTTTGATCTCCAATAGAATGAGACCAATGCCCAAAATCAGTACCCCGCCGGTGGCGCTCATCTCGATCACGGCCGGCGTTTCGGCGGTAATGCCGGTCAGGCTCGAACCAAAAAAGAGTGCCAGGAGAGTCAAGCCACCCTGGTAAATCAGAATTGACAGCGCCGAAAACATCACCCCCGGCCCCAGCGACGCCGCAAAGGCCAGGGCAGCAAAGCCATCCAGCATGCTCTTGATGGCCAGCGGCTGAAAATTGCCGGTCAAGCCGTCCAAGATTGAGCCGACAATGGTTAGCGGCCCCACGCAAAAGAGCAGGCTGGTGGTAACAAAAGCCCGGGTGATCGAGTGGCCCTGCGCCGCGTCGTCCGGCCGGCCAAAGCGATCCTCCAGCCAGCGGCCGGCCCATTCCAGACCATCCTCGATCCGCCACCACTCGCCCAGCACCCCCCCAACAAGGACACTGCCCATCACAATCAATAAATTCTGGCTGGCCAGAGCCATGCTGATCCCCAAGACGATGACCATCATGCCCAGGCCATTCATAACCGTCTCTTGTAATTTGCGGGGCAGGCGATGGCCCAGGCGAGCACCAACCGCGCCCCCGACCAGGACGGCCGCGACATTGATGATGGTTCCGGTCATAGTTCACCTCGAGCGATGTCTGAAACTGGTTGTAGTTGAAACAACCTGAATTAAACTCAATTGTGGCTTAAAAGCAAAAAAGCGCCCCTGCTTAGAGCGCTTTTTTCAACCTCTTCTTTAAGATTTTAGAATTTACTCTACCTCATTCCCATCCTTATCGACCATCACCACTTTGCCAAGCGTCTCTAACTGGGGCCTGACGACGGCGGCGTTACCGACGACCACGATAATGGGTTGCTTCGAGTCAATATACCTGGCCGCGGCCCGTTGCGCCGCCGCCGCGCTGACCCGCTCTAAATTTTGGAGATAGCTGTCCAACTCCTCGACAGGCACGCCGGTCAGACGACGAGTTGCCAGTTGGTTGGCAAAATCGGCCGGATCTTCGATGCGCAGGGCAAAGTTGCCGATCAGCCGTCCTTTGGCATCGTCCAACTCTTGCTCAGACAGCGGCTCGGTGCGGATGCGCTCCAATTCAGCCAGAATTTCCCGGATGGCGTCGGCGGCGCGATTTTGATCCACGTTGCTGATAACCCGAAAGGTGCTGGTATCGTTGGGGCGACCGAAGCGGCTGTAGATACCGTAGGTGTACCCCTTGTCTTCCCGCAAGTTATTAAAAAGTCGAGAGGAAGCGCCGCCGCCCAGGGCCGTATTGACCACTTCCAGGGCGTACCGGTCCGGGTTGCGGGCATCGATGCCCTGGTTGCCAATTTGAATGGTCGCCTGTTCGGAGTCAGGCCGGTCGACCAGGTAGATCACGCCGGTATCCCCCAACTCAGCTTCAGGGTAAGCGAGGAAATCAGGCACTTCACCCCGCGGCCAATCAGCCAAGACTCGCTCAATTTCGGACCGGACTTCGGCCACGGTCAGATCACCAACCACCACCAGCAGGGCGTTATTGGGCTTGAAAAAGGTGTGGTAAAACTCAACCACCTCGTCACGGCTCAAGTTGGCGACCGTTTCGCGGCTGGTGTAATACCCATACGGATGATCGCCATAGGCAATCCGGCCAAACTGACGATTGGCCAACGTATCAGGCTCCACTTCGGCCTGCTCCAAAAAGGTCAACGTCTGCGCTTTGACCGTCTCAAACTCCTGCGCCGGGAAAGTGGGGTGGCGAGCCAGATCGGCCAGCAGGTCAAAAACCAGGCCGGCGTCGGTGCTGAGGCCGGTTACCGCCAGGCTAACCCACTCCAGAGCCGCGTTGGCGCTTACCGAGCCGCCGGCCGCCTCAATGGTTTCGGCAATCTCGGCCGCAGTCCGGCTCTCGGTGCCTTTGGTCAACAGGTCGGCCATCAAGTCGGCCACACCCTGCCGGTCGGCCGGCGCGGCCGGGTTAGAACCGCCGACAAAGAGCTGCACCCGCAGCCTGGGCGTTTCGGGCTGGGCCACAAAAATTACCTCCAGCCCATTATCCAGGGTGAAGGGTTCAAAAGGGGGGAGATGAGTTTCGGTGACCGGTAAGGAGGCCGGCGCCTCAGTCCGGCTGACCACCCCCGCGGGCAGGTCGGCCAAGGCCACGGCCAGGGGCGGCGGCTGGGAGCCGGCCACGTCGCTCTTGGCCTGGGGGTTCACTTCCACCGGTTCGACCAGCAAGCCCGGATAGTCAGCCAACTTTTCCTCACCCTCCGGCAAGGTGATGAGGATATTCAACGGCCTGTCTCGCAAATAAGTCTGGGCCACCCGCTGGATATCGGCCAGCGTGACCGCCTCGTACCGCTCTAGCTCGGCGGCGATGGCGTTGGGGTCGTCAAACGTGAGTACGGCATCCTGCAAGAATTCAGCCGTTTTGAGGGCCGACTCCCGAAACGAGGTGATGGTGTTGACCTGAATTTGCTTTTTGACCCGGGCCAATTCGGCCTCGGTCACGCCCGCGGCGATAACCTGGTCGAACTCGGCCAGCGCCAAATCTTGCACGGTTTCAACCGGGTCGCCGGCATTGGGAAAGGCAATGGTGTAGACGATGCTGGCCCCCAGGTATTTGGCCAGGCCGGTAAAGGCAGCCGCAGCCAACCCCGGGCGGACGATGTTCTGTTCAAAGCGGCTGCTGTCGCCGCCGGATAGAATATCGATCAACAGATCGAGAGCATAGAAATCAGGAGTACCGCGCGGCGGACCGACAATCGCCGCGGCAAAACGAGGCAACTGCACCTGCGGGTCGATCAGCGTTTCTTCATAGCCAAAATTTCGCCCGGACTCCCGGTCAGTCCGGAGCACCGGAAATTCGGCGGGCAAATGGTATTGGGCCAGGATGGGGGTGACCGGCGGGCCGGCCGGAATATCACCAAAATAGGCCTGCACCAGGGCTTTGGTCACCTCCAGGTCGATGTCGCCGACAATCGCCAGGACGGCGTTATTGGGCCGGTAGTAGGTGTCGTGAAAGGCTTTCACTTCGGCCAGCGTGGCTGCCTCCAAATCTTCCACACTACCGATGACCGAACGTTCATACGGCGCGTAGCCCTGCATGGGCAGGGTGAAGAGCCGCCGGTTGGAAACGCCGTAAGGGTTGTTAGCCACGCGCTGGTTGAACTCTTCGATGACCACCTTACGCTGGGTATCAAAAGCCTCCTGGGTCACGGCCAGCGAGGCCATCCGGTCGCTCTCCAGCCACAGCACCCGCGGCAGCTCATTGGCCGGGGCAACCTCCCAGTAAACGGTCTTGTCGTTGGCAGTGTAGGCGTTGTTATCGGCCCCAATGGCTTCCAAAAGAGCGTGGTACTGGTCGTTGTCAACATTGGCCGAACCTTCAAACATCATGTGCTCAAACAGGTGGGCAAAGCCGGAACGACCGGCCGGGTCATCGGCCCCGCCGACGCGATACCAGATATTGACCGCCACCACCGGGGCAGAGTGATCCTGGGCCAGGATGACTCGCAAGCCGTTGGGCAGGGTATAGTCGACCACGTCAAGGGCGTAATCTTGAAAATTAAGGGGCTTGCCGTCCGGCTCCTGGGCCAGGGCCGGGTCGGCCAGAGTCAGGCTGACCAGAGTCAGCAGTACCAGCAGCAGGATCGTTTTTCTGAGCATAAATCTCTCCTTTTCAAGAATGATATTTAAGAAAGATTAAGTGATTATGAATTGAGTGTATTTCAACCAAATAGTCGGCTAGTAACAATTCAGTTGGGTATGGTATAATGGAGCTAATCTATGGCTGAAATCACAGGAGCCTGGGTGGACAAGTTAGCCGCAATTCTCGATATCATCTCGTTGACCACGGCCAACCTGAACTGGGACGAGGTCCTGGCTGAGCTGCCGCGGCATATCGGCCGGCTGGTGGAGGTAGATAGCTGCATGCTGGCGGTTTGGGATCAGGAAAACAATAAAATTGTGGTGGCAGCCGACTACATCTCGCCGGAGGCTGAAACGCCCTTTGCCGGGGTCAACCATGTCGGCGCGGCTTATCCGCTGGCTCACTTTCCGGCCACCGCGCAGGTGTTAGCGCAGCAAAGCCCGCTCATCGTTTACTTTGATGATCCGGCCGCCGATCGAGCCGAAAAAGAGCTGCTGGAAACCTTTCGGTGGGACGGCGCCCTACTCCTGCCAATCTTATTCCAGGGACGCACCCTCGGCTTGCTGCGGCTGGCCACTGCCAACAAGCACCGCGCCCCCTTCACAACTGAACAGGTCGCTCTGGGCCAGACTCTGGCCGGTCAGGTTGGCCTGGTCCTTGAGAACATCCGCCTGCACCAAGAGGGCGCCGAAGGCCATTTGCACGCCGAGGCGCTCCAGGTGATTGGCCGGGCGCTTGCCTCAGAGCTGGATTATCAGCGGATTGTGCGGGACGTGGCCGACTTTGCTTACCGCCTGGTCGGCGCCCAATTCGTCTATGTGGCCGTGCCCGAGGGGGAGGCGCTACGGCCGGTGGCCGCGGCCGGCCGGATCGAGGCCGAAACCACGGCCATGCACCCAACTGAGATTCCGGCCACTCTGTTGAGCCACAGTTTTGTTGGCCGCGCCGTGGCCGAGGAACGGCCCATCGTTGTGGCTGATATCGCCGCCGACCCGGCCATGGCGCCCTGGCAGGCCGAAACCGAGGCGCAAGGCTGGCAAACCGCGGTCGCCGCGCCCCTGCTCTCTCACAGCCGCTTGGTGGGTGTGCTGGTGGCTTACGGCCAGCAATCGAATTCCTTTCGCCCCGGCGATATCGCCACGCTGATGTCGCTGGCCAGCCAGGCCGCGGTGGCAATTCACAATGCCCAGCTCTTTACCGAGTTGGAAACGCAACGGGAGGCGCTGCGACAGGTGTCGCTGCGCTTGGTCAATGCCCAGGAAGCCGAGCGGCGGCTCATCTCGCGAGAGCTGCACGATGAGCTTGGCCAGGCCCTGACTGCCCTGAAGATCAACCTGGACCTGGCCCGGCGAGCCTTAGCCAAAGATGCGCCGGCCAAACTTCGCCAGAGTATTCACGAAGCCGGCTCGTTGGCCATCCAAACCCTGGAAACAGCCCGCAACATGTCGCTGGCCCTGCATCCGGCCATACTCGACGATTTGGGTTTACTGGCTGCCCTGCGCTGGGAGATCGACCGGTACGAGCAGCGAACTGGCCAGGTCATCCAGTTTGAAGCAGAGCTGGCCGGGGTTGAGCTCCAATCCGAAGTAGAGATCACCATTTTCCGCATTATTACTGAGGCCCTGACCAATGCCGCCCGCCACGCCCGGGCCAGCGACATCCGGATATCGTTGAAGTTAGAAAATCAGCAAATTATGCTCAGTGTCGCCGATAACGGCGTTGGTTTTGAGGTCGAAAGCTGGTTCAACTCGCCGGGGGAACGAAAAAGTTTGGGCTTGATCAGTATGCGCGAGCGGGCCGAGTTATTGGGCGGCAATCTCGACATCATTTCCAGTTCCGGCCAGGGCACCAGGGTGCAGGGCAGATTACCCCTGGCCACCTGAACCGGCCAGAAAGGAGTGAGGCTAATGCCAAAAGCCAGAGTTCTATTGGTTGATGATCACGTGGTGGTGCGGCAGGGCCTCAAGGCGCTCTTTGCCGACGAAGCGGATATCGAAGTGATCGGCGAGGCCAGCAACGGCCGGGAGGCGCTGGAGTTTCTGGCCCAATTGGAACCGGACGTGGTTTTGATGGATATCTCGATGCCCGGCCTCAACGGCATCGAGGCGACCCGCCAGATTCAGCAGCGCCATCCGGGGGTCAAGGTGGTTGTGTTGTCGATGCACGCCAACGAGGAATACGTCTTTCAGGTGCTGCAGGCCGGCGCGTCCGGCTACGTGCTGAAGCAGTCGGATTCTATGGAAGTGTTGAGCGCCATCCGGGCCGCTGTTGCCGGGGGATCGTTCTTAAGCCCGCCGATCTCACGCACGGTGATCGAGGATTACCTGCACCGTGCCCAGGCCCGCGGCCGCGGCAGCGACACCGAACTGCTGACCGCCCGGGAGCGCGAGGTGTTACAATTGCTGGCCGAAGGTAAATCGAACCGGGACATTGCCGATGAGTTGAGCATCAGCATCAAAACGGTTGAAACGCACCGCGCCAATATGATGACCAAATTGGGGCTGAGCAGCAAAACCGAGTTGGTAAAATATGCGCTGCGCAAAGGTTGGGCCATGTTGGACGAGTGAGCCAGCTGTGGGACTGAAATAGCTCTAATCCCCACCACCCTGTAGGGGCGACCGGCGGTCGCCCCTACTTTCATTTTAAACGCCAGAATCGTTTGAAAAAATCAGGGTTTTTCCCGATCAGCCTCAGGATTCTCCTGATACAAAATTTTACCCACTTCCGCTAAACTAAGAACAACTAGCACAGGAGCAGGATATGTCCCTTCGTCAACGAGTACTGGTAGCAGATGGCAGCAAATATTTTGACCACTCGATCTGGCGGATGCTGATCCCGGAATCGGAATTTGATATTGTGGGGATGGCCGGCAACACCGACGAAGCTATCCAAATGGCCGGCGACTTGGCCCCGGATATCATTCTGGCCGACCTGTCCCATTCTGAAATGCGAGGGCTGCAAACGATTGAACTTTTGCATCGCACCCATCCCGCTATCCCGATCATCAGCCTTAGCCCGATCTCATCCCAGGAATATAGCCAGGCGGCGCTCAAAGCGGGCGCTGCGGTCTGTGTCACCAAGTCGGATATGGTAGATATGTTACTGCAGACACTCCAGGGTTTGACCAATGGCCGCTCCAGGGCGTCTGTCAATTATGCCGGTAGTTTTTAACTTAGTATGGGGAAGGTGAAATTATGAATTCTCAAAGAACTATTTCAACCATAACGAATGTCTCGAATGAAAGAATGAAGGCTGTCTGGCTACAACGGCTGATCGGTTATGCCCTCTGCGCCGGGATGGGGCTGGTCAGCGGCGCCGCCGGTGTGGCCGTGACCATCGGGCTGATCGTTATCGTCCAGTCGTTTTTGCTCGCTGCGGTAGTTTTTTCGCCCGGCACCGTTCTCATTGCCATCGCCGCCAGCCTGATCGGCCTGGGCGCGGCCTGGCTGATCAGTTGGGTCGCCCGCCGAGTTTTACCTGAGTTGTTTGCCCAACTCGAAGAACGGGCGCTACAAGTTATTTTTGTCTTTAGCGTGCTGACCAGCCTACTGCAGACCATTCTCTTCACCACGGTATTGTAGGTGCCCCCACCCCTACCCCTTCAAACGGGAAGGGGTATCGCCAAAGGAGATATAATCGATGTTAGACCAGCTTAAACAGAAATTGAACCCGAAAAAGTGGCTGCTGCTGAAACGTCAAAAAGGACAGAGCCTGGTGGAGATGGCGATTGCAACGCCGCTCCTGTTGATCATGATGCTCGGCGTCTTTGAAGTCGGCTGGGCGCTGCGAGGCTACATCGTCCTGTCGAACGTCAACCGGGAGGCGGTTCGCTTTGCGGTCAAGAACGGTGTGCTCGATTATTCAGTTAAAAACCCGGCCACGGTTGGCTACCACACCGTCCTGTCCCACACTACGGCCAGTTTGGCCCGGCAACTCCCCCTGGAATTCAGGGACAGCCCCAACGCCACCATCATCATGTCTCACATTGTGGCCGATACCGGTATTCCATGCGCCAAGTATCAAGGTAGTACGCTAAAAATTCCCTACGAGTTTGACGCCGCCAACTGCAACTGCGCCGAAACTAACCCGACCGCCTCCCAATGGTTTACTCGAGATGACCTGGTGCTGCACCCCGGCCTACCCGGCTATGCGTATTATGCCCAAACTTATGGCCTGCCTCGCACCAGCCGGCTGGGCAACGGCGATTACGCCACCCTGGCCCAACAGGTGGCCCTGGCCAACAACCAGTTCAATTGCAATGTGTTGAAAACCGGCGGCGGCGGCGAAATGTCGATCAACAATATGTTCATTGCCGAAGCCTTTTACGACCAACCCCAAATCTTCGGTGTGCCCTTTATCTCCAACCGCCTGACCGATCCCATTCCCTTCTACGCCCACACGGCTATGCGCATCGTCTCCTCCCGTGAGGCCGATACCACCAACACGATTGGCCCAACCTGTGAGGTTTATCCCATTACGTTCCACGACGGTATCTTTGCTGATCCGGGTAACCCCCAGCCCGGCCAAATCATCGACGCCTATCAAGGCTCCGGCACCGGCCAGTTTGGCTGGCTTACCTGGAATCCGGCCTCCAGCTACAACAACGCCGGCTACGCCTACGAAGAACTGATCAACCCGCGGCTGTCGATCCACGACTTTACCGATGCCAATGATCCTAACGACCATTCCTTGAGTATCGGCGATGATGTCTCCAGCGGCCCGGGGGTGATGAACTCCAGCGATGTGGATGACGCCCTGGAGGCGCTGGTCGGGCGAACGATCCGGGTGCCGATTTACAATGCCGGCGGCGGCACCGGGGAAAACACCTACTACACCATTAGCCACTTCGCCTTGATTACCATCAATCAGGTTTGTTTACCCCGCAACAGTTGCCCCGGCGTGTCCGGCAACGATAAACGGATCGTTGCCACCTTTGTGGGCTATGATGACGAAGCTTGCAGCGAGAGCAGCGGTGTGGGCAGCGGCAACTCCGCTCCGGTCGCCGACCCCGATAACAGGACCGTTGCCCGGAACAGTTCTATCGACATCGACGTTCTGAGCAACGACAACGACCCCGACGGCCATGCCCTGACCATCACCTCCGTGACTGAAGTCAGCAATCCTTTCAAGGGGACGGTCTCCATCATCAACGGCGGCACCGCCATTCGCTACGCCTCGACCAACCAGACCGGCGTTGTCGAATTCGACTACACCATCAACGACGGTCACGGCGGCACGGCGACGGCCAGAGTAACTGTTAATGTAACGGCGGCCGGCAACCAGCCGCCGGTCGCTCAGAATGACAGCGGCTACACCACCGGCCCGACCGTACCCTTGACCGTACCGGCCGGCAGCGGGGTGCTGGCTAACGACACCGACCCCGGCGGCGATTCGCTCACGGCCATCCTGGTCTCAGGTCCAACCAGCGGCTCACTCAACCTCAACTCCGACGGCTCCTTCACCTACACGCCGAGTGGGGTGGCCGGAACCGTTACCTTTACCTACAAAGCCAACGACGGCGCGGCCGACTCGAATGTGGCCACCGTGACCATCGTTGTGAGCAACACCTTGCCCAATGCGGTCAACGACAGCTACACCACCAACGAGGACATCCCCCTCACGGTCAATGCGCCCGGCGTGTTGAGCAACGACACCGACGCCGACGGCGACAGCCTGACCGCCATCAAACTCTCGAACCCAGCAAACGGAACGGTGACCTTTAACGCCAACGGCTCCTTCACCTATACTCCCAACGCCAACTGGTACGGCAGCGACAGTTTCACCTACAAAGTGAATGACGGCACAGCCGACTCGGCCAACAGCGCCACGGTTACCATCATTGTCAACGGGGTCAATGACCCGCCGGTCGCGGTCAACGATAGCTACAGCACCGCCTACAATACCACTCTGACGGTCAATGCCGCCAGTGGGGTGCTGGCCAACGATACCGATATCGACACGATTGTGTTGACTGCGGTGCTGGTAGCCGGTCCGGCCAACGGTTCACTCAACCTCAACAGCAACGGCTCATTCACTTACACGCCAACCACCGGTTATTATGGCAGCGACAGTTTCACCTACAAAGCCAACGATAGCCTGGCCGACTCGAATGTAGCCACCGTGAACATCACCGTGATCGCGCCGCAACTGGTCACCATTGCCGAACACAGTTTCCCCGCCAACAACTGGACCAGTGGCAGCGGCTGGCTTGCCGCCTGGACTACAAGCGGTTCCGCCGACGTATCCACCACATATTACAGCTCACCCCGGGCGATGCGGCTTCGCACTACCGGCACGGCCACCCGCGCCGTGGATATGACCGGCGTTACCGGGGCGCAACTGGTTTACATGTGGCGGGCCAGGTCGTTGGAGAGCGGCGAAAGTGCGGAGGTGCAAATATCCGATAACGGCGGATCATCGTGGCAGACCGTCCAGACGATCAGCAGCAGCCAAGCTGATAATACCTGGTATCAAAACACGGTGAACCTGAGCGGTTACAGTATGGTCAATAATTTCCAGGTACGGTTCAAAATCAACGGCAGTGCTACCGACGACTACTTCTACATCGACGACATCACCATCACCGGCTACCGCTAAACCCTAACCGCACCCACAAGCTTCACCCCGACCTCGATTAGCAAACAGGGCTGCATCTCAAAAGGTGCAGCCCTGTAATTTTGTCTTATTTTGTGTCTCTCGTCTTACAAATTCCCCCGCTCGATGTTGATCAAGTCGATCAGGATCGAAAAGCCGGTCTCTATCCGGCCGGCCCCGGCCCCCACCAGCGTAACCGGCCCGGCCAGGTCGCACTCGTAGGTGATGGCGTTGGTCGCGCCCATGATCCCGGCCAGGGGATCGCTCAGCGGCGTCAACTCCGGCCCCACGCTGGCAACCACCCGGTTGCCCTCTTTTTTGACCCGGCCAATCAGCTTCCAACGCTTGCCTTCAGCCCTGGCCCCCTTGATGTCGGCCAGGGTCAGGTGGCTGATCCCCCGGCAGGCGACCTGCTCTTTGGTCAGCGGGGCGTTCATCACCACGTTGGCCAGAATGACCACTTTACCCAAAGCGTCGTAGCCCTCTACGTCGGCCGTGGGATCGGCTTCGGCGTAGCCCAGCTCCTGGGCCTGCTTGAGGGCGGCTTCGTAGCTCAAGCCCTCTTCCATTTTGGTCAGAATGTAGTTGGTGGTGCCGTTGAAGATGCCCCGGACCTCGCGGATGTCGTTGCCGGCCAGGGCTGTGAGCGGCATGCGCAGCGCCGGGGTGCCGCTCATCACCGTCCCTTCAAAGCCCCAGCGGACGCCGGCGGCCCGGGCCAGGGCAGACAACTCCTGAAAAGCCAGGGCCACCGGCCCCTTGTTGCTCATCACCACATTTTTGCCGCTGGCAAAGGCGGCCCGGCAATGATCGATGGCCGGCTGGCCGGTTTTGATATCGGTGTAGCTCACTTCCACAATAGTATCGGCATTGGTCTCCCGGATAGTTTTCAAACTGTCCCACCCCCGCTCCAGGCCCGGCGAGTCAGGATAGTCGGCCAACCGGCCGGTCGCCTGGACTACTTCCAGCAGCTTGGGGATATCCAACCCGGCCGGATGATAGAGCGATCCCTTGAGCAGGTCAGACACGGCCACAATTTGGGCCGCAAACCCCAGCGACTCCCGCAGAAACTGCTCCTTGTCCCGCAGAATCTCGGCCAGTCCCTGGCCAACCGTTCCAAAACCAATCAAGGCTAATTTATGTGCCACGGTGATTTGCCTCCTGAAAATAGTTGGTTTGTTGGTAGCTTATCCAACTAACCAACCGCAAGCAAAACCAACTAATCATTTTCATTGTCAGCTCAATAGTAATCTACTGCTCGGAAAACGGCAAACAGGTTCGGCAAAAAGGCAAAAAGGAGCCGCTTTGGATTTCGCCGGGACTATGTTACAATAGCGGTCATTACCGCCGCCGGACTAGCGCTGATGACTGACGAAATAGCACCAAACCCTATTCACAACTCACAACTTACAATTCAAAACTCAAAACTCAAAACTCAAAACTCCTCCCCGTACCCTCGGGCGACCTGGCGCTTGCTCGTCACCCCGCCCTTGGATGGGGCCACCAATATGGCCATCGACGAGGCCATCCTTTTCGCCCTGGCCGACGGTCGCGGCCGGCCAACCTTGCGGCTCTTCCAATGGGCGCCGCCCTGTTTGAGCCTGGGCTATAACCAGCACTGGCAGGAGATCGATGAAGAGGCCTGCCACCGGTTGGGCTATACCTGGACCCGGCGGCCCACTGGCGGCAAAGCCATTCTCCACACCGACGAAGCCACCTATAGCCTGATTATCCCCCAGGAGGACCCGCGTATTCACGGTGGCGTGGTCGAGTCTTACCGGGTTTTGAGTTTGGGACTGCTGCGCAGCCTGGAGATCCTGGGCCTGCCGGCCGTCCAGGCCGCCGACCAGTCCGAACCGGCCGGTAACTCCACAGACCGCGGCCCGGTCTGCTTCGATACGCCCTCTCGCTACGAGATCACCTGGCAGGGCAAAAAATTGATCGGCAGCGCCCAACTGCGGCGCAGGCAAATTGTGCTCCAACATGGCTCCCTGCCCCTGCACGGCGACCTGAATCGGATCTTAGAGGTTTTGACCTTCTCGGACGAAGAGCGAGCCAGGCAGCGAGAATTGTTGCCCCAACGGGCCGCGACCCTGGCCCAGGCTTTGGGGCAAACCCTGCCCTTTGCGACCGTGGCGGCGGCCCTGGCCCAGGGCTTTGCCCAACAACTCAACCTGACCTTACAGGAGTTACCGCTGACTGATTACGAGCAAAAACTGGCCGCACAACTCCGTTCGGACCAATACGCCAACGACGCCTGGCTCAAACGAGTCTAATTTCTTACGTTTCACATTTTTCCGCAAGGAGCGCCTATGTCACTACTTCCCCTGCGTGAAGAGGTTCCCCGTCGCTACTACCTGAGCGCGGCCGTAACCCTGCCGATCCTGCTCTTGATCGTCTGGAGCGTGGTGACCTACGGCCGCCTGGTCGACCCTATTTTTCTGCCGACGCCAAGCGCCATTTTACAGGCCGCGCTTGAGACCGGTCGCGACGGCAGCCTGTGGGCTGACATCAAAGCCAGCGTCTATCGGATCACGATCGGTTGGTTGATTTCGACCCTGTTTGCCGTCCCAATCGGCATTTTGATGGGCAACTTCAAGCTGTTCGAGGGGCTGTTTGAACCGCCCATCGACCTGGTCCGCTATATGCCGGCAGTGGCCTTTGTACCGCTGACGATTCTGTGGTTCGGCGTGGGCGACAGCCAGAAATTCGTCATCCTCTTCATCGGCACCTTTTTTCAGGAAGTGCTGATGATCGCCGATAACGTCAAAAGTGTGCCCAAGGATATGATTCACGTTTCCTATACGTTTGGCTTGAACAAGTGGGAAACGCTTTTCCGGGTCATCGCCCCCTACGCCGCGCCGGGCATGATGGACACTTTCCGCATCACCATCGGTTGGGCCTGGACGTACCTGGTGGTGGCCGAGCTGGTCGCGGCCAACGTGGGGCTGGGGTACACCATTATGCGTTCGCAACGCTACCTGCAAACCGAGAAGATCATCCTGGGGATTCTGGTGATTGGTCTGCTGGGACTGATTACGGATTATACCTTCAAATTTTTATATTATCGCCTCTTTCCCTGGGCCACCAGCGGCGAGAAATGATGAAAACATGACGACCCAAACTGTCTCCCGCCCCATCAAGCTGCGC
Organism: uncultured Caldilineaceae bacterium; assembly: GCA_964398055.1. Taxonomy (GTDB): domain Bacteria; phylum Chloroflexota; class Anaerolineae; order 4572-78; family J111; genus CAYNLK01. The sequence continues at coordinate 26,218 of CAYNLK010000003.1, forward strand.
GCCCAGGACGTGCGCAAAGTTTTTCGGGTTAACAATGATGAAACAGTTGCCCTGGACAACCTGTCGCTGGAGGTGCGGACAGGCGAGTTGGTCACCATTGTCGGCACCTCCGGCTGCGGCAAATCCACATTTTTGCACCTGGTGGCCGGTCTGACCGAGGTTAGCAGCGGGCTGATCGAAGTGGATGGCCGGCCGGTGGCCGGCCCCGGTCCTGATCGGGGCATGGTCTTTCAATCCTACACCCTATTTCCCTGGCTGACCGCCCTGGACAACATCAAATTTGTGCTCAAAAAGCAAGCAATGAAAAAGCAGGAACAGGAGGAGGTGGCCCGCCATTACCTCGACCTGGTCGGGCTGTCCGGCTTTGACAAGGCCTATCCGGCCCAACTATCCGGCGGCATGAAGCAGCGGGTGGCCATTGCCCGGGCCCTGGCTTACAACCCGGCCATCCTGTTGATGGACGAACCCTTTGGCGCGCTCGACGCCCAAACCCGGCAGTTGATGCAGGAGCTGCTGCTCAAAGTGTGGACCGAGAGTAACACCACCATTCTTTTCATCACCCATGACGTCGACGAGGCCATCTTCCTGGCCGACCGGGTCTACGTGATGACCGCCCGGCCAGGACGGATCAAACAGGAGCTGGTGATCGACTTACCCCGGCCGCGCGATTATGAAATGGAACTGTCGGGGCCTTTTCTGACGATCAAGCGAGAGATTGCCCATCTGATTCGGGAAGAGAGCCTGCGCTCGATTGCCCTGACCGAACGGTTGTAGACTGGCGCGCCCCAATAAAAAAGCCGCCCATCAAAAGGATGGGCGGCTTTCTATTTTGTTATCAGAGTCGTCACTCTAACGGGTCGCAAATCCTGTTATTTTAGGGAACTACAGCCCACAATTAGTTAATAATTGGAGCAAATCAGGGAAGCGACCCCAAAAATGTACCAAGACCCGCTCCCCACAAGCGCCTTAAGTAACAACCCTAATAACCATGAAATTGTTAAACGTGCTAACCAAAGCTACACCAACCTGGCCAGGTCTTCGGCGGCGCGGCGCATGTCCAGGAAAATCAAACCCAGTTTGGCATCGCCGCGGGCTAAGGCGGTTAGAACCGCTTCCTCACCAATGGACATCAGGATGACATAACCATTGTTACCCCGAATGTAAACCTGATCCAGAATACCCCGACCCAGCTCAGCCGCAATTCGCTCACCCAAAGACAACATCGCCGCGGACATAGCCGAAACCCGGTCTTCCTCCACGTCGGCTGGCAAAGATGAGGCCATAATCAGGCCATCGACACTGACCACAGCCGAAGCTTCGATATCGGCAGTGCCGGCCTGTAAATCTCTTAAACGAGCTATCATCTGCTCAGTTCGCGAAGCCATTGTTCTTTATCGCTCCTTTTTTACGGTACTCCGCCCGGTATTCTCAGCGAGTAGAATCCATCATAACACAACTAAAAAACTATGTCAACGTCTCCTGTTCATTTTTACATTGAGTCGCGGGTTCAGGAAGGCCCCACCAAACTCCAAAGATATCAAACCAATATTCACCCATCTACATTCATTTTTTAGAGTATATTTCCTATTTTTATATCAATAATAACACAAATTGGTTTGTAAAGACCACATTTCTAAACGGAATTTCGTCGCTAAAAAAATCGCGGCCCGAACAACAAACGTTCACAAATTCGGTGATAGGACACCGCTTAAATCAGTTATTATAAATATAAAATAGATTAATTTTTGATAGTTAATAGGGATATTATATCGAATGAGGGATATTATTCTGATTTGATACACCACTCACAAATTACACCACGAAACCTTACAGTTGACCGGCCTGCCAATTAAAAAAGGCTTCGACCACCTGGCGAAACAGTGGGGCGGCCTCCTTAGAACCTTCACCGGCATGTTCCAGCACTACGGCAATAGCCACCTGAGGCTCTTCGGCCGGGGCGTAGCCGGCAAACCAGGCGTGAGGTTGCTCCTGCCCCGACTCGGAGGTGCCGGTTTTCCCGGCGACAGTATAGTTAATCCCTTCGAAGGCGGCCCGGGCCGTGCCGCGGGCGCCGCTGACAACCGCTTCCAGGCTGCGTCGAATCAGAGCCAGGCTTTCAGCCGAGAGAGGCAGAGTTCCGGCCACTTCTGGCCCGAACTTTTGCTCCGAGCCATCAACCGCCACGATCCGGTCAACCAGATAAGGACGCAGCAAGCGTCCGCCATTGCCAATGGCCGCCAGCAGGCGAGCTATCTGCAAGGGGGTAGCCAGCATATAGCCCTGGCCAATCGCCGAGTTGACGGCATCGCCGGGAAACAGCGGTTGGTTGAGATTGGCCCGTTTCCAGGCATCATCCGGCACTACCCCAACACTTTCGATCACCCCCAGAATGTTAGTAGGGACGCCCAGGCCAAGGGCCCGCGCCCAATCAGGCAACAGTTGCGGCTCCTGCCGGTGCAAGGCCAGACCAACTTCATAAAACACAACATCACAACTCTGAGTCAGGCCATCGGCCAGGCTGATTTGACCATGCCCACTTTTCAACCAGCAATCCTTCTCAAATTCCTGGCCCAGACCGGCCCATTTACCGGAGCAGAAATAGAGTTGATCCGGCTTGAGACCCAAGGCCTCCAAACCGGCGCTGATGGTGACAATCTTGAAGATAGAGCCGGGGGGATAAAGCCCCTGGGTAGCCCGGTTGACTAACGGCCGGGATTCATCGGTATAAAGTTTAACCCAAGCCTCGGCATCAAAGCCGATGGTAAAGACGGCCGGCTTAAAGCGAGGATAGCTGGCCAGGGCGTAGATGGCCCCAGTGTCCGGCGCCATTACCACAATCGCGCCCAGCCGCTCACCCAACAACCGTTCTACCGTGGCCTGAAAAGTGGTATCAAGGGTTAGATAAATACTCTGCCCGGCCTCAGCTGTGACGGACGAAATTTCGGAAAGCACTTGTCGGTCCGGCGACAGCGTCACCAGGCGGCCTCCCCGCTGGCCGGCCAGCGCCTCTTCGCCCCACCGTTCTATTCCGGCCAAGCCAACCAGTTCATCACCGCGATATCCTTTGGCCAGATACTCTGCTTTACGTTCGGCCGGAATCGCACCCATGTAGCCGATGAGGTGGGCGGCCGTGTCGCCGTCATTGTAGGTGCGCACTTCGTGAGCCCGCCGATCGACGCCGGGCAGATTGTTGAGCAGATTGTCCACCTCCAGGCTGGTTTCAAAATCTATCTCGGCGATGGGCACAAACCAGTCTGGCCTGGCTGCGTTAATGGCAGCCTGAATATTTTCCGGCTTAACCCTGGTTATTTGGGACAAATGGTTGACCACATTTACTTCATCCTGCAAATATTGGGGAATGACCCCCACGGTGACCATTTGCCCCTGCGTGGCCAGGGCGTGGAAATTCTGATCGTAAATATTGCCCCGGGCCGGCTGTTTGCTCAAGAAAGCCAGGCTGACGCCCTGACCCAACTGGGGCAACACCAACGTTGGTTGCCAGATCACTCCCCAACGGCCATCCGCAAATTTGAGCTGCATCTGATTGTTAGCATTCAGCGGGCCAAACAAGGAGGTTTGCCAACCGGAAAAAAAGGTAGCCGAGGCCCGATCACCGGTATGCAAGAGTGATTGCAGTTGGGTGTCAACCCGGGTAACGGTGGCCTCAGTTAAAGCCCGGTTATAATAACCGGTGAACTGCTCCGGGCTGAGGAGGCGCTGGGATTCCGGGGTGAGCAAGCTATACATAGCGGTGTAATCGCCTCTGCTCCAGGCTGCCAGGTAAGCCTGGGCCACGCCATCGGCGCTGGGCAAGGGGGTAGGGGTAGGGGTAGGTAACGGGGTGGCGGTTGGCTGCCCGGTGAGGGGCAGCAACTCGGAGGAGCAGCCGCCCAATAAAATGGCCACGCCCATACCTTTGAGAAAGATTCGACGCGGAATCCTGGTCACACCCTTCATAACATAAAATTATAGCATCGAGGCGGCCACGTGCAAACCTGATCGAGAAATCCATACAAAACGCCCATTGCAAAATTGGTTGGCTCATTGTAGAATTGTTACTGTGATGAGCTGTTTGTCCATTTTGCTAATTGATGACCAAATCTCAACTGCCGCTGTAGTGGTGCAGGCCATCAGCCAACAACTGCCGGATTATCAACTGGCGATTGTCAAAAGTTTGGCCGAAGCTGTGGCGGCGCCGGAACCGGCCGATGTTATTCTGCTCAATAGCACCCTGTTGGCCGATGACCCCACCGGCAGTATCTCAACCTTAAGCCGGGTCTATCCGGATACCTTCATTATATTGTTGCAAGCCTCATTGACTGAGGAGGCTGTACTGCCGGCTCTGGCAGCTGGGGTCGACGACTATGTCCCCTTGTCCGAGGCCGGTTTGATGGTCTTAGGTCGCCGGCTGGCCGGCCTGGCTTTGGCGGCTAAATCCTCCGCGGCAACCGGTGAAACCGTCTCCCTTCTGAACAGGTCACTAACCAGCTTATTGGCAAACGACCAATCTCCCCTGGCGCTGCAAATGATTGGGCCGGATAACCGGGTGTTGGCCTGGAATCAGGCCATGGCGACCTTCTCCGGGTTAAGCCGGGAAACTGTGATCGGGACACTGATCGACGACCTGCCGATCTCACCGAGTAATCTGAGCCGGTTGAAAGACATTTTGGACCAGGCCAGGGTCAGCGGCAAACCGTTTGCTATCTCCGACTACCCGCTGGAGGACCAACAGGGCCAAATCCGTTGGGGACGAATTTATGTCTACCCGCTGCCTCATTACTCCCCTGAGGTGGGCCAGGACCAACTTTTCGACGTGTGCATTCTTGGCGTCAATATATCTGATTTGAGAGAACAAGCGACTGAGAGTTGGAAGCACAGCCAGGAGCTACGACTTCTGCTGGAAATCAGCCGGGAAATCTCAGAACAGTTGGATTTGAAATCGACACTGGCCAAAATTGCGGAACAAACCAAATCACTGCTCAACGCCGCCACCTGCCATATCTACTTTTTGGAAAAAGACAACCAAACTCTACGCCTGGTTCTGTCGATTGGCCCCGAGGCGGGGCAAATTCAAGATTTGCCGCTGGCGGTTGGTCAAAAATTATTGAGTTCAATCACCCTCACGGGCAGGGCCATTTTACTTAACGCCAGCGACAGCCAGTCAAGCTATTGCTTTGTCGAAGATAAGAATTTAATGGCCGCCCCCTTAACCGCGCTGCGGGGCATTATCGGCCTGGTGGTGATCAGTCGAAATGAGCCTCAACCAGCTTTCCGGTCGGATGAGCTGAATTTCTTTGGTAATCTGGTGCGGCAAGCCTCACTGGCTATCAATAATGCCCGCCTGTTTGAAGAGACCCAACGCAACCTGAACGAATTAGCCATTTTTTACGAGGCCAGCGCCGCTATTTCGACCACCTGGGATACGCAGGAGATGTTGAATACGCTCATCCGGCAAATGGTGCAGGGCATGGAGGTCAGCCAGGGCCATATTGTGAACTGGAACAAAAATTTGCAGCAGGGCAGCGTACAGGCCATTTTTTTTAGTGATCAGAGTGCCGCTGAATTCAGCCAGTTGAAGCCGGGCCATACCTTTAGCCTGTCGGAACGGCCGGCGGTAGCCGCCGTCATCAACCAACAGCGACCGGTCTTTTTTCAATTCAGTAGCGCCTGGCTCAATGAGATCGAACGGCAGGATATGGAGCAGACCAACTGCTTGTCTCGGCTGTTGGTGCCGTTAGTCGTTAAGAGTGAAACGATTGGCTGGGCCGAGCTGTGGGAAACCCGTTATGAACGTCTCTTTACCTCCGACGAAATTCGGCTGGTACGGATGCTGGCCAACCAGGCGGCTGTAACTTTGGAAAATGCCCGGTATCTGGAACAGACGCAACAAACGTTGGAAGAAACAACGGCCCTGTACGAAGTCGCCCGGGCCCTGGCTACCGCTCAAGATAGCCAGACTATCATGAGCGCCGTCTTGCAGGAGTATTTACGGGTGCTGGATCTTTACCAGGGCAGGATCATTGTTTTTGACTTTGAGACCAAAATGGGCGTGGTCCAAGTCAATATTCGGGACGAACAAGTGGCTACGGCAACAACCCACCCAACCGCTGACCCGGATAGCGAGCAGCGACTTTTAGAGGGGCAGCAAATCATGCTGCGTAACAACCCGCTCTATACCCGCCTGATGAGAAGTCGCCAACCGGTGGTCATCGACGATCCGCAGGCAGCCTGGCTGACCCCGGTCGATAAGTCGGCCAGGAGCGCCATTGGGGGTGGCTGGGCCGGCCCGGCAGCTTTGTCGATATTGGTCATCCCGATCCAGATAAGGGGTGAAATCAACGGGGCCATCGTGGTGGAGGCCACCCGCCAACGGCGCAGCTTTGAACAGTGGACCATCTCGCTGGGGCAGGCTATGGCTGACCAGCTCAGCATCGCCCTGCAAAACGTCAGATTATACGAGTTAGAATATGAGCGTCGCCGGCAGGCTGAAACGCTGCGTGAAGTCTCTTTTGCCATTGGCTCCAGCCTAAACCTGAAAGACGTTTTGGAGCGCATCCTGGATCAACTAGGCCGGGTGATCAAATATGACAGCGCCGCCATTCACCTGATCGAAGGTAAGCGCCGCCGAATCATCGCCGGCCGAGGTTTTCCTCAACCGGAGAAAGTGATCGGCTTGACCTTTCCGATTAGCCTGGATATGCAGGAACCTGGTTCGGTGGCTATTCATACCCGCCAACCCCTGTGCATTGGCGATATCCAGGCGCTTTATCCCGTTTTCAAAGAAGATGCGCACCGTCACATCCATTCGTGGATGGGAATTCCCTTAATTGCCCGAGATAAAGTTATCGGTTTGATCAGCATCGACCGGACCGAAGTCAACGCCTACCACGAGGGGGATATCAACCTGGCCCAAGCGTTCGCCAATCAGGTCGCCATTACCCTGGAAAATGCCCGGCTATACGAATTGGAAGTCCGCCAGCTTGAGCGAGAATTGGAGATTGCCCGGGGTATCCAAAGGACGCTATTACCTCAGATTGTGCCCAAAGTACCCGGTCTGGAAATCTGCGGTCGTATCGTACCGGCCCGGCAAATCGGCGGTGACTTCTTCCATTTCTTTTCCCTGGGCCAGGATCATTTTGGCCTGGCTATCGGCGATGTCAGCGGCAAGGGCATCCCGGCGGCGCTCTACATGGCCGTGGCGATGACCGCTATCGACGCTCAAATCAGCGCCACGCTGGGGCCGGGCGAGCTACTGAACAAGCTGCAATATGTTCTATTCAATCGCCTATACGAAAACAAAATGAACGTCGGCCTGCAGGTGGCCACTTTCACCACGCCTTCAACCAATGGCCGGCCCAAAAACGGCTTACCTAAAAAAGTGATGACCCTGGCCAGCGCCGGCATGATCGCCCCGATCCTGGCCACCCGGCAGGGTTGTCAATTTTTACCCGTCAGCGGGTTGCCCATCGGCACCCCGATGGTCGACCTGGTCTACAAAGAAAGTGAGATCTCGTTAGCGCCATTCACAACCATCATCTTTACCAGCGACGGTATTGTTGAAGCCCGCAACGAAGCCGGCCAGCTTTTTGGCTTTGAACGACTTGAAGCCACCATCAATGAAGTGATCGACACACAACACGCTGAAATTATTGCCGACCATATCATCCAAATCGCTCAGAAATTTACCGGCAAGGCCGAGCAAAACGATGATATGACCGTCGTGGTCGTTATTGCCAAAAGTTAAGCTGCTTCCCAACCCCGCCGCAGACTGACTCAATTTTGGAGCAAGATCAAGGGAGGATACCATTGGCAGAGTTGCGCCCGCTAGATCGAACTCTGGCAACCCTCAATAATGAGCGGGCAGCAGAGGAGCAAGCCCAACTGGTCGCCCGATTAAGGCTCATCAGCGCGATTGCCAGCCAGGTTGCCGCCGGCTTGGATGTGAATATTTTGCTGCAACAAGCAGTTCAGGCCATTGGCGAGACGTTTGCTTGCCATCACGTGGCTGTATTTCTGGTCGAAGACGAAATGCTTCGGCTGAAAGCCATTGCCGGGGCTTATGCGGCTTACTTGCCGCCAGACTATACCCAACCCTTGAGTGAGGGCCTCATCGGCTGGGTGGCCTCGCACGGCGAGAAAATAGTTGCCCAAGATGTGGCAGTGGAGCCACGCCATACCCCGCTGACGACCGAACCTCCAATCACTCGTTCTGAACTGGCTATGCCACTTAAAACAGTTGATCGCGTTTTGGGGGCGATTGACCTCCAAAGCTCGCAACCGAATGCTTTCAGCGAGCACGATCTTATGGTTCTGGGAATAGTAGCTGACCAAATTGTGGCGGCGGTTGATAAAACGTACCTGGCTGAAGTAGTTCAGGAAGAATTAGCTGAGCAGAGGCGCGCCCAGGAATTGCATCAACACAACATCCAGCAGTTAAAAATTGCCTACGAACAAGCCAAAATCTATGCCGAGGAACTCAAACAGAAAATTACCGAGCATAGAAAGTTGGCGGAAATCTGGCGAAGATATGAGTTTATCGTCAATGCCTCCAAAGAATTTATGACTTTAATTGGTAAAGAGTGCACCTATGAGGCGGTTAATGAAGCCTATTGTCGAGCTCTCAACAGACCCCGCTCAGAAATTGTTGGCAAGCAGGTGGTTGATGTGTGGGGCGAAGAGAGATATCTGGCGCATATCAAAAAATATTTAGATGAATGTTTTGCCGGTAATGAAGTGCACTATCAAAAGTGGTTTGAGTTTGCCACCCTGGGGCGGCGCTATTTTGATGTGGCGTTTTATCCTTATTACAATCAAGAAGGTGTGGTGACCCATGCGGCGGTTGCTTTTCGGGACATGACGGAGCGGGAGCAGGCCCGGCAGGCCCTGCAGCAGAGTGAAGAGCGGTTTCGCCAGGTAATCGTCTCGATCAGCGCCCATATTTATGTCACCGAAATAACGCCGGCTGGTCAGCCCAAAAATCTCTATCTTTCCCCGCATGTCGAGGCTTTAACCGGTTATCCTTTGGAAAAATTTGAAGCGGATTGGAACTTTTGGCCCGCAACGGTTATCCATCCCGACGATAGGCCAACCGCCGCCCGGCAAGCGGCCCAATTGGCTCAGGGCCAGAATAGTGAAGTGGAATACCGCCTGCTGCGGGCGGACGGCAGCATCGTCTGGGTACGCGACAGCGCTAGAGTGCAAACGGATGGCCGTTCTAAAATTATCTATGGTTTGGTCAGCGACATTACGGAACGCAAGCTGGCCGAGGAGGAGGTCCGCCAGCTCAACGAAAGTTTGGAGCAACGGGTTGTTGACCGGACGCGGGAATTGTCGGCTTTATATGAGATAACCGCGGTTGGCAGTGAGGCTCTCAACCAGGAAACCATGCTGGCCCGCTCCCTGGAGCGGATTCTGGTGGCGATGGGCAGCCGGGAGGGCCATATTCACCTGCTGGACCAATCTGGCCGCACCTTACGTTTGGCGGCGCAACAGGGAGTTCCAGCCGATCTTTCCCCGCAGTTGGCTACGGTCGCTTTAGATCATAGTTTGCAAGGCTGGGTGGTTGAACACGGTGAGCCATTATTGGTTTCAGATTTAGCTGTCGATGGGCCAACCTATCATACCCTCTGGCGGAGCGATTCCTGCACCTATGCCGGCGCTCCAATGCGGGTGAGCGGGCAAATTGTGGGTGTTTTGGGCGTAATCAGGGCGGCTGAGCAGCAGTTCAGTGTGGAAGAAGTGGCGCTGCTGGCGTCGATTGCCGATCAGGTGGGGGTGGTGGTTGAGAATGCGCGGCTGCGTCACCAGGCTGAACTCGCCGCGGTGCGGGAAGAGCGAGAACGGCTGGCTCGCGAACTGCACGACTCGGTCACCCAATCCCTCTATAGTCTGACGCTGCTGGCCGGCGGCGGCAAGCGGTTGGCCAGAACCGGCAGCCTGGCCAATGTGGCCGATTACTTTACCGACCTGGGCGAGATTGCTCAGCAGGCTTTAAAGGAGATGCGGCTGTTAGTGTATGAATTACGTCCGTCCATCCTGGAACGCGAAGGGCTGGTCGGCGCGTTGCAGCAGCGGTTAGATTCGGTCGAGGGACGAGCCGGGGTGGAAGCTCGCCTGCTGGTAGAAGACATGGTCCAGTTGTCGCCCTCGATTGAAGAAGACCTTTACCGGATTGCTCAAGAAGCCTTGAACAATGCCCTCAAGCATGCGGTGGCAAACTCAGTCACTGTCCGCATTTATATTGACAATGGTCAATTGGTGCTTGAGGTGATGGATGACGGCGCCGGTTTTGAGCCAGATGCCTTGAGCAATGTGGGCGGAATGGGCTTAATCAGTATCCGCAAGCGAGTGGAAAGAATTGGGGGTACGCTCAATATTCTCACCGCGCCCGGCCAAGGCACTACCATCAAAGTGAGTGTAGCTCATAATCCTTAATTTCTTTTGAACTGAGCAGTGGGTGGTTAACGACCAGCCAGCCTAAACTCATGCAACCTGCGAGGAGGCTCAATGTCCACCAGAAAAGTCATTCGTGTGTTGATTGCCGACGATCACCCTGTAGTACGACGAGGGTTACGAACCCTCTTAACCAGCGAACCTGGGTTAGAGCCAGTCGGTGAAGCTACCGATGGGGCTGAAGCAGTGGCCCTGGCCAGTTCGTTGCAACCGGATGTGATTCTACTGGATATGGTTATGCCTAAAAAAAATGGTTTAGAGGCTATCGTTGAGATCAAGCGCCAAAATCCGGAGGCGCGCATTCTGGTTCTGACTAGCTTTGCCGAGGACGAAAAAGTATTTCCGGCAATAAAGGCGGGGGCTCTGGGCTATTTACTCAAAGATTCATCGCCGGAAGAACTGCTTGAGGCCATCCGCAACGTATACCAGGGCCAGTCTTCCCTGCATCCCACTATTGCGCGGAAACTAATCAACGAATTGAAACGGCCCTCCGATTTAACCCCGGCCCAAACAACTTTAACAGACCGGGAGGTTGACGTGCTGAAACTTGTGGCGCAAGGGTTTACCAATCAAGAGATTGCCGCCAGGTTAATTCTAAGTGAGTGGACGGTACGGACTCACGTGCGTAATATTTTAGACAAGCTGCATTTGGCCAACCGGACCCAGGCTGCGCTCTATGCCCTAAAAGAAGGTTTGGCCGATTTGAACTACGACTAATATTACAGCGCAATCTTGATGAGAAAATAACCTGGCCATTTTATCCTTCACATCCAATCTATCCCTTAACGTAAGATAGCTTCTCACGGATCGAACCGTTTCTGACCCGGAATATATCGACTCCTCGGACATGCCCTTTTTCCTCGCCCTTGTCCACCCAGCTGTATCTCCAGCGCATAATGCACCGCTCACCAAAGCCAAAAATCTCCTCGATATCGATGTGGGCATAGGGCGACTCGCGGAAGAAGTTCTGCCAAAACTGAGTGACTGCTTCCTTTCCCGAGTAGACAGCACCGTCGGGGGCTGGATTGGTATTCTCAAAGACACAATCGTCGCTCATAAGCTGCATCATAGCTGCGACATCATGACGGTTGAAGGCCTGATTGAACTCAAGGACGACGCGTATGGCTGATTCTAACTTTGACATACGGATCGGGCTCATATCGATAAAACACCTCCTTTAGTACTCGACTTTGTCCATTTTTGAAAGCGGATAAAAGAATCAAAGTAGCCGGGTCAAGCCGGGAAATTTGGCTCAAAGTCGATGTTGATAGAAAAATTGGGGTCAGAACCCCCATTTCTGGCTTGATTAGACCGAATAACAGGCCAAATCCAGTAAAGAAAGCAAAGTATCCTCAGAAATCAGGCGCAGGTCGGCCTCATTCCCTGAAGTGCGATAATCAAAATTGGCCCACAAGTCTCGTCGGACGGCCGCCAGGGCGTCACTGAAGGTGGCTTCTTCTTTAAGATACCAACTGGCTTGTCGAATGGGTAATTGTTCTGGGTGGAGGGTATGGGCTATGACCACCACCAGACTGAACAAGCCCATCAGACCGGGGGTGGTCCGTTCAATGGCCCGGACCGACCAGTGACGTTGGGTTTCAAAACCGAGATAAGCCCGCATTTCTTCAAAGGTGACTTCAATGTTCCAGCGGGCGATAAACCAGAGAATGATTTGCCGGGCGCTGACGCTCTGGTCGGAACAGAACAAGGCTGTCGGCAGGAAACTGTGGTCAGGGCAGCGGACCAGCACCCAGCGCAGGGCCACCGGGTCGAGGCCCCGCCGATACCACAGCCGGTGGCAAACTCGATCTGTTTGGTTTGGCCCCCATACCAGGGGATGGTCAGGTGGTGCCAGGTGGGGTGGGGGGCGTTCAGCCGTTGCCCCGGACTGGGCTGGCGGGCACCCTTCTTGGCTTTGGGACCGGGCTTGCCGGTGGGCTGGGGGCTGGGTGGATCGTGCAAAACCGTATCCAGGCGCAGGCGAGAGACCAGCTTGACCGGCACTTTGAACCGTTGGCAGCGTTGGACCAACGGCACGGCGGCATAAGCGCCATCGCCGACCAGGACAATCTCCCGGTCAGGATACCAGCGGCGCACTTTATCAAGCAAAAAGCAAGTCCACGCGACCACGGTCCGGTGGCGTTTGCCCAGTTTGTGGCTGGTTTTGGGCGACAGGGCCGGGAAAGCCAAAAAGGGCCAGGCCCATCGCCCGGAGGGCCGCCGTGACAGTTCGCCGGCCCGGGGCCAGGATAGTGCCGTAAATCAAAACCAGCACTTTGGCAAAGGTGGGGGCAGTGAAGGCTACGGCAAAAATTGAAAGTAGCTGGATAATCTCTGCGGATGGGGTGGGCATAAGTCCTCCTGGGTTAGTTAAAGTTGGCGCTTCTATCTTAACACAGTTTGCTTATGTCGTCTCATCCTCTATTTAAAAATGGCCAAAGTCGAGGATGAGGGACACTACCAAAGGGTGAAGACCGCTTCATTGAGCGCGCTCCAAATGCCATTTCCGAATATCCGCGCCCGGATGTGGGTCGAGCCGGTCAGATTCAGGGGCGTATGGTAGAGGTTGGCCGTGGGAGCAATGGCCCCGGTTATGGGTTGGCGGGGGTCAGTCCCGTCGGTGGTGTAAAAAATGCCCCCGCTCCCCGGAGCGACGCCGGTCATCGTCAGGCTAAAGCCGGCAGTGATCCGACCGCCCGGCTGGCTGAAGCCGGGCGGGTCAATCGTGGGGTAGTAACCCACCCCACGGGCCAGGGCAATCAACCGGGCGGCATTGCCCTCCATTTGAGCCAATACGTCGTCTCTGGCTTTCAACCAGTCTGCCTGGGTTAAGGGCGTCTCAAAGCGGGTATCGCCCCAGCGAGCGGACTCGCCAATGATGGCCTGCTCAAGCTCTTGATTGAGGCTCAACCAGCGGGCCTGGGCGTTGGCGTCGGCTAGAGGACCGTTATTGAATAAATGCTGATACATCCGGTCGGCCAGTTCCAGCCTGAAATCAGGGTTCTCAAGCAAGGCTCTTAAGAGCGGTTTAACCAGATTGGGCCGCTCTTGATATTCATCAAATTCCATATAAATTTCGGCGCCGTCAAACCAGGTCCGTTCCCCATCCCAAACAAAGTATCTTACCTGACCGGCCGGATTTTGGACCGCCGCAAACCAATTGTTGAACCCCCAATCGAGATTGCCGCTGTACCAGTTCAAGATGAGATAGTCGATAAAATGGGGGATATCGAGATAAGCCTGGATAGCGGCATACTTTTCCGGTTCAGCCAGTTGACCCGCACGGGCCAGTTGATGGAGGATTTTAAATCGCTCACTGGCGCTGTCGATGGCCGAGTCGTGGTCAACAACCTGCCAATCCTCCTCGGCGCCGCCAAAGTGGGCCGCCATAAAAGCCTCGTCGGGTCTTTCAACGATATTGTACAAACCCCAGTACAAGCCATTCAAATAGAGATGGACAAAGCGACCCCGCGCCCCAAAACCGGACATCGCCAACTGCGAGGCGCGCAGCCACTCATCGCGGGTGTAAGTGGTCAATCTGACTTCGCTTTCCCTTTTTGGATAGCCGGCGTAACTTCGATTGACCCCGCTCCGGAGGACGAGCGTATCAAATTCCTCAACCGGGGAGTCGGGGAAGAGGGGATAGTGCAGCCTGGCTGCCCCATACTCCCTTCTGAAGAAAAGCCGCAGCGGATGTTTGGGGATGTACTCCGCCCGGCCTAACTCGCCGTGCATCCGCAACCCGGCATTGATTTGAAAGCCCGGCTGGCGTTGCTGTGGATCGATCAGTTCCACCGAGACCGGCCGTTCCCAGGCCCGGCCTCGCCGCCGGGGGTTGGCATAGAGATCGTGGAAGCTTTGGATATCGGTGACCAGAGACAGCGTTGGAATGGTTTGGAGCGCCTCCTTGATAACGCCGCGATAGCGAGGATCATTGACCACCTCCGGGTCCATCTCATAGTCGGCCAGCACCGGCGAACCTCTATAGCCGCCCCACGTCTTGGGAAAACCGGGTGGGTCTTTGGGTTGCGCCAGCACCTCATCGAGGAAAATGTAGGTATGGGTATCAACCGCTGAAGCTCGAAAATCCGGTTTGAAGGCTGCGGCGCGGAGCAAGGTGGTGGTCTCGATGGTCAGCGGCGCGGTGTAGACAACACCGCGGGTCTGGGTCGGCTCACTGCCGTCGGTGGTGTAGCGAATGGTGGCGCCGGGGGTGGCCGTAGCCAGCTCAAGGGTGACAGGCGTGTCGTAAAAACCCCGCTCCAGGCTGAACGTGACCGGGCCGACCAGGCCGACCCAGTCGGCGGTTTCGCCGTTGGGTTGCGCGGGCGTGGGGCTTTGGAAATAACCGTAAACTGTTTTCTCACTGGCCAGGTGACGGATTCGGCCATAGGAAATATCAGCAAGCTGCTCGGGAAATTTCTCGGTTGTTCCTTCTTGTGGCTGAATTGGCTCAATCGCTCCGGCCACATCCATAAATTGAGCTTGAAAAATATTGTACAGCCCCAGGAATTCGCCGGCTTGATTGAGCTTAAAGTTGGCGTGCAGTTCTGAATCGGGCCGCGTCGAAGCGCGGTCTTTGCCGGAAGCAAACACCAACAGGTGTTCGTGGCCGGCCAGAGTGATCTCAGGCAAGAGCCATTTGCCCGGTCGAGCGGGATCATCGGTTAACGACCAACCGGCCAGGTTGATCGCTTGCTCACCCCGGTTGTATAGTTCAATCCAATCGGAATGGTCGCCATCCTCGTCGGTCAGGCCGGTCTGATTGGTGGCCACGAACTCATTGATGACCAGGTTGCCGGGATTCTCCCGGACCGTAGCGTTGGATAGGGCTTGCGGGAAGTTGAGCAAAAGACTGGCAAAGAGAACCCCCCAAAAAAATATCTGTCTTCGTTGGGTTAAGCGGGTTGGCATCAACGCAGCACCCCGATACGGCTAAAAGACCAGTCGGGACCAACCGGGGCATTGGGCACAATTTCCACCTGGTCCGACCCATCGCTCTTCATTTTCCAGATGCTCCAACTACCGCCGCGAGCACTGCGAAAAACAAGGTTGCCGTTGGGCAAGTAAGCGGGCAGGGTGTCGTGGCCGGACGTGTCGGTGAGACGCTGCACATCACTACCATCGACGGTGACGGTGTAAATATCCACGTTGCCGCCCACCTCACGACTGAAAGCAATGGTTTGGCCATCCGGCGACCAGGCGGGAAATGAGTCGCTGCCATCAGCGGTAATGCGGGTGTGGCCGGAGTCGGTGCGATTGGAAATCCAGATGCCGGTTTGGTTGTTGCGGCCAGAGCGATAGACGATTTTCTGGCTATCCGGCGACCAGTCAGCCTGCTCGCCGATGATCTCGTAACGGAACTGCTGGTTGGCCGCGGTGCCCAGGAAATAGATCCGGCGGCCTCCGCCGCGATCCCCATCATAGGCGATCATCGTTCCATCCGGGGCCACATTGGCCCAGCGGGCCGTGCCGTCATTCCAGCCGTGCCCCTGGTACAGTTGGATTTGGCCGGGGTTGGCCGGCAGACCGGTGGCCGTCAGGCGCATAATCCCGTTGCTCACCCCGGATTGCGGATAGAGCTGGTCAATTCCCTCTTCACCATAGACAAAAATATAACGGCCGTCCAACGACCAGGAAGGGCCGGCCGCTCGCCCGAGAATGAACTGTTCCTGGCTGCCGTTGGTATCGTTCAGGTACAGGTCGTGTTTTTCGCCGTTCCACTTGGGGTAGACCAGGAGATAAAGCTGGGGCAGGTCGGCCAGGTCAGGTCCGTCGGCGGCAAAGGGGTCCTCTGCACTTTCGATTATGAAGCTGCCGGCGGTCAGCAATTCGTCGTTGATGTAGAATTCCACAGCCCATTCACCCGGCGGCAGGGGGGCGCCGCCCGCTTCGATGAGGTAATCATAACTGCCGCTACTTCCTGCCAGCCAGGGTTGGCTGGTATGGGACACTTCACTGCCGTTGTAATACCAGACCTGGCTCCAGGTATGAGCGGGGGTGAGATTGGCGTATTCAAAGAGAGCGTAAATCCGAGTCGTTCCCTCGGCAAACGAGAAATCCGGCTCAACCGGCTCGCCATTGGCGGTGTTTGCCAGGGCAAAGGAAAGGGGGCTCATTTCGGGAGCGCCGCCGGTGACTTCGTTCATTTCTGCGTCCGGCTCATTGTCACCGAGCATGTCCTCCAACAATCCGGCCGGCTGGGATTCTTCCACGTCAGGCAAAACCACCGCCTCGTTATCGGCCGGGACGGTCGAGGCGCTGCGAACCAAGAAGATACCGCTGCCAATGAATAAGCCCAAACAGAGCAATAAAACACAACCAACACCCCCCATCACCAAAAAAACATTCTTTTTAGATCCCTGGGGCGGAATTGGCTCGCCGGATAGACCTGGCGCGGTTTCAGCGGGTAAAGTGGCTGAGTTGCTTTCGCTCATGTCACCCTCCAACATTACTAACTACCACCCTTACTGCCGCCGCTGCCTCCCCTGCCGCCTCTGTTGCCGCCGCCGCTGCTGCTGCCGCCACTGCCGTCGCCGGGTAAGGGTACGCCGCTGTTAAAATCGCCAGTGATGACATTAATGTTGACGACAATAATGTTGATGGCAATAAATGTACCATCCGGTTGAAGCCAGCCCACAACCTGGATTTTGGAACCAGGCGGCCAGTTGGTTGGCAGGCCGGTGCAGTCATTGATAACCACAATGTGCCCGTTGACCAACATTCTATTTTCGCCAAGGTTGTGCGGAAAGCCAACCAGGCTGACCCATTGGGCATCCTGCCTGACGATGGTGATGATCTGGCTGTGGCGACCGTGACCGGGCTGCGGTTGAAGGTCGAACTTGTTCTTCACCGAGAGTTTGAGCTTGATTTGGGTTTTGTTATGGTGCTGCCACCAATCGTCTTTGACTTTCACTTTAACATCTAGCTTGATATCCTGTTCCACCGAGACGGGCCGGAAATCAACCGCGCCGATCAAGGGGTTGCTCGTCGCTACGGCAGCGGCAGAGGCTGGCCCAATGGCCGCGGCCGGATCGGCCCCGCTGGCGGCAATGTTGTCAACCTCGCTGCCACCGCTACCACCGCTGCCGCCTCTCTGAACAAGATTGGCCGAATCGAACCCCACCGTGTCCACCAGCTCCGCCCCTTCAATCACCTCCCAGGCCAGGGCGGCAGTATCGACCGGCGTGTTGCCAACATTCACCAGCGTACTCTGAGCGGTGTACACCCCGGCGCATAAACGCGGCAAGTGGAAGTGGTTTATAAATATGAGCGGCGGGACTCCGGCAATGGGTGGTATACCGGGGGTGCCGGTAATGATGGGGGTTGGTGTCGCCGAAGCAACCATCGTGGGCGTCTTTGGCGGGGTAACCGTGGTGGAGGCCACGGGTGAAGCGGTAACTGTCGTGGTCGCTTGAGCCGTCGGGGGCTTCGTCGGTAAAATAGCTATTGGCCCCCTGGCGAAGAAAAGGGTGCTGGTGGCAATCACCGCGATAAACCCAGCCCCGGTTATGACGGTGACAACCGCCACCACAATACTGATGAACCAAACTTTTGATAGACCTAAAATAGTCATAGCCGCTCCTCCGTTAGCTAGTCCAAACCAGCCCGCCAGTTGGCTCTGAAAGGCAGCCTGAGCGGCGGTACTGGCTTGAAAGTGGGTTTGAGTTGTTGGTGGTCCGATGATATCTAGAAACTCTGCTAAATCGCCGGCCTCCGGGGGAAGGCTGGCGGCCTCACCGGCCAGCAAACGATCGAGTTGTTCCGAAAAGAGATCAGCCAATTGTTGTTCGTTCATAAGGCGGCCTCCTTTTCCATCTCCTGGCGCAAACGACGGACCGCTCTCAGCAACACCACACTGACGGTTTTTTCCGGCATATCTACAATCTCGCTGATCTCATTGTTTCTGAGCCGACCGGCAAACTTCAGGCTGATGATCTCTTGGTCCCGCTCGCTCAAACGCTCCAGGCAACGTAACATCACTGCCAGCGCCTCCTGCTGAACAAGCTGGGCTTCCGGCAAAGGCTCCTGCGTCATTAGATCCACAGGAATTTCGGTATTGGTTTCCCACTTTGAGCGGCTGGTGTTCTTACGATAATAACTGATCAGCTCATTGTGGGCGATGCGAAATAGCCAGGTTGAAAAAGCGCCTCTGGTTGAATCAAACTGAGTACGACTTTTATAAGCCTGCTCAAAGACGGTCCCAATCAGGTCCTCAGCATCCTCTACAGAGTTGACGCGATAGCGCAGATAGTTGTAGATACGGGGATAATATTGCTGGAACAGTTCGGCTAAATCTAATTTTGGCTCAGAAACCTCTTTACTTTTGTGACTAATTTTTCCCGTTGCAACGGTTTGCAAAATTTTCACCCCCACCTGGGCCTGGATAAGATGTTGCGTTATTTTATTATACGTTACCGGGGCATTTTTACTACAGCAATTCTCGGTCAATTTGCCTTGTTGGGAGCGGTCGGACATCAGTTGCTGTGTCCGGAATATTACGATCATCTATTGAGGAGAGATCAAGATTTATGGATTTGCCGCGCGGGTGGGCAAATTCGGCCGCGATGATCTCTTCGGCGGTGCTGAGGTTATACTTTGGGGCGGAAACGGGGGCAAAATTTTTGTCACTCTGCTGCTCGAACATAGATGGGATTGGTAAAGACCCAGCCCCGCTGCCAGCCCCAAAAGCGCCGGTAAGCCTCCACCCGGTAGACTCCCGGCTCAGCGGTTGACCAGCTTAGGGTTTGACCCCGCGTTTCAGCTACCAATCGACCATCTTTGAGCAGGCGCAATTGGGCCGGACGAGGGCTGGAGACTTGCAACGTGGCCGTACCGCGCAAAACGAGCGTATCCCCCATCATCGCCTCCTGGTGACCGCTGGCAGCGGTAAAACTGAAGCCACGCGGCGACCCAAGCAAATCATAGCCCACAAAACAGTGGCCCGTCTGCAACGCCTGGTAAATCTGCCGGCGAGCCAGGTTGGTCTCACGGGCCAGCGGTTCGGTCAAGAGCAAATGGGAATTGACCGCTCGAAAAAGATAGTGGTACGGAAAAACCGTGCGACGCAGCACTTTGTAAAGGGTAAATCGCATGGCGTGGGCGTCGGAGTTGCCAATTGCCACCACTTTTTGGCCGGCGGCGAGTAACTGGTCCCACTTAGCCAGGGTTTCGGGAAAAGGCGCGGTCACTGTCCAGGGGGGCAAGTAGGCTCCCAACAGCCCGCGCGGAATAGTTCGCAGTTGCTGCTTGATGTCGGTCATGGCATTCCACAATTCAAGGCCGGTAAAGCCTGAAACATGCCAGTGCCGCCAGGGGTAGACATGGACCGCGCCCTGCGAGCCGTTGTAGCCAGGCCGTTCCAGGGGATGGGCCAAAAAGCAGAGACCGCCCCGTTCAAGCACAGTGTCAATCAGGCGTTGAGGGTCGGCGGCAACCTGTTGCAGCTCATCTGCCACAAAGTAACAGAGCAGATGGCTGTGCTCTTGCGGCAGTTTTTCATCATTGACTTCCTGGCCCATGAGCCGCAACACTTCTCGACCCGTCACCGGATCACGATACCACCCCTCCAAACCATTGACCGCCACATTGTGATCGGTATAGACGATGAAGTCAAGGCCGGCCTGGGCCGCCGCGGCGGCGACTTGATCGTGCGTACCCGTACCGTCGGAAGCGGTGGTATGCAGGTGCAAATTGCCGACAATCTCGAACATAAGCGCCTGGGTTAAGCCACTTGATAATGCAGGGGACGTCCCTCAATATGATTGACGATATTGGTGTAATCGGCTGTTCGCTCTTGAGCCGCGGCGGCGCTGGCGCCGGCAGCGGTATGGGGCGTCAGGAGGACATTGTAGCCGGCTTTAGCCAGAGCAATCAAGGGGTTATCGGCTTTGATTGGTTCCCATTCAAAGGTATCCAGGGCCGCGCCGCCCAGGTGACCGGACTCAATTGCCGCGGCTAGATCAGCTTCATCGATGACGCTGCCGCTGCCGCAACTAACAATGAAAGCGCCCGCCTTCATTTTGGCAAAATAGGCAGCATCAATCATCAGATCAGTCTGCTTGAAATAGGGCAGCAAATTGACCACAAAATCACTTTGTGCAAACAAAGTATCCTCATCAACGTAACTGAGATACAAATCGGTTTCAACCTGTTCCGGCAGGCGGCGCCGTTTGTGATAGAGCAGCGTGCAGTCCCAGCCGGCCAGCCGGCGGGCCAGTTCGGCCCCAATCTCGCCAAAACCAACAATGCCGATGGTCTTATGCCACAGCCCATCGATCTCCTGTCGCCCGGACCAGTTGTAGGCAAAGGTATCTTCGTCGGTCCGCTTGCTCTCACCCCACTCAGGGCTGGCGGCCAGAGTGATGGCTTCTACTTGGCGCAGTTTCTTGCTCAAGGCCAACATCTGCAACACCACGTGTTCCGCCACCCGAATGACGCTGCCCACCGGCCAATAGCAAACAGCCACGCCCGCGGCCCTGGCCGCGGCCACGTCGATATCGTAGGTGAGCGAGCCGAGGCGGAGGATCAACTTCAAATGGGGCGCAGCCCGGATCAGGTCGGCGTCAATCAGCCCGGCCCGTTCAGATATCAAATATTCGGCCTCGGCCAGCAATGAGCGCAACGTTGCCTTGTCCGGCTGGCGCAACATAGTAATGTCCAGGCTGGCGGGCGCAGCTCGCAAAGCCGCCTGCTGGTGTCGCTGGCCGCGCTCGGTGGTGAAGATTGTCTTGTGACGGGTCATTTAGGGTTTCTCCCCAGTCGAGTTCCTGATTCGTTTGAGCGGCCTGAGCTGCTCGAGCTGCTGCTCCAACCCGGCCAGAGCCGGCTCAAACTCGCGCAACAGGGCCGGCTCGCTCGACCAGATGCGCAGATTGCTGTCAAGGAGCATAATAGCCGCCCGACCGGCCCCGGCCAGCAAAGCCAGGGCCATTTCCAAGTCATCCTGCACCTGGGCAAAAACCAGCGGCCGAAAATCCTGCAACATGGCCGCCGCCTCGATGGCCAGCCGGGCAATTTCAGCCGGACTCTCACACAACAGCCGCCGTTGTTGCAGCTCGTCGCCAACCACAGCCGGGTCAACCAGTTCGGTCATTGTGCTGGCGTCCTGATCGCACCATTCGATGAGGGTCTGCTTGAGGTGAACCATCTGCTCGATACGGGCCGACACGCTGGCCCAATCCAGTTTGTCGACCTGATTCTCCAGGCTAAGCTGCATACAGGCCTCGCCCAGCGCGGCCGCCTGGGCGGCCCCGGCAGCAATTACGGCTCCGGCCATGGCATAATGGGCGTCGCTAACCTCGGTAATGAATTGGCGGATGGTTTTGTCGGTAGTTCGCACACTCATTTCAACCTATTTGCCCTCCCGTTTGAACGACGTACCGTACGAAGCCGGCCAGGTGGCCTTGCCCACAAAGAAGATCAACACGATCAGGGTGATGATATACGGAAAAGCCACCAGAAATTGGTAGGGAATGTTCAAATTGAGCGCCTGAATGCGGAGCTGGAGCGCGTCGGCCGCGCCAAAAAGGAGGGTCCCCAACATCACCCCCAACGGCTCCCACTTACCAAAGACAATGGCCGTGTAAGCAATAAAACCACGGCCCGCGCTCATATTCTCCTGAAAGGAGTTGAGTAGCCCAATGGACAGAAACGAACCGGCCAGACCGGACAACGCCCCGGTGCAAATCAGGGTGAGATAACGCACCCGGACCACGCTGATGCCGACTGTGTCGGCGGCGTGAGGATGTTCGCCCACAGCCCGAATCTTCAGCCCCCAGGTAGTCCGATAGAGGACCCACCAAATCAGCGGCACAATCAAAAAGGCCAGGTAAACCAGCGGCAGTTGGTTGAAGAGGATTGGGCCGATGATGGGGATATCACTCAACAGAGGAATTTTCCAATTGCTCATACTGGGGACGGTAATCACCGTATCGACAATGCCCTCAGAACCTTGAAAGACCAGCACAAACAAGGTACTGGAGAGACCCAACGCCCCAATATTCAACGCCACCGCCGAGACAATCTGATTGGCCCCAATGGTAACCGCCATAAACGCAAAGGCCAGGGCAACCAAAACACCGGCCACGATGGCCAGAGCCAGGCCACCCCAGACATAACCGGTCAAATAACTACCGATCACCCCGCCAATTGTGCCCATCAACATCATCCCTTCCATGCCAAAGGTGACCACTCCGGTCCGTTCACTGAGCAGGCCGCCCATGGCCGCCAGCAACAGCGGCGTAGTCACCCGTAAAATGGCGGCATAGAATTCAATGTTGGTCAAGATATCGATGAGTTGTTCAAGCATATTCTGCCTCTTTGTGATCCGACTGGGGGCTGGCTTTGGGCTTGCGGTTGTTCGGGCTGAAGCGAGGTTTGATATCAATCGTGGTTCCGGCAATGGCGAACAAAATCGCCAGCGATTGGATCACAAACACAATCGACACGGGCACGCCGGTAATGATTTGCATCTTGTTGGCCCCGGCCCGCAACGAGCCAAAAAACAGGGCACTGAGCAACACGCCCAGGGGATGTAGCTGCCCAATCAGGGCTACGGGAATGCCGTCGAAGCCGGCATTGAGCAAAAAGTTTTCGATCACCTTATGTTGGGCGCCCATAATCTCCATCGCCGCGGCCAGACCGGCCAGCGCCCCGCTAATCAATGCGGTCGTCATAATCGTCCGAGGGACGCTGATCCCCATATATCTGGCGGCCTGAGGGTTGATGCCCACCGCTCGCGCTCGAAAACCGATGGTAGTCTTGAACAGCAACAGATAAATCACCACTGCCGCCAGCACCGCCACAATCCCGGCCAGGGTAAAGCGCCGCATAGCCGGAATTTGCAGCAAGGCATCGTAGCTGGGCCAGATTACAGCCAGCACCGCCCCAACGGTCGGGTTATTCAGCACCGTATCTAACGATGGGAACTGCGCTCCGGCCGCCAGATCGGCTGACTTGGGAAAGGGTTGGGTGGGATCTTTGATACCCGGCCAGGTCCAAAACTGCCAGGTCCAGCCCTGGGGCTGGTCGATGCGAATGACCCAATTGAACAACTGGATGGCAATATAATTCATCAACAGCGTCGTCAGTACTTCATTGAAGCCCCGCGCCGCTTTGAGATAGCCGGGAATAGCCGCCCACAAGGCCCCGGCCAGGGCCGCGGCCAGCAGGGTCGTTGGCAGCAATAACCAGGCCGGCCAATCGGTCAAGGTGATGCCGATCCAGGTGGTGGCAATTGCGCCCAGGTACAGTTGCCCTTCGGCCCCAATGTTGAAAAAGCCGCCACGATACCCATAGGCTACGGCCAGGCCGGTAAAAACCAGCGGAATCGTCCGGATCAGGGTCGCAGCCAGGGCGTTGGGACTGCCAAAAGCGCCGCTGAACAGGGCGCTGTAAGCCTCCAGCGGGCTGGCCCCACGCAGGATAATGAGGACGCTGCTGAGTAGAAAGGCCGCCAGAATGGCCAGCAGGGGGATCAAGATATTGAAGGCGCGTTCCAACAGCCGGCGTTTCAATCTTTCCCAGGGCGTCATGTTGAGCCGACCTCCTGAGGCGACGATTGAGCGGGGTCGTGTCGTTTCGCCCCGGCCATCATCAAGCCAATTTCATGGATATCAATCGCTTTGGCCGGCAGAATACCCATAATTTCTCCCTCGTACAGCACGGCGATCCGGTCCGACAGGGACAGGACCTCCTCCAACTCGGTTGAAATCAGCAGAATGGCCGCGCCGTTACTTCGCGCCTCGATCATCCTTTGGCGAACGTACTCGGTCGCGCCAATATCAAGGCCGCGGGTCGGCTGGGCTGCAATCAAGAGGTCGGGTTGGTGGCTCAATTCCCGGGCCAGCACCACCTTTTGTTGATTACCTCCGGAGAGTAATTTAGCCTCGATTTCCGGGCTGGGGGTGCGAATGCTGAACCGGGCAATAGTCTCGGCCACAAACTTATCAATAACTTTTTGCTTTAGAAAAGCTCGCTTAGAAAAGGGCGCCTGGCAAAACTGCTTACCGATAAGATTTTCCGCCACAGAGAAACCGAGCAGCAAACCGATTTGCTGCCGGTCGGCCGGGATATAAGCCACGTTCATATCGAACAGTTGCCGCGGTGAGCAATTGGTGGCCGCCTGCCCCAAGACGGTAATACGCCCGCCAGTTACCGGCCGCAGCCCGGCAATCGTCTCGGCCAGTTCGGTTTGGCCGTTGCCGTCAACCCCGGCAATACCCAGGATTTCACCCCGGCGGACCTCAAACGAAATATGTTTGAGCGCCGGCAGCCCGCGATCATTGAGCGCCGACAGGTTATCCACCACCAGCACTACTTCGCCGCTGTTCAACTCTGGCTTCGCGATGTCCAGAAAAACTTCCCGTCCGACCATCATTTTGGCCAGTTGGTGGGTATCGGTGTCGGTCACATTGACGGTATCGACCACGGCCCCATCCCGCAGTACGGTGACCCGGTCACACACGCTCATCACCTCTTCTAACTTGTGGGTGATGAAGATAATCGACAGACCCTGTTCGGTTAAACCTTTCAGCACCCTGAACAGTTCCTCAACCTCGCCGGGAGTCAGCACTGCGGTCGGCTCATCCAGGATCAGCAACTCGGCCTGGCGATACAGCGCCTTGATAATCTCGACCCGCTGCTGAATCCCGACCGGCAACTGCCAGATTTTAGCCTGCGGGTCAACCGGGAGGCCATACTGTTGGCCAATTTTGACGATTTCCTGAGCCACGGCGTTCAAATCAAGCAGCGGCTCCCGCGGCGAGGGCAATCCCAACACCACATTCTCGGCCACGGTCAGCGGCGGCACCAGCATAAAGTGTTGGTGGACCATACCGATGCCCAGAGCAATGGCGTCGCGGGCCTGGTGGATCTCAACCGGCTGTCCCTGCCAGATAATCCGGCCGCTATCAGGCCGGTAGACGCCGTAAACGCAGTTCATCAGGGTGGTTTTACCGGCGCCGTTTTCGCCCAGCAGAGCATGAATTTCTCCCCGCTGAATTTCAAGGTCGACGTCATCGTTGGCCATCACGCCGGGGAAAGTTTTCCGGATCTTTTCCAGCCGCAAAAGTTCAGTCACAGCTGCACCCATAAATACCCCTTCCCTGGCCCCTCCCCCCATTTAGGGGGAGGGGTTGGGGTTGGGATTCATCGATCAATACCTTCAATTGTTTACAGGTCGGTGCGCACTTCCAGGTTGGGCAGGCTGGCCGGGTCCTTCATATAGTCGTGGAGCGTCTTGACAATATCCTGTTCTATCTCGGCCGGAACCAGGCCATAGAAGGGTTCCAACGCCACCGAGCCATCGACCAGGCCCAGAGCAAAGTGGCCGCCGGGTTCACCGCTCATAATTCGTCTCACCGTCCACTCCATATTTTTGCCGACCTCTTCCTTCCAACCGCCCAAGATTATGTCCGGGGCCAGGTAGTTCTTGTCTCGCACCCAGGAGATCACCCGGATGTATTTGCCGGCCTCAGCCGCTTCGCGCGCCGCTTCAACCGTGCCGGTATCGCCAGCATCGGCTTGTAGGATCAACACGTCAGCGCCCTGCTCGATAGCCGCTTTGGCCAGCTCTTTAGCTTTGGCCGGGTCATCCCAGGAACCCACGTAGGACTCGATGATCTCGGCGTCACCCTTGCCGATATCCGCGCAGGCCTGGCGCATCATCTTGAGATGGTGCGACCAAATGGGGAACTCCGTGCCGGTGATAGCGGCGATTTTGCCGCTTTCACTAATCTGGCAGGCCAACCGGCCCATGAAGTAGCCGCCTTCGCCCGCCGAGAAGGTGATCGTGTAAAGATTGGCCAGATCATCGGCGCTGCCGTTATTCTGGATGAAGTTAACATCGGGATATTCCTGGGCTACCTGGTAAATGGGATCGGCATATTCATATCCGTGGGCCAGAACGATGTCGTAACCGGCTTCGGCATACTCCCGCATCACCTGAGCCGCATCGGCCACGGCCACCCGCTCGCTATAGGCAATGTCAAAGCCGTAGTTGTCGCGCAGGTGGACCAAACCCAGGTAAGCTGAGGTAGTCCAACCGGCGTCGTTGACCGGGCCGGGAAAGACCGCGGCGATCTTTTTGCCGGTGCCGTCCATCTCCATAACAGCCTCGGCCTCGGCTGGTACTTGCACCTCAACGGTCACGACGACTTCTTTTTCAACCTCTTTGACAACTTCCTTCTCGACCTCGACCGTTACAACTTTTTCTACTACCTGCGGCGTGGGGGCCGGTCCGCAAGCTGCTATCAGGGCCAGGCCAAGAGCCAGAACCAATAATATTAGAATTGAGCGGAATTTCATATCTACATCCTCCTTAGTTCCTGACTAAATTACCAGTCAATTTATAGATATTATCTGACATATCCAATTTCAGAAATCTTTAAGTCGGCGGTATCACCTCCTTACCCAAGCTGAATTAACTCAATGTCATTGAATTAGTTTATCGGGGTCGAATCTTTAGCTGGGCGCCGGGGCGTGACCGCTTGATCCTACCGGAAGGCTTCGCTCAGGCTCAACCCCAGGCTTAATTAAGGACATTGTCGATTAGCCGGCGACCATATCAGCGCGAGTCCGGTCAACGGTGACTCCGGCCGAGGCGGCGTAAGGGACGGCCCTGGGCTTTTCGACCGTCACAATCGCCCGCTCGACCCGGCCATCCGTGAAGCACAGTTTTAAAATCTCCAACGCTAACTTTTCAATTAAAAAGAATTCAGCCGTTTCCACTAATTTGATAGTCGGATTGATGATATCGCGATAGTCGATGGCATCGGCCAGATCATCGGATGCAGCCGCCGTGTGATCGCTGAAAAGGGTGATGTTGATAATCACATCCTGCTTCTGCACTCGCTCCTCGGGCAGTGTGCCGATAATTGCCCGGCACAATAGATCTTTGATATGAATCTGATCAACCGCCATAGTTCTACCTCCTCAGAGAATAACTTTGGTTGGACAAACTTAAGTTTGTCCAATCCATTTTACCACTTGACTTGCTCTAAAGAATATTTCATTTTCTCGGCCCGGTCAAACAAATTGTCGCACACGGCCCGGGCTTTTGCCAGTACCGCCTTCTCATCAACCACGGTAATCGCTTTGTTACGCATCACAATTTGGCCATCGATGATGACGGTATCGACCTGGCCAGCCTCGGCGTTGTAGACCAAAGCCGATGGAATCCGGTGCACCGGCATGATCAAAGGGGAGTCAAGATCAACCACCACCACATCGGCCTTCTTGCCTACCTCCAGGGAGCCAATCCAATCAGGCTGGCCAAACGTCACCGCGCCGCCGCGACAAGCCATTTCCAGCACGTCCTCAGGGTAGAGAGCCATCGCGTCGAGACTGCCCACCTTTTGCAGGCAGGCGGTGAACTTGAGGGTTTCCATCATATTTTGAGAATTATTGCTGCCGGGGCCGTCGCTGGCCAGGGCCACAGTAACGCCTTTTTGCCGCAGCCGGGTGATCGGCGCAATACCGGAGGCCAGATACATGTTGGCAATGGGGCAATGGACCACCACTGCCTGCCGCCGGGCAATCAGATCTAGCTCATGATCCGACAGCCAGACGCTATGGACCAAATGGGTATTGGGACCGAGCGCGCCCAGATGATCCAGCCACTCGATATGGCGCAGATTGTGCAAGGCCAACAACATGTCGACCTCAGCCTTGGTTTCGGCCACATGAATGTGGGTGCCGATGCCCCATTCCCGGGCCAGGGCAAAGGTCTTTTTCATAGTCTCGTCGGAGCAGCCCCACGGGATAAGGGGGCCAAACTCAACCCGGATGCGGCCGCTGGCGCTGTTTTGCCAGGTATCCAGTAGCCGCCGGGTTTCGGCGATGATCTGGTCAGGGGCTTCCATAAAGTTGGGGTGGTAATTGTAGTCGGCCCAGCCGCGGGCCAGCAGCAAGCGGACGCCGGTTTCCTCAGCCGCCCGGCAGATACCGTCGCTGTTGCGCAGGTCGGTATGGATGTATTGGTGGTCAACAATGGCAGTCGCGCCGGAGCGGATATTTTCAATAAAACCCAACAACCCGGCCACGTAAGCATCCTCCTCGGTGAGGGCGCTGGCCACGGGCCAGATGGCCGTTTTCAGCCACTCCAGCAGAGGCAGGTCATCGGCCAGGCCACGCAGAAAGATTTGGAACAGGTGGGTGTGAGCGTTAACCATCCCCGGCATCACGGCCATTAAAGTAGCGTCGATAATCGTGTCGGCCTGGCCGCGCAAACCGGCCGGGGGATCACCCGAGTCTACGGCGGTGATACGGTCGTCTTGAATATAAACATACCCCTTCGGCCAGACATCGCCGCGGCGGTTGACCGTAACGATAGCCCCGTTTTCGATGAGTAGCTTGGTCACTGGATCGCCTCACTGTTGGACGTAACTTTGTCAACGCTGACGGAACACAATTTAGAGAATGTTATTCAGTTGGCAGATTCATTGGCCGGCGGCTGCAATCGGGCCAGGATTTTTCACCAGGCTTATGCCCCCGGATCTCAGAGAGCCGGCGGCGTCATACAACAAATAATGTGCAGTTCTTCCGGGCTGGCCGGAGCAAACTCTTGCAACAGGTCGCCATCAAAATAGATGCAATCACCCGGCTCCAAAAAGTGAGTTTTATCACTCACCTTGATTTCCAGCTTACCCTGAACCACAAACATCCACTGTTCGGTCCGTTTAGCCAGGCGCATCGCCACCCGGCGGGTACCAGGATCCATCCGAATCAAGTAGGGCATCATCTGCCGGGTCAGATCGGGGGAGAGAAGTTCATAACCTATCTTGGAGTCAGGGAAATAGAGTTTGCGACGTTGGTGGGTCCGAACCACCAGACTGGGCTGGGAGTTCTCTAAGAAGTAGAACATCGGCACCTGGAGCGCGCTGGCAATGCTTTGCAGCGAGTTGAGCGAAGGAGAAAGCTGCTCATTCTCGATCTGGCTGAGGAAACCGGCCGTCAAATCTGTCCGAGCCCCCAGCTCACGCAGACTGAAGCCAAGTTTTTGGCGTTGCCGGCGAATACGTTCACCTATCCCCATCGATGTCGCTCACCAAGATCATCCGCTTCATTGAGGCAAGAGCAACTGTATAGTAATAATAAACAAACGTATGCTCTCGATATACAACATCTTAGCATAAAACCATCGTTTTAGCCAATTGTGACAATATGTACCAAGTCGGGCAGGGTCAGGCTAAGACTGTTCCCAAAAAACCATTGTCCCAAGCTAATGATACGTGATGCGTGAAATATGACGAATTTACTCCGAAAATCCTTACGTATCACGTTTCACATTGGTCAAGATTTTGGGATGACTTAAATCTTGGAACTCCCAATTGTTCTCCGGCCGACTCAGCCTCGCCAGGGGAGGGCTGGGCGACCGCCTGCTCCTCAACCGGCAGGGTAAAATAGAAGGTGGTCCCGTGCAGACCATCACTTTCAGCCCAAATCCGGCCGCCGTGCGCTTCAACCACGTGCCTGGCAATCGACAGACCCAGGCCGGTGCCGGCCTTTTTGCGGTTGCGGGCCTGATCGGTTTTGTAGAATCGTTCAAAAATCCGGCCGATTTCCTGGGGTGGTATCCCAATGCCGGTATCGACCACGCTGACCGTAATCCAGGCGTCGCCGGCCTCATCCACGGCAATAGCAGCGGGATCGGCCGAGATAGTGATCTGGCCGGTTTCGGTAAATTTAATGGCGTTATGGATCAAATTACCGATGACCCGGCCAATCATGGTTTGATCGACCAGGACCGTGACCTGTTCCGGGATATCCAATTGGATTTTGAGCTGCTTGCGCTCAGCTTGAGGCAATAGCCGCTCTACCTGGGCTTTCGCCACCTCGAGCAGCGAATAGAATGACAGCTTGAGCGGAGTCTGGCCCGACTCGATCAACGACAAATCCATTAACTCCTGGGCCAGTTGGCTAAGCAACTCAGCCTGCACGGCAATCTTTTCCACCAGGCGGGGCGCCATTTTCTTATCGTTGAGCGCGCCCTTGAGAAGCGTTTCCGCCAACAACTGGATTGAAGCCACCGGCGTCCGCAGTTCGTGAGAAACGTTGGCCACAAAATCACGCCGCACCCGGCTGAGCCGCTGAAACTCGGTCACATCGTGGATCGCCAGGGCCACGGCCACAGCCTGGCTGTTTTGTTTGATCGCCCTGGCCCGCGCCTCCAGATTACGCTCATTGAGACTGAAATGAACCGACGGCATCTTTTCACCCTCCAACGTCTTCTCCACCAGCTCTTGCAGATGGTGTTGGCGGGTCCAGGTCATCAAGGTGGCATCTTTTTTAGGTTTGTTGCCGAACAACCGCCGGGCGACTTTGTTGGCGCTGGAAATGGTAAAATCCTTTTCCACAATCACCAGGGCCTCGGTTGAGGCGGATAACAATTTCTTGCGGCGGGCGTTGAGTTCGGCCAACTCGTTCTGCATAAAGGAGAGCCTGTTTCTTAAGCGGGCCACCTCCACCTGTTCCTGGCGCAATTGCTTTTTCAGGCGCCGCGCCGCCACAACCAGAACAATGACCAAAACCAGCAGAACAACTGCCACCGACCAGGCAAACATACGTTATACTCCACAAAAACCATTTCGCTCATAATTATCTACAAGCGACCGGCGCTTTTGCCGGTCACGTTTGCATTTCAGCTATGGCCGCCAGCAGACGCCGGTTCTCTTCCGGCCGGCGGCTGGCAATTCGGACATAAGCCGGCAGGCCAAAGGAGGCGCAATCCCGCACCAGCAGCCCTTGCCGCAGCAGTTTGTGCCGGAAAGCAGCCCCATCCCCCACGGGTAAGAGGAAAAAGTGGGTCGTCGAGGGCACTGGGACCAAGCCGAGAGCCTGCAAGCCGTTTACCAGGCCCCGGCTGGCCTGAGTCAGGTCGACCAGGCAACGCTGCAAATAAGCCTGGTCGGCCAACGCGGCCAAGCCCGCGGCCTGGGCCAGGCCGTTGACATTCCAGGCCGGTCGAGCCTGGGCGATGGCGGCAACGACAGCCTGGCTATATCCCACCACGTAGCCCAGGCGCAGCCCGGCCAGGGCATAATCCTTGGTCATCGAGCGCAGCACGACGATGTTCGGCAGGCCCAACGTGAGTGTCGAACGAGCGCCGGCCGCAAAAGCCAGATAAGCCTCATCGACCACGAACAAGGTAGCGGGGTGGCTCTGCGCCCAGCCCCCGATCACCTGCGGCGGTAAGCAGACACCGGTTGGATTGTTGGGGTTACACAAAAAAACGACCTTGGGCTGCAACTGGGCCAGTTCATGAGCGATAACATCGGCTTGGACGGCAAAATCGTCGGCCGGTTGGGCCAGCCAACTTTTCACCCCTGCTCCCATCAGGGCAGCCAGCCGGCCATATTCCCCAAAGGTAGGCCCAATGACCAGCGCCTGATCTCCTCGCTCCAAAAAGGCAAAACTGACCAACCACAGCAACTCGGCCCCGCCGTTACCCACCAAAATCTGAGCCGGGGGCAGCGCCAACTGGGCGGCCAGGGCCTGGCGCAAGGCCAGCGCCTCGCGATCAGGGTAACGATCCAGCGGCGTGGACCGCACCGCCCGGCGCACCCCGGCCGACGGGCCATAAGGGTTGCTATTCACACTAAAATCAAGCACCGCATCCGGCTGCAATTCCAGGCGGGCCAACTCAGCGTAATCAAAGGCGCCGTGGTAGGCCGGTGGGGTCGCGGCAATTTCGGGGCGGGGTGACAGGTTTGGCTGCTGACTCATAGTGTCCAACCGCCGCCCAATCAGCTTTGGGCCAGCAAACCGGCCGCCTCATAAATGGCCAGCACCGCCGCCAAACTGCGCCGCCCTTCGACTCCATCGATCAGAGGTCGGCCGTTAGCCCGAATGGCCCCGACAAAATCGCGAAAAACGGCCGTGTGACCCTGGGCGGTGATACCGCGCGGATCGCTGCCCGCGCCGGCGCCGGTGGCCTGAGTAATTGCCGGCGGCTCAACCCGAGCCTGGGCCGGTTCGACCAGAGTCCAGCGCCCTACAGCTTCGCCTTCCACCTGGATAGCGCCGCGAGTGCCATAAA
The DNA here is from genome assembly GCA_964398055.1 of uncultured Caldilineaceae bacterium. Lineage (GTDB taxonomy): Bacteria > Chloroflexota > Anaerolineae > 4572-78 > J111 > CAYNLK01. The sequence goes on from CAYNLK010000003.1 coordinate 58,709, forward strand.
TCTCCAGCCGGTGGGGAAACCCGGGCGCGGCGGTGGTGGTGGCGGTAATGGTGGCCAGAGCGTCGTTGGCAAAATGGAGGCTGGCGGCCAGCGTATCCTCCACCTCGATCTGCCGCTGGAGCGTGCCGGCATAGGCCCGCGCCTCGGTCGGGTCGCCCATAAACCAGACCAACAGGTCAACCATGTGAATGCCCTGGTTCATAAGCACACCGCCGCCGTCCATCGCCCAGGTGCCGCGCCAGTCGGCCTGGTTGAAATAAGCCTGGGGGCGATGGTAGGGCATCGTTACCACCCCGAGGGTTAGCTCGCCCAGGTCGCCGGCCTCGATAGCGGCCCGCACCTGCGGGAACGGCGCCTCGGTCCGGCGCTGCAAGGTAACGCCCAGTTTCACACCGGCCTGACGGCAACTTTCGATCATGGCATCGGCCTCGGCCAGGCTCAAGGCCATCGGTTTTTCGACCAGCACGTGCTTGCCGGCCCTCGCGGCGGCGATGGTTTGCTCGGCGTGCTGGCCGCTGGGGGTACAGATACAGACCACATCGACCTGAGGGTGGGCCAATAGCTCGGCCTGGCTGAGGCAGGGCGCCCCGAATTTGCGGCTAATTTCGGCAAAGCGGGCCGGATTATAGTGGCCGACAGCGACCAGTTCGGCCCCCAGATCGGCATTCGCCTCCACTGCCTGGCGGTGGTAGTCGGCAATCATGCCGGCGCCCAGAATGGCAAAGCCTATTTTTTCGCCTGTTGACATCATCATCCTCCAATTTTTTCAACTACCAGCCGACGGCGGCTCCATCGGCCCGCAAATCGCTGCCGGCCACCATTATACCGTCATCGAGCCGCCAGATGATCTGGCCGCGGCCAAAATCGCCCCGGTCAAAAGAGAGCCGGACGGCGTGACCACGCTCGGCCAGGCCCTGCAAAATATGCTCCGGCATGCCGATCTCCAGACTCACCTCCAGACCAGCGCTAACCTGCCAGCGCGGCGCATCCAGAGCGGCCTGAGGATTGAAGCTGTAGTCTATGGCGCCGGTGATAACCTGCACATGACCCTGCGGCTGCATAAAGCCCCCCATCACCCCAAACGGCCCGACCGGTTGGCCGCCGCGGCTGAGAAAACCGGGGATGATGGTATGGTAGGGCCGCTTACCGCCGGCGGCTTCATTGGGATGGCCCGCGGCCAAGCTGAAACAGGCCCCCCGGTTGTTCAAGGCAATGCCCGTGCCCGGCGCCACCACCCCGCTGCCAAAACCCATATAGTTGGATTGGATATAGCTGACCATCATCCCGTCGCGGTCCGCGGTACAAAGATAAACGGTGCCGCCGCGGGGCGGCCGGCCCGCGGCGGGCATACGGGCTTGCGGGCCTATGAGAGTGCGGCGGGAGGCAATATAAGCCGGATCGAGCAGGCCGGCGAGCGGAATCTCAACGTGCTCCGGATCGGCGATGTAGCGGTAGGCGTCGGCAAAGGCCAGCTTCATAGCCTCGATTTGCAGATGGAGCGACTCGACGCTGCCGTGGGGCTGGTTGGGTAAATCTGTCCCGGCCAGGATAGCCAGGGCAATAAGGGCGGCCAGACCCTGGCCATTGGGCGGGATTTCCCAAACCTGGTAGCCGCGATAACTGGCGCTGATCGGCTCGACCCACTGGCTGCGATGGGCGGCCAGATCATCGAGGCGCAAGTAGCCGCCACTCTGCCGGGCAAAGGCGACCATTTGCCCGGCCAATTCCCCTTCGTAAAAGTCCCTGAGTCCCCGGCTGGCCAGAGCGCGCAGCGTCCGGGCGTGGTCAGGGCTGGCCCAACGCTGACCTGCTTGCGGCACTCGCCCACCGGGGGCAAAGGTTGCGGCCCAGCCAGACACGGCCGGATCAGGTTGAGGCAAAAATCGGGCGGCGGCCTGCTGCCAGGAACGGGCCACAATCGGCGAGACGCCATAGCCCTCCTCGGCATAAGTGATGGCCGGCCCCAATAATTCCTCCAGCGGCAAGCGAGCAAAACGCCGGTGGAGGTCGTCCCAGCCGGCGAGAGCGCCGGGCACGGTGACCGGCAACCAACCGTCAACCGGAAAGTGGGGATGGCCCTGCGCCCGCAGCTCCGCCGCCGGGGGCAGGGCCGCCGGAGCCCGGCCCGAACCATTCAAGCCGTGCAACTTTGATCCGTCCCAGACCAAAGCAAAGGCGTCGCTGCCGAGACCGTTGGAGGTCGGCTCCAACACGGTCAGGGCCGCGGCCGTGGCAATAGCCGCGTCCACGGCATTGCCGCCCCGCCGGAGCATCGCCAGGCCGGCCTGGGCAGCCAGGGGTTGGCTAGTAGCCACCAGGCCGTTACCGGCAATGACGGGCATGCGTTGGGAGGCAAAGGGGTTGGTCTGGAGATTCATTTTAAGCCGGCAATTTTGCCGCAAATGTGTCGATTTCCGCCAGCGAGGTAAGCGCACCGATTTCAACCTGGTAATGACGACTCTCACCGGGCTGGAGATATTGCAGCCGGCCCTCGGCCCGCTCTTTGGCCCGGCCCCCGGCCCAGTTGGTGGTTGGTTCCAGGCCGCACACGTAAACGGTTTGGCCCATCATCTTCCATTGAACCAGCCAGGGTAGTTCGCTCGGCTTAAAGCGAACGTAGCCGCCTAGCCCCTGCCCGCCGCCGAATTTTCGATTGATCAGGGCGGCCTGAGCGTAGCCGTCAGCATCGGTTTTTAGGGTGTGGTAGAAGACCTGTTCGCGATAGCCGGCCGTGGGAGGCTGAAAGCGGCGATGCTGGTCAAGCCCCGGCGCGGCCACCTCATCGCGAGGTTCAACCTGGGCCGAAGCCGCCAGCAGTTCGGTATCCTCACTGACCACGGGAAAACCGAAATTGATGTGATAGAGCTGCATGTGCGGCGCCGGCTGATACCCTTCATTGGTGACCGTATCCTCAAGGAACAGGCGGGACTCGCCCAACCGGGCCGAGATGCGCCGCCGCAGGACCAGGTATTCGCCAAAAACGACTGCCTCGCGCAGTTGACCGGTCACCCACATCTCATAGTCGTCGCCGCGCCAATCTCCGCCATAGGCAAAATGGGTGGCCGGAATAAAGGAAGCCCGCCCGTGCAGACCGAGCGCCTGGCCCTCATCCTGGCTGGGCGCGCCCATGGTGCTCAAACCACAGGTGTTCAGCAAGCCGCCGTGGAAACCGCGCAGCCAGCCCAACCCCGCCGGCTCGTAGAAAGTTGGGGCGACGGCCGTGGTAGGCGAACGCCAGGAGATGGACGCGCCCCGAAAGGAGGCCCAGCCAATATCCAGGCCCCGGTCGGCCAGCACCGTAAATTCAAAGCCGCTCCCGGTGCGGACATCGGCGACGCGCCCGCCGCGTTCAAAACCGTCGCCTAACTCGCCCACCCGCACCCCGGCAAACTGGCTAATATCGCCGACGTACGGCAACAATTGCTCACGGGTATAGGTTTTACCAAATAAGGTGGCCATAATGCTTTTTCTCCTTGTCGATGAATAGGCTAACGAACATCCCTCACTTTGGACAATATTTTCCAATCTTGTGACCGCCGACCACAGACCGCGGAAATTGCTAACAGTGGACCACCTTTACGGCGGTCAGCCGTCTGCGGTCTGCGGTCGGTCAATGCACCCACACCGGGTCCCAATCATTAAAGGGGTTGTCGGACAGGCTGGCCAACTCTTTGGTAGCCAGATCGACCATCCAAATCTGGCGGGTCTTATTGAAACCCATATCGGACCAGAAGGCAATCCGGCTGCCATCGGGTGACCAGGTCGGGTGTTTGTCGAAATCCTCCACATTATCGGTGAGACGGACCACGGCGCTGCCGTCCAGGTTGAGCATATAGATATCGCCATTGCCGGTTTCTTCCGAAACATAGGCAATCCGGTTATCGACCGGCGACCAGGCCGCGTCGTATTCAGCCCGGCCGGAGCTGGTCACCCGCAACTCCTGACCGGTAACCAGATTGGCTCGCCACAAGTCTAACTGTCCTTCCCCGCGGACGACAATCTGCTCCTGCTTGTTGGGCGAAAAAGGCAGGGCGGCGGCTAACTCAGTATAGAGAGACCACTCCTCCCGCGGCAGCGGGCGCTGGTTGCGGCCGTCGCCGTCCATCTGGTAGATCTCAACTACGCCGGCCCGGTCTGTTTTGAACAATATCTTGTTCTTGAGCCGCTCTGCGGCGGAGCCGCTGAGTGTGGCCGGGGTTGGAGATGGAAGCGGCGGTAAGGTGGCCGTGGCAGTCGAGGTCGGGGTGAAGGTTTCGGTCGGCGTGGCCGAAGGTGGCGGGGGGGTGGCGGTCGGTTCAGGGGTCGCGGTTAAGGTGGGGCTTGGGGTGTGGGTGGAGGTAGGGCTGGGTGGCGGAGTCGAGCTGGCGGTAGCAGTCGGGAGGGGCGTCGGGGTGGGAATATTGATCGGCGTAGCCGTAGCGACCGTGGAGGGCGGTGCGAACGCGGCGGCGTCAGGAGGCGCCGTGGGTGAGGTCGAGGCGCGCCAGCCATCGATAAACAGCAGCAGGCTGCCGCCCAAGAGAGCACCGAGGACGACGGCGGCGAGCAGCAGCCAGCCAGACCGGCTTGATTTCTGAGCAGTGGCCGTCGCGACGCCAGATTGACCGGCTTCAATTGGAGAGGACGGCGGGGCGATGGCGGCAACGTTGGGTAAGGTGAGGTTGGACACCTCGGCCGCGGGCGGCACTCCCACCGGCAGCACCGGAGTCCCAATGCTGCGGCTCGCCGGGCCGGCCGTTTCAGCCCCGGACCAGACTGCAGCCAGGGCCGCGGCCAGCTCGCCGGCGCGGCTGAAGCGGTCCACCGGTTGTTTTGACATCGCCTTTAAGATGATCTCTTCGATCTCAGGCGAAAGATTTGGGTTGATCTGGGTGGGAGACGGGGGTAACTCACTCACGTGCTTCAAAGCCACGCTCAAAGGCGACTCATCGTCAAACGGCAGTTGGCCGGTCGTTAACTCGTAGAGAATAACGCCCAGGGCGTAAATGTCGCTGGCCGGCACGGCCGCGGCCGAAGAGATGGCCTGTTCCGGGGCAACATAGTGCGGCGTGCCGAAGGCGCTGCCCAGGGTAACCTGACTCTGCCGGCTTTGCAACATCACCAGACCGAAGTCGGTCAGAATCGACTGCCCTTCCCGGTTGAGCATGATGTTGGATGGTTTGACGTCGCGATGGATCACGCCGTGTTGATGAGCGTAATCCAGAGCCTCGGCCACATCCCGGATAATCCGGACAACCTGCGGCTGGGGTAATAAGGTATGATGATGACGATGGCGGCGCAGGAGTTGGGCCAGGTCACTCCCGTCGATGAATTCCATCGCCATAAAATAGCCTCGTTCATACTTGCCAAAGTCAAAAATCTGGACGATGTTGGGGTGGCGGAGGGAGGCAATGGCCTGGGCTTCGCGGCGAAAGCGGTCGGTAAAATCAGGGTCTTCCTGCAAACCCCAGTTGACCACTTTGATGGCGGCAAAACGGTTCAGTTCGGTGTGAACGCCTTTGTAGATACGGGCCATACCGCCGGCGCCGATGGCCTCAATAACCTGATAGGAACCCAGCTCGGCGCCGATCAGGGGGTCAAGAGGGGATGTCATGTGGTTACCTCCCGGGCGGAGTAATCTGACGTATGGGTGGCCCTGGCATTCAAGATATCGAGCAAGCCGGCCACAAACTGGTTGAAACCAGCCGCAAAGGTATCGACATAATCTCTGATCATTGTCTCGGCCAGACCAATTCTATTCAATTTGGCCAGGGCGGCAACGTGGGGCCTGAAATCCCGCAGGGTGAGGTGCATCACCTCATTGTCATCGGTTAGAACCGCCCAGACCAGGGTTTTGTTTTCATTATCATCTTTGGCGCTGATAAAGCGGGTCAACGACGAACCGGCAGCAACCCGACCGACATTGGAAAAAACCTCTTCCCCTTTAATGATCTCGTTCAAGACATCAATCCGGCGAGGAATTTCATCCAGGAGCTTCAAGAGCGAATCGGGCAGGTGCGCCATTAGCTTCAAGGTGGCGGTCGTGGTGCTCCCCCCTGCCAGGGCCACCCTTTTGTAGGCCCGCATAAGCTGGCCAAAATAGTTCAGTTGGGCCAGCAGGGCGCGCCGGTCATTGGTGAAAACAGCCCAATCGGCCTGGGTTTGATTGACCGTGTAGCGGGTTAAGGTCAGCGAAGCCTGTTGATAGCTGGCCCACAAATTGGTGAAGGGGTTGCGGAAAGTGGTGGGATAGAGGCGCTCGCGCGGGTTGGCGGCGGTGGCATCCATTGGAATCATAATTGATGGGTTGGCGGCCTGAGAATTTGCCAAAAGCTCGTTGATTAAGCTGTAACATTCCTGAGCGGCCGGGGTTCGTTCAGCCTTTAACTCAAACAGACCATCCTCTACCTCGGTCGAGGGGCGATATTCACGGCCAAATTCAGAACGATAGAGGATTAACAGATCGTTTACGGTTAACTTCAGCTCGGGATGGCGTTGGGGGAGCAATTTGCAGAGCCGGTATAACGCCTGGGTGTCGATGGCGGTACTCTCGGCCGCCACTTCCAGGGCCACCTTGGCCGGAAATTTTTCCAACCCGGCCTGGGCCGGCAAATGAAGCCGATAGGGCAACTGGTGGAGCGGTTCGGGCGCAGGCAGATCATTGAAATAGGCGGCCCAGGAAATCGCCTCGCCGGTCAAAATCTCGGCGACCGCCATGCCCCAGGTGCCATCAAAAAAAATGTGGGATTGGTCAAAAACAAAGGAATTGTTGGTCCGAAAGATGGTCAAAGCATGATCACCCAGACCGCGTTGGCCCTGCCGAAGATACGCCAACGGCACCGACCGTTCCGGTTTGGCCCAATTGAGCAGCACCGGCGCGCATTTGAGCGCCATGAGGTCGGCCTGGATAGCCGGATTTTTCAATTCTCGTCTGGCTCGCTCCTGCTCGACCCGACCGATGACCAGGAGTTGGTCGGCCAAGTCGGCGGGAACCAGGTCCACCGGGGTGGCCGAATGATGATACTGAAAAATAGCCGCAATTTGGCGGCGGACTGCCTGAAAATGGGCCGGGCGCAGGTAGCCGCGAAACTGGCTGGAGCCGGCCTCATAGAGCTGCCCGGCCCGATCAGCCCGCAAGCGGCGGCCGGCCTGATCAGACAGGTCGCCCTCACTGATTGACAGCGGCTCAACCGGCGAGTCGGGTTGCTGGCTGGCAAACAGCATAGGGCGACCGGATGGGTCGGTGTGGCAGGCCGGCAGCAAGTAGGTACAACCCTCAAAAATCAGGCCCACCCTGGCCTGCCAGAGGGAGATGGGGACTCGATTTTCCCGGTAGCGCTCCGGATTGAGGCTGGCCAGGATCGTCAACTGCTGTTGATAGGCCGGCAACTCCTGTTCGCGACGCTCGGCGTAGAGCCGGTTGGTTTTTTCAAGGTCCGGCTCCGGCAGGAACGAGAGCCGGCTGTGCAGAAACTCGTCAAAGCGGCGGCGACGATAATCGGCGTAATTTTCGTGAGGTCTGGCATCCTGTCCCCGGTGATAGGGGCGTTGAGCCGCCCAGGCCCGCGCGAGCCGCTGAAAAGGCAGTTTGTGGTCCAGGTGGGCCTCGGTCACCACTTGCTCCAACAGTTTCAAATAGACCAATTCCCGCCACTGGTTGAAGAGCAAATCATCGTACTGAAAATAGATTTGATTGACCGCGCAAACCCAGGCGGCCAATTGATCCGGCGGCGATAGCTCAAAGCCGTACCGCCGGAGGGCTTGCTGGAAACCAACCGTTTCATTGGCATGGCGGGCGCTGTCCTCGCGCATGGCAAACTCCAGATAAAACTGCCAGAGACCTTCGGGAAAAGCGCTATCAGCATCTTTACCGGCCAGGGTGAGCAGTTTCTGGTACGCGGCCAACACGGCCGCCGGTCCGGCAAAAAACGTACCGTAGAGGGTGCCGGGCAAGATGTGGCGAGGCAGCATTTCGACGGCCCGCATCAGGGCGCTGACATCGGATTTGGCCTGCTCCGTAGGCAGGCTGCGGCCGCGCAGACGCACCAGGCCGCTTAGAACCAGGCCAACAATGTTGCCGGCCGGAATGACCGCGGCCACCTCTTCCTGCAGCGCCTCAACTTCCGCCAGCGAACGGTTGGAAAGATAGGTTAATTCGGCCGGTGAAATCGCCTGGTGAAGCGAGGCCAGGGTTGCGGCGGCGGCCCGGCGGTAGGCTTCATTTTGGGCGTTCGGCGGGAAATTTTGGGTGGTCCGGGCGTGGGATTCAGTCATTGACAAAAATTTTACCTGGGTTACCACAGGGGTGGCTTGAGTGTTACAACAAACAGGGGCATTATAGCACAAATGATTGAAATTTAACTATCTAAAGCTACAATTTCAGGACCTTCAAATTGCCAGGCATTTTATTTCTCACCGGCTAAAGCCTCGACTCTAGAAATCTTTCCGACAGCCTGCCAGGCATAAGCCGATTGACAATTACGCCCAAAGAGATAAGATAGGGCGCAGACTATTACAAGGGAAGGCGTGATGGCCTCATTTTCCAAGGGTTTCTCACTTATCGGACGACTGAAACAGGGTCAGCAATTAGGCCGACTTGCCCCCTGGTCAGCTATAACAGGCGGCTTGCTCCTGGCGAGCCTGGTCATCTGGCTGCTGGCGGCGGCCCAACCGGCCAGCTCGCAGGAATCGACAGTGTTGGCCGTGGCCGGCAGCGGCGCCAACACCGAGGCCGGCGGCGAGACCACCTACTTCATCGAGCTGCTCAACCGGACCGATCAGATTGTTTACGATGGCATCCTCACGATGACCTTGCCGGCCGGCTTTAGTTACGTGCCCGGTTCCACCATTGCTCTGGGCGAAGGCTGGCCGCTGGAGAGCCGTGAACCGATTAACGCTGGCCAAACCCTAATCTGGGGACCGTACCATCTGCCGGCGGCCGGCAATAGAGCACACAATCCCTACGGGATTCACACCCTGATGCACGGCTGTGTGGATATGCATCTGCATCTGGAAGGCGCCAAAACGCTGATCGGCAACGGCGGGTACGTTACCCAGCTCTTCTACGGCATCGACGCCGCGACCACTGCGCCCAGCCAGTGCGCCATCAACTTTGTCAGCGAGGCGTACGCCCGCAACCTGATTCCGATTCTGCGCCTGGAAGGACATTTTGTGGATGGCGTCTGGCAGGCGCCCAGTCCCGGCTCCAACGGCGACTACGCTCAGGTAGCCCAGGGTTTTGCCAACTTTGTGGCCGGTCTGCCGCGCCGCAACACCAACCCGCTCTACATCCAGGTTTGGAACGAGCCGGACCTGTGGATTGAGTGGAGCCGGGCGCCGAATGCGACACAGTACGCCCGCTTTTTTGTGGCCGTATCCAACGCCATCCGGCGGTTAGGCGATGGCCGCATCCGGATCATCAACGGCGCTTTGACCCCCGGCAATCCCACCTTCATCGACCGGATGCTACGCGTGCCCGGTTTTAGAGACGCCTTCGATGCCTGGTCCAGCCACTGTTATCCCTACAACCACCCGGCCTGGTACAACCGCCACGCCGGCACGGCTCGCTACCCCACTTACGCCATCGACTGTTACCTGGAGGAGTTGGCGGTCATCCGGCGGTATGGCCGGAGCAACGTCAAAGTCATTTTAACCGAAACCGGCTACGAGTTGGGCAACAATACTTTTGGTTTTGAGGGATTTCCGGCCATCAACCAGACCAACCGGGCCCAATACATCGCCAATGCTTTTAGCGCCTACTGGCAAAAGTGGCCCGAAGTGATTGCCGTGACCCCCTTTCAAATGAGCGATACCTCCGGTCACTGGTTCAAATTCGATTGGATCTATCCTACACCACCCTACCTGCCCCATCTTCAATACACAACCGTCGCCAGCCTGACCAAGCCAACTGGTGGCTTGGAACCGTACGGCTATCAAATCATCTTCAAAGCGCGGGTTGACCCGACGGTCGCGCCGGGCGTGTACACCGGCCAGTTAGCCGGCAGCGAGCGAAGCGGCAGCACCGTCTTTGAGCCGGCTGCGGCTCCGGTTGAGGTCTATGCGCCGGGCGTTCTGCAATGGACCTATTTGCCGCTGGTGCTGGGGCCGGTCCGCCGCGACGGACCGTGGTATCTGGCCCAACCGGAAATGGCCTCGCCTGGCGCCATCGTGCCCACCGATTTCTTGAAACCGGTCGAGCCAAGTGGTCTAGCTCCCGCCGCCACCCCTGAAGTCACCGCTATCGAACTGGCCGGTGAACCACAGGCGCTGGCTCTGGTTGAAACGGCCGGACTGGCCGCCGTCCTGCTGGCCGACGGCCGGCTGGAGACGATTGATCTGGCCCGAGGGCAGTCTCGTGGTAGTTCCTGGGTAGGCCGCCAACCCCAATTGATGCTGAGCGGCGGCCCGCAACCGGCCCAGGTTTTTGTTTCTCTGGAGAATGAGGTGGCGTTGGTCGATCTGGCAACCGGGCAGGTGGCGGCTCGCTGGTCCGGGACAGGTCGCTGGCGGGGTGTGGGTTGGGATGCAGCCACGCAGCGGTTGTTTGTGGCCGATGCCGCCAATGACCGGCTGGTCGTATTAAAAGACGATCTGTCGCAGCAGTTGGCCGAGCTGCCGCTTGACCGCCAACCCGACCAGCTTCTATTCGACCCCCGTCAGCGCCGGCTTTATATCTCGTTTCCGGCCGAGCCGCAGGTCATTGCGCTCGATGTCGATAGCCTGAACCTGGCTGCGAGCGCGTCTCTGCGCGGCGGCCCTATCCTTGAGTTGAGCCTCGATGAGAGTCGCCAACGGTTGTATGTCCTCAACATCCTGGCCCCGGCCTACCGCGGCCTGGCAGTTCTGGAGACGCCCACCTTGCGCCCGCTGGCCCTGGCGGCGGGTGATGAGGCTTTCCCGTTCCAAACCGCTTCAACCCTGGCCCTGACCCCGGCCGGTCAGCTTATCGTCCCGGAAAGCACGGGCCTATGGCAGATCAGGCCGGCCGACGATTATAGCGTTAGCAATCTTTACCCGGGCTACAACCTATCTTTGGCCGGAGCGATGTTAGCCGGCCAGCCTGACGGAACAATTTATTGGTTGGAGCCGCCAACAAAGCTGCTCAAAATTTTTCGATGATCGCAAAACCCCAGATCACTCGACCGGAATGGCGCTGGGCCATTGGCTGGGCGAGTGTGATCCTGCTGTTGAGTTGCCTGCCCTATCTGATCGCCGCATATATGGCCCCGGTAGGTTGGCAATTTGCCGGCTTCCTGGTGAATCCCTATGATGGCCATTCTTATCTGGCCAAAATGCGGCAGGGTTTTGAGGGAAACTGGTTGTTTCAACTGACCTACACCTCTGAACCGCACGACGGTGTTTTTATCTTCATCTTCTACCTGGCTTTGGGACATCTGGCGGCTCTGCTTGGGTTGCCGCTGATCTGGCTTTTTCACCTGGCCCGGCTGGTGACCGGATTTTGCCTGCTGGTAGCAGCCTTTCGGTTTGTAGGCTTCGTTACGCCACATTTCAAGGAACGGCGTTTAGCCTTCATCTTTATCCTGACGGCGTCTGGTTTTGGCTGGTTGGGCGTCATCTTGGGCGCATTTCCCATTGACCTGTGGGTACCTGAAGCTTTTGTACCCTACAGCCTTTACACCAATCCCCATTTTCCCCTGGGCCAGGCGCTTATGCTCATCATTTTTCAACTGGTCGTTTGGCCAAAACCAACCAACCAACTATCAACCCCCCCTTCGGTCGCAACTAACCAGCACCCCCACTGGCTCGCCATCGTATTACCCGGACTCGCGGCCCTGGCGCTGGCCCTGATCTTACCCTTTGCCTTACTGACCGTCTGGGCCGTGTTGTTTGTCTTTATGACCTGGTTGTATCTGACTCGCTGCCGCTTGCCCTGGCCGCAAATCTGGCCTACACTGGGCGTCGTGCTGGCGCCGGCCCCGGTCATTGCCTACGACGCCTGGATTTCAATCAGCCAGCCGATCATCGCCGGTTGGAGCGCCCAAAACGTGACTCCGGCCCCGGCCCCGCTGGATGTGGCGTTGGGCTACGGGTTGATCGGGTTGCTGGCAATTGGCGGCGGCTGGCTGGTTGTCCGCAAGCAAAGCGATGCTGACGCCGATTATGGTGAATGGCTGGTATTATGGTGGGCTATTACCAATATAGTTTTGATCTACCTGCCGCTCGATTTGCAGCGGCGTTTGATCAACGGCTTCCATCTGCCGCTGTGCATCCTGGCCGGCCTGGGACTCCAGCGCTGGCTCGACCGTAATCCGCTTAAGCTGCGGCATCAACAGTTGATCAGGCAGAGCGTGATCGCTGCCGGCGCGTTCGGCACGCTCATAGTCTGGATTTTTCCGCTGCTCGGTTTTCTGTCGCCGCCTGACCGGTCAGCCACAACGGCCCTATTTTTTGTGCGGCAAGAGGAAATAATAATTCTAAACTGGTTACACGAAAACAGTTCCGCAGCCGACGTTGTGCTGGCCTCCCCGCGCCTGGGGCTGTTTGTACCCGGCCAGACCGGCGCCCGGACGTATTACGGCCATCCGTTCGAAACAGTCGAGGCTGACAAAAAAAAAGAGACGGTTGAAGCCTTTTACCGGGGCGAGATCGAGCGAGCGCCAGCGGGCGTCGATTGGGTCATTTATGGTCCGTCAGAACAGGCCCTGGGACAGCCAAGAAATCTATCAAATTTGCCGGTTGCCTTTGCCACCGAAAACATCTCGATTTACGACACTTGCCCCGGAACGGAGTGAAGGGGTTGACGATTTACGATTTACGATTGATGATTTGCGATTTGCGACCTGCAACTGGCGACTTGTGCCTGCAACCTGCAACTTGCAAACCACTCACAGGTGACGAATATTATGCACAAACTGGAGGTTTCTTCTTCGATGATTGGAACTTTACTACTCGGTTTGGTCTCGATTATGCTGCTGTCCGCGGGGCAAACCTCGCTCAAATATGGGCTGAATGTAATTGGCGGCGTCAGCCTTTCTGACGGCTTCAGTTTTCTCAAGCTGCTGCAAACGCCTTGGGTGATCGTTGGTTTTGTTTTGTATGGGCTGAGTTCGATCCTATGGCTGGATGTGCTCTCCAAGCTGGAGTTCAGCCTGGCTTTTCCGATGGTCGGCTTAACCTACGTCTTCACCCTGCTGATCGGCCGTTTCTTCTTTGGGGAGACTATCGGATGGGAGCGGATGCTGGGCGTGGCTCTCATCGTTGGCGGGATTTTCTTCCTGGTGCGAAGCGGCAGCTCGGGGTGAAGGTTATCGTAGGGGCATAATGACTTCCCTGAAACAGCATGTACTTTCCGCCTTAATCCTCAGCCTCACCATTTTCCTCCTCTTCTGGCCGGCGCTGCTGCACCCTGACGCCATCCTCTTCCCCACCTTTAGCCCATTCTCCGATGTGATGGTCATCCATTGGCCCAAAGCCCAGTTGCTGGCCCAAAGCTGGTCAGCGGGTGAGGGCCTGCCCCTGTGGACTCCCCTCATTTTGAGCGGCATGCCCCTGGCGGCCAACCAACTGGCCATGCTCTTCTATCCCCCAGCCTGGCTTTTTTTGATTCTGCCCGTGGAGCCTGTTTTCAATGTTCTATTCATTTTTCATTTGCTGTTGGGCGGGATCGGGGTTTATCTGTTGCTCTATAAAGCCCACCACAGTTCGCCCCAAGCCGCGCTGTTTGGCAGCTTGACCTTTGCCCTCAACGGCAAATGGCTGGCCCACGTCGCCGGCGGGCACGTCAGCATGGTTGGGGCGATTGGTTGGCTGCCCTGGGCGGTGTTTGGAATGATGATGCTTTTGAGGCGGCAGGGGAGCGGCGCGCAAGCGGTGGGGGGGCAGAGGAGTAATTTGGCCGGGCTTGGGTGGGGGCTGCTGGCGGCGCTGGCGTTGGCGATGCAGATTTTCACCCACACCCTGCTCCTGATCTATACCGTTTACCTGTTGGCGGCGTTAGTCATCTGGCGCATCTTCATGAATGAGGGATGGCGATCGACGCTTCACTCAGCCATTCATTCGCTTATTCGCCTATTCGCCATTCTCATTTTGGCCGGATTATTGGGCGCGGTGCAGTTATGGCCGCTGCTGGAGTTGAGCCAATTCAGCAACCGCAGTCTCAACCTGGCCGAAGCGGCCGAGTACTCGGTCACGCCGGCTCAACTACTGCTTGGACTGTTATTACCCTCGGCCCAAAGCGGCCACGAGCTGGTGATTTATCTGGGCCTGCTGCCGCTGCTGCTGGCCCCCTTTGGACTGAACCGGCCTAACCGCTGGGCCTGGTTTTATGCCGCCCTGGTTGGCTTGGCTGTTCTCTTTGCCCTGGGACCAACCACGCCGGTGCATGCTCTCTTTTATGCCTTTGTACCCGGCTTTGGCTGGGTGCGGACTCCCGCCCGCATCTTTTTGGTGATATCGCTGGCCGTGGCCGTGCTGGTTGGCTTTGGCGTCGACCGGCTGGCCCAACAGCAATGGTCCGCCAAAGCCCTCGCCTGGTTGACCCGGCTGGCAGTCGCCGTAGGAGCGATAGCCCTGTTGGTCGGGCTGGGGTTGGCAATTGGTTTCGATCAGACCAACCGGGCCGTGTTGATGTTGATGCTGGTAGTACCGCTGGGGCTGGCAACGACACTGCTGTGGGGCCGCCGCGTCCTGTCGAATAATGTGGCGCTGATCTTATTGGGGCTACTGCTCGTCATTGATCTGGCTTCGTTTGACCGGTCGATGATGCGGTTCGTCTCGCCGCAGGAAGCCCTGGCGCCGGGTCGCCCGGCCGCCGCATATTTGGCCCAGCAGCCGGGTCTCTTCCGGGTTTACTCGCCCAGCTACAGCCTGCCGATGCAAACCGCCGCCGCGGCCAGGCTTCAATTGGCCGATGGGGTCGAACCGGTCCACCTGGCCGCCTACGACCAATTCATGGCCCGCGCCGGCGGCTATAACGACCCCGGCTTCAGCGTGACTATCCCCAAATTTGGCGACGGCCCGCTTGAGTCCGCCTTGCAGGAGACGGAACCCAATCTGCAACTGCTCGGCCTGCTCAATGTGGAGTATCTGGCGGCAGCATTTCCAATGAGCTGGCCCGGCCTGATCCCGGAGACAGAGGTCAACGGCGTCTTCATTTATCGCAATGCCTATGCTTCACCCCGGAGTTGGGTGGCCCACCGAAGTGTTCCGGCCGAGTCAGATTGGTTGGCTCAATTGGAGGCTATGCCTGAACTGGACTGTGTGGTTATTGTTGACAACGCCGGGGAGTCGCACGCAAGCGGCAGAGGAACCGAGGAGCAGGGGAGCAGAGGAGCGGAGGAGCAAGGGAGCATTCTCCCCGACCCCTCTGCCCCCTTGCCCACCCCTCGGGCTGAGCCTCGGGGCGAAGCCTGCTCACCTACTCCGGCTAAGATTACAACTTACTCGCCTGATCGAATTGAAATTGAAACCACACTTGAATCCCCCGGTTGGCTGGTCTTAAGTGAAATCTGGTATCCGGGCTGGCAGGCGATGGTCAATGGCCAACCCCGGCCGGTTGTCAGGGTCGATGGGCTGCTGCGGGGCGTCTATCTGGCGCAGCCGGGCCAAAATCAAGTTACGCTAGAATACCGGCCCAAGAGCGTCGCCTGGGGCGGCTGGATCTCAGCTTTGACGGTAGTCGGCCTGCTGGTGGGCGGCTTGGGCCGGCTCTGGTACGCCCGGCGACGCCAATAAGTGAAAGACGATCCCTTTTGAGTCAATAGACCCTAATGAAATTTGATCAACAAAATCGGTAATGTCATTTCGAATGGAGCGTAGCGGAATGAGAAATCCCCCAGATCGCCGTTTGTAAGACGCCATTTCAGGGATTTCTCCCCCCTGCGGGGGTCGAAGCTTGTCCTGAACGAAGCCGAAGGATGACATACAAAGTGATTACCGATTTTGTGAATCGAAAACGATTAGGGTCTGCCTAAGACAGCCTCCCTTTTGCCCCCGGCGACACTTTAAAATATAATGGCGCACTGTATGCTTCATCATTTGTATCATCACCGCCATTATATCTGGCAGGCCGCCTGGAACGACTTCCGCTACCGCTATGCCGGCACCGGCCTGGGGGTGTTTTGGAACATTATCAACCCCCTGCTGCAAGTGCTGCTGTATACGGTGGTTTTCTCCAAACTCCTGGTTATTCGCGCCAGCGCCCCAACCGACGTCCCCTTTGCTTTGTACCTCTGCGTCGGCTTATTTCCCTGGTTGGCTTTTTCCGAAACGGTGATTCAGGGCAGCAATGCCTTTTTTAATAATGCTGCCTATCTCAAACGGTTGGCCCTGCCCCCCGAAATCTTTGTCGCTAAAGAGGTTATGCGTAATACCTTTAACCTGGGGGTAGCGTTGCTTCTGGTGGCGGCGCTGAGTTTGCTGATGGACCAACCGGTCAGTTGGAGTTGGTTATGGCTGCCGGTGATCGGGGCGCTCTTACAAGGCCTGGGCCTGGGTTTAGCCCTGGGCCTGGCCGGGTTGCGGGTGCTGTTCCCCGACCTGGGTGAGGTGTTGCGGGTATTGATGCAATTGTGGACATGGACCATGCCCATCATCTATCCGGTTGCTATGGTCCCTGCCGCCGTTCAACCCTGGCTCAAACTCAATCCACCCTACCTGTTTATCGCCTCCATCCGCCAGATTTATCTGACCGGACAGGCTCCGCTCTGGTCAGATTGGCTGATCATGCTGGCCTGGAGCGGCCTCTTTATCGGGCTGGGCGGGCTGATCTTGCGCCGATTACGTCAGGAGATTCGGGATAATGTATGAGCGATGAGGTTGTGCTGCGGGTCGATCATCTCGGCAAACGGTTTAAGCTGTACCGCACCCCCTGGCATCGCGCCCTGGAATGGGCCAGCCTGGGTCAACGAACTTACCACACCGATTTCTGGGCTATCCGCGATATTTCGTTTGAGGTGCGGCGCGGTCAATTTTTTGGCATCATTGGCGTTAATGGCGCCGGCAAAAGCACGCTGCTCAAAATCATCAGCGGCGCGCTCGACCCGACGACCGGCTCGTATCAAACCCACAGCCAATTTTTCCCCCTGTTGGGGCTAGGCGTTGACTTAAACGTGTCGCTAACCGGCCGGGAGAATGTGCTGACCAACGCCCAACTATTGGAGTTGCCGCCCCACTATGCCCAGGAGCGCATGGCCGAAATTGCCGACTTTGCCGAGTTGGGCGATTTTTTTGACCGGCCGGTCAGCACTTACTCCACCGGGATGCGGATGCGGCTGGCCTTTGCCATGTTCGCCTTTCTGGAAACCGACCTGTTGATTCTGGACGAGGTGATGGCCGTGGGCGATATCTTTTTTCAGCAAAAATGCTACGCCCGGCTCAATGAGTTGATTGCCCGTAACACCGCCATCATCCTGGTAACGCACGACCTGACGGCCATCCAGCAATATTGCCACGAGGTGATCGTGCTGCATGAGGGGGCCAAGATTTTCCAGGGCCGGGCCGACGAGGCGGTGAAGAAATTTGTGCAGGCGCGCGGGACGCGCACGGCCAAGAGCGCCGCCCTCACGGTCAAGCCCGAGGACGCCCCGCTGGACTTGCGCCAACTAAAAACCGGCGCCCCCCGCTTCACCTGGCCGACCGACGAAGTCTTTTTGATCACTTCCCTGGCCAACCGGCCCGACTCCAGGCCGGCCCGTTTCATCCGGGCGGCTGTCTGTGACCAACACGACCAGCCCTGCCAGGTCTTCAGGCAAGGCGAAACAGCCGTGTTTTATTACGAGTTTATGGTCGAACAGGCGATTGGCGCGCCGATTGGCAGCCTGGAAATTAGCAACGCCTACAATCTGTTACTCCACAGCAAAACCAGCCTGCAACATCAAATTGAGGTCCCGGCCGGCGCGCCAGGCGGCAGCCGGGTGCGCGTCCGGCAGGTAGTGCAGATGAACCTGGCCCCCGGCGATTATGTCTTCAGCCTGGGCTTGCTGACCCTGCATCCCGACCTGTACGCCAATTTAGCCAACCTGTCGCAGCAGGATTTAAACGAAAAAACGATCTGGCTCAACCGGGTGGAGCAGGCCGGGGCCTTGGTTGTCACCCCCGGTCTGGGCCTGGGCATGGCCGTTCTGCACGGCGGCCTGTGCGATCTGCCCGGCGAGTGCCAGATCGAAGTGAACCCAGGAGTTTAAAAATGGATTTATCACCGTTAGAACACCCCCTGACCGCCGAATCCCGGCTCTTTTTCTTGCATATCCGCAAAACAGGGGGTATCACATTTGCTAATATCCTGAGATCGTATTTTGCTTTATCAGAAATTTCTCCTCGTTTGTATCCCCCCAAATTATCCCAACTGCCTGACCATTTTTTTGAACCCTATCGTTATTATGAAGGACACACAGATTACGATTGTATACGCAAGTTACTGCCTAAACCACTGGCTTGCGTCACCTTGCTACGAGAGCCGGTGGACCGTTACCTTTCGGAGTGTTTTTACTTATACCATGAATATTTACAGGCCAGGGGATCCAAGGCCAAGCAGAACCCACAGATTTTTTGGGGTGAGTGGTCTTCCTGGCTGGGGCCGTTTCTTGATTTACCGCCTCAGGCGCAAGTGATAAAATTTGCCGAGAGTCCTGGCTTGGCGGCGCGTCACAACAATCAAACCCATATGCTGGGCGGCCGGTTTCGGTTTGAGAATTACGCCGGGTTAAGGGCCAGCCTGTCTCAACTGCCATCGTGGGATTGGGCCGCGTTTGAGTCGCTCAAATTCGCCGATTCGCCGCCAAACCTGTTGGGGCAGGCCAAAGCATGTTTGGCCGGGCTGACCTCTTTCGGCCTGACCGAGCGGTTCCAGGACTCCTTATACCTGCTGGCTTACACCTTTGGCTGGCCGTTCCAGGTGGATAACCACCGTTTCAATGTCACCCCCACCCGGCTGCATCAGGCCGATCTGCCGGCCGAAACCCAGGCCAGGATTATTGAAGTTAACCGGCTTGATTTGGAATTATACGCCTACGCCCAACAATTATTTGAGGCCCGTTTCAACCAGATGAGCCACGAATTATTGGAAAATTACGGTGGACGCGCCCATGCCCACTTGTCGCCGCCGCTGCCCACGGAAACTCTAACCGATTTGCTAGACAAACACTATATCCGCCGCCTGACCGAACGGCAGACGCCGGCCCGTTCCTTTAGCTTCGGGTTCGACCGGGCCATCCCTGGCGTCGGTTGGCACCTCCCCGAACAGCACCCCCGGCATGGCCCCTTCCGCTGGAGCGGGCCAGATTGCCGGGCTACCCTTGACCTGCTGCTGCGCCCCGACGGCGCGGCGAGGATTATCTTTTCGGCCATAGCGGCCATCACCCCGGAAACGCTGGACTCCCTGCGCTTGCAGGTCAACAGCCAGCCGGTGCAACTGCATCGCTACCCCGGCCGGGAGGGGGCCATCATTTTGGTGGGCTATATTCCCGAAACCGCCTTTATAGAAGAAAATGGGTTTACCCGCCTAACCTTTGAGGTAGACCGGACGATAGCCCCGGCGACTTTGACCAACTCGGACGACGACCGGCCCCTCGGCCTGGCCCTGAATCAGCTTGAAATTCACCCGCTAACCGCCGCTGACCCCGGCTGGGCCGAAAGTTGCCGCCGCTTGATTGCCCCGGAAGTGTTGGTCCATCTGCCCTCCCTGTTGCGCCCAAGCGATATTATTATCCCCGGTCAGGGTTGGTATCCGCTGGAAAGTTATCAGGGCGAAACCTTTTATTGGGCCAGCAACAACGCCGAACTGATCATTTACTCCCCCACCGGTCAACACACTCACCTGAGTTTAGAGGTGGAACCAGGACCGGGGTTAAACAGCCAACCGTTGCGACTGCGGGTGCTTGACTCAACCGGTCAGGTGATGGCCGTTTTCCCTCTGGTTAGGGGGCGGCAAACGATTCAGGTGAATTTGCCCCTCAAACCCGGTCCGCAAGCCGTTTTCCGGCTGTATGTTGAGGGTGGCGGCCACCCTATTCCTACTAACCCGCGTATTTTAAACTTTCGGGTGTTCCGCTTTGGCTGGGATCAGAAAACGGCCATTCGAAAATCGGCCGCAGACTCTCTACTTTTTGAAAGTGGCAGTTCTATCCTTAAAAAATATCCCTTCACTACTGAAACCCGGATGGCTTTTTTGCATATTCCTAAAACAGCCGGGACGACTTTTGACTTTATTCTGAGACAGGGCTTTACTGAAAATGCTGCTATTCGTTCACTAGACTACGCCAAGGTGCTGCAAACTCCCAACGGTTTTTATAAAGCCTATCGGTATTATCAGGGTCACATGCATTATGGCCTGGTTCGCCAATTGCTGCCCCCGGAAACAGTCTATTTAACTCTCCTTCGGGAGCCGGTAGAGCGCTATCTTTCACAGTTTGCCCAATGGCAGCGGATTGCGCAAAGTTTACCTGAAGGCGTACAAATTGAGTGGCTAAAAACGCCCTTTGATTTGCTGCCCTACCTGGATGTGATAGATTATGTAGATAATCCCAGCTTTTCTGACGCGAATTGCCAAACTGATATGTTGGGAACCGAGTTTGACTTCGAAAATTATCGCGATCAAATCGCTGCCTTAGCTGATTTGACGCTCCAGAACACCAGAGCGCTGACCAATCTATATAAATCTCTCACAATTAAACGCGAACCTGAAGTTAAGTTGGCCCAGGCCAAACAGTGCCTGACCGAAATTGCATTTTTGGGTTTAACCGAACGGTTCCAGGACTCCTTGTACCTGTTGGCTTACACCTTTGGTTGGCCGCCCTATGAGGATAACCTTTATCTTAATACGGCCCCCTCCCGCCGCCAGGAAAACCTGCCGGCGGCGGCGCTGGACAAGGTTACTAGCCTGAATAAAGTGGATTTAGAACTCTACACCTATGCCCAACAACTTTTTGAGACACGCTTCAGTCAGATGACCCACGAGTTACTTGAACGTTATGGTAAACGAGACCATGCCCATCTAAAACTGCCCCTGCCCTCTAAAGTTATGGCCCAATTAATGGAAAAACATTATATAAAACAGTATCAAACGGGGCGATCTATCAGTTTCAGTTTTGGTCAAACCATTTTTGGACAGGGTTGGTATCAAGCAGTAACAAACCCTCAGCACGGTTCCTATCGTTGGAGCGGACCAAACCGGTGTTCCACGCTTAACCTGCCCCTGAATTTTGAGGATGACGCTCACCTGATCTTTTCGGTTATGGCGGCTATTACCCCAGAAGTTCTGGATAGCTTGAGCCTGCGCGTAAACGGATACCCCATCATACTTACTCGCTACCCTGGTAAGGCTGGAGACACGGTTTTTGTAGGCAATATTCCCCACACTGTCCTGGCCGCCAAACAGGGGTTGGTCCGGTTAACCTTTGAGGTAAACCAAACGTTAGCCCCAGCCTGGTTGAGTGATTCTAACCCCGATCTGCGACGATTAGGTATTGCTTTCAAACAGCTAGAGATTTACCCCGCCGGAGAAAATAATCCAGACTGGGCCGAAGCCTGTTCTCGTTTGCTTGGGCCTGAACCGGTTGCCTGGCCATCAACCTGGCCGCCTGACCTGGCTCTACAAACAGATACAATTACAACCGGTCAGGGCTGGCACCGGGTTGAAACCGACCGGGGTGAGCGCTTCTGTTGGATCACGAATGAGGCTGAATTGATTATCGAGAGGCCAACCGGACGATGTACTCACCTGAGTTTAGAGGTGGAGCCGGGGCCGGGGTTAAACAGCCAACCGTTGCGACTGCGGGTGCTTGACTCAACCGGCCAGGTGGTGGCCGTTTTCCCTTTGGTTAGGGGCCGGCAAACGATTCAGGTCAATTTGCCCCTTAAACCCGGCCCGCGGGCCGTTTTCCGGTTGTATGTTGAGGGTGGCGGCCATCCTATTCCTACTGACCCACGTATTCTAAACTTTCGGGTGTTCCAGTTTGGTTGGGATCAGAAAACGGCCGTTCAAAAATTGGCCGCAGCCTCTCCACGGGTCTGGCTGTCCCGGTTATTATCACCCCGGCTGCGCCGGTTTTTGAAACGGCAGCTTCATAGCTTTCAAGAAAAGGCAAAAGAATCACCATGAGTGAAAAAACATTACCCCCTGAGTCGATCGCTCTTTTAACCGCCCTGACTGAAATCAAGCAGCAGGTTTATGCCAATTATCCGGCCGAGGCGTTGTGCGCCCCCGCCGAATCGACCGAGGCAGCTTCCCCCCTCCCGGTTGAAACCTGGCCCGAGGGTTGGTGGGAAACCGCCGCGCCGTCCCTTAGCTCCACCTGGCCCTGGTTAGCCGCTTTGCGGCGCTGGTTAGAGCGTCTTTTAGCCCTGACCGAACGACAGCAGCAACAAAATCAGGTCAACCACGGCCTGGTCAAACGTCTCGAAGCGCAAAACGAGCTACTGCTCATCCATAGTCAAGTTCTGCGCGACCTGGACCGCGACCAAACCCGCCTATTTATCCGACTGGCCGAACTCGACTACCGGTTCAGCCAGCTTGAAGCCCGCTTGGCCAGGCTTGAACAGTAACAAGGTGAATAATTAATGCGCTTAGCCTTTTTTAGCCCGTTTCAACCCCAAAAATCCGGCATTTCTGATTATAGCGAAGAGCTATTACCCCATTTAGCCCGTTATGCCGAGTTGGATCTATTTTACGCCGGCGACCGGCCAACGAATCCTGAATTAGCCCGGCTGTTTGCTCTTTACCCTATCGACCAATTTCCGGTCCAACGCGCTCAACGGGGTTACACCACCTGTCTATATCAGATCAGTAATAACCCTCTCTACCATATGGCTATCTATAACATGCTGCGCCATTATCCGGGGATTACCGTTTTACACGAACACATCCTGCATGGCTTGTTCTTCAGCTTGAGCTGGGCCGAAGAAAAACAGGCGGCTTATTGGCGCGAACTACTTTACCATACCACCGACTTGGCTGTGCTGAAAAATTTACCGACAGATACGAAAGTCAGTAATCCCCTAACCTGGCCGCTGGCTAAACGGGTGGTAGACCTGAGCCTGGGAGTTATTGGGCATAACCACGAGTTAGCCCGGCGGGTATTGGCTACCAACCCCGGCGCCCGCCTGGAAGTAACGCCGATGGGGATGCCTCTGCCGGCTATAGCTGCCGATTATGAAGAGCAGATGGCTATCCGCCGCCGGCTTAATTTGCCGACCCAGGCTCATATTATTGGCTCATTTGGTTTTTTTTCTACAAACAGACGTTTGGATGTGGCCTTGCGCGCTTTTGCCCGGCTACACCAACAGCAGCCGGAGACGCTTTATCTTATGGTGGGTGAAGATTACGGCTACCACACCAGGCTGTTGGCTAAAATTGGGCTAAATCCCCAGGCGGTCGTTATTACCGGCTACGTAGAAGCAGATAAGTTGGGCGACTATATCCAGGCCGCCGATGTGTGTATCAATCTGCGTTATCCGGTTTACGGCGAAACTTCGTCTATGGCCTTGCGATTAATGGCTTATGGCAAGCCCTTGATTATTTCGGATGTAGAGACCCTGGCCGACTTTCCGGCTGATACCTGTCTGCGGATTGGGGTTAATGCCGCCGAAGAGGAACTGCTATACCGCTACCTGTTGTTATTAGTTCAACAGCCTCACTTGCGCTTACAGTTAGGCCGGAATGCCCGGCAGTATATCCAAACCGAGCATAGCCCAGAACGCGCGGCGGCAACGATGATAGCCGCAATTCAGCGCATCCTGACGGCGGTGGGTCAGGGCACATCCTACGTGTCAGATTCCGGTTGCCCATTGGAACGGGACATAGACACTCCGTTCGCCCGCCAACAACAGCTTATCCGCCGTCTGGAAAGTGAGATAAACGCCAACTCGGCGGCTGTACAACGCCAAATCGCCATCTCGACTAAGCAGCTTGTGGCCAAAGAACAAGTGATTCAAGAGCAGCATCGCCAACTTTTGGAGAAAGAAGAAATGATTCAGGAACAGCATCGCCAACTTTTGGCTAAAGAAAAAGTTGTTGAGCAATTAAGGCGACAGGTCTGGTGGTTATGGCTGGCGCAGCGATTCAAGCAGTGGTTAAGAAGATGATGAAGCAGCCAACAATTGTCCCTTCCACCTGCCTGGTCAATCTATTTGACCTGGACCCGGCCCCGAATGGCGGCACCAGCCGGGTGGCCCAGGAACTCAGCCGCCTGCTGGCCGGCCTGGCTCGGCGTGGGCAAGTGCGGGTTATCTTTGCCGTAAGCTGGCGCATGGCCGCCGCTTTTCCGCAGTGGGTGGGCGACGAGCAGGTGGAAGTTATACCCTGCCTGCCTGATGTTAACCTGACCGCGTTGCTCAAGGCGCTGCCGCTTGATATCATCATCACCCCTTTTTACTGGATGTTTCCTTTTGACCAACCCCAGCGGCCAGGCCGCCCGGCTCATGTGGTGCTGATTGCCGATACTATCCCTATTGAACTTCCCCATTTATTCACGCCGGCGGATATTCAACGATCCAATCAGGTTTTTACCTGGGGCCGCCACGCCGCCCGCGTGGTAACGCCATCGGCGCATGCCCGGCAAAGCCTGCTCAAGTTGACCCAACTTCAGCCGGACCAACTTACCGTTATCCCCTGGGCCGGCGATTTGACGGCGGCGGCTGAGCCGGTTGAGCCGGCGGTAGAAACCATCCAACCCTTTGTGTTATACCCGGCCAACGGACTGCCCCATAAGCGGCATCAGTTACTGCTGCAAATTATGAAAAAAATCTGGGCGGTCCGGCCGGAGTTGAGGTTGGTATTAACCGGCTACCGTGAACCAGGTTATCTTGACCGCCTGGCCCGGCAGGTAGATTGCCCCACCGAGCGCATCATTGATCTGGGCTATGTGAGTGATGGGCAGTTAGTCGCCCTCTACCGCCGCGCCGAAGCGATGCTGTTTACCTCCCAGCACGAAGGTTTTGGCCTGCCGCTATTGGAGGCGATGGGACAGGGCTGCCCGGTCATTTGCGCCCCGCTGACCTCCATCCCAGAGGTGGCCGGGGATGCCGCCCTCTATGTCAATTCGGATGACCCCCAGGCCTGGGCCGAGGCGCTGCTGACCACCCTGCCGGAGCAGCGCGCCCGCTTGATTGAGCAGGGACAACAGCGGGTCACACTCTTTTCCTGGGAACGGGCGCGCCAGCAGTGGCTACAGGTGCTTATCGAGGCCGGACTGGAACTATCGCCGCCCCAAAACCTGGCCGATTTTCCAGACCGGTCAGGTTTCCGTGAAGCGAACCTGACAGATCTGGACGTGCCGTTGAACGTAGTCAGGCAAGAATTAGCAGTGTGGTCAAATGAGTATGCTCACTTGCGGATCGAGGTTGACGCCAAAGAGGCCGAAATCCAAACTTTGGCGGCGGCGACCCGGCAGCAAACCGATGAATTAATGGCTAAAGAAGCAGTTATCCAACAGTTGCTTACCTTTCGCAAGCTGTCGCCGGGCTATTGGCTTTTCCGGGGGTGGCGGTTAGCCTCGCGCTACTTGAAACCGCTTTTGTCGCCGCAGTTAGGCCAGTTGACCCAATACCCGCCGCGCCCCCTGCACATCCCGGCCTGGTATACTGGCCAGCCCGCGCCCAACCCGCCCCCGCTCATCTCCCTCGTCACCCCCTCTTTCAACCAGGCCCAGTTTTTAGAGCGCACCATGCAAAGCGTGCTGGCGCAAAATTATCCCGCCCTGGAATACATCATCCAGGATGGCGGCTCCGGCGACGCCACCCCGGCCCTGCTCGACCGCTATCGCGACCGGCTGGCTCACGCCGAGTCGGTCCCGGACAACGGTCAGGCCCACGCCCTTAACCTCGGCTTTGCCCGGACTACCGGCGAGATTATGGCCTACCTCAACTCCGATGACCTGTTATTACCCGGCGCGCTCAACACCATTGCCGCTTATTTTGCCCAACACCCGGAGGTGGATGTGGTCTACGGCCACCGGGTGGTGATTGACGAAGATGACAACGAGATTGGCCGCTGGGTGCTGCCGCCCCACGATGATCAGGTTTTGCGTTGGGCCGACTACATCCCCCAGGAAACGCTCTTTTGGCGGCGGCGCATGTGGGCAAAAAGCGGCGGGGCGATGGATGAGAGCTACAAATTTGCGTTGGATTGGGAATTACTGTTGCGCTTTCAGGCGGCCGGGGCTAAAATAATCTGCCTGCCCCGCTTTTTGGGGGCCTTCCGGGTGCATACTCATCAGAAAACCTCGACCCAACTGGCTGACCTGGGCGCTGCGGAAATGGCCCGGCTGCGGCGGCAGTGTCACGGCCGGCCGGTCTCGTGGGTAGAAATCGGGCGGGGGCTTGGGCCGTATATGGCTAAGTCGGTGGTGTATCATTGGTTGTACCGGTTGGGGCTGTTGAAATATTAAAAATATGAATCAATACCTACCAATCATTCAACGACAACTGATGGCCCCCTGGTTTGCTTACCTGACATTGGGCCTACTCCAGCTTAAAGTAATTTGGGGGGATTGGCTGTATCGGGATTTGCCCTTTGGGGACACCTCTTCTTACTTTGTGAGAGCGTATGGCTGGTATTCAGATTTTGTAGTTAATATAGTTTGGTCCCCACTGTATACCGCCTTTTATGGTTCGCTACTCTACCTTTCACCAGATGTCTACCTGATTACTACGCTGCATCGTTTCATTATTGTTTTTGTAGTTACTTTCCTGGTGCTGGCTGTAATGCGACAACTTCTACCACCCGGTCTGGCCTGGTTAATAAGTGCGTGGTGGGCCATTTTGCCGACCTACTTCAATATTTTGTATGAGGTTCATCTTTTTGCCATTATTCCTGTTTTAGTTGCCTGCTGGCTAATCTCTTTCAGACCAACCCCATGGGCCAGGGGCAGCGCTGTGGCGGTTCTGTTAACCGCTTCACTGTTGGTGCGTAATGAATTGAGTAGCGCCACGATTATCTTGACGGCGATCTGTCTGGGGTGGGAAATATGGCTGATTAAAAAAGGTGATCTAAATTTTAAGCCACTCGTTTACGTTACAAGTTACGGCCTACCGCTTTTGTTGGCCGGAATAATTTGCATTTTCTTTTTTATGCGTTCAGGCCAGCAGTTTGATAAATTGAAAGAGGTATTTCATAACAAGCATACTTTCAATATGTGCCAAATTTATGCTTTTGGCTACCAACAACGCCATATCGAGTGGAACAAAAATGCCTGGACCCAATGTTCTGAGTTGATGCAAACCCATTTTCACAATCCTAAAGTTACCCTCACTGATATGGTGCTCACCAACCCTAATGCGGTAATGGAGCACTTTCTTTGGAATATCAGGCTTATCCCCGCGGCTATTCAGGTATTACTCTTTAACGCTACCTCTGATACAGTTAACCCCGATTATATTTCGGTCCAATTGGAGTCATCTACTGCTTTGGCGCTCAGTATAATTGCCGGCCTCATCTTACTGACTGGTCTTGTATTACTCTGCCAGCGCTGGGTTTATTGGTGGAACTTTTGGTTACAAAAGCGGGCTATTGGCTGGTTAGGGTTATTGGCCCTGGCGCCGTCTATTTTAATAATCGGTATTACTCATCGCCCCAGGCCATCTTTTATATTGAGTTTAGGGGTAATTTTTATGGCCCTGATTGGTATGAGTATTTTTATCATCATCCACAATTGGAATTTTAAACGATTCTCCGGCTGGATGCCGCTGGTGATGGTAGTGGTGTTATTGACGGTTCCCAATTATTATGCTACCCCGACTCACCACTCACCGCGTCGGTGGCTTGATATTTACCGGAAACTAAGCCCTTTTCAAGAAATCATCGCCAAACCAGACACGGTATTTTTTTTGAAGGGAGAATATGCCGGCGAGATAACAAACTATCTGGGTTATGGCCGACCTCAAGTTTTTAACTATGACATTCTGGCCGAATCCCCGGATGTTACAACCTCACTGACATCATTGGAGAGCAAAGGGATTAATCTTGTCTATGTAGACGAGACTTTGGCTACAAAAATTCCGACGATAGACCCGTTTGCGCCATCATTTTCAACAGCGCTGCAATCTGTGGGTTGGAAACTCATCGCCTTTCAAGATTTGCCCGGCGACCGGTGGATGTTATGGCAAAAAATACAGTGAGCCAAAGCATTGAACGCTAACCTCACCTTCTCCCTCGTCACCCCCTCGCTCAACCAGGGTCAATTCATTGAGCGGGCCATTGAAAGCGTGTTAACCCAAAACTACCCGTGTTTGGAATACATCGTGATTGACGGCGGCTCCACCGATGGCACTTTTGAAATCTTGCAACGGTACACCGGCCGGTTAACCTGGCTCTCCGAGGCCGACCAGGGCCAGGCCCACGCCATTAATAAAGGCTTCAAAATGGTTACTACCGCTGATATTATCGGTTGGCTGAATGCCGATGACGAGTTGACGCCGGGCGCCCTGGCTGTTGTGGCTGATTTTTTTAGCCGTCATCCAGAGGCCCAGTTTGTCTATGGTGAAGCCCTAACCATAGACGAACGAGGGCGCAGTTACGGCCGGCGGGGCAATGTCAAACCGACTAATTTTACAGAGTTGGCGCTGGAAGGCGACTTCATCGTCCAGCCGGCCGCCTTTTGGCGGGCTACCCTGCTGGCCGAAGTGGGCTATCTGGACGAGTCGCTGCACTACTGCCTGGATTACGAGTATTGGCTGCGGGTGGCTCAAAAATTTCCGCTCTATTACCTGCCCATCCCGTTGGCCAGGGAGCGAATTCACGCCGGGGCCAAATCAAGCCTGGTCAACCGGCGACGGCTGGAGGAGTTAGAGCAAGTCGGCCGGCGTTATGGTCAACCGGCGCTGGCCCGTAATTTTGAGGCCGAACGGATCGCCTTGGATCTATTTGAGCGGCTGGCCCGAATTTTCCGCCGCCAGGCAACCCCTGAGGAGGCCCAGCTTCAACCGGCCGCTAAACTGCTGCGGACCGCGCCCTATCTCCTGGCCCGCTGGCTGGGGCCGCGGGCAACGGTTTATCTGCGCTTGTATCATAACTGGTGGCGCAGTCGCTTCCGGGGGTAAGGTAACTGGCTAACTTGTCATATCACGGTAAAGAGAAATTGGTACGCAATACACACGCAAAGCGCGCAGAAATGAGGTCAACAATGTCGGAGGAATTTAAAAAAACAACCCAAAATCAAGTGGTCCGGCTACCGGAACGAGGCCGGTATGATCAGGAAACCGTCTACCGGATTATCGATGAAGCCCTGATCTGCCACGTCGGCCTGGTGGAGGCCGAGCAGCCGGTCGTGATTCCCACCCTGCACGCCCGTAAAAATGACGAAATTCTGCTGCACGGGGCCGCCTCCAGCCGGCTGATCAAATACATTGCCGCCGGCCGGCCGGTCTGCCTGGCGATGACCCTCTGATCGATGGGCTGGTGCTGGCCCGGTCGGTCTTTCACCACTCGGTCAACTACCGCTCGGTGGTGCTGTTTGGACAGGGACGGTTGATAGCGGAGACAGAGAAACTGGCTTACCTGGAATATTTCACCAACACGCTGCTCCCCGGTCGTTGGGCCGAGGTGCGCCCGCCGAATGAGCAAGAGTTAAAAGCCACGGCGATTGTCGCCATCCCCATCGAGCTGGCTTCGGCCAAGGTCAGAACAGGGCTGCCGGGGGATGAGCCGGCAGATCTGGACTGGCCGGTCTGGGCCGGCGTTTTGCCGATCAGGCCGCAATTCCTGCCGCCGCAGGCTGATCCGCGGTTAGATGACAATATGACCGTTCCGACTCACCTCTTGGATTATGTGAAGAAGCGCAATAACCTTTAAGCTTCCTTTGCTCGTTCCCAAACTTCAGTTTGGGAACGAGCAAAGAACGCGAAGGGCGCTAAGATGCTCATAACTTATTTGTGTCCTTCGTGTCCTTTGTGGTTTATAACCTCTCTTTTTGGCCGAAAGTGGCGTGACGAGGTCAGGTTTTGTTTACTTCGTGTTTTCGATGTTCTTTGCGGTTCAATTAATCCTGTTTTGGTCCAACTCCCCGATCGATTTCAATTTTTGTCGAGCCACTTCTAAGAAGGGGTCTTCCGTTAACAGCAGTTGGTAGATTTGTTGAGCCTCGGCCTGGCGCTGCTGCGCCTCAAGCAGGCGGGCCAAAGCCAACCACGACTCGGCTTGCTGCGGACCTACTCCTACCCGCAACACCTGCGGAGACAGATCAAGGCCGCCCGGCCGGCCGTAAATTGTCACCGCTACATCCTCAGCCATGCCGCGAGGTGAGAAACCGCGGCGGTAGGCCGTCTCCGCCGCCGGCAGGTTGCCCAGCTGCTCATAAAGCTGGCCCAAATAAGTGTTGGCTGCCCCATGACCCAGGAAAACAGCCGTTTTGAGCAGTCTTTCAGCTTCAGCCGTATGGCCCAACTGCAACTTGAGCCAGCCTGCCAACATGTACTCTTGCCCGGTGATGGCGTCGGGTTGAAGCAACGGTTCAGCCCGCTCCGGCTGGCCGCGGCGCAGGTAAAGTTCGGCCAGCTTCAACCGGAGTGCCGGCGGTGTGGCCGAGGTTGCCGGCCCGATCAGCGCCTCGGCCATCTCAAAGTCAGCCCGGGCCAGCGCCAGATCGACCCGCAGTTCCAATTCAACCTGACCATCATCCGGCAGTTGGGCGACCGCAGCCTCGACAAAATCAGGCCAGCGCGCCGACCGAACCGGGGTCGCCTGCCAGAAGCCGGAGGCGGCCAGGCCGGGCGCCCGGCGCAAAGCCTGCCCATAACTCGCAACCGCGTTCGGCCAATCCCTTTGCTGCTCGTACACGTAGCCCAGGTTGAGCCAGTACAACGCCTGATCTTCGACCGCCAGGGTCCGCTGCCAGGTCTCAATGGCGTCCGCTGACCGGCCCTGCCGCCCCAACAAACCGGCCAGGCTGGCCGAATTCAGTCCCCAGATCGGTTCCTGGGCCAGGCCGGCCTGATAATGATCGATAGCGGCCTGCCGCGCCTTGACGGAGTCGGTCAAATCGGCCAGGCGAGCCTGGAGCAAGGCCAACCGAAAACGGTGCAAAGCCAAAGCCGGATCAAGTTGGTGAGATTGAGTCGCCTCGGCAATAGCCTCCGTTAGATCACCGGCCCTTTCTGCCCGCACACTGCGTTGAAAATGGAGGTCGGCCTGGGCCAGCCGGCCCAAACCAACAACCGACAGGCACAGCAAAGCCAGAGCCAGGTAAGCGGCCACACCTCGCCGCGCCGGCGCTAGAGCCGAGTGAATGTCCGCGACGATGTAGGCGACCAGGGCCAACATCACCAACATATTGGGTGTGGCAGGATAAGTATCCACCAGCGTTTGCGCGGCCAGACCGGCCAAAGCCGCGCCGACGCTGAGCAATCTAATTTGTTCAGTCTGATCATCCTGCGGGATTTGCTGCCAGCGCCGCCGCCAGGCCAAAATCAACGCCGCCATCAGCCACGCCCCCACCACCAGCCCAAGGATTCCCAACTCAGCGGCAGTATTCAAATAAATGCTGTGAGCCGTGGCGATTTGCTGGCGGGGCAGATCCGCCCGATTCAATTGCAGCAGCGCCCGCCCAAAGTTGGCCGGCCCA
This sequence comes from uncultured Caldilineaceae bacterium, assembly GCA_964398055.1. Taxonomy (GTDB): domain Bacteria; phylum Chloroflexota; class Anaerolineae; order 4572-78; family J111; genus CAYNLK01. The sequence continues at coordinate 90,199 of CAYNLK010000003.1, forward strand.
GCCCCGGTCAACCAATGCGTATGAAAAATCTCAACTGCCGCTTGCCACAACGTCAAGCGAAAGCTGGTGCTGCCGGCCCGGTTGAGAAAACTGTATTGCAGCCAAAACAGTCCAAGCCCGGCCAGCAGGACCAGACCAAAGCCAATCAAGCCACGGTAAAGCGGAGACAATCGGGACCAGTAGTGTCGCAGTTCAGCCCAGCCCCGACCGGTCACCTTCAGCCAACCAATCGCCAGCAGCAAGAGCGATACCGCCAGCGCCAAAATTCCAGCCCGGGAGAAGGTCAAAATTTGAACCAGCACGGCCAGCGCCAGCCAGAGCACCAGCGCCGGCCGATTTTGGTCGCGGCGGGGCAGGGTCAGAATCAGGCCGATGGCCGGCGGAATCAGCAAGGCCAGATAGGCCGAGAGGGGTGTGGCGCCATTGAGCGTAATGTTGAGCCGGTACATTTGGGGCGGGAGCGGCTGCCGCCAGCCGCCAATCTCCAGCCAACCCTGACTGAAACCGGCTAACCGATCCGTCCCCACATACCAGGCCAGGAATTCAGCCAGCCCAACCAGGCAGACCACCGCCGCAGCCATATAAAAAGCCCAGGCCAGTTTGGGGCCCCAACCCCGCCGCATCAGGTCGACCAGCAGGTAGAGGGCCAACACGTGCCCCAGCGAGAACCACATTCCTTCCAGGCTGTAGCGGGACGACACTCCCAGCAGGGCGCTGGTCAGATTGACCAACAAATAAGCGGCAATCGGCCAGTCCAAATAGGTCGAGGGCAGACCCTCTTTACGGTGCAATTTGGCCAGCAGCCACAGCCCCAAAATGAGCGTGACAATGATTTGAGTAGCCACCCGCAGCGGGAAATTCAATTGGCTGTAGAAAGTCCCGCCGATGAAGGTGAAATAAATGATAAGCCCAAAGAGGCCAAAATCACGGGCTGTTAGTTTCATAACTGTGTCGATTTTCTGATTCTTTCTTTTGGTGCTAAAATCTGCCCGTTATGATCAGCACATCCTGGGGCGGTTGGACCGACAGCCAACCTCCCCATATTTTTATATTCAGTAGATCCAAATTTCCAGGATTTCGCATCCTTAGATGCGGCGCCGTTCGGCATCTGAGGATGCCTCACTCCACAAATTTATACTGCCACTTCAGTCAGGGAGGATATCGCTATGTTCAGAACTCACACCTGCGGCCAACTGCGCGCCGAGCATGTAGGCCAAGAAGTTACCCTGGCCGGCTGGGTACATCGCCGCCGGGATCATGGCGGCTTGATTTTTATCGACCTGCGAGATCGCTACGGCTTAACCCAAATTGTTTTTGATCCAAATAGCAGCGCGACAATGCACGATGCGGCCCACGCCCTGCGCAACGAGTATGTCATCCAGGTGACGGGGCAGGTTCGTCGCCGGCCGGCCGGACAGGCGAATCTCAGGCTGGCCACAGGTGATATCGAGGTCGACGGGCTGTCGCTCCGGATTCTCAACCAGGCCAAAACCCCACCCTTCGACATCAACAAGGATACGGCCGTCGACGAGGCGCTCCGTTTGCGATATCGCTACCTGGACCTGCGCCGGGAACGGCTGCAGCGCAATATTATGCTCCGCCACCAGGTGGTCCGGCATATCCGCAACTTCCTGGCCGACGAAGATTTTGTCGAAATCGAAACGCCGATCCTGTTCAAAACTACGCCCGAAGGGGCCAGAGATTACCTGGTGCCCAGCCGGGTTCATCCAGGTAAATTTTACGCTTTACCGCAAAGTCCGCAACAACTGAAGCAGTTGATTATGGTGGCCGGTTATGATCGTTACTTCCAGATTGCTCGCTGTTTCCGGGATGAGGACCAGCGGGGCGACCGTCAGCCGGAATTCACCCAACTGGATATGGAAATGAGTTTTGTTGATCGGGATGACATTATGGATGTGATCGAACGGTTGATGATCAGCGTGGTGGAGAACTGTACCGACCTGACCATCATGACCAAACCCTTCCCCCGGCTGAGTTACCAGGAGGCGATGAACCGCTTTGGCCGGGATAATCCCGATATCCGCTTTGGGCTGGAGCTGGCCGATCTCAGCCAGGTGGTAGCTAAGAGTGAATTCAAGCTCTTTGCCGAAACGGTGGCTGCCGGGGGATTGGTCAAAGGCATCAATGCCAAAGGTTTGGGCCATTACAGCCGCAAACAGATCGATGAGTTGGGTGATTTTGTGAAAGATTTTGGGGCCAGGGGCGTGGCCTGGCTGGTCGTTGATCCCCACCCTCAACACGGGTCAGGGCACGGGGTCGCCGGGCGCTCCTCCTTTGCCAAATTCCTTTCGCCGGAAGAAGTGAGCGCCATTATCGAGCAGCTTAAGGGTGAAGCCGGCGACCTGCTGCTGCTGATCGCCGATAAACCGGCCGTCGCCAACGAGTCGCTGGGCCGGCTGCGGGTGGAATTGGGGCGACGCCTGGGTTTGATCGATGACCGGCTGCTGGCTTTCTGCTGGGTCATCGACTTTCCCTTCCTGATCTGGAACGAAGAAGAGAATCGCTGGGACCCCAGCCATCACCTCTTCACCGCGCCGATGGATGAAGACATTCCCTTACTCGACGCTGCGCCCGGCCAGGCCCGCGGCAAGCAGTACGATCTGGTCCTCAACGGCAACGAGGTGGCCGGCGGCAGCATCAGGATTCACGACCGTAAGCTGCAAGAGAAGGTCTTTGGGCTGATCGGCCTGGAGATGGAGGAGGCCCGGGGCCGCTTTGGCCATATACTGGAAGCATTTGAGTACGGCACCCCCCCCCACGGCGGTATCGCTCCCGGCATCGACCGGATAGTGATGCTGCTGGCCGGTGAGCCGAACATCCGCGAAGTCATTGCCTTCCCCAAGAGCCAGGCAGCGATGGACCTGATGGCCGGCGCGCCGACAGAAGTATCCGAACAGCAGTTGAGAGAGCTGCACATCAAGCTGCGGTAGAGGGGAACAGGGGGCACGCGAAGCGAGTGGGATGTCCCACCACCAAAACCCGGTCATCCTCCGGCGGTACTTCATTAAACAAGGTCACCGCTTGACACCATGTCAATATTTTTCGCATTTGGAGCGGTTTTGTTGGCCGTGGTATAATAAAGGGTAGAATTTGCTTCAACAAAAATATTAGCCCGGGTTCAAGATAATTCGTTAAGCGGAAGGCAATTAAGATGAGTGTGATAGAATTGATAGAGTCTGCTCAATTTGTGGTGGATAGCGCTGGCAACCGCAAGGCCGTTCAGCTTGACTTGGCCGTGTGGGAGGAACTGGTATCGGTGCTGGAAGATCTGGAAGATGCCCAGGAATTGACCCAACTGCGCCAATTGGACGAAGAAATCGTCCTCTGGGAACAGGCCAAAACCGAACTGCGGGCTGATGGTATCGATGTATAAACTTCAAATCCGGCGCCAGGCGATGAAGGATATTGCCCGCCTGCCCGATAATTATCCTCGATTGATCTCTGAGCATATCGACCGTTTGACTGAGGAACCTCGTGTCCGCCAGACGCCAGGAAATTGACTGGTGACGAAGGCTACCGTTTGCGAGTTGGCGTGTATCGTATTCTGTATGAGATTGACGATACCAACCGAATAGTCACTGTCTATCGAGTTAAGCACCGAAGAGAAGCTTATCGTGGCTAAAATAGACTCAAGTCCCCTTTTTTCGTGTATTATTCCGCTAACACACAACAGCATAGTAAGACTTGCTATAGCTATAGCCAGCCCGATCAGTAATGCTGTCCATAGCCACCAATTGCGCTTTCGACCTGCCGTGACAAGCCTCATTTTTTCACTGCTTAATAAGGATTGACAAATCCGGCGGTCTTGTTATTCCTGCACCACCCGCTCGATGGTCTCCTCCGCCACCCAGCCCTGGAGATTGTCGGCGAGGGTGAGACGCTGCCAGCCGGGGCGGCTCTCCACAAGGCGAACTTCGGCGCCGCTATGCAGCTCAAATTCAACCAGGTACTGGTCGGCGCCGCCGGGGCCGCTGGTCACATCGACCTGAGGAACGACCACCACGGCCGGCGGATACCGCTGTTCGCTGTAGTAGCGATTGGCAATGGAAAAGAGTCCCGCCGCCAGAAATATAGCGACGATTGCCATCACGATCACGAACAGGCGTCGCCACCGAGGCAACAGGATCGTGAGCAGCGCCAGACCCCCCAGGCTGAGCCAGAGGAACAGAGCCAGGAAAGCCGCCTCGCGTAAAGTCAGCCATTCTTCAGCCAATTGGACCAAATTGGTCAGGCTGCCCTCGGACGACGACTCAAGGCGGTCGAGCGTTTGGGCCCGGGCAATGGTCAAATTGGTCAAAATATCGGGGTCGCGGGGATCCAGCCGGTAAGCCCGGCGATAGTTGAGAATAGCCCGACCCAGGTCGCCGTGTTTGAAATAGGCATTGCCCAGGTTGTAGTAGACGTCGGCGTTGCGCAGGCCAAAGTCTACCAATGCCTCATAGCCGGCGGCCGCCCCCAGGTAATCGCCGGCCTCATAGGCTCGATTAGCCGTTAGCATCACCTGAGTGGGGCTGACCGGCTCCTGAGCCAGGGTCGGCGGCGAGGCGACCAGCAGGGCTATTAACAGGAGCAGGTAAAAGCTGGAGATTGCGTGTTGCGTGTTGCGTAAAACGTGAAACGTGCGGCCTGGAGGAATACGCAACACGCACCACGAAACACGAGATATTGACAACAGCCCGGCCACGATCCGAGCAGCCTGATCGCTCATACTCACACCAGCCTCCCAAACGCCTTTTCCAGATTGTCGATCAGGCGGCGAGTCTCGGCGACCAGGGCTTGGGCGGCCGCCTTTTCGATGGGGGCAAAACGGCCCACATCTGCCTGGGCCAAAACGGCCTTGACACGCTCGATAAGGTCCGGCTCGAGCCTGGCTTCTTGAAGCAGGTTGATCAGGCTGGCCGTGGTCAGGCCAACGGTGGGCCGGTTGAGCTTGTCGGAGAGATAACCCAGCAAGGCCCGCTGGATGAGCGCGTAGCTATCGCTGCCGGCTTGCTCCGCCTGGGCCAGCAGTCGGTGGGCGGTGCGGCGGGCCATTTGCCGGCGCGCATAAACAATGTCTTCGGCCAGACGCCGTCGCCGCCGCTGCCACAGCCAAACTCCGGCCACCACCGGCAGCGGCGCCAGCCAGCAGCCCCAATAGAGGGGTTCGGTCAACATCGAAGCCTCAGTGCTACGCAGCGTAGTCGGTACAGGCTTGATATGACGAATGTCGCCGCTAATGATCGTGACCGGTTCCTTGTCAGCCCCAACAATCGTAATGGCTGTGCCCGCGTTCTCACCGGGGCGGACGGTAACAGGGATAGGCTCAGTCTTGACGGTGCGGAACTCCCCGGCCTGAGGGTCAAAATAACTAAAGCTAATCGAGGGGATGGTATAATCACCGGGCTGACCGGGCACAATCAGGCGCTCAAAGTGACGCAGACCGCCGACTTGATCATTGTCAATGCTAATTCTGGTGGAGCTTTGGCTATCGAACACCCGCCAATTGGGTAACTCCGGGAAAGCCGGCTCGCTCAAGATTTCAATGTTGCCGCGGCCCTCGATTTCGACCATCAGGGTCAGGGGTTCATTCACCTGGCCGGTCGCCTCACTGAGCCAGGCCCGGATCTCAAATTGGCCAACCGCCCCCTTAAAATCCGCCGGCGCGCCGGCGGGGAGCGGCTGCACCTCAACCGAAATCGGTTCCGTTTCCAGGATTGTATCCGGTTCGAAGAGACCGCCGGAGATGACCAGCTTGGCCGGATCGATGATCGTCTGGCCGATGCTGGCCGGGAAAAGGGCGGTACGGATTTCGGAGACGACAAATTCACGCCCGTCGCGGGTGGTATTGTAACGGGGTTGAGACAAAATATTCTGACCCCAAAAATTGGTAAAGGAGGGACGTTGATAATCGGGCTGGCGCAGCATCCGGGTGGCCAGATAGAAGCGGAAAGTGTAGATGATCTGCTGCCCCAGGTAGGGCCGGTCGTTATCCACTTCTGCTTCCACAAAGATTTGGCCGCCCAGACTGTCGGGGGCAGGCGCTTCGTCACCGGCCGGCGGAATTGGAGCGAGACCGGCCAGAACCTGGATTTCAATCGGTTGGCTCTGATAAATCTGGCCGCTCAGTTCAATTGAAAGCGGCGGAATGACCAGGTTGCCCTCTCGCAAGGGTTGTAATCGAAAAACAAAAATGCCCTGGGATTTTAACTGGCCGTTGATGATACTAATCTGGGTCGAAGTGCTGCTGCCCACAATCCGAAAGTCGGTTAAGCCGGTCCAATTCGGGGTCGGGATCGCCAGCAGGTCGCCGGAGACTGACACCGTCAGCACCACCTGCTCATTGGCGGCGATGGTGGTCCGGTCAACTTCGGCAGTGATAGGCGACTGGGCCGCGACTGGCGCAACCTGGCTGGTCAAAAACGCTGACAGGAGGAGCGTGACGAGGAAGGCAAGGCGGGCAGAGTGAAACGTGAAACGTGAGGTATGAATTATGGGACGCACACTGTTAAGCATGATGATTCGTCGGTATTGACCCGGGAAACCGCTCCAGAGCTGATGATCATTTGTGCCGAAATGAACTACCAATCCTTGGCCGGCGGCGGATTTTGAGCCTGGAAGCGCTCGCCTAACCGCTGCTGTAAAGTCTGGTTGTTCTGGCCCAGCGCATCGAGCAGTTGTTTGGCTTCATCCGGCGTCAATTCACTCCGGCCGGAGGAGGGCTGCTGGTTCTGCTGCTCGTTTTGCCCACCGGAACCCTGGGAGTCGTCCGGCTCCTGCTGACCCTGCCCCTGATTGTCCTGGCCCTGCTGGCCTTGTTGGGGCTGCTCACCCTGCTGACCGCTCTGATCCGGTTGCTGCTGGTCGCCCTGACTGCCGCCGCTTTGGGGCTGCTGTTGTTGCTGTTGCTGCTGCTCCTGTTGGCGCAGAGCCAACTCCAGGTTATGCTTGGCGTCCCAATCGGCGGGATTGAGCCGGAGGGACTGTTTGTAGGCTTCGATGGCTTTGGGCCAATTTTGCTGCTGGAAGTAGGTGTTACCCAGATTGTAATTGGCTTCCTGCGAAACGTCACCTTCGGCCCGCTTGACCGATTGCTGTAACTGCAACTCGGCTCTGTCCAGTTCGCCCTGGCGGTAAAAGGTGTTGCCGCCGTTGTAGTAAGGTTCGGCCAGATCGGGGTTCTCGAGTCTGGCCGCGGTGTATTGTTCCAGAGCAGCCTGATACTCGCCGGCTTCAAAATTCTCATTGCCGCGATTGTTGTAGCGGGCTGCCGAGTCGCCGCAAGCGGTCAAACTGATCAGACCCACGCCTATCATCACCAACCACTGAAAATATCTCATACCAGTTCCTCCTGAGGCGTTCCCACCACCTGGCTGGCTTTGGCCGACCGGGCCGCCAACCGCTCCGGGATCAACTCACTCAAAACCAGGGCCAGGATTGCCAGGCCCAGAAACCATTGAAACCTTTCAACTCGCCGCGTCTCAAAGCGACTCTCCAGCTCACTCGTCTGAAGCTCACTGATGGCGTCGGTCAAAAAGCCGATTTCCCGGCCGTCGGGAACGGCCCGGTAGTAGCGCCCACCGGTGGTGAGGGCAATCTGTTGCAGGGCGGTCTCGTCTAACCGGGAAAGAACCACCTCGCCGGCCCGGTCTCTTTTGTAGTCCAGCAGGTTACCCTCAAAATCATACTTCGGGATTGGCTCACCATCGGGCGAGCCAAAGCCGATGGTGTAGATGATGATCCCCCGGTCCGCCGCCTGCTGCGCCGCGGCGCTATAATTCCCTTCGTGATTTTCGCCATCGGTCAACAAAATAATGACCTTTTGGGTGGCCCGTTCCTCATCAAAGCCGGTTACGGCAATGTCAATGGCTTCGGCGATAGCCGTACCGGGACGAGAGATAATTCCAGGCTGGGCCGAGTCCAGGAACATGCGGGCCGTGGCAAAATCTGAGGTCAGGGGAAATTGCACAAAAGCCGCGCCGGAAAACAGGACCAAACCAATGGCATTCCCTTCCAGCCGGTCCATCAACTCAGAAATCTCCAGCTTGGCCCGGGCCAGCCGATTGGGTTTCAAATCCTCGGCCAGCATACTCTCCGAGATATCCAGGGCGACCATAATCTCGACCCCCCGTCGCTCCACGTACTCCACCTGGCTGCCCCAACGCGGCCGGGCCAGCGTAATGACCACAAAACTCAGGGCCACAAACCAGAGCACCGTTTTCCAGCGCCGCCCGGAGCGGTTGACCGAGGCGCTCAATCTGGCGATTAAATTGGGCGCACCGATCCGAGCCAGGGCCGCGTCTTTGCGCCGGGCCAGATACCAGACCAACAGGCCAAGCAGGCCCAGCGGGATGAAACAGTATAAAAAGGCAGGTTGGGCAAAGTCCATGTCAGCTCTATGGTATGGTTCTAAAAAACGTCCGGCTGAGCAACATTTCCAGCACCAGCAGGAAAACTGCCGGCACAATAAACCAGATGGCTAATTCATAGTAACGAGTAAAGGTTCTCACCTCGATCTTGGAACGTTCCAACTGGTTGATCGTATCATATATTTCTTGCAACCCCTCAGCGTCTTCAGCTCTAAAATAGAGGCCGCCGGTAATGTCGGCAATCTGACGCAACGTCTCCTCATCGATTTCCGAATCGCGGTATTCGATCCGGCCATCCGGGAACGGTAACGCCGCCGGACCGGGCCGGGCCGCGCCAATGGTGTACACCCGAATGTCCAGAGCTTTGGCAATTTCGGCCGCGGTCAACGGGTCGATTTGGCCGGAGTTGTTGGCCCCGTCGGTCAGCAGCACGATCACCCGGCTATCGGCCTTAGAGTCACGCAGCATATTGGCCCCGTTAGCCAGGCCCAGGCCAATCGCCGTCCCGCTATCGAGGCCGATATCCCAGGAGACCTTCGTTTGATCCAGCACCCGCTCCAGCACGTTGTAGTCGAGGGTGGGCGGCACCTGGCTAAAGGCCTCGGTTGCAAAAATCACCAAACCGATACGATCATACTGGCGCTGCCGGATGAAGTCTCGGATGACCTGCTTGGCCGCGCCCAGGCGGTTCGGCTCAAAATCCAAGGCGGCCATACTGCCAGAAATATCCAGCACAATGGCGATATCGACTCCCTCGCCGAGGACGACTTCACGGGCGTTGCCGGATTGGGGCCGGGCCAGGGCCATGATCAGCAGCGCCAGCCCTAGCAACCGTAAGATTGGCAGGATGGCGCGGCCCCTCTGCCGCAGCGAGGGACCCAGGAGAGTCATCAGTCGCAGGTCGGAGTATTGCAATGTGGCCGGGAGCGTCCGTGGCCGGGCCAACCAGGGTAATAACGCCAGCAGCAGCGGCAGCAGTAACAGCAGAAGCAGCCAGGGCGAACCAAAGCGCCAGATCATGCCACCACCTCCGATTTCGGCCTGAACGATTCGACCGGCTCGGCCGGGGGCGGGGCGGGGGTGGTGGCGTCAACAATTGCCCTGGCCCGGCCAATCAGGCTGTAGACATCGGTCAGTTGGGGTTGGTAGCGGGCAAATTTAACAAAATCACTTTCCGAAAAGAGGCTCATAAAAGCGGCCACATCCCGCATCGGCACAATTGATTGTCGGAACGCGGCGCGCAGCTCGGCGGTGGTTTGCTCCAGGGCGGTAATGTGATAACGCTGCTCGATGTAAAGGCGCAAGCAGTTGGTCACCAGTGAATAATGCTCCTTGATCTGATTCTGGGCGGGCAGGTCGAGCGCCTCGATCCGGTCCAGCTCGGCATGGGCAATCACTTCCGGCGGGCGGGTATCGATGACAGGCATAGGGACAACAGCCGGCAGCGGCCGGGTGCGCCGGTAATGATAATACCACAACCCCGCCCCAAACAATAAGCCGCTCAACAACATCGTCAGCAACGAGCCGCCGACCAGCCACGGCCACAGCGGCGGTTCGGGCAGTTCGGCCTGAGGTTTAAGGTCGCGCAGCTCGACGTCTTCGGTCAACACGCTGGTAATATTGAGGGCAATGACCGGCGCGGCTAACTCCTCCACCGTGCCATCGGCCTGGCGATGGGTGATGACCAACCGGGGGGTTAGATATTGGCCCGGTTCAAACAGGGAGACGATGATCGCTTTGCCGGTAACGGCCATGCCATCCGGTTGAGCAACCGTTTCGGGCGGGGTCTGTTCGACAACCTCAAATTCAGCCCACTCCCGCTCCAGCCGAGGTAAAACCACGTTCGAATCGGCCGGGTGACGGACCTCTAATCTCAAGGTGATGTGATCGCCCACGGTCAGGGGTTTGTCTGCCTCAGCCGGATCAATGTAGAAGTCAACCTTGGCGTCCTCGGGGGTTTGCGCTGATGCCGGGGCAACGAGCAATATTGGCAATATGACGGCCAACCAGATAACCCGTGGACGACAAAACGTAAAACGTGAAACGTGAACCGGAGAGCGAGAAACGGAGAACGAGAAGCGAGGAGCGAGGGCAAGCAAAAGTATTAAGTTTGAGAGATGTTTGACCAGTAAATACATTACCCTGCCCTACTACCGCCGCAGCCGCCTGGCCCGCCGCTCAAAGAAGGTGGTAAGAGGCGTTACATAATCGGCGGCGGTGGAGATGGCAATCTGGTCGACCTTGGCCTTGCGAAAGACCCGGTTGCGGGCCAGTTGTAGCTCATTCACCCGCTCGGCAAAAGCGGCTCGCCAGCGGTGATTGCCGGTATCAACCCAGTGTAGTTGGCCGGTTTCAGCATCCTCCAGCGCCAGCAAGCCGACATCAGGCCAATCGGCAACCTCGCGGGGGTCATCCAGATTCACGGCAATCACATCGTGGCGACGATTGGTGATTTGCAGGTCAAAGCGATAACTTTCCGGCGGCGCCAAAAAGTCGGAAATAAGAAACACGATGCCGCGGCGCTTGAGCATATGGTTGATAGTATTTAGCCCCAGCTTCAAATCGGTGCCGGAGCCGACCGGTTGAAAAGCCAGCAGATCTCGAATCAGGCGCAGGACATGGCGGCGACCCTTGCGGGGCGGGATATACAGCTCCAGCCGATCGGTGAAGATCAGCAGGCCGACTTTGTCGTTGTTGGTGATGGCGGAGAAGGCCAGAACCGCGGCCAGTTCCGCGGCAATCTCCCGTTTGAACCGATTGACCGTGCCGAACTGGCCAGAGGCGCTGGCATCCACCAGCAACATAACCGTCAGCTCCCGCTCTTCGACATACCGCTTGACAAAGGGTTCGCCGGTGCGGGCGGTTACTTTCCAGTCAATCGTACGCACCTCGTCGCCGGGCAGGTATGGCCGTACCTCGTCGAACTCCATCCCCCGGCCTTTGAAGATGGCGTGATATTCGCCGGCAAAACTGTTATTGACCAGGTGACGGGTTCGAATTTCAATCCGCCGGATTTTTTTGATCAGTTCAGGTGTCAACATAATGAATGGCGAATAACGAATAACGAATAACGAATAACGAATAACGAATGGCGAATAGCGAATAGCGAATAGCGAATAACAAATGGTGGATGATGGTTAGGGTCGCACGAATATGTCTTCCCTACGGTACTTCGATCTGGTCCAGGATGCGCTGAATGATATCGGCGCTGGTAATCTCTTCAGCTTCGGCCTCGTAGCTAACCACAAGCCGGTGACGCAAAATATCCGGGGCGATCTGTTTGATATCCTCCGGGGTCACAAAGCCCCGGCCCTTGAGAAAGGCGTGGGCCCGGGCCGCCATCACCATATAGATGGTGGCCCGCGGCGAGGCCCCAAACTCGATTAACGGCTGCAAATCAGGCAGACCACTCCGAGTAGGTTCGCGAGTGGTAAAAATCAAATCAAGAATATACTCTTTGATCTTTTCATCGACATAAATCTGATTGACTACCTGGCGGGCATAGAGCAAATCTTCAGGCCGGACGACCGGATCCACCTCCGGTAAGGTCGCGCCGGTCATCCGGTCCATGATGACCCGCTCTTCCACCCGCGACGGGTAATCGACCACCACTTTCAGCATAAATCGATCCACTTGAGCTTCCGGCAGAGGATAGGTACCCTCCTGCTCGATGGGGTTTTGAGTTGCCAAAACCAAAAACGGATCTTCCAGGGTATAGGTGGCGTCGCCAATGGTCACCTGGCGTTCTTGCATTGCTTCCAGCAAGGCGCTCTGCACTTTGGCCGGGGCCCGGTTGATCTCATCGGCCAGAATGAAGTTGGCAAAAATGGGTCCCCGGTGGGGAGCAAATTCATTGGTCCGGGGGTTGTAGATTTCCGTTCCGATCAGATCGGCCGGCAACAGATCCGGGGTGAATTGAATCCGCTGAAATTGGGCCTGCACGGCCTGAGCCAGAGTTTTGACGGCCAGCGTCTTGGCCAGGCCGGGCACCCCTTCCAATAGGATGTGGCCATCGGCCAACAAACCGATCAAGAGCCGTTCAACCAGCCGCTCCTGACCCACAATTACTTTGTTAACCTCATCCAGCAAATCTTGCAGAAACAGAGCTTCCCGCTCGACAACTTGGTTAAGAGCCTGGATGGATGTCATATCTATCATCGGGAAAATGGGCCTCCGGAGGATAAAGTCAGGATAAATTTGGTTACTATTTTCAAGTTTAGCCTCGTCTCATTAGATTATCGTTAACGACGCCCCAGGCAGTCGTACTCAAAAAAATAGATTAGTTGCGAAGCAAGCGCGCCCCTAATCCAGGTAACGTGTGTAATTGTAGTCAAAGCAATGGATTTTTCAAGCGACTACAGTTAATTCTTCAAGTGACCGGCGCTTTGAAGCGCCGGTCGCTTTGCCCTTGTTCTAGACATAAGCCATCCTTTGAGTCGAATTCGTCGGATTTAGCCCAAATGTGCCATTTAAGAAAGTTGCAATTTTAGACCGGAAAGTGTAAACTAGAAACGTAACTCAGGGTAACCAGAGGAAACCAAACCCAATCAGGGAGAAATTCGTCACCAAAAACGACCAGCCTGGCCGCCCTCTCGGTTGGGGCTGGTGACTCGGCCCAGGAGGTTAGTGTAAGAAATGGCGCGGTACCAAATCTTGTATTGGGAACACATTCCGCTAGGCGTCAAAGCTACCGATGTCAATGGCACCGTCAGAGAAAATTTACCGGCTCGATTTCAAGAAGCTGTGGAACGAGCCTCGTCCAAAGCCGGGCAAACCAGCGCCGCGGCGTACACCTCAATGTTTAAATGGGGCAAGGAGCAAGAGCGAGAAGGCTCGGCCAAAGAAGTAGCTGCGGCTGTAGCCAGAGAGCTAGATGAGAGCTGGAACGAGGAAATAGCTCTGGGGCTTTTTGCACGAGGTGAACTTTAGCCTGATTTTTGATTCCAGTCACCCAATCTTAACAAGCCAGAAGGGCGCTTTGTAGGCGCCCTTCTTTATTTCAACGATCCCCAATTTTTTGTCCTCAATTCGGTAGCCAGGCCAGCACCCGAAAACCACTCTTGGTGTCGATGATGTGCTCAAGCGGCTGGAGACGGGGATTGATAACCAGCAACCGGTACTCCGAATAACCCTGACCCTGGTTATCCACAAAAGCCACCGCCTCCTCATTGGGCGAAAAAACCGGCTCCGAGCGCAACTTACCGGCCAGCGACTTGTACCAGATAGTGGCTTCTTGTTGCCGTATATCGTAATAGATCAATTGCCCATCCTGAAAAAAGACAAAACCATTGCCAAAGGGCGACCAGACCGGCACAAAATTTAGCCCCCGGGCGTGCGGTTCGGCCAGATTAGAGCTGTAGATCAGGCGGAGATTGGTGTTACCGCCGCCCTCTTCCCTCAGCCAGACGCCGAGGTACATACAGTTCTCAGCCTCATCCGCGGCCGGGCAATCGGCCAGGGTAAAGGGCTGGTAGTAGACCGTATATTGGCCGTCGGGTGACATATTGGCCAGTTGGCTGGCCGCGGGAATTGCATAAGCCCGGCGACCATCGACCACGTAACGGAAATGGCGTTTGGGCTGGCTGTAAAGTAACTGGCCGGCTACATTCCAGCGCAACTCAAAAATCGGTTCAGCTGTAAGCGCCCACTCCCGCCGCTGGCCCGTGGCCAGATTCACCGCCACAACCACCGGCGTCACCTCTTTGACGCCGATGTTGACCGGCCTGGTTTTGTAGGCCAGTTCGCAATCAGGGCTGTTGAGGCCAGCCGTGCAACCGGCTCGCCAGGCCGGCGCAATTTTTGGATCGATGCCGATAGCCAGCGCTTTTGTCTCACCAGTGATAGGGCTGTAAAGACGTAATTCAGCCTGGTTGTCGGTTTGGCTGAACACGCTATAAGCCAGCCAGCGGCCATCCGGCGACCAACTCATCGCCGCCTCGTCAAGCCAGGTATACCCCTCGCCAACAGGCAGCACCGCGGCCGGGTAGTCGAAGCCTTGACCGGGCAGGTCAACCGGGTAGAGATTCTGGCCGGCCGTGACCCAACAGGGCGGCTCCGCCTGGCCGGTACAACCCGGCGACGGCGTCACAGGCTCGCCAGGCAGGGCCGGACCAACCTGCTGCAAATTCAACGAGTCGATGTCCATAACGTAGATCTTATCGTTCAGCCAGATGAGCAAAGAGCCGGTTTTGGCTGCGGCCGGGCGATAAAAAATGGTGGCCAGGACAACGATGAGAATGGCCGCCACCCAGAATAATAAACTATTCCATTGAGATCTGGTCATTGCGCCATCGGATTAAAGGATCAAATATTTGAGTCTTTATTCTTCTGTTGGCCAACGGACTCCAGGAATTCCTCGGCGGCGTGGGGCAGGTCAATTTCGTCGAGTTCAAGCCCTTCAGCCGACTTATCGCCATAAGCCAGCCAAAAACCAAGCGCGCTGGGCAGCTCTTCAATCTTGGCCAGGTGGTGCCGCTGCCGCAAGGCAGCCTGATTTTTGACCAGCCAGCCATACAGGTCGGTTTCGGAGCGACCCGGAAAATGTTGGAGCACGCCCATCTGGCGGACCACCTCAACAATCGGTAAATAGATGTTATCGTACCAACTGGCCGCGGCTATTTCCAGGGACCTGGCCTCATCATCGGCCAGCGGCTGGCCTTGCTTCTGTTCCAGCAAGTAACGATGCAATTCAATATGGTTGAGCAGCCGCCGGTACCCGCCCGGTACGGTAAAATTGAGTTGTTGCCTGGAATCGGGCCGGCTTTTATCCAGATGAGTTTTCTCCAAGAAGTAGGCGCACTCTTCCTTAATCAGCAGTTCATCCGGGGCCACATCAGGCTCCAGTGAAATGGCTGACGGCAATTCGGTCACGTGGGCCTGGATGGTTTCCCAGCCCAATTCCCGGGCCACCGAGACCCGGTGATTACCATCTTTCACAAAATAGACCTGATCGATCTTATACACGTCGATGGGGGGAAAGCCTTTACCGGTCACGGCCAGGGTGTAAATATTGCGCCAACGTTCCTTATGCCGTTTGTTGCCGTGGCGGGGTAAAAAGGTGCGGGTAAAATCTTCGTAGCGGCCGGTACTGCCGATGATATTCTTGATGGGAATGTCGTGCAAGCCCCGGTAAATGGCCTGCTTCAGCCGCAACTTTTCAACGACCTCATCAAAAGAGAGCAGGTGCATCTGCTGGCCGGTAATCAAACCCATCACCATTTCGACAAATGCTTTCATCCGGGCCCGGCCAAACTCAGACTCACTCCGAATGTAGGCCATTTCTTTGGCATTGATATGTAACGGATCCATAACCTGTGTTCCAATCAACCCCATTGTTGATAGGCCGGCCTAAAAACCAAAGGCCACCACTACTGTTTCTTGATGTCAAAGGCCAGTTTTTTGCCCTTGACGGTGATTTTGATCGTTGCCCCCGACTCAAGATTCTCTTTCAAAATGAAATCAGCAATGGGTTCACGGATAAATTTCTGAATAATCCGGCGCAGCGGCCGAGCGCCCCATTCCGGATGGTCATTCTGGGCCAGAAGCCAGGATTTGGCTCCGTCAGACAACTCCAGGTGAAACTCCTGACCGGCCAACATTTTCACCTCTTTTTTCAACAACAGATCCAAAATCTGGCGCAGATGGTCAGCCGTCAACAGATGGAAGAAGATAATCTCATCGAGCCGGTTCAAAAATTCAGGCCGGAAATGCTCTTTGAGCGCCTCTTCGGCCGCGTCGCGGGCAAAAGCCTCGCTCAACTCCCGGTCGGCCAGATAACGCCCGCCGATGTTGCTGGTCATCAAAATAACACACTCACTGAAACTGACGGTATCGCCCAGGCCGCTGGTCAGCCGACCCTCGTCCATCACTTGCAGCAACACGTCAAAAACTTTGACGCTGGCCTTTTCCACCTCGTCAAACAGAATGACGCTGTAGGGCCGCTTCTTGACCGCCTCGGTTAGTTGGCCGCCAGCCTGGCTATCTACGTAACCCGGCGGCGAGCCGATCAGCCGGTTAACCGACGAGTCGTCCATGTATTCGCTCATATCCAGCGTAATCAAGGCATCTTCGGTGCCGAACATAAACTCGGCCAGGGCCTTGGCCAGCTCGGTCTTGCCCACGCCGGTCGGTCCCAGGAACATAAATGAGCCGATCGGTCGCTTGGGGTCCTTCAGGCCGACGCGGGCCATCTTAACGGCCCGGCTGAGGGCCACAATCGCCTCATCCTGACCAATGATCCGCTGGTGCAGATGCTCGACCATATTGGCGTACCGGTTGCGCTCATCCGCGCCCATAATGGTGGCCGGGATGCCGGTCAACAGGCTGGCGGCGACCATCACGTCCTCGGGATCGAGCTGGTTATCACTCTTGACCGCGGTCAGTTGCTGGCCGCCCAGGTTGGTTTTGACCATAGCGCAGGCCTGGTGTAATAAATGGACGGCGGCAGCCGGCAGAGGTTTGAGGCTGTAATAGCGGCCGGCCAGGCGGGTAGCCTCGGCCAGACTCTTTTCAACGATGCTCAGCCCATAATCAGCCTCAAATGACGGGCGCAAGGTTTTGAGGATTTCCGTAGTTTCGGTTACCGTGGCCGGCGGCACCCGTAAAATCTGGCTATGTTCCAGCACGGCGGTGGCCTTACTGAGTTTCTCCTGATAACGCTCCTCGCTGGCCGTACCGATAATGACCGGATCGTTGCCAAAGAAGGCTTTTTGCAGCTCGTTGCAGGCGTCTTCGCGGAAATCGGCCCGGATGCCGCCGAAGAAGCGGGCCGTATCCGGCACAAACAGGATACCCTGGCGGGCTTGGTACAAGCCAGCCTTAACCGCGCTGAGGGCGTCATCCAACAGCGCCTGCTCATCCAGTTGCACCACCGCCTTCAATCCGGCCGGCCCTTCACCCTGGGCGATTATCTGGTTCAGCGCCAGCACCAGTGACTTTTTACCGACCCCGGCCGGCCCAACCAGGATCACGTGGCGCGACCGAGTCATCGACAGCAAGTTGACCAGCTTACCCAACAACTCGGTTCGTAAGTAGACCAGCGGGGTCGGCCGGCCTTTGGCCGGAGCGGGTGGCATGACGACCAGCGCCGAACTGCGCTGGGTATCCAGCACCGCCCGTTTGGTGATGCCGCGCCGGCTAAGCGGCCAATGGGTGCCAACCTGGATCTCGGTCATTGCGGCCAGGGCGTAGACGCTGGTACAGGGCGTATTGGCGCCCTCCTGCTCCTCGGCCATCTGTAACCCTTCATCCAGCACAATCAGCATCTCCCGGCTGAGCGAGATCCGCTCCCCCGTGTCGGCCATAAAGTCAAAGGCCTGATCCTGCACCGGCCGTCGCGACCAGGACTGGTCGCTGACCATCCGCTCCACATCCCTTTCAAAGGTGGCCCAATCAAAGCCTCGGTCCCGGCTAAAGTCACGTAGTAGGGGATGCGCTTCCACTTCGGGCGTCTGGATAAAGGCCAACAGCAACATCTCGGCGGTCATAATTCGATGACGCCCGCCCAGATAACTTACAGCTCGATTGAGGGCTACATTCAACTCTTTGGTAATTTTGCGGGCTGATAACGTGCCACGTTTTGAGGCCAATGGTCGCTCCTTGTCGGCAGTGGTTCACTTGATTATATCATACCGGGCCGGGGGGCGGCAACTCTATTTTGGTTTGGCAGTGACAGTTGGTATAATTTGGGACGTTAACGTAGTGAATGCCTTCAATTGAGTCATAGCAACGGAGGGAACCAGTGACTATCACTTTCCTACTCGATCTGGACAATACCCTGCTGGGCAACGATATGGACCGGTTCTTGCCCCCTTATTTTGTGATGTTCGCCAAACGGCTCCAGCCGTTGGCCCCTGGTCAGGATGTCACGCAGCTCTTGATCGACTCGGTCCAGAGCGCCATCGACAATCATGACCCCGCCGTCACCAACATGGTAGCCTTTATGGCCGAATTTGCCCGGCGTTTGGGCTGGCCGGCCGAAAAAATCAGCCCGATTCTGGCAACAATTTATGAAGAGGATTATCCCCAACTCCGGCGATACACGTCGCTCAGGCCGGCAGCCAGAGAAGTGGTGCAGCGCCTCTTTGCCTGTGGCTGCCAGGTGGTGATCGCCACCCAACCGCTGTTTCCGGCCGTCGCCATCGAGCAGCGTTTGCAGTGGGCTGGTGTGGCCGGTTTTCCCTACGCTCTGATCACTACCCTGGAAAATAGCCGCTTTTCAAAACCGGATATCCGCTATTATCGGGAAATCTTGGATAACGTTGGCAGCAGCCCGGAAAACAGTTGGATGGTCGGTGATGACCCGGCACGGGATATTATGCCCGCTCACCGGTTGGGCTTGAAAACATGGTGGATTACAGATGAAGCCAATATTTCCGGCAAAAATCCGGCCCCGCCGTATGACAAATCCGGCAGCCTGGCCGACTTCCTGACCTGGCTAGAAAATTTTGATTAAGTCATCCCCCCTAGACCGATGTACAGGTGAAGAGTGAAACGTGAGAATTTTCAGTGTCACTTCGTCACGCTTCACGTTTCACGTATCAATGGGGATTGCCGGGGCGATGTTCACCCAGCCGTTCCAGCAGTTGGCCCAACTGCTCCAGGCTGGCCATGTTGTGGACCGGCAGAAAATCATCTACGTACGGCAGCGCCGTTTGGATGCCGCGAGCCAGGGGTTGGTAATTGGTCGAGCCGAGCAAGGGATTGAGCCAGATCAACCGCTGGCAGCTCAACTGCAAGCGAGCCATCTCCCGTTCTAACAACTCAATATTACCCCGGTCCAAACCGTCGCTGATGATCAGCACCAGCGCACCTTGCCCCAGCACCCGCCGACCCCACTCATAGTTGAAGCGCTTCAACGCCTCACCGATGCGAGTCCCGCCGCCCCAGTCGCGGATGGCGGCCATCACCTGATCCAGGGCTGCATCGATCTCACCGGTTTTGAGTTGGCGGGTTATCCGGGTCAGGCGGGTACTGAAGACAAAGGACTCGACCTTATCCAATCCACTGCTGATGGCATAAATAAACTTGAGAAGTATCCGGGAGTATTGTTCCATCGAGCCGCTGACATCACAGATAACCACCAGTGGACGGCGCTTGAGCTTGGGGCGGCGCCAGGTAAGTTGCAGCAATTCGCCGCCATAACGGAGATTGGAACGCAATAGCCGGCGCATATCGAGAGCGGAGCCGTGGCTGGCCTGAATTTTGCGCCGGGTGCGGCGCTGCTCAAGCTGCCAGGCCATCGCCTGGATCAGCCGTTTCACTTCGGCCAACTCGGCCGGCGTCAGGTGAGCAAAATCTTTATGGCGCAGCAGTTCCAGGGCGCTGTAGGTCTGCACCGTGCCGGTCTCGGCCTCATCCGACTCTTGCTCCGGGGTCGGCCCTTCAGCCACACTCTCTTGGAGAGTGACCTCTTTTTCTTCCGCCCGGAGCTGCGGCTGTGACTTCGGCCGGGCCAGATTTAGCTCCAGCAGTTCAGTCTCATCTCTGGCCTGCCAGAACAAGTCAAAGGCGCGCTCAAACAGCGGCAGATGCTCCGGGTGGTTGATCAGCACGGTGCAGGCAGCATTCTTGAAATCTTCGCGTTGGCCTAACTCAATATATTTGAGACTTTCAACCAAATCGACCATCTGCGGGGGCGTCACTTCAATTCCGACAGCCCGCAGCAAACGACCAAAGCGGAGGAGGTTACGGAGGAGATGATGGGGTTGGTCAACCCCTGGAAGGGAAGGGGTAATCGAGCCGGTCATGGCGTTACCTACGGACCGGAGGTCTCATTTTGACCGCGCTGAGCCAAAATTTTCTTAACCACCGGCCCTTGCACCTGCTGGATATCGTCCTGATATTTCAGCAAGGCGCCCAGGGTGTCATTGACGATTTCTTCGCTGAGGTCGGCTTGATCCAGAGCAACCAGGGCCGCCAGCCAGTCCAACGTTTCAGATATGCCGGGCAGCTTGTAAAGCTCTTCCTGACGCAGGGACTGCACAAAAGCGACTACCTCGCGCGCCAGTTGCGCCGGCACTTCCGGCACTTTGGCCAGCACAATCTGGTACTCTTTTTCAAAAGGAGGGTAGGGAATCCAGTGGTAGAGGCAGCGCCGTTTCAAGGCATCGTGGATTTCACGAGTGCGGTTGGAGGTAATGACCACAACCGGCGGCCGGGTAGCCTTGATGGTGCCCAGTTCCGGGATAGTGATCTGAAAATCAGACAGAACTTCCAATAAAAAGGCCTCAAACTCTTCATCGGCCCGGTCCAACTCATCGATGAGCAACACCGGCTCGATGCCATCGACCTGGTCGATGGCCTGTAATAGAGGGCGTTTGAGCAAGAAATCCGGACCGAAGATTTTTCGCAGGGCGGTCTGCTCGTCCACTCGACCGGCCGCTTCCAACAGCCGGATCTCCAACATTTGCCGGGTGTAGTTCCACTCGTACACGGCGGTGTTGACGTCCAGCCCTTCGTAACATTGCAGCCGGATCAGCGGCCGCGCCAGCATCGAGGCCAGTACTTTGGCAACCTCGGTTTTGCCAACACCGGCCTCCCCTTCTAAAAATAACGGTTTGCCCAGTTTCAAAGCCAGGTAGATCGACGTAGCCAGACTCCGCTCGGCCACGTAAAGCTGCCCGTGTAAAGCTGTTTGCACCTGGTCGATGGATTCGATCTGGTCACTAACTATCAATTGGCTACCTCTAAATTGGAGCTGGAATAAACCACGAAGGAACACGAAGGGACACTAAATTTCTTTAAGATTTCTCTTTTTTTCTTTGTGTCTCTTCGTGTCCTTTGTGGATAAAGATTTCTTGCTCAATGGGCAAGCATGTAACTCGCAAGGTACCAAAGGTCTCAAAGATCTTTTGGGGCTGGCTTGGCTCATCTAGGCGATGATGACCTTTTCCTCGGTCAGCAGGTGGACACGGGAGGAGCAATGGGCGATGGCATCGTTCTTGGCCGCTTCACCCTCCGGCGTACTAAAGGCCGCTACCCGGGCCGCGTCGTCATCAAACCACATCTCCGAGACGGCATCGCAGGGCAGGTCGGGATTATCGGCCAGAATCACACTCATGCGATAATGACGCATACCCGGCATCTTTTTGCCCAACGGCGGGTGCTCTTCCAGCGCCCAACGGCGGAATTCCTCCAGACTCATACCTTCTTTCCGTTTAAGCAGTGAGATTACTTTGAGCATTAAATTTTCTCCTGGTGGTGGATTATAGATCGTGAAACGTGATAATTTTAAATTTCATGTTTCACGTTTTACGTTTCACGGATTATCTTGTTCAACCGGCTTTCTCGGCCAACCCCCGCAGAATCTTCTCCGGGGTAACCGGCAGCTCGGTGATACGTACCCCCACGGCATCGTAGATGGCATTGACAATCGCCGGGATGGGCGGGTTGGCGGTCATCTCCCCCACGCCCTTGACCCCGTAGGGGCCGGTAGTCGAAGGATACTCCAGCACCACGCTCTTGATCTCCGGCAGATCGGCCGGACCGGGCATCAGGTAATCGCTGAAGTCTTTGGGGTGGTGCTCCACTGCCGGATAGTACGGATTGGTGGTTTCGTACAGAGCGTGGGACATGCCCATCCAGGCCCCACCCCGAATCTGCCCCTCGACCAGGGCCGGGTTGACCTGCCGGCCAACCTCGTAGGCGCTCTTGATACTCAGCACGGTCACTTCGCCGGTCTCGGTATCCACCTCGACCTCGGCCACGGTGCAGGCGTGAGCTTCGGTCGAGTCAGGATCCATCGCCCCGGTTTCGGGATCGACATCGCTCTTGGGTTTCATGTACATACCCCGGCCGGACATGGTGCGGGCATGCTTGAAGTGAGCCGCCAGGGCCAGGTTAATGATGTGGATGGCTCGGTCGGGCACGCCTTTGACCCGGATATTGCCCTGGCCGTCCGTCTCCAGGTCGTCGGGGCTAACCTCCAACTCCTCGGCCGCCACTTCCAGCATCACCTGGCGGGCTTCGGTGGCCGCCTGAATGACAGCGTTCCCAACCCGGTGGGTGGCCCGGCTGGCAAAAGTGCCCATGCAGTGGGGGCCGGTGTCGGTGTCGCCGGTGTCGATCAGAACGTATTCAACCGGCAAGCCCAGCGTCTCGGCGGCAATTTGGGCGATAACAGTCTTCAGCCCCTGGCCCAAATCGGTGCTGGCCAGGCTGATAACAAAAGTGCCGGTGGTGGTGGCATGAATGAGGGCCTGCGACGGGTCGCCGCCCAGGTTCATGCCGGTGGGATAGTTGACGGCAGCAATACCGCTGCCTCTTACCTTAGCCATGGTGACCTCCCTTCCTGTCCCAAGAATTCATCGCCAGCAACCGGTCGGGCAGTTGGTGACCGGTCAGCTTGGCCGCAGCTTGCATCGTTTCGATGAGTGTCGCATCCTCCACTACTTTGCGGTGAGGCTTGATATCGCCGTTGCGGTAGGCGTTGATAAAGCGAATTTCCCACGGATCCAGCCCGACCGTCTCGGCAATCTTGTCCATTTGCACTTCCAGGGAAAAGGAGGCCGGGGTCACGCCAAAGCCGCGCATGGCGCTGCTGGGCTGCCGGTTGGTGTAGACGCAGTAAACGTCAATCCAGACATTCGGAATGGCATACGGCCCCCCGGCGTTGGCGGCATACTTGGTGCAGGCATAGGGGGTGTGGCGGCTGTAAGCCCCGGCGTCAGAGTAGGTCGTCACCTTGCGGGCGATAATGCGGCCGTCCTTCATCACCCCGTCCTTGAAATACATGCGCCAGCCGGAGCGGGTCGAGGAGACCTGCATCTCTTCAGAACGGCTATATTTGTATTTTACCGGCCGCCCGGTTTTCATAGCGGCCAGCGTGGCAATCGGCTCGACGATCACATCCACCTTGCCGCCAAAGCCGCCGCCAACCGTACCGCCAACAAAGTGGAGCTTGTTGAAAGGTACTTGCAGGATCAGGGCAGTGTTGTCCAGGCTGAAATAGAGGGCCTGGGTGTTGGTGTAGACGGTGATGCGGCCATCCGGCTCCGGCTTGGCGATGCAAGCCGTAGTCTCGATGGTGGCGTGTTCGATGGGGCTCATCTGGTAGCGCTCTTCGACAATATAGTCGGCCTCGGCAAAGCCCTGCTCCACATCGCCATAACGCACCCGCCGGCACTCGTGCCCTTCGTACACAAAATAGTTGCTGCCCCAGTGGGTCACAATCGGCGCGCCGGGTTTAAGGGCTTCCTCCACATCGAAGACGGCCGGCAACTCTTCCAGGTCCAGCTTCACTTTCGATACGGCTTCCAGAGCCGCCTCTTCCGTTTCGGCCACGATGGCTGCAATCTGCTCACCCTGGAAGCGGACCCGCTCTTCGGCCAGCACCGGCTCTTCATCCGGCTCCACCCCAATCAGGCACAAAATGGTGTAGATATTTTTGGGCACATCTTTGTAAGTGAAAGCCCGCACAAAGCCGGGGACTTTCTCAGCTTCAGAAAAGTCGATGCCTTTGATACGAGCATGATGGAGCGGGCTGCGCACCATTTTCAGGTGCAGCATTTGGGGAAATTGCAGGTCATCCACGTAGACGGTTTTGCCGGTCACGTGGCCCAGGCCATCGCGGCGAGAGATAGATTGACCAACTACATTCAGGTATTCTTTCGTCATTGGATTATGCTCCTTTGCTGCCGTTGCCGCTCATATTTTTCGCGGCCAACTGGATAGCCTGAATGATCGGCTCATAGCCGGTACAACGACAGAGATTGCCGCTCAGCGCCTCGACAATCTCCTGGCGAGTCGGCTGAGGCTTGCGGTCGAGCAGGGCTTTGGTCACCATGATCATACCGGAGGTGCAGTAACCGCACTGAATCGCAAATTTTTCGAAGAAAGCGGCCTGGATGGCGTTCATCCCGTCAACCGGGGTGATCCCTTCCAGGGTGGTCACGCTCTTGCCGGCTACATCCTCCACCGGCAGCAAGCACGACATCATCGGCTCCCCATCGACCAGCACGGTGCAACTGCCGCAGCCACCCTGCTTGCAACCCTCTTTGGTGGCCGTATGGTTCAACTGGCGGCGCAACACCACCTGCAACGTAGCCAGCGGCTTGATCATCACTTCAACTTCACGACCATTTAGGGTGAAACTGACAATTTTTGATGGCATGGTTACTTCTCCTCTCCGGCCAGTTGGGTCAAGGCCCGGCTAACGTACACGCCGACCATCTGGCGGCGGTACCACTCCGTGGCCACGGCATCGGTAAAGGGATCGCTCTCCTCGGTCGCGGCGGATGCGGCGGTCGCAATCGTCTTGGCATCCAGGACAGAACCAACCAGAGCGGCCTCGGCTTTTCTGGCTCGCAGGGGATGGGGACCCACTCCATTGAGCGCCAGGCGAGCCTCTTTGATCTTGCTTCCTTGCCAAATCAGGTGAGCCGCTACCGTCACAATGGCCGGGGTGTTGGCGTGTTTGCGCCCATATTTGAGATAAACCGTCTTGCCTCTGGGCAGCGGCGCCTGGATTTCGGTTAACAGCTCATCGGCTTGCAGATCGTTGGTCATAAAACCGGTATAGAATTCGGCCAGGGGCGCCACCCGCACCCCCCTGGCGCTGACCAGCTTGACCCGGGCGTCGAGAGCCAGCAAAGCAACCGCCACATCGCCGGCCGGCGGCGGGGCAAAGATGTTGCCGCCAACGGTACCCATATTGCGAATGGCCCAGGCGGCCGTATGGCGAGCCGCTTCCTGCAACAGTGGTACGACCTCTTGCCCTAGCAATTGGCTCAGGGGGGTCGTTGCGCCGATAGTGATGCTGCCGTTGGTCTGCTTGAGGTAGCTCAAACCGGCCTGGCGCAACCCCAGCACCTGTTCGGGCATGGAGATGCCCTCGTTGATGAGCGGCATGGCGATGGTGCCCCCGGCCATCACCAGCAGCGAGGGGCCGTGCTCGGCCAACAGGCCAACCGCTTCATCCAATGATTGGGGCAAAAAATAGTTTTTTACAGCCACATTTATACCTCCTTGTATAATCAGAGTTATGAGTGAATCATTTTTCCTCGTTCCCAAACTGAAGTTTGGGAACGAGAGCAAACTAAGAACTCATTCGAGTAGGGCAAAGAAACGGGCCGGTGAGCCTTCGGCGCCTTCGATTTTGATGAACGGAGCAAAGAATTTGAAGCGGCGGTCGGTGGGCAGCTTGGAGAAGTTGGTCAACTGCTGCATCAAAATCGAACCATTTTCCAAGATGATCTTGTGAATAATGAAATCTTCGGAGGTAAAGTTGGGCAGGCGGGCGCAATATTCACTGAAACAATCGAAGCCAATCGCCTTGGCCCCCCGGTCCACCAGCCATTGGGCCGCCTCCGGCGAGCAGTAGGGCGATTCAAGGTAGTACGTAGGGAAATTACCCCAATGTTTTTCGGTCCAGTCGGTGCGAACCAGCACAATGTCGCCCGCCCGAACCTCAGTCGCGTAGGCTTCCATATCGGCCACAGAAATCTCGTGGTTGGCCTCGGCAAAACTCAAATCGACCACCAGGGCCTCGCCACAAACTCGCTCCAAGGCCACGTCGGCGGCGGTCTCGCCATCCGCCTGGACGTGTTTGGTAAAATCAACGTGGGAGCCGGTATGGAGCAACATCTCAATTTTGCTGGCCTGCCAGAAGCCGGGGCCGCGGTGGTAGCTGGTTAACTGAAGTTGGAGATTGACCGACGGCGGGCTGAGTGTACCGACGCCAATCGGCACCGCCAGATCGATGATTTTCATAACGCCCTCCTCAACCTGCAATTGCTTATTCAACCTGGTCAGGCCCTGGTTGATCA
Organism: uncultured Caldilineaceae bacterium; assembly: GCA_964398055.1. GTDB lineage: Bacteria > Chloroflexota > Anaerolineae > 4572-78 > J111 > CAYNLK01. The sequence continues at coordinate 116,333 of CAYNLK010000003.1, forward strand.
GGTTCTTGGCCAAACCTTCGGCAAAGCGGCTATTCAGCCGGGCCAGCGAGCCGGTGATCAGGCCCTGGCCTTCGTACTCCATCACCGTTTGACCGGCCACCTCTTTGAGCCAAAACGAGGCCGTGCCTTTGATAGCGCCGAGCGTTCCATCGACTTCGCCCTCAAAGCGGCTGTACTGGGGCGGGTCGGCCTCCAGCATTTTGACGTAAGTCCGGTAAGCACCAATGACCGCCGGCAACCGCAAATGAATCTCACCCCGGTACTCAGCCGGGCTGACCTGCTCGATCTGCTGGCAGCCGGGAATGACGTTGAGTAAGGCCGACGGATCGTAGATTCTGGCCCAGACCTGCTCTCTGGCCGCGTTGAAGGTGTAGCTGCCGCTGACTTTCATCGGCCTAACCGACCGGGTTGCGCAACCGGCCCAACCGGTCGATTTCGATCTCAACGACATCGCCGGGCTGGAGAAAGACTTTAGGCTTCCTGAAGACTCCGACTCCGTCGGGCGTGCCGGTGATGATGATATCCCCCGGTAGCAGAGTGACGGTTTTGGAGATAAAGGCGATCAACTCCGGAATCTTGAAGATCATCTCAAACGTATTGGAGTTCTGGCGCAATTCACCGTTAACCCAACAGCGGATCCCCAGATTTTGCGGGTCGGCGACCTCGTCGGCGGTCAGCAGATAGGGTCCAATGGGGCAAAAAGTGTCAAACGACTTGCCCCGAATCCATTGACCATCGCTAAACTGAACGTCGCGGGCGCTCACGTCGTTGGCAATGGTGTAACCGGCCACGTAGTCGAACGCCTGCTCCACTGCAATATTGCGCCCCTGCCGTCCGATGACCACAGCTAACTCAGCCTCATAGTCAACCTGTTGGGAGACATCGGCCGGCCAGGTGATCGCCGCGTCAGGCCCAATGAGGGCGGTAGGAAATTTGGCGAACAGCAACGGTCGTTGGGGCACTTCGACACCCTGTTCGCGGCAATGGTCGTGGTAGTTAAGACCAATGCAAATGATCTTGCCGGGGTTAGCCAGGGGCGGACCAAGCCGAACCTCGGCCAACGGGGTCAGGTACGGCGCGGCCTCGTCTGCAGGCAAAGAAGCCACCCACTCCACCACATTATCGGCAATTTTCCAGGCTTCCCACCCCCCTTGCAACAGGGTCAACATGTCCGGGGGGAACTCAACCGGCAGAGCATCGGGATTGACGCATGATTGGCAGGCAGCATACGCCTGGGCCAAATCCACCACCTGACTGTCGATGAGGGCGCCTAAACGAGCGGTGTCTTGATAAACGTAAGTAACCAGTTTCAAGGCTCAGTAACCTCCTTTCAGTTTCTGTTCAACGTTATTCAAATGGCAGAGCATAGCCTGCTGGGCGGACTGGGGATCACGAGCTTGTAGCGCCGCCACAATGGCCCGGTGATCTGCAACGGTCTGCTCCTGGATGCCGGCAATCTCAACCGTCCGGCGGCGGCTGGCGAAACTGAGTTTACCAATTGAGTCGATGATCCGGCTCAAGATGGGATTCCGGGCCGCCTGGGTGATCTTTTTATGCAACTCGACATCAGCCTGCAGGAAGGCGATGGGATCACCCAGAGCCTGCTGCGACTTGACCAACCCCGCCTCCAATTCGCGAACCTCCTCGGTGGTAATCCGTTCGGCGGCCAGGGCCACAATGCCAACTTCAAGAATCTTGCGCGCTTCAAAGAGATGGAGAAAGGTCGAGTCGTCGAGCGAGAGCACAAAGTCGAGATGTTCGACCAATAGCTCAGGCTCTAACGAAGAGACAAAGGTGCCGGCCCCCTGCCTGATTTCCAACACATTCATCATTGACAGGGCGCGTAGGGCCTCACGTAGAGAAGGCCGGCTAACCTGCATGATCGCGGCGAGTTCCCGCTCAGGCGGCAACTTGTCGCCAGGCCGAAGCTGCTTTTCTTGCAGCATCGACAGCAGACGAGCGGCAATTTGCTCCCAGAGGGTATCTTTTTCGACTGTACCGAATTCCAAATCAGACATTTTTAACCAGGTGGAGATCGAGAAAAAGGTAAAATGGTCAGACCATTTGTGGGCCATTTTACTGCAAGCCTACTGCTTTGTCAATAATTCTTTGCCAAAAAAGGTTGACCGATCCTCCATTTACTGCTATAATCCACCCAAACGTGCCGAGAAGCCGCTGCCGAATACTGCCAGTCCAAATCAAATCCAACTATAACCACAATTTAATCACCAGTTCTCCCAGAATCTTGTGTAACAATGGTACGTGTCCACACCTTCAGTACTCCAGGAGAGGGCAGGCTTTGGCCTTTTTTCCCAAGAGAACCAGCTAATCCGTGAAGGTGTTCCAGCAAGTTCAAAAATACAGAACGGGCCAAAAATCCACCCTAACCACGGTTAGTTATAGATTCCAGGACAACACGCCCCTGAGGAGAAGAGGAGGTATGGCTATTCCCAACTGAGAACATCAGAATACAAGTCGAGCGAGTAGGAAATTGGCACAACAGTTGCCGGAGCAGGTGGTTCAGTATCAATCATCTTAATTTACACAGAAAATGGGAGGTTTAGATGAGTCAAAAAGTTCTTTTTCTCACAATGGTAATTTTGTTAGCCTTGTCCGTGTCTGTCACGGCCTGCGGGGGCAGCCAAGTCGTCGAAAAAGTGGTTACAGTTGAAGTGGAGAAGGTGGTTACGGTTGAAGTAGAGAAGGAAGTGGAAAAGATCGTCACCGTCGAAGTCCAGGCTGAAGTGGAAGAAGCCGCCGCCGCGCCAACTGAAGCTCCGGCCGCCACTACCCCGGAAACAGCCGCGCCGGCAGCGCAGGCAGGCGGCAACACGCTGAACATTGTGCGCGAGCGCGGTATCTTGAAGTGCGGCGGAAATGCTAACGTGCCTGGTTTTGGCTACCTTGATCCCGATACCCAACAGTATGTCGGCTTTGATATTGACTACTGCCGGGCTGTGGCTGCGGCCGTATTGGGCGACGCCGATGCCATTGAAGTGCGCCCCACCACAGCCCAGGAACGCTTCCCGGTGTTGCAGAGTGGTGAAGTTGACGTGCTGATCCGCAACACCACCTGGACCATCAGCCGCGACTCCTCATTGGGCTTCAACTTTGCGCCGACTACTTTTTACGACGGCCAGGGCATGATGGTGATGAAGGATAGCGGCATCGAACAACTGGCCGATATGGACGGGGCCACCGTTTGTGTGCAGCAGGGCACCACCACCGAGAAGAACCTGGCTGATGTCTTCCGCTTGTTGGGCCTGAACTACGAACCGTTGGTATTGGCCGAAGCGCCGGCGCTATTAGACGCCTTTGCCCAGGGTCGCTGCGACGGTTATACCACCGACAAATCGGCGCTGGTCTCGCAGATGACCATCCTACCCAATCCCGAAGCTGCTATGATTCTGGCAGAAACGATGTCTAAGGAGCCATTAGCCCCGCTGGTTCGCCACGGCGACGATCAATGGTACGACATTGTCAAGTGGGTGGTCTTTGGGACGTTCAACGCCGAAGAACTCGGCATCACCTCGGCCAACGTCGAGGAAATGGCCGCCACCAGCGAAGACCCGGTCATCCGCAACCTGCTGGGCGCGGAAGGGGATCTGGGCCAGGGGCTGGGCCTCAGCAATGACTTCATGGTCGAGGTTATCAAGCAGGTGGGCAACTACGGTGAGATCTACGAGCGCAACTTGGGGCCTGATACGCCCTTTGATCTGCCGCGCGGCTTGAATGCCCAGTATACTGACGGTGGCCTCATCTATTCACCACCGTTCCGCTAGAAGTAACACACAGTAGCAAAGTAGCAAGATGGCAGGTAGCAGAGTAGCAAGGTAGCAGAGTATCAGGGTAGCAGACACGCCTGCGACCTGTGACCTGCTACTTGCTACTTGTGACCTGCCGCGTTGCGTGCCCCCTGAAACGAGGTGATAGATGGCCACAACTTCACCTAAACTTCCTCCGCCCCAAAAAGAAGCGGCTATTCCTTTCTGGCGAGATGTCAGGGTGCTGGGTGTTATTGGGCAAATCGTTTTTATGGCCGCTGTATTGATTGGGGTTGGTTGGCTGATCCGAAATTTTTTGGAGAATGCTCAGGCCCAGGGGTTGAAAATTGGCTTTGACTTTCTGAATACCACCGCCGCTTTCGACATCAAAGAAGGCATTGCCTATAAAAATACGGATACCTTTGGCCGGGCTATCTGGGTCGGGATCGTCAATACCATTCGGGTTTCGCTCATCGGTTGTATCCTGACCTCTTTTCTGGGCACCACCCTGGGTATTGCTCGCCTGTCGAATAACTGGCTAATCAGTAGAATCGCTGCGGTATATGTAGAAATTATTCGCAACACCCCTTTGTTGGTGCAACTTTTCTTTATTTATTTTGGCCTCTTTATTCCCCTCCCCTCAGTCAGAGAAGCCATTCAACCGTTTGGCTGGCCGGTCTACCTGAGTCAGCGAGGAGTAGCCTTGCCCGGTTTAATTTCTACCGTCGGCTTTCCGGTTTGGTTGGCCTTTATCATCCTGGCCATTGTGCTGGTCATGCTGATCTGGATGATTCAATCGCGCCGGGAAGAGCAAACCGGCGCAGCTGTCAACAAATTTGGGCCGGCCTTGCTGCTCTTTTTGGTGGTGGCGATGGCCGGCTGGTTGGTGACAACAGCCTTGATCAGCAACCAGGGCATCATGGTTGCCCAATCAAGGAACATTGAGAAGTTCTCCGATTTTGAGACCCTCTACCTGCTCCAGCTTAACAACAATCAGCTCCGGAGTTTGGGGATAAATCAGGCGACCATCGAGAGCTTTACCTCGGCTGAGGCAGTAGAGCGATACAAACAAAGCCTGACCGATCAAATCAAGAGCGCGCCGGCGCTTGGCGACGGCAGCGACGTGTTGCAAGCGCAGCTAGACTATTTGAATTCGGCCGTTATCACCGTTTGCGGGGTGGAAGACTCGGTGGGGTTGATCAATGCGACCACTCAATTGCGCCGCCAATCGATCCAGGTTGTGGTCAAGAGCGCCAGATCGATGTCTGGTGCGGGCCAGGCTTATGCCGCCGGTGATTGTGACCTGCTGGCTGCAAGCCAGGCCGAGCTGGCCTCGGAGCGGGCGATCCTGGAAAACCCTCAGGCCCATAGCCTTATGAACGTGACTGTTTCTCCGCTGGTCGTCAATATGCCGGCCCTGGCCGGTTTCAATATTCAGGGTGGAGTCAAGCTCTCGCCGGAGTTTGCGGCGCTGTTATTGGGACTAACCCTCTACACCAGCGCCTTTGCCGCTGAAATCGTCCGGGCCGGTATTCTGGCCGTGTCAAAGGGCCAATCGGAAGCCGCCCGGGCTTTAGGTTTGAACGAATGGCAGCGTCTCCGCCTGATCGTGCTGCCGCAGGCTATGCGGGTGATCATTCCGCCTATGACCAGCCAATATCTCAACCTCACCAAGAACTCCAGTTTGGCTGTGGCCATTGGTTATCCCGATCTGGTGGCGGTAGGCAACACAGTGATGAACCAGTCCGGTTTTGCGGTGCAGGTGGTGATGATCTTTATGGCTTCCTATCTCACGCTTAGCCTGATCATCTCGGCTTTTTTGAACTGGTATAACAAAAAAGTAGCGTTGGTGGAGCGATAAGCTTATGGCAACGATTTCCCAAACCAAAGAGACAACCGCCAGCACGGCCAACGCTCAATTCGATCTGGATATAGCCGGTTGGTTTAGAAACAACGTTTTCAACAATATCTGGACCGTGATCTTTGTGCTTATTTTTTTGGGCGCCGACATTTTGATTCTGCGGGCCAGTTACAACGCTAAACCGGTTGGCCTCTCATTCAACCTGGCGCCCAACGGTGTGCCTACCCCGTTGGGTAACCTTATCTTGATGCTGACCAACGGAGCTTTGCTCACCAGCACTATTTTTGTCTTATGGGTGGCTGCCCTGGTCTGGGTAGTTTACTGCGCCGCCCGCCATCATTGGCCCGGACCTTCGCATTGGCTAAAAGACAGCCTCTTCAGTGGAGCCTTTAGTACGCTAACCACGCTCGGCTTGTCAATGCTGGTTGTATTTGCTATGCGCGGGGCGCTTTCCTGGGCCGTCTTTGGGGCTGAATTTCGCAGCGACCCGGAACAAGTGGGCTTATTGAGGTCCGTAACTCCCGGCGCCATCTGGGGGGTGGTAACCAACAACCTGAAATTGTTTACCGTGTTCCGCTACCCCATCGATTTGTTGTGGCGCGTCTATGCCTCGCTGGGGATCATCCTGGTGCTGGCAATGTTGAGTACCCTGGCCTGGAGTTTTGGTTCTCCGCTGAAACGGTATCGCCAGGCCCTGGTGTGGGCCTGGCTGGCTTCAACCGTAGTGATCGGTTTCCTGTTGCGGGGTTTTCCCAACCAGGCAACCGGCCCGTGGCAGGGAGTCGCCACAACCTTTTGGGGCGGCCTACTGCTGACCATGGTGCTGGCCGTGGTCGGCATTGTCGTCTCTTTTCCCATTGGGGTGCTGCTGGCTCTGGGCCGGCGCAGCGAGATTCGCGGCGTCCCGTTTATGTGGCTGTGGGGGGCCATCGCCCTGCTCCTCTACTGGCTCTTCGGCAACTTCCCCACCGAGCCGGTAACCTTGAACATCCCGGTCCTATTTAGAGACCCGCCTATCTGGGTGGTCACCGTGGCGCCGCTGACCTATGCCATATTGCAGGCAATTGTGGTGATCACCGTTTTCTGGATCATCGGCCACTATTTGAAGGGTAATCTGATCAAAACTTTCTGTATTGTCTACATCGAAGTCATCCGGGGCGTACCGCTGATCACGGTGCTGTTTATGGCCAATATTATGTTGCCTATCTTTCTACCCAAAGGTTTTGACGTTGACAACTTGATTCGGGTGATGGTGGGCGTTATTATGTTCAGCGCGGCCTACCAGGCCGAAAATGTCCGCGGCGGCTTGCAAGCCATCCCCACGGGGCAATACGAGGCCGCCATGGCGGTCGGGTTAAGTACGGCCAAATCGATGCGCTTGATCATCTTGCCTCAAGCGCTCCGGGCAGTCATCCCGGCCATCGTCGGCCTGTTCATCGGCCTGTTCAAGGATACGTCGCTGGTCTCCATCGTCGGGTTGATCGACCTATTGCGGGTGGCCCAGATTGTGGTGGCGCAACCGGCCTGGTTAGGGTTGCATAAAGAAACTTTCGCCTTTGTAGCCCTGGTTTATTGGGTTTTTGCCTTCTCAATGTCGCAAGCCAGCCAGCGACTGGAGCGGAGACTTGGAGTTGGTCAATACTAGCCAAGAGGAAATTGAAAAGCTATGAGCAAAGACATTATCGTGTACAACGACGTCCATAAATGGTTTGGCGACTTCCACGTGTTGCAGGGCATTACCACCACGGTCAAAGAGGGCGAAGTGGTGGTCATTATCGGACCGTCCGGTTCCGGCAAATCGACCTGGATTCGGACGATCAACCGGCTGGAAGAACACCAGAAAGGCCAGATCATTGTCGACGGCACGGAGTTGAATAACGACCTGCGCAACATCCAGGAGATCCGGCGAGAAGTGGGCATGGTCTTCCAACAGTTCAATCTCTTCCCCCACCTGACTGCCCTGCAAAACGTAACCCTGGCCCCCATTCACGTGCGCAAATGGTCCCGTGAGCGGGCTGAAGAAATTGCTATGCAGCAATTAGAGCGGGTCAAGATTCCCGAACAGGCCCACAAATTCCCCGGCCAGCTTTCCGGAGGGCAGCAGCAGCGGGTGGCCATTGCCCGGGCTTTGGCCATGCAGCCCAAGATCATGCTCTTCGACGAGCCGACCTCGGCCCTGGACCCGGAGATGATCAAAGAGGTGTTGGACGTGATGGTCGAGCTGGCCCAATCCGGCATGACCATTATCGCCGTCACCCACGAGATGGGCTTTGCCCGTAATGTGGCCAACCGGGTCATCTTTTTTGATCAGGGCAACATTGTAGAGGAGAAACCGCCCCACGAATTCTTTGCCAACCCGGAGCACGAGCGCACCCGACTCTTCCTGAGCCAAATTTTGCACCACTAAGGACAAAATGCAATCCTAAGCCTCGGGTCGGGCGGCCGCCTCCATCAACTGTTGGATGCGGGGCAGCATGTCGGCGGGGTTGGGATGGAGGCCCTCGCTGACCAGGGCGCTGTCAAAAAGCTGCTCAACCAGCGGGTTGATGATCGGATCGTCGGCCCTGGCCGCCAGCCGGGCCGAGATATGCTGGATCAAGCTGCTGCCCCGATTGATCTCCAGAATCTTTTTGGGCAGCTCGTACTCTTTGCCCAACAGCCGCTGCACCCGCTGCAAACCGGTATTGAGCGCCCCGGAGGGATTGACCAGACGGCAGGGGCTATCGGTCAGCAACTTGCTTTCCCGCACGTCCTCCACCTTATCGCCCAACACCTCTTTGAAACGGACCACCAACGCCGCAAAGTCATCTGGCGAAATTGCCTCCACTGCCGGGGCTTCGGCCTCGGCTTCTTTTTCCTCCGGCAGCTTGAGGCCGGCGTCATCCACATTTTTGAGCGGTTTGCCGTTATACTCGGTCAGGCTGACTAGCATAAAACTGTCCAGCGGGTCGGTTAGAAAGAGCACCTCCAGGTTGTGCTTTCTGAAATATTCCAGATGAGGGCTACGCGAAAGCACCTTGTAATCATCGCCAATAATGTAGTAAATTTCGCTTTGCTCCGGCTTCATCCGCTCCACGTATTGGGCCAGCGAGACCAGGTCGGCGGCGCTATCGAACCGGCTGGATTGAAAGCGTAGCAGCTCGGTGAATTTGTCCTTGCTGTCAGGGTCGGTGGCAATGCCTTCCTTGATGAAACTGCCAAACTCCTGCCAGAAGGTGTGGTAGCTGTCCGGCTTCTCTTTGGCCAGGGTTTCCAATTCGCCGGAGATACGCCGCACCAGCACATTCTTGATCTTGTTGAGCAGCGGCGTGGCCTGCACCATTTCGCGCGACACGTTCAGCGGCAAATCTTCGGAGTCGACCACGCCCTCGATGAAACGCAGGTAGTTGGGCAACAGCTCCTTGAAATTCTCCCGGATCAGAATCTTGCGCGCATACAGTTTCAGACCGTGATCTTCCTTAAAACCAAATAGGCGATAATCCCTTTTGGACGGCACATAGAGGAGCGCATAGAATTGCACCGGCGCATCGGCCGAGGCGTGCAGCCGCAGCAGCGGCTCGCCAAAATCAAAGGTGAGCTGGTGGTAGAATGATTTGTATTTGTCCTCGTCCACCTCCCGGGGCGACTGCCGCCAGATGGCCGTCTGCTCGTTGACCTGGGCAAACTGGGTTTGGCCCTCGCTTTCACCTTCGGCCGGTGGTTTTTGCTCTTTGAGGTAAATGGGGAAGGCCACAAAGTCGGAGTGGGTTTTGACCACCTGCCTGATCCGGTGAGTTTGGGCAAATTCCCTGGCCTCTTCTTTAAGTTTGATCTCGATGGTGGTGCCCCGGTCGGGCTTGTTGGCCGGGCCGATGGTGTAGGTTCCCTGCCCGGTTGAAGACCAGACCGCGGCCTCAGCTTCGGGCCGGTAGGAGCGCGAAGTAACGGTCACTTCCTCGGCCACCATGAACACCGAATAGAAACCGACGCCAAACTGGCCGATGATGTCGGAGGTCACGCGCTGCCCGGTTTGGTCGGCCTGGGTGATAGCCTTTAAGAAATCCTGAGCGCCGGAGTGGGCAATCGTACCCAAATTTTCGATCATTTCCTCGCGAGTCATGCCCACGCCAGTATCCCGAATAATCAATTTAGCGGCCGGCTCATCAGTTTCCAGGTAAATGGCCAATTCGACCCCCGGATCGACGATTTCGCGATTGGTCAGCATTTCAAACTGGATGCGGTTGAGCGCGTCCGAGGCGTTGGAAATCAACTCACGGAGAAAGATCTCCCGCTCGGTATAGAGCGAATGCACCAAAATATTGAGCAACTGCTGAATTTCGGCCCGGAAGGCAACCGCAGTCGCTTCCGGGGCGCCATCGATCTTTACACCAGTTTCTTCTACCATTTTGTTGCCTCCACCGTATATTCAAAAAACAAATCAAAAAGGCGCTTTATCTTCCCACGCTTCGCCGCTAAAGGAGACGCGTAGAGTCAAAACGCCTTAATTCTAGCCGAGTTACAACGGTGAATTATAACCAATTACAATCGCTTTTCAAAATCTCACTACGTTTACATTCCCCCTCCCCCACAAACGGGGGAGGGGGCGGCGGGCAAAAATCTCTACCGGTCAACCAGGCTACTACCGTCGCTTGGCCACCGCCTTGATCGACTCGTCGATGATGTCCATGGCTTCGTCGGCCAAAGCTTGATCCAGCATAAGCGGCGGCATAAAGCGAATGGTGCTGACCCCGCAGGGGAGCAGCAGCAAACCGTTGTAGAAGGCCTCGTGGATCAATTCGGCCACAAACTTTTTGGCCGGTTTCTTGGTCCGGCGATCTTCCACAAACTCCATGCCGATCATCAGCCCCTTGCCGCGCACCTCGCCGATGATGGGATATCGCTCGGCCAGCTCGCGCATTTTGCCCAGCAGGTAGTCGCCAATCCGGGCGGCGTTCTGCATATACCCGTTTTGCACCAGGTCGATGGTGGCCAGGGCCGCGGCGCAGCAGAGAGGGTTGCCGCCGTAGGTATTGCCGTGCGCGCCGGGCGCCCATTTCTCCATCAGCGACTTGCGCGCCGTTACCGTGCCAATCGGCATACCGGAGGCCAGTCCCTTGGCCGTCGTCAGGATATCCGGTTGAACCTCCCAATGCTCAACTGCAAACATCTTGCCGGTACGGCCAATACCGCTCTGAACCTCGTCGGCAATGAGCAAAATGTCGTAACGGTCGCACAACTCGCGCAGGCCGGGCAGGAACTCATCCGGCGGTACAATATAGCCGCCTTCACCTTGAATCGGCTCGATCAGGATGGCGGCCACTTCCTGGGGCGGCAGATTACTTTGGAACAACACGTTTTCAATGTAGTTCAAAACGGCCTGGCCTTGATCAGCGCCGGCAAAAATCGGCCGGTAGGGGTTAGGGTAAGGCACGTGCGTTACGCCGGGCATGGTTGGGAAAAAGCCGGCCTGTTGGGTGTACTTGCTAGCCGTAAAAGCCAGCGAACCCATCGTGCGGCCATGGAAGCCGCCCAAGAAACCGATGAACCGCTGCCGACCGGTCACGTAACGGGCCAGCTTGAGCGCGCCCTCTACACTTTCGGTGCCGGAGTTGGTAAAGAAGCTCATGGCCGGTTCATCCATTGGGGCAATTTCGTTCATCTTCTCGCCCAGTTTCACTTGCAGCTCGTGATAGTAATCAGAAGAGATGTGCAAAAACTTGTCGGCAGCGTCTTTGATAGCCTGAACCACTTTGGGATGGGCGTGGCCGGTGGACGTTACGGCAATACCTGCCGCAAAATCAATAAAACGATTACCATCGACATCCCACGCTTCGGCCCCCCGGGCATAATCCATCACAAACGGATAGTCACGCGGGTAAGACGGCGAGACGACTTTGGCGTCTCTGGCCAGTAAACGTTGAGCTTTGGGGCCGGGCAAATCGGTCACCAGACGTTCGGTGTACTTTGGGGTCACTTCAGTCATCGACATAATATCCTCCAGAAAAATAGATAGGACCATCCAGCCGGAATAGCCATAGCGCAAGCAAGCCAAAACCGGGCCGGTCGCCCGGTCATAGCGCCATCCGGAAAGATGGATTTAGTTTTATGAAAATAGTTGGTTAAAAACCGTCAGCCGAAAAAAGGCGGCAAGCCGCAGCGGCTTGCTTACAATGAGGATACGTGATGATTGAAGAGGTTAGGTCCAGCAGCCAAGCGCCAGCGGGGTTGAAATCACCCTTAACTGCACCCAAAGAGCCAAGATATTCATTGACGACCTCCTTGTAGACTGCTCGAAAGGTCAATCACCCAGAATGGCGGCAACTTCACGTCGCAGCCGGTCTAAATCATAGCCTCGTGGATCCGATTTGCGGCCGGGCGGCAAGGCAATATCCACATGGCCCATGATATCATCGACCCGAATATTATACCTGAAACACAGGTAGGCGCACAAGGCAACATTGGCTTGATGCTGGGCTTCGGGGTAAGGGTCTTGCCCATTATTCAGATTGACCAGCTCAATCCCAATGCCAAAATCGTTGACCGAATTTCGCCCTTTCCAGACACTTTGACCGGCGTGCCAGGCCCGGTCGCTATCTTTAACATGCTGCACAATGGCGCCATCTTTACCGATGGTATAGTGGGCGCTGAGCTGCGAGGTGGGATTATTGAACCAGTCAACCACCCCTTTCAAGCTGCTATTGGCCGTCGAGTGGATGACGATAGCAGTAATATCGTCGGGGCTGCGGCGGGCATTGAAATGGGGCGACCCAACCCATTGAATCGCCGGTTTGGGCGGCGACTGGCCGCGGCGAGTTGGGGCGGGGGCAATTTCCTGCGGCGGCGCAATGGGCGAAGTGGTGGGCACTACCGGCGCCGGCGTGGCCGGGCTGGGCGTCGCAACAGGCGCAGCAGCTAATGATGGAATGAGCAGCACCTGGCCCACAAAAATTCGGCCGGCATCGGCCAGATTGTTGGCCTGCTGGATTTCGGGATATTTGCGAGCGTCGCCATAAACTTTTTGAGCGATCCTGGCCAGGGTATCACCACTCTGAACCGTATAGGTGGTGGGGGCCGGCGGCGCCGGGGTGGGCGCAACCGGTACCGGCGCGGGCGCCGCCTGGGCGGCATACTCTTTGATAAACTCTGCGACCAATTGGCCGATGGCTTTACCCTCGCGAGTGGCCCGATTTAGCGCCGTTTGAAACACGGTGTCATCGATATCGATTTGGATCGTTCGAAATGGCATCGCTCTCTCCTTGTTCAAGGTGCATAAAGAATTCGGCCACAGGTGCTGCAATAACTTAACTCCGTCTCGGCGCGGGCCGCTTGAATCTTGCGACTGGAAGCGCCCATACCACAGCCCTGGCAGACGCCATTCTTGACCACGGCCACGGCTCGTCCCCCCCTTTTTGGGCGCAACTTTTCATACTCCGCCAGATCTGCAGCCTCGATCCGCTCGACGATGAATGGCCGCCGGGCCTGTAACTCGGCCAACCTGCTGTCCAGTTCAGCCTGCTTTTGGGTCAAATCGGCCTGGCCGGCCGCCCACTCCGCCTGGGTCGCTGCCAGCTTGGCTTGGGCCTGGGTGAGCTTTGCCTCTGCCTCCTCCGTCACAACCATCGCCTCCAGCAGCAACTCTTCTCGCTTCTGGCGCCAGCGATTCAGTGAGGCCAGCTCATCTTGGAGATTGGCCGCCTCCTTGGCGCTAATATGTTTGCCGCTGTAGAGCAGTTTCTCCTGCTGGGCAATCTTGTCGGCCAGACCGCCTACTTCCAGCTCTAAATTCTGCTGGACTGTTTGAGCCTGGCGCAATTCGTGCCCGGCCGTCTCAACCGCAGCCCGGGCTTGCTTGAGCGCAGGACTCTCACCCAACGCCGCCAGGACGTTGGCTAATTCCTGATTGGTTTGATCCAACTCACTATCCAGAAGTTGTAATTGGTAGAGTATTTGAACTCGGCTCAATGGAACCTCTTGTTGGAACTGCCGGCAACTGTGTCGTGATGGCTTGGGTAACGCCGGCCAGAATTGGATAAGACCAATATCAGTATGACTATTATAACACTGTTATGGAAAGTTGTAAACAACATCCGTATCCTCTTCCCCGTACAACTCGCCGAGGTGAGCCTCTACCTCCGCCAGGCTGGGCACGCTGGCAATACCAACTTTCCCCACCGACAGCGAGGCGCAAGCATTGGCAAACTGGGCTGCCATGACGTAATCGCCGGTATCCCGGTAACGACTAAAAAAGGCCGCCGCGAAGATGTCGCCGGCCCCGGTGGGGTCAACCTCAACCTCAGGCTTAACCGGGATATGAATGACTTGGCCGTCGTGATAGACCTTACACCCCCCCGGCCCCAGGGTCTCCACTCCAATCTTGACCGACGTCAACAGGTGGTCGGTGGCGGCCCGGTTGCCGCCCAAATCGGCCAAACTGAGCACCAAAATATCGATGCAGCCTAACGATTCTTCCAGATCAGGATGCGGCTCATAAATGACGTTGAAAGCCCCATTCTGGCCCCGCAGCCAACCCTGAATCGTCACACAGATCAAACTATCCGGGAACTGGCGGCACAACCCCGGCGACAACTCCTGGGCCATCGGGGCCAGATGGATAATGGGAGATTGACGCCAGGCTGACGGTACATTGGCCAGGGTTAATGGCTCGCCGGTAGCCAGCCATTTCTGGTAGCGGACTCCGTCGAGATAAATATTCTCAAAGGTGGTTGTTGCCGGACCGGGGAAGCTCTGGATGTGGATGCCGTTCAGCACCTCCAGGGAAGGAACATCCGGCCCAAAACTGGTGACAATGGCGGTCCGTTTGCCCAGCTTGTGAGCCGTCAGGCCGGCATAACTGGGGGTGCCGCCCAGAATGGCGCCGCCGGGGATATTGTCTTTGGTCACGTGGCCGATGATGAGGTAATCAGGGATGAAATTGTTCGTCAATGTCTACGCTCCTGGTCAAAACAAATCGGCTCATGTCCATAACAAGAGCAAAGCGTCCGGCACTTCTGGCTACCATCAGGAAAGACCGGGGAAAAAATAGAGTGCCGGTCACCTGTACTGGACATGAGCCAACAAATCTGGATGACATACTCCAGGCGGGGGCAAATCAGCCTATTTCATAAGCGCGCTGAATCCCGCTATCCCGGCCACCCCGATAACGGGCGACCACTCCAAACATAGCCCGAACCGCCTCATCAGAGGTGCCGTAATCCATATTGATGCAGCAAACAGCAACCCTGTCCCACGGTTCGCCGTGCGCCTCAAGCAGTCGCTCTGTTTCGGCAGCCGCTTCGGCCGCGGTGGCCGTGAGCATCTTGACCGGATTCAGCCGCAAACTCAGCCAGGCTTGGGGTAACGCGGCCCGGCAGGCGGGGATGTCGGAGCCGTAACCAACATCCAGGTAGACCGCGCCGGCCTGAGCATACAGCGGCGCAAACAGGTGGGCGTTGTTGCCGCAATGATGAAACCCAAGCGGCGGCAACCGTTCACCCAGCCAGATATCGTACTCGAGCAAGAGCCGCTCATACATGTTGGGTGAAATCATTTGCAGCGAGCAGTTAGGAATAGTGAAGATACCGGGATCGAAGCTGGCAATGGTACGGTTGATACTGATAGCCACGTTGCCGGTGCGGGCCTTCACCCGGCGCCCGACCTCGTAGATAGTATGGGCAATCACCCGATGCAGGTGGGCAGCCAACTCCAGCTGCTGGATCAGATCGATGAAATATTCCTGGCCGCGCAGGTCGATGGCTACGTTGACAATACTGTGCAGCGGCACGTCGCCCTGGAGATACCCAAATTCGGACTCCAGGCTGTCCATAAGCGACAGGAGCTGCCGCATCGAAGGAGTATTCTCAAAATCTGCCGGAACCTGCAAGGCCCGAACCTCGGCGGCGCCGAGGTTTTGCGGAATCACCCAGGGATTGCCGTCCTCCTGGTAGTTAATCTCACAACCTAGAATTTCCTGGACAATGTAACCGCTGCCCATCAAAATTGGGCCGATAATAGGTCGCCGGGGAGCATTTTTTTGGCCCAGGCCCAAATCCCCAAAGCGTTCGGACAGCAGTTGCCGCATGCGCTGCTCCTGCCACACCCGCCGTTTGGGATCATAGAAAAAATCCCGGTCAAACGTGAGGCCATAGTGCTTGTGCCACCAATTGGGGTGAAAGACGACATCTACCGGCAGATAAGGCTGACTCATCAGAACTATGAAATTCCCAACTGCTTCTTGACCAGCCGGACCAGGGAGCTGGCATCCGGGGCGTAACCATCGGCCCCCACGGTGTCGGCGTACTCTTGCGTAACCGGCGCGCCGCCGACAAAAATCTTGATCTTGTCTCTGAAGCCGGCTTCCTTGATGGCCTCGATATTGGGCTTGAACATCGGCATAGTGGTGGTCAGGAAGGCGCTGAAGCCAACGGCGTCAGGCTGGTGCTGGCGAATCGCCTCCACAAACTTTTCCGGCGGCACATTGACCCCCAGGTCATATACCTCAAAACCGGCCCCTTCCAGCATGATGTTGCACAAATTTTTGCCGATATCGTGAATATCGCCTTTGACCGTCCCCATCACGAATTTGCCAATCGGTTTGGCCCCGCTTTCGGCAATCAAAGGTTTGAGAATGTCCATAGCCCCCTGCATCGCCCGGGCTGAGACTAACATCTCCGGCACAAAATACTCCCCTTCTTCAAACAGCCGGCCAACTTCCTCCAGGGCCGGGATGAGCGCGTCAAACAGAATGACCAGCGGATCCATACCCAGTTCCAGAGCTTCATTGGTCAGTTCTATCACCGGTTCGGCCTCGCCGTCGAGGGTGTGGTCGTACAGGGCATCGAGAATTTCTTCTTGTCGACTCATAGGTTCCTCCTAAAAATTAAATTGATGGTAGTCGGTGAAATCCAATAACAGCAGATGATACTAACAACCGGCATTTACTGCAAGCGAGCCACCCGCTTTTCAGTTAATACAGGCCAAACTCCTGTAAAGCTTCCCACATAGCGATGATGTTTTCAGGCGGCACATCGGCCAGAATGTTGTGGACGGTATTGAATACAAAACCGCCGCCCGGCGCCAGCGCCTCGATATTACGGCGAACGTCATCCCTGACCTCCTGGGGCGACCCAAAGGGCAGCACACCGGTAGTATTGACCCCGCCGCCCCAAAAAACAAAATCCTGACCAAAGTCCCGTTTGAGGCTACTCAGATCCATCCCTTTGGCGGTGAATTGAACCGGGTTGAGGATATCGACGCCCAACTCTTTGAAGTCGGGCAAAATAGGGCGCAGGTTGCCATCGGAGTGGAAAAACAGTTTTACATGGGGGGCCAGTTCCCTGAGACGCCCAAACAGGATTCTCAGTCGGGGTTTGATCTGCTCCCGGAACATTTTAGGGGAGATCAATTGTGATTCATTGGTGCCGTAATCGTCGGCGTAGGAGATCACGTCAACCAGATCGCCCAGTTGGGGCAGGGCCATCTCCCAGAAATTCAATTTCAACTCCAGCATTTTGTCGAACAGCGTCCCCACCCGCTGTTCATCCAGCGACATCAACATCATGCAGTTGACCATGCCCACAATGCGCTGCGACATCTCAAAAATGCCGGCAAAAGGATGCTTCATAACCACCAGATAGCCGGCGGCCCGGTATTTTTGGGCCAGCTCGCGCAAGCCGGCGATCCGTTGCGGATCGGCCATATCAGGCCAGCGGTGACTCTTGATTTGCTCGACGGTGACGCCCAAATCGGGCAGAGGCACTTCGGCGATGCTGTAATACTGCTCATCAGGCTTGAGCATATGGTGGGTAATGCCCCACTCGTCGTGATAGATCCAATGGTCGCCCCCATCGCTGGGGTTGACGTTCCAGTTGTGGCTGTTAAGGGCGAAGAGACCACGAGTGTCAACCTTCAAAAGTCTCATCACATCCTCGTCGGGCAGGGCAAGTTGCTGAATGTGATCGTAGATTTGCACCTCAACCGGGGGCAGCCCTAGCGCCTGGCGTAATCGTTTGTAGGCTTTGATCTGAATCCCGGTCACCTGGGTGCTGGCCAGGTCGTAGGGCACTCGGTCAGGCTCCTGGTGATTCAGGGTGGTCAGTAAGCGCTCTCTTGAATTCATTGAAACATATCTCCCCTTGAAAATAATGTTACAGCGGACGTTTTCAGGCCACGAAACCCGCACCACGAACCACGAACCAGGTAACGTACTGCGTGTTGGGTGATTTCATTCTCGTTGCCGCCAAAAGCGGAGGCTGAGTCGGTCTTCTCAAAAAATTAATCGTTTGGCTCCGGCCCCACCGGGGCAAAGCGAAACATACCGTACTGAGCTTCATACATATTGGCATCGCCGGTTTCACGGATGATCTGCCACATCCGGCCGGCCAGCGCCTCCAGCACCGGCCGGTAGACCGGATTACCGGCCAGATTGCGCAGCTCGTGCGGGTCGGCGGCCAAATCGTACAGTTCATCGCTGTCAAAGCCGTTGAAAATGTACTTATAATTATCCCGCCACAGAATCCGCTGGGTGTAGTAGAAACGCTGGCCGTGACACTCGGCGAAGGCTTCTGCTGGCCAGCCGCCCGGCTCGGCTTGCAACAGGGGCAACAGCGAACGGCCAAAGCAGGGAAATTCACCGCCGGTGGTCAGTTGCACCAAGGTGGGCGCCAGATCGAGCAGGCTGACAATCTGCCCGACCTGCCGCCCGGCGGGAATGCCGGGACCACTGAGGATCAGCGGCACGCGATAGGCTTCCTCAAAGGCCGGAATCCCTTTTAACATCAGGCGGTGCGCCCCCATGTAGTCGCCGTGATCCGAGGTGAAGACGATGATCGTATTTTCGATCTGGCCTAATTCCGCCAGCACGGCCAGAATCCGGCCAATCTGGTCATCGATCAGGGAACAAAGGGCGTAGTAACACGCCGTAGCCTCGGCAAATTGTGACCAATCCAGGTCACGCCAGACCCGCTGGATGCGGCGGTAAATACCGGGCCGGCCGGCCAGGTCATCCTCAAAGCTGGCCGGCGCGGGAATTCTGGCGGGATCATAGCGCTCGTAATAGGGGCGGGGCACAAGATAAGGATCGTGCGGCGCTTCCGTACTCAGGAACAACGCCCAGGGGCGCTCAGGCTGTTGGGCCGCCTGACGCAAAAAGTCGATCCCGCCGGTATAGAGTTGATACTCCGGCGTGGTTTCAACCGGATTATCAGTAACGCCGTAGAGCAAAAAATCTTTGTAACCTTTTTGACGGACGCGGCAAACCGGCGCCATCTGGACATTACGTTCTACCAGCCCCTGCAACTGCTGATACTGCTCCACCTGATAGACCTCAAAGCCAAAATTCTCCAGTCGATTGGTCCGCTCGATATGCCATTTGCCAAAGTAGCCGGTCCGGTAGCCGGCGGTCTGCAAATTTTGACTCCAAAAAGGCAGGCCGGCTTTCAATTCAGCCCGGTAGGCCGGCACAGCGTGGGTCACATCGACCATACCGTGGCTGTGAGGCAATAAGCCGGTCATCAAGCTGGCTCGCGTCGGCGAACAGATGGGATTGGGGGCATAACAACGGCTAAAGCGGGCGCCAGTGGCGGCGAGCCGGTCGATATTGGGCGTTTGACACAGTGTGGCCGGTTCAACGGTGTCGGCTCGCTGCTGGTCGGTGATCAGAAATAGCAGGTTAGGTTGGGGCATAGCTGGTCTCCAAAGAAAATAGTGAACAGTGAATAGTGAATAGTGAATAGTGAACAGTCTGGCTGATAACTGATACCAATTGCTGATTGAAACACCGTGAATTTGAGCTTCTCATGTAACCCCAAAGAATACGGTCATTCATTGGACAATTGGTATGATGATTGCTAATTGCTAATTGGTAATTGCTAATTGGTAATTGTTAACTCCATCCCGTTGCTGGACTGCTTGAATGGCCGGGCGACTGCGCTGCCACAGCCAGATGGTCTGCGCCAGAAAACCGGCCACAAAGGCGACCATCCCAAAGTATAAACCGGTCACCTGTCCCCAGGCAATCCCGGCCCAGAGAATGGCCCCACCGGTCACCAAAAATAGAACCACCGACTCGGTAATGCTGCGGGTCTGGCGGCTGTAGACGATGTTGCCCTGGTACCAGCTTTGCAGAGTCCGCAAGCCCGGTAAGAACACGGCGATGCCCAGCCCAAAGCGGGCCAGGGTTACCAGGCCGTCAGGCAAGCCGGCCACCCGGTCAAACCAGAAGGTAGCCAGGGGCGTAACCGCCATCACCGCTAACAACAGAGTGAGCGTGAAGAAAAGTAAACGGGTGAAGCGGCGGAGAGGTCGAATCGCCTGCGGTTCATCGAGGAGAGCAATGACCGTCTCATTGTAGCCGAAGCCGGCGCTCTGCCAGATATTGACCAACCCCATCAGCACCGGCCAGACCGCCAACGATTCGAGGGGGGCAGGCATCCGGCTGAGAGCCGCGCTAATGAGAGGCTGCACCAGAAACGTGAGCCAGACGGTGACGGCCAGCGGCGCGTAGAATCTCAGCAAGTCACCGGGCGTTAGCGGTGATCCCAGGGGGACGGCCGGCTTGAGTTTGCTCCGCAAAACCGGCCGAACTCGCACGGCGGTGTAGACAGCCTCGCCGATAACGCCAACAATGATCGCCGCCGTCGCCACAGCGATACCCGGTAGTCCGCCCCACCGATACCCAATCGCCAGCACCAGGCCATCCAACCCAAGCCGGAGCAGCGAACCCCACACCACCACCCGGGACGAGTCAAACCGGATCAACACCCCCTGCCCAAAACGCCGGTAAGCGGTACTCCACGACCAGGGCACCATCATCATCAAGCCGAGGCGAGCCGGTTCGATAATTTCGGTCGGGGCGCCGATCATGGTAACCACCACCAGATCATACAGAGGGGTGAAGGCCAGCAGCAGGTGTAGCGCCGTCAGCAGCAGGCCGAGGCTCACCATGAAGCGACGCAGCAAGAGATACGAAGGCCAATCCCGGCTCAAGGCAGTGGAGGCAGCCAGGAGCATAGCGCTGGGCGCCTGAATGAGCACGGAAATGGAAAAGACCACGCCCCAGGCCGCCAGGTTAACCTTGGCGTCGGGCAGGCGAGCGATGGCTGCGCTCATCAACGGCATCTCGGCAGTCATCAACAACCAACTGGCGGCTAACGGCCACCAGGTGCGTAGAATATGCCAAGTCGACAGCGGGGCGCGGCCGGCAGGAATGGCGATCATGCGCCCAGGCTTCAGGGTTGAACCGGCCCTTCGGCCAGTCGTCCCAACACATCGAGACAGTAGATCAAGGCGCGCGGCAGATGGAACGGATCTTTCACCGGCAAGGCCACCGTCTCAGTAAATTTACGCCCCTGCCGATCCAACCGCTGGGTCCATTCGCCGTATTGCGGTACGGGGTAGTGGCTGAAGGCATAGTTGTGCACCCGTTCAAACCAATCCAGGCACCACGGCTCACCGGAAAGCTCGTAAGCCAGCAGCAAGGCGTACAGGGTTTCGGTGTGGGGCCACCACAGCTTGGCGTCGGCAAAACGCCACCAGGGCGACCCGCCCGCCGCGTCGCGGGCGTGAACCAGGCCGCCATATTCATCGTCCCAGCCGAACTCAACGTGCCAGCGGATGGTTTCAATGGCCTGTTGAACCCGCAGCTGGTTGCCGGCCCGCCGGAAGATATGGATCATAAACCACATCGACTCGATGGCGTGGCCGGGCACAATCGAGCGTCCCTGGGGCGTATCGATCAGGGAATTGTCCCGGTAGACAAACTCGTACAGCAGTTTTTGCTCCGGCCGTCGAAATGCAGCCATCACTTCATTGGCGTGGTCGAGGCTGGCTGCGATGATAGCCTCATCGGCCAGATAATGGCCCAACTCGTTGAAAACCAGCGAGAAGATCATCGAGATGGCATGGGCTTTGCCGTTTTCCGGTATTTCAAAAGGGGTGGTTTGATATGAGCCAGGCCGGGCCAGGCGGCTTTGCACGTTCTCATATGTGGCCAGGGCCAGGTCGATAACCTCCCGGTCGCCGGTGGCCCGGGCCAGTTGGGTGAAGCCATAGATGGCAAAGCCGTCGGCATAGATGCTGGTGGCGCCCTCAAGTATCTCACCCCTTTTATTGACGGCGAAGCACCAACGGCCCTGGTCATCCCGGCCATATTTCTTGACAAAATCAAAGATATGGCGGGCCACATCGAGCCATTCCTGGCGAGGTTCGATCTGGTTATAAAGGGTCGAAAAAGTCCAGATGGCCCGCAGTTGGGACCACAGGTACTTGTCCTGGCTGAGTACCTGACCGTCATCGGCAAGGCAGGTCAGGATGCCGCCATTTTCCCAGTCAATGGCGTGCTTCAACCAGAACGGGATGACCCGTTCCAACAGTTCGGCGCGATAGATCGCCAACAAATCGACAAAGCGAGGGCTGATCTGCACGTTACTGCTCCTGCCCAACAATTTGCTGGTAGTCCCACCCCAACTCCCGGCAGACATTTTGGACGTGACTATCCCAGGTGGGTTCAGCCTGAGGACGGCCGGCAGGAAAACAATCCACAGCCAAATATTTTAGCGGAGCGTCCCCCAGGCAATGGACCGTGTGGATAGTTTGGGGCGGGATGCGGACCACATCGCCGGGGTTAACGGGAAATGCAGCGCCCGGCTCTCCAATAACCAGCCGGCCCTGACCAGTCAGAATAAAAAAGATCTGCTCCATATCGTCGTGGCGGTGAGGCGGCGGGGCTTCGCCGGGAGCCAACTCGACAATGAAGACTTCACTGGCGGCCGCCTCCGAGCGATCCAGCACCAGCTCATTGACGTGGGTGGGAAAGCGGTAACGCTTGGTTTTTTGGGTACTGAAGACGTAGTTCATTATTGGGCCTCTTTCGTAACTAGGTGGGTCAAGTGTAATAGGCCAGGGCATAGAAGTCAAAAAACCTGGCGATTTGTCGCCAGGTTTCAATATAACTAACGTCGCAACCGGGGCCGGGTTTTTTGGCCGGATGGAAATCCGACTTTAACGCACCAGGCACTCAGCCGAGAGGATTGGTTGGCCGTTGATCTTGACCCGGTAAACGTAGTTGCCGGGGTTGAGCGGCTGCTGAGCGCCAGGATCGCTGACATAGATGTCAAAGGTCGACCCGGCCGCGTTGATGAGAACGTTGCCGCTTACCTCGATCAACTGGCCGTTGCGATACCATTCGTATTCGTACTGGGTGCCGGCGGTTACGCCGCGGTAAGGCCAGGTAGCATATAGGGTGGTGGTGCCGTTGGCAAAGTCATAACCCGGCTCAAGCGGCTGCATAGAGCCGTAATCGAAGTCGCGGCTGAAAGTGACCGGTCCGTAGCTGGGCTGAGGCTGGCTGCCCGGCTGGACCTCACCGGGTGGTGGAGCCAGGGTATCCTGCTCGGAGGGAAGCTGCGATTCCGGCGGCAGCGTTGCGGTCGGTGTGGGCGTGGCGGTGGGCGGCGGCGCGGTCGGTGTGGGCGTGGCGGTGGGCGGCGGCGCGGTCGGCGTGGCCGGGTCCGGCGCGGTGACTGGCTCCGGCGGCGGGGTGCGCTCAGGCGGCGGTTCAGTCGCGCCGGATACGTACTTATAGACCACAATACCATGTCCGCCGGGACCGGTGCTGTCGGCCACAATTGTCAGCACATCGCCGGGGGTGCCATCCGGCACGGTAAAACTACTCGTTTGCGCGGCCGACAACGGGAATTTACTAGTCCAATCGTTCACTCCGACAAGAAAGATCCGCTTCGACCAGGTCATAAAGCAGGTCAGGCAATCCGCCGGTGGGTTGACGGTGTAAGCGAAGCCGACCTGGCCGCCCATCGAGCGGTCGCCGCCGGTCTGTTGGGCCGTACCCTGGCAACTGGCTGTCAGGGTCACTTCCTGGCCAGGCTTGAGATAGGAGGGAGGTGGGCTCCAGGTACAGGTCGTAGCCACCGAACCCGAGGCCGAGCCGCCCTCAACGCACCCCTGGTCGGTCCAACTCCCACTGGAGACAAAAGAACCATCCCCAATGGTAGCCTGGTGATCGAAATAACAGGGACCATTTTCGGCGACTTCTTGGCTGGGGATGATGGCCTGCAACACCCAATCCCCTCCAGCGGCCGGCGGAGCGGTTAGCTCCGGCGTGGCTGTCGGTGTGGGCGAGGGGGTGGGTGTGATCGGGGTGAGCGGGAAATCATTCGAACGGATGCCCAGGCCGCCCACGTCAATCATTACCGACAGCACCACACCCCCGCCCGCCTGGCGCAGACTGTCGATATTCTGGGCCACCTGGTCGCTGTAAGTCACGGTCAGGACCCCATTCTCTATCTTTAGCTGGTAATCTTTCGCATCTTGGGCCGTACCGTTGAGGTAAAGGCGATTCAAGGCCCCGGCTGCGGTGTTGAATTTTAGAGCGGTCTGGTAGGCGCCGGCGGGCTCGTGGGTAAAGGTGCCGCGCACGGTGCGATTCTGAACGTTAACCTGACTGATCTCCACTTTTACCCTGGGTACAAACCACTCCAGCAGCCGGGCGTTACCGGCTATGCCGACCGGCACCAGCAACTCGGCTTGCGACAAGGCGCATTTGTAGGTGATGCGGGGATGGCCGCTGCCCCAGCCGATTTCCGACAGCCAACTCCGGTGGGCCAGGCAGACCTCCCGGTCGCCGATACGCTTGGTGTAGTAGCCGGTTTGGGGATCGTACTGGTCAGGATCAAGCCGGGGCGAGGGATAGTCGGGCATACCGTTGGCGCTGTGGATCTCTTTATCGGAGACATCGATACCGGAGATAGTATCTGACGAAAAGACGCTGGCGTTAGTGAACAGAGCCACTCGATCAAATAGATCGAGCGGCTCCCGGCTGTTTTTGAGGTAATTCTGCATCTCCGCTTCAACGGGAGCGTGCCCTACTGCCTTGATGACCTTTTCGGTAACCCAGGTTTCGTAGGCATCCCCCTTCAAGAAGCCCTCATTGGGGTTGGGGTTGCGCAGTTCCGGGGGCAGGATGCTCCAGTCTATCGCATAGGCCGGGTGGGAATCGTTGCGCACGTGGGGGGGGCAGACCATATCGCCCAGCAGGTGCATGGTTTCGCCCAAAGCCCGCCAGGCCTGGGCAAAGGCTTTGGATTTCTCGACCGGGTCCGTGCTTTCAAAGGCCCGCTGCATAGCTTCCAGCCCCTTATTCCAGCTATAGTCGTTTTCACCCCAGCCGGCGTGGGCCGTGCCATTGATGGCCCAGTCGCGGGCATCCACTTCGGGATTCCGGCCGATCTCGTCCACAATAACCGCGTCGACCGGGTGGCCGCTGGCGGCCAGGAGGGCGGCCAACACCTTGAAATAGTTGCCGGCCTCATTGAGATGGTCGGTCAGGTAGGGTGGCTGGCCGGTTTCGGCGTGGCGGGGGTCGTAAAAGTGGCGGAAGGAGGCGTACAGTTCCGGTTCGTCGGCGGTGTAGCCGCCCTCGGTGACCCACCAACGAAAGGTTTCCATCTTCTCTTCACGGCCGGGGGTGAACATATCCGGTTCACCAATGGTAGGGCCTTGCACCTTCAAGGTGTCGTTGTTGAAGTCGTACTTCGACAGGATGGGATCAGACTTGGCCTGCTGGATATACTTTTCCAGGGCCAGGGCATTGATGGTCCGGTGGGGACCGCCCACGCGCCAGTCGCCGCGGGTGTTGTGATTGGCGTAAGCCCAGCCTGTTTGGGGCCGCCCGAGCAGGCTCAGGACCAGCCCCAGGAGGATGATCAGTCCAGCACCGATGGGTATCCAGCGACTTTTCATGTTTGTCTCTCCCGCTTTTCTACAACGATGACAGGTACCACTGCTCGCCCCACGGCTCAAAGATGACGCTAAAGGTGTGGCCGTTTTCGGTCACTTCGTACTCGGCCATCCCGTAGGTTACGGCGACCAGCCGGCGAGTGGCCAGCAGGTCGGCCACCCGGCTCAACTCGGCCTGGTGAGCTTCAAAAATGGCTTGATAATCGGGGCGCATCGCCGGATGGGTCAGGTTGAGGACCGTGGTCACGTCACCGGCTCGAAAGGCGGCTTCGAGCTGGCTGACGCTCTGCTCCAACTGCTGAAGGGTCTGGGCATCGACCTCGGTTTCGACCGGGGGCGATGTGGGCAGGAACATATCCAGACCGGGGATGGTCCAGCCGCCCGCCCAAAAGAAGATAGCCCCGCCGGCCACCAGACAGAGGCACATGCCAATCGCGATCAGGCCGGTCAGCAGCCGGCCGATCAGTCCAAAACGGCGGCGGCGGGGTAGCGGCGTTGAGGGAGGATGCTGGATTGGGGCTGCCGCGGCCGCACCGGTGACCGGCCGGCCGCACCGGCCGCAAAATCGAGCGTCTCGGTTAAGGGGAGCACCACACTGAGGGCAAAAGTTGTTCATATCACTTCGCTCCAATAGCTATAACACACCTCTTGTAACTGCCTCTAGCATACCATAACTACGCCGGGGCTGCAATAGACAAAAGTAACAAATATCGACCGACTAAAGTACTTTCTAATACCCAAAAGTCACATCTCCCCAGGAAACTCCAGTTTGTCGGGAATTCGGGGCAATAGGGTATAGTTATTTATTCAAAATTGGACAAACAGGGCTTAACCGATCCCGGCCAAGTTCAACTCACGCGCCCGGTGGCAACTGACGTAGTGATTGGGCGAGATTTCTTCCAATATGGGCGGTTCGGTCCGGCAGAGGTCGATCGCGTGGGAACAGCGGGGATGGAAATAGCAGCCCGACGGCGGATTAGCCGGGCTGGGCACATCGCCTTCCAGGGGAATCATTTTAGCGCGGACGCGCGGGTCCGGTACCGGCACCGCCGACAGGAGCGCGGCCGTGTAGGGATGCTTGGGGGAATTGAACAACTCGGTGGTTGGCGCAATTTCGGCAATTTTGCCGACATACATAACCGCCACCCGATCGGTGATGTGTTTGACCACGCTCAGGTCGTGGGCCACAAACAGGTAAGTCAGGTTAAGCTCTCGCTGCAACTTGAGCATCAGGTTGAGCACCTGGGCCTGTACCGACACATCCAGGGCCGAAACCGGCTCGTCGGCCACAATCAAACGGGGATTTAGGGCCAGGGCCCGGGCAATCACAATCCGCTGGCGCTGTCCGCCGCTAAAGGCGTGGGGAAAACGCTGCATATATTCGGGTCGCAGACCAACCAGCCGCAACAATTCGGCTACTCGCTCGGTCCGTTCGTGGCGGCTTCTGATCCCTTCAACCACCAGCAATGGTTCGCCCACGATGTCGAGCAGGTTCATGCGGGGATTGAGTGAGGCAAAGGGGTCTTGAAAGATCATCTGCATTTCGCGGCGTAAGGCGCGCATAGCGCGGTTAGGCAGCGTGGCCACATCCACTACCTCACCCGAGGCTTTGCGAAACAAAATTTGACCATCGCTGGGGTCGATAGCTCGTAAAATACAGCGCGAGGTAGTAGTTTTGCCGCAGCCGCTCTCGCCGACCAACCCCAGAGTCTCGCCCTCATTGATGTAGAAATTAACGCCATCAACGGCGCGCACGTGGCCAACCACCTTTTTAAAGAAGCCCTTTTTAATGGGGAAATATTTTTTCAAATCTTTGACTTCTAAGAGGACGTTACCATTTTTTGATGATTTATCCACTGTTTCAAGACTCCTCGGCGGCGTTATGGTACAGGAAACAACTGACCTCTTGACGCTCATTGAGACGCTGAACCACCGGCGTCCGTTGGTTACATACTCCGGCCATAAAATCTTCACAGCGGGGGTAGAAAGGACAACCAGCCGGACGATTGAACGGATGCGGAATTGAACCCTCGATTGTCGGCAAGACCGTGCGCGACGGCGTCTTAACCGTGGGAATGGATTTGAGCAAGGCTTTGGTATAAGGATGTTGGGGATTGTGAAATATATCATCAACCGGTCCAGTTTCCATCACCCGGCCTAAATACATCACCACCACAAATTCGGCAATTTGGGCGATAACCCCCAAATCGTGGGTGATGAAGATAATGGCCATATTGTGTTCTTGCTGTAATTTGCGCAACAGATTTAGCACCTGGGCCTGGGTGGTCACATCGATAGCGGTGGTTGGCTCATCGGCAATCAATAATTTGGGATTGCAGGAGAGCGCCATTGCAATCATGGCCCGTTGGCGCAGCCCACCGCTGAGTTCCCAGGAGTAAGCGTCGATACGCTGGTCGGGGTTGGGCACGCCGACCTCACGTAGCCGGGCGATGGCCAACTGCCGGGCCTCTTTTTTGCTAACCGGCTGGTGGAGCAAAATGGCCTCGATGATCTGATTGCCAATAGTGTGGACCGGGCTGAAGGCAGCCATCGGTTCCTGCGGGATCAATGCAATTTCACTGCCGCGGATCGCCCGTATCTTATGGCCGGTACCATCCAGCTTCACCAAATCGATCAGTTCACTTTGACCGCCATTCTTTTGATGTTGGAAAAGAATTTCACCCTCAACAATTCGCCCAGGTTTCTCCACAATCCGCAGCACGGATTTAATAGTGACGCTTTTACCACAGCCACTCTCACCAACGATACCAACAACTTGGCCAGGATTGACATCAAAACTGACGCCGTCAACGGCCTTAACCAGACCTTCGTCCAGACCGAAGTAAGTTTTTAAGTTTCGTACCGATAAAAGAGGGTTGTTGTTAGTCATCAATCTGTCCGGTTTGTATTTATTGGGATTAGAGATTGTGCGCTAATAGTTGTCCAATCTCCAATCCCCAATCGCTAATCTCCATTAACTATACGGATCGGCGGCGTCGCGCAGACCATCGCCGAAGATGTTCAGGGTCAATACGGTAATGATTACGGCAAAGCCCGGCAGGAGTAACCAGGGGGCCAGCACAATTGACTGTAGGTTTTGAGCTTCCTGTAACAGCACCCCCCAACTGATCGCCGGTGGACGCAGCCCCAGACCCAAAAAACTCAAGAATGTTTCGTTGATGATCATCACCGGAATGGCCAGCGTGGCCGCGGCGATGATGTGGCTACTCATCGTCGGCGTCATATGCCGGAAGATAACCCGCGGCTGGCTGCAACCGGACAGCCGGGCGGCGACCACAAAATCCTCCTCGCGGACAGCCAGGAAGCGACCGCGCACCTCCCGGGCCAGGGTGGTCCAGCCGATCAAGGCGAGGACGATGGTAATGGCAAAATAAACCTGCTCCACCGACCAATACCGGGGCAGGGCGGCCGTCAGAGCCATCCAAATAGGGATGGGCGGCAGCGATTGCAGTAGCTCAATCAGTCGCTGGATAAGCAGATCGAGCGTGCCGCCAAAATAACCGGAAATACCGCCGAGCAAGATACCCAGAAAAACACTCAAAAAGACCGCTACCAGTCCAATGGATAGCGACACCTGACTCCCGGCCATTAGCCGCGACCACTGATCCCGCCCCAGTCGATCGGTCCCCAAGAGATGGATTCTGGCGTCCAGATCCGGATCGGCCACCCCAATCAGGTGGATGTCTGTGGAAATAAGCCTCAAAATTTCATAGGGATAACCCCGCACAAAGAAGCCAACCGGGATGACGATCGTTTCGTCAACCGTCCACTCCATCCGCAGCGTTTCAGGGTTACGGGTAACTTGACCGCCAAACACGTGCGGTTGAAAGCTCCCTTGATAAAAAAAACGGAGTGGCTGGGGCGGGATGAACTGCTCAGTGGTGATACTCTGATTAGGATTCTGGGTGCTGAAAAATCCTGGCGCCAGCGCCACCATTACCACAAAAATAAGAATCACCCCGCTAACCAACGCCAGGCGATGCTTTTTGAAACGCCACCAAACCAGTTTCCAGTTTGGGGCCACGTAGATGGCCGCGGCGTCGTGATCCAGGCCACCCAGGGCGCCTCCAACTAATACATCCTCGGGCACAGCCGCAATAGCATCAGCGGTCTGCTTTGTGGTCATGGTTTAAGAACCCTCCATACGGATGCGCGGGTCTAGCCAGACCAGCAAAATATCCGAGATCAATGTCCCAATCATAGCCAGTATACAGTAAATGAGGATGATGATACCGGCCAAAAACATATCTTGAACGGTCAACGCTCGCAACAACATTGGCCCAATAGTTGGTAGATTCAAGACGGTCGCCACAACCAGGCTCCCTGAGAAAAGTAAAGGCAAATACCAGCCGATGGTGCTGACCATCGGGTTGAAGGCCAACCGAACCGGGTATTTGATAACCAGCTTCCACTCCGACATGCCCTTGGCCCGGGCCATTTCCATATAGGGCTTCTTTAGTTCATCCAACAAGTTGGCCCGCATGATCCGGGTTAACCTGGCCGTCCCGTCAAACCCCAAAATGACCATCGGCACCCAGATGTGTCTCAACAGATCCACCACTCGAGCCACACTCCAGGGCGCATCGACATACTCAGAGGAGAAGAGGCCGGTTACGCTAACGCCAAAGTACGAAAAAGCCAGCCACATCACTATCAAAGCCGTCATAAACGAGGGGGTGGCCACGCCAATGTAGTTAAAGACCGTAAAAAAATAATCAAAAAACGAATATTGATGGGTAGCCGAGTATATCCCAATCGGAATGGCCAGCGCCCAGGTAAAGGCAAAGGTAAAGAGACCCAACAGCAGCGTTAGCAAGAACCGCTGACCAATGAGATCCAGGTTGGGGCGCTGCCAATCCAGGGACACGCCCAGGTCGCCGGTCAAGATGCGGCCCATCCATTTGAGATACTGCATATAGACCGGTTGATCCAGCCCGTACAACTCCCGCAGCGCGTCGATCTGGGCCCGGTCCACCGATGAACCTGAGGCGGCCAGCTCGGCAATATAAGCCGTCACAAAGTCGCCAGGGGGAGCCTGGATGATGAAGAAGGCGAAGACTGAAAACATAAAGAGCAGGAATGGCATTAGTAGCAGCCGCTTGATGATATATTGGACCATAGGCCATCTCCGAATAATGAATGGTGAATGGTGAATGGTGAATGGTGAATTATGAATTTTTGACCGGTTCACCATTCACCATTGACAATTCACAATTAGTTGGTTGCTGCCACGCGGGCAGGGACCTGGCGGTTTGCCCGCGTGGACAGATAGGTGCTTCGTTCCGGTCTCGTTTCCAGTCTCGTTCCCAAACTAGACGCATGCGTGGGAACGAGACAAGAGAAAAACGAGGAAAAACTGTTACTACTGAGCAAAGAAATATTGCTCGGGACGGGTGTCGCCCGGCGTCCGCAGCGGCCAGTCGTTACCGGCGATAGCCGGCACGTTGCGGAGGTTATCGTTGACTACGATCACCCCCTGGATCATCGGGGTGAGACCGACGGTGCCGATCTCCCAGACATTGTCGGCCCAAAGCTTGAACAGTTCTTGGGCCAACGCGATCTGGCGACCGCGCGGCGAAGTCTTGGCCTCATCGATGATATTAACAAGCTGCTCGATCTCGGGCGGCGGCGCGACCCCTTCGGCGCCGTCAGTGATGTACCAGGTTCTGACGAGCGGGGCAAAGGTCAGGGCGGGGTCGCTGCGCGGGTCAAACTTGGGTTGACCGCTGAAGGGGAAACCGGTGGTGTCCTCGTTCCAGATCTCGGCCATCAACTCGTTGGCCGGGCGCATGGCGAAGTGTTGCGCCCGCTCCCTGATTTGGGCGTGCGCTCTAACGCCCACGTCGGCCCAATCTTCCACGATCAGTTGCCCGATATCCGACCAAACCGCAAACTGGGGCACGATACTAATTTCAATGTCCAGCCGCGAGCCATCCGGCAGGGTGCGGAAGCCTTCAGCATCCTTGTTGGGCAGGATTTCATCAAGCAGCTGGTTGGCCAGCTCGGGGTCATACTCGGTATATTTGAAGGCCCATTCATCACCGGGGTAGTAGGGATGGAACGGCGCCGGTACCCCCTGGCGAGCTTCGCCCAACCCCAGGAAAGCCAACTGCTTGATCGCCTCCCGGTCGATGGCATAGGAGAGGGCGATGCGGAAATCCTTGTTGCGGAACAACTCGCCCTCTGGCCCCGGCCAGGTCTGGTTGAACATCACGACTGCATCAGAGCCGCCAAAGGTGGGCCAGGTAATAACCCGGTAATTGCTCGTCGCCTCATTCTCCTTGAACACAGGGTAGTTGTTCATCTGGATATGTCGGCCCTGCATATCGAATTCACCAGCCACCGCGGCCAGATTCAAGGCTTGTATATCGGCAAAAAAGGTAAAACGGACTTCATCGATATAAGGTAACTGGTTGCCGGCCGGATCAACGCCGATGTAGTAGGGATTCCGTTTGAGCACGAAGACCTGGTCGGAGACGGTCGTCCCGTCCGGCACCCAGGCGGCCATACCAGGACGTTTGCCGCTCAGGTGGGGCAGGGCTTCAATGGCAAACAGCTCGGTCCAGTTCTTGAACCCGGCGGCCTCAACCTTGGCCTGCAGTTCGGCCGGGTCAGCGTAAGTGGGGTGGAACTGCTTCAAATAATGGGCCGGTGCAAAGGAGAGGAGATTGATTGATTTGTCGCCGCCATCTTGATTGGCCAGATTCAGTAAGAAGGCCGTATTTGGCTCATTGTAGGTCCACTTAACGGCGTAGTCGCTAACCTTCTCCACCTTCGCTACCGAGCCATCGGCATTTTGCATCCACACCGGGATACTGGGCATCAACTCCTCGTTGAGGAGAATATCGTTGTACCAGAACATAATATCATCGGCGGTGAAGGGCTGGCCATCGGACCATTTGGCCCCCGGTCGCAGCCGGACCGTCCACTCGGTAAAGTCGGAGTTTGACTCCCAACCCGAAGCAATGTGGGGAATGACCTCACTGCCGGTGGGCGAGAAGCGGACCAGGGCATCGTAAACCACCCGGGTATAGTTGTTGTGGTCGGATGGGCCTAGAAAGCCACGGCGCAGGACGCCGCCATACTGCCCAATCTCATCGACCACCGGTTCGATCAGGGGGTTGTCCGGCAGGCGCTCATCGACCGGGGGCAGTTCACCGGCGGCCACCAGCTCGGCCAACATAGGCGCTTCCTTGTACGCGCCGCCGGTAACATCACCAAGCAAGTAGGCATTTGCCTCTTCGGTTGTGGGTAAATAGATCACCCAGCCAACCTCAACCACGTTCGGGTCGGCAATCAGGGTTAAGGTGCTGTCCTCTTGGGCTTTCAGGTTGTTATAGTAGGCAATGGCGGCGTAGGCCAGCGGGTCGCCATACTGCTTCTCGGCAATCTTCGACAGGGTGTCATCGGCCTGAACGGTGTAGGTGCTGCCGCCCTGCAGTGGTGGGGCTGCCGCCGCTGCCAACGGGACTAACATCAAGATCAAAACTGCTACAACTAAGAGACTAAAGACTTTTTTAGTCATTACAGAGTTCCTCCTTGTAAATTCTTTATTGAACCAGAAATTAGAAGTTGGGCAAAGGTCCCAGTTTGGGAACAGGACCCGATAAACAGCACGGCTTGATCGATAGGTGTCCCTCCTTTCTAGCCCATCCAACGGACAAGTAGCTACAACCCGGCTGCCGAGTCTGGGTCCAGATAGAGCCGGGCATGACTGACCCGGCGCAAAATGGAACCGGGACGCTCCTCACTGATGGGTTCGGTGAGGCAGGCTCGCACGGCTGCGGCTTTGCGCGCTTCCGGCACAATACAGAGCACCATTTTGGGGGCCAACAACGCCGGAATAGTCAGCGTAATGGCGTGGGTAGGGACTTCAGCCAGTGATTTGAAGTGCCCCTCGCCAACCTGTTGCCTGCGGCTGGCTTCAGCCAATTTTATGACCTTGACCCAGGCTGGATCGTCAAACTTGGCATACGGGGGATCATTAAAAGCGATGTGACCATTTTCTCCCCAGCCCAGGGCAACCAGATCGGCCGGGTTTTCCTTGAGCAACGCCTCATATTCCTGGCAGGCTTGCTCAACATCAACCGGATTGTTTGGCACCGGATAAAAGGCGCGGACCTGGACAAATTTCAAAAAATGTTCCTGCAAAAATAACGGAAAGCTGGCCGGGTGATTGTGGTCAATACCCAGATACTCATCCATATGAAACACGTTGACCTTGGGCCAGTCAATCCCGGTCAGGTCGCGCAACGCCTGCAAGAATGTGAGCTGTGAGTTGCCGGTAGCCAAAATTATATTCGCTCCACCTTTTTGGGCGATCGCCGCGTTAATTGCTTCCCGGGCAGCCAGGGCTGCCGCCCGGCCCATCGCTTCGTTGCTCTCATAGATGGCGACAGGTAGTTGGTCGTATTGAGTTGTCCTGATGGGTTGTATGTTTGTCATACCTTGTCTCCCGAATTCGCCTTAGATTTTAAGAGTCGTCCGTACCGTACAATTCTTGCTGCCACTGTTCATATCTATCTTTGAAGCGTTGAACGGAGTGTCTGGGAAAAGGATATCCCTTTGGCCCAACAAAAACAAAGGTTTCACCGAGTTAAATCCACCGCCCCCCGATCATTGTCCGCCAGGCCGTGAAATCGGTTTCAAAAATAGCAATATCGGCATCCTTGCCGGGTGCAAGACTGCCCTTGCGCGCAGCGACGCCGATAACCCGGGCCGGGGTTAGCGTGGCCATCCGCACCGCCTCGACCAACGGAATGTCGACCACCTCCGTCAGAATCGGGATCATCTGGTTCAGCAAAGTGGTGCTGC
This sequence comes from uncultured Caldilineaceae bacterium, assembly GCA_964398055.1. Taxonomy (GTDB): domain Bacteria; phylum Chloroflexota; class Anaerolineae; order 4572-78; family J111; genus CAYNLK01. The sequence continues at coordinate 150,521 of CAYNLK010000003.1, forward strand.
CGGCAAAAGCGGAGCGGTCCAGCATCATCCCCACGCCGTCACAGACCTCGTACTCCAGCTCGCCCATGCGGAAGCGAGCGCCTTCGGCCAGTCCGGACCCGCTGGTAGCATCGGAGATGATACACAGCCGGTTGGCCCCAAGACATTTGTAAGCTAACTTCATGAGAGTTAGCGGCAGATGCTTGTTGTCGGCAATCATCTCCACGGTAAAACCATCATACGTCAGGGTGGTTTCTAAGAGTCCCGGCTTGCGCCAGGGGCCTTCCCGCACCGTGCTCGACTGGCCGCTCCAGATATGAATGATATGCCGCAAACCGGCCTGCAGCGCCGCCAGCACCTCCGTATCTTTGGCGCAGCTATGACCGGCGGCCGGCGTAATCCCCAATTCGACCAGCCGGGCGGTTAAGGCCAGCGCGCCGGGTAACTCCGGGGCAAAGGTCATAATCTTGATCACATCGTGGTATTCAAGCAGTTGCTCCGGGGTACCATCGTCAGGGTGGCGAATATTAGTCGGGTCTTGCGCGCCGGCCTGGGCCAGGCAAAAATAGGGGCCTTCGACGTGTACGCCCAATATTTGCGAGCCGGACTGGGGTTGGGCGAGCCATTGCCGGCTAAAGGCCAGCGAGGCGATCAGGGCCCCAATCGGCGCAGTTGAGGTGGTCGCCAGCAAGGCCGTGATGCCCCGTTTGGCCGTCTCGGCGGTAATCGTTCCAAAGGCTTCGGCGGTTGGCTCGTTAAACGTATGGCCGAGCGCGCCGTGAATGTGCAGGTCAATCAAACCGGGGGCAATATATCGGCCGTCCACATCGATTTGCTCGACCTCGCTACCCAGGGAGTCAATCCCCGCAAAACCGGCAATTTTTTGATCCTCGATCACCACGGCCTGATCGACCAAAATTCGGTCAGATAGGATAATCCGGCCATTGGTCAAAGCGAGTCGATGTTGGGTTGGCTCAAGGCGTTTGCCAGCCATCATTTCCTTCCTCAAACAGGTGGCGGGCCACTCGATTCCCGTACAATCAAAGGACAGGGCAGCGTCACCCGCTCAGTGGCGCTCCGTTGGCCGGTCAGGCGAGTCAATAACATCTCAACCGCCCGTTTGCCCGCTTCAATCACCGGTAGCTGCATAGTGGTCAGCGCCGGATTTAGAAAGGTGCAAAAAGGCTGGTCATCGACGCCCACCACCGAGATGTCTTGCGGGACTCGCAGGCCAACCCGCTGCACGGTTCGCAGCACGGTTGCGGCCACCACATCGTTGACGGCGATGATGGCACTTGGACGGGGTGATAGAGCCAGTAGGGCCAGGGTAGCCTGCTCCCACGAGTCTGGCGGGGCGTCATAATCGGCCAGACTTACATAACTTTCGCAATCGTCAAGTTCATTTTGACGGCAGCCAAGCCGGTAACCCTCCAACCGTTCTTTAAAACTGCATCGATTGGGCGCGCCGTACAAATGGGCTATGTGGCGATGGCCCGAATCGGCTAAAAAGTCCACCACTTTAACCATCCCACCCAGGTTATCAAACTGGATCTGGTCAAAACGCTCTTCACAGGCGATGCGATTGACCAGCACCAATGGCGGCACAGAGGGGGGTAGATGGCCCAGAAAATCGTCATCCAGAAAGAACGAGTTTGACAGGAAGATGATGCCATCGACATCTTTTTCCAGCAGCAAGTTAACGGCCTGCTGTTCGTCTGCCAGATTATGAGCAATACAGAGTAGAATGTTGTACTCGGCACTGCGAGCAATAGGCTCGATAAAGTTAAGGGCTTGGAGAAAAAGGGGGGTACTGATCTCGTTGATAATCACCCCAATGGTCGCCGTATGACTGGTTACCAGGCTGCGCGCAACTTGGTTGGGCCGATAGCTGAGCAAACGGATCGTCTCTTGCACCCGTCGCCGGGTTTGCTCTGCCATAGCCTTAGTCCGATCGTTCAGCACATTGGAAACAGTCGTTACCGACACACCGGCGGCCTGGGCCACATCTTTGATTGTCGCTCGCCTGCCAGCCGATGACCGGGTTTTGGACATCGTTGTCCCTCCTGACCAGACAACCAGAAGATGAAACGTTGTACTGAAACGTTTCACTATATTACTATGGATTCATTGTCCTGTCAAGAAATATTTGTGAAATTTTCCACAAAAATATTGATCCTTCGCGTTATTGCAATGCCTCGATAAATTCGGCGCTCGTCGCGTCCCGTACCTGCTCCAGGGCGGCGCCAGGCATCAACTCGATTAAGGTCAGACGGCCATCGACAAACTCAAACACGGCCAAATCGGTGATAATCATATCCACCACCCCCTTAGCCGTTAGCGGCAAGCTGCATTGAGGCACAATTTTGGACTGGCCATTGGGCGCGGTATGGGTCATCGTAATGATTAACTTGCGGGCCCCGCTGGCCAAATCCATCGCCCCACCGACCCCCAACAACGGTTTGCCAGGGACAGCCCAGTTGGCCAGATTGGCCGCCTCATCAACCTGCAGGCCGCCCATAATAGCCACGTCGACATGCTGGCCGCGGATCATGGCAAAGGAGAGGGCGCTGTCAAAATAAGATGCTCCGGGCAGAGCCGTCACCGGCTGCTTGCCGGCGTTGACCGGGTATTCCAGCGCTCCACCGCGCTCAGGCGCCGGGCCGACCCCCAACATGCCATTCTCGGTATGCAAAATGATCCCATCCTCCGGCGAAATCAGGTCGGCCACCAATGTGGGGATGCCGACGCCCAAATTGACCACATCGCCAGGCTTCAATTCGGCCAGGGCGCGGCGAGCCATAGCTAACCGGGTTTCGTCGCCCCCCTTGGCCCCTCGCTCAACCGCCGCCGAACTTCCCAAATCTGCCAGGGTGGTGTGGGCCTGAACCAAATAGTCGACAAAAATCCCCGGCGTCACAATCTCATCGGGAGACAACACCCCCACCGGCACAATTTCTTCGACCTCGGCAATGACCAGATTGGCTGCGGTCGCCATCAGCGGGTTGAAGTTACGCTCGGTCATCCGGTAGAGCAGATTGCCGGCCGTGTCGCCGCGATAGGCCCGCACCAGGGCAACGTCGGCCCGCAAGGCCGGCACAAAAACATGCTCGATCCCGTTGATGACTCTGGTCTCCTGATTAGCCGTGATGACCGTGCCGGCCCCGGTCGGCGTGTAAAAGCCGCCGATGCCGGCCCCACCGGCCCGGATGGCCTCGGCCATGGTGCCTTGGGGGATGAGTTGGACCTCGATTTTTTGGTCGAGCACGGCCTGCACTGCTTCAGGATTTGAGGTGAAGTAGGAGCCGATGGCCTTTTTGAGCTGTCCATTTCGTAGCAAGCGGCCGCCGCCCAGGCCCGGCTCACCGACATTGTTTGAGATAATTGTCAGATTTTTGAGCTCACATTCGGCCAGGGCATGCAGCAGGTGGACCGGATTACCGGTCATGCCAAAGCCGCCGGCCATGATGACTGCGCCGTCAGGGATCAATTTGGCCGCCTCAGCGGCTGACAGTTGGGGTACAATTTTCATTTTGCTAATCTCTAATCTCCTCATCTCCAATCTCTCTCCGCCCGATTCTACTCCTTAGCACTAATATCCACAAGCCAACCGGCCTGACCTGCTCATTTTTGACTTGCCTTCTCCCATTGCTTAGAGTATACTGCCGGGCTGTCTTATTTCCTGAAAGTTGAGTATTCAAATGTCACCCGTCAGCAGGAGCAATGTGAAGAGAGCGGTTAGTCTCGTCATAATCTTTTTGTCGATATTGGTGGTCTGGCCATCGACCTCAACCACGCTGGCGCAGGATTTTCCCGACGTTTGCCAGCAAGCCGAGAACATCATGCCCAACTGTAACTTTGATAACGGCTTGAATGGTTGGGTACCGTACCTGGAAACCGGGGCAGCCAATGTCTCGGTGTTACAAGGGGGCGGCGAATGCCACGCCCCACTCTGCCCGGCCGCCTATATCGTCACCGAGAGCCACTTCATCGGCGGCATCTACCAGCAGGTGCCGGTAGCCAAAGGCAATACGTATTATGCCAATATCGTCTGGCTGGCCTTTGACTCGTTTGTAAACGACCCCAGCATCAATGCTGTGGTGGGCGGCATAGGCCGCCGGATCGGGATTGATCCCTTTGGCGGCGTCGATCCAAAGTCAGAAAACATCATCTGGAGCGAGGACAATTGGCGCAACGACTGCAAAATCTGCAACGTAGAGCAGGCCGTTGCCACCGCCCAGGCCGATACCATCACTGTCTTCATCAGAATTGACGACACCTGGCGGCCGCGCGCCGCGGAAAAAGGCTACACCATCCCCCCAAGCAAAGATCAATTCTGGCTGGATGATATCGGTTTGAAACAAATCGACGGCAGCGCGGTGCCGCAAGCCGCACCAACCGAACCTCCGCCAACCGACACCCCCGTGCCGCCGACTGGCACGCCGGCCGCATTCGCCCCAACCAACACCCCGGCGCCGGAACTGCCCGCTGACCTGCCTGTACCCGCAGAAGTTGCTCAAGCTGAGTCACCCGAAGTTGAGGAGGCGGTTTCCCCCCTGGCTACGCCTGCGCCCATCAATACCATTGCTCCGCCACCGACGCTGACGCCCAGCCCGACCCGCACCCCCACACCTTCCATGTCCGGGCTGGCCCGGGTTGTGTCTACCCCTACTCCTCGCGCCCCCGCCGAAACCCTTCCGGCCGAAGAACCGGCCATACTATCGGCCGGGATGTTGGGGGTGGTCGGGACAACCGCCTGTGTGGGTGGACTGATCTTATTGATTATGGGGGCAGTCATCGCCGGTTTGGTGTGGCTTTATCGCCTGGGCTGGGGCCAGACCGACACCGATGAGGCCGACTATGATTTCGACGATAACGTTGAAGAAATAGTGATAGATATTAACGAATAGGGTAAAAGTGGCAAGGGGCAAGGGGCAAGGGGCAGGTGGCAAGTCACAGGTGACAAGTTACAGGTGGCAAGTCGCAAGCGGCACATGCGGCTTGTAACCTGCAACCTGCTACCTGCTACCTTGCTACCTGCTACCTGTAACCTGCTACCTGCAGTGGTAACCTTGGAGAAGAGATGTCTCAAATCGAAAACGCGCCCAGGACTATTTCGCTGCAATGCCTGCGCTGCCAAAACTGCTACCCGGCCAACGAGATTCGCTACGTTTGTGATTGTGGCGGTCTACTCGATGTTTGGCACGATTTGGAGGCTTTACGGCCTCAGATTAGCCGCGGCCTGTTCGATGGACGCCTGAGCGGTGCACCCGGCCCGCGCGTTGCCCCGACCACCAACTCCGGCGTGTGGCGCTATCGAGAAGTGATCCTGCCAGCCACCGTGGATACTATCATCTCCCGCCCGGAAGGCAATACGCCTCTATACGAACATCCGCGGCTGTCGGACTGGGTTGGCGTCGAAAATTTTTTCCTCAAACACGAAGGCGAGAATCCGACCGGTTCATTCAAAGACCGGGGCATGACCGTGGGCGTCACCCAGGCCAAACTGATGGGGGCCCAGGCTGTGGCCTGCGCCTCAACCGGCAACACCTCCGCTTCACTGGCGGCTTATGCGGCCCTGGCCGAGATTCCGGCGCTGATTTTCATTCCGGCCGGCAAAATTGCGACGGGTAAGCTGGCTCAGGCCCTGGCCTATGGCGCCCAGACCCTCCAAATCCAGGGTGACTTTGATGACGCCATGACCCTGGTCCGCCAAGTGTGCGATGAGTTGGGAGTCTACCTGCTCAACTCGCTTAACCCGTTCCGTTTGGAGGGGCAGAAGTCCATCGTGCTGGAGATATTGCAGGGGTTTCAGTGGCAGTCGCCGGATTGGATCGTGCTGCCGGCCGGCAATCTGGGCAATTCGGCCGCTTTTGGCAAAGCCCTGTACGAGGCCCAGCAGTTAGGCCTGGTCGATAAAATCCCGCGCATCGTCGCAGTGCAGGCCGAGGGAGCCAGCCCCTTTTACCAGGGCTACCTGACCAACTTTACCGAACGCAAAACCGTCAAAGCCCAAACCATTGCCACGGCGATCCGCATCGGCAATCCGGTCAGCTACGAGCGAGCCATCCGCACTTTGGAATGGACCAACGGCCTGGTCACGACCGTAACCGACCAGGAAATTATGGACGCCAAAGCAATGGTCGACGGCGCCGGCATCGGCTGCGAACCAGCCTCGGGCGCCGCGGTGGCCGGTGTCCGCAAGTTGACCGCCGCCGGCGTTATCAAGCCGAGCGAAACCGTGGTTGCCATTCTCACCGGCAATCTGCTGAAAGACCCCACGGCCACCGTCGATTACCATACCGGCGGCTGGCCTGAGGCAAAATATGCCAACCCGCCGGTGCAGGTGGCTGCGGAGATGGCAGCGGTCCGCCGGGTAATTGAAACAAGGCTGTGACGCAATTATATGGAGGCAAATCATGAAAATTAAAGTCGGCGTACTGGGCGCAACCGGGGCCGTAGGACAGCGTTTTGTCCAATTACTGGCCAACCATCCTTACTTTGAGCTGACCGTGCTGGCCGCGTCGGAGCGATCAACCGGCAAGACATACCGGGAGGCCACCAGCTGGATCTTGACCGAACCCATGCCGGCTGACCTGGCCAATCGGGCCGTCCAGCCAATTTCCACCGAGCTCGACTGCCAGCTTTTGTTTTCGGCTTTGCCTACCGCTCAAGCCAAAGAGTGGGAAAGTCAACTGGCCGCGGCCGGTTACGGCATTTTCAGCAACGCCGGCGCTCACCGTATGGACAACGACGTGCCGCTGCTCATCCCCGAAGTCAACTCGGACCACCTGGGGTTATTGGCCCACCAACAGGCCAACCGGGATTGGCCCCGCGGCTTCATCGTCACCAACCCCAACTGCACCGCCATGCCGATGACGATGGCCCTGGCCCCGCTGCACGCTCGCTTTGGCGTCACCGCGGTCGTCGCCACCTCGATGCAGGCGCTCTCGGGGGCCGGCTATCCGGGCGTGCCTAGCCTCGACGCCATCGACAATATTCTACCCTACGTGGCCGAAAGTGAAGAGTTCAAGATGAACGAAGAACCCAACAAGATGTTGGGCCGCTCCAACGGGCAGCAAGTTGAACCGGCCGGCATTCCTATCAGCGCCCATTGCAATCGAGTGCCGGTCAGCGACGGTCACACGGTCACTGTGTCGGTCAGCTTCAAGAACAAACCAACCCTGGACGACATCCTGGCTGCCTGGCGCGACTGGCATCCCCTACCCCAGCAGCTGAACTTGCCCTGGGCGCCTCTGCCGGCGTTGGTGGTTCGTGAAGAACCCAACCGGCCCCAACCCCGGCTGGATCGGGATGCCGGTCGAGGGATGGCCACCACCATCGGCCGCCTGCGCCCGTGTAACGTGCTGGATGTGCGCTTTGTTTGTCTGGCCCACAACACCATCCGCGGCGCAGCCGGCGGGTCGGTCTTGAATGCGGAACTGATGTTCGCTCAAGGTATGCTGGATACTTTCAAATAGGAGACTATGACCTCATGTACCCACGCAAAAAAATGTCCGACTTTTTGGGCGACCGGGTCGCCTGGCGAAACTTGATCCCAACCGACCCCGGCTTGCCCAAATTGGCCGACCTGTGGCAAGAGATAGGGCTGGAGACCTTCAGAGTGCCGCGTAAAACCGAGCCGGTCTACGCTGCGGCCGTCTATCGCTTCCTGCAGGCTGCCCAGGCCCGGCGGGGACTCCCGCCTCTGGAACGGCTGCTCTTCATCGGCGACACCCCGATGAACGACGGCACCTCCGCCAAAAATCTCGGCAGCTATCTACCGCTGCGCGGCTTTATCGGCGCCGACCGCCTGGCCCAGGAAAAACAAGTCAAAATAGACGGCCCGCTTATGCTGGCCAATCGCTGGCAGGCGCTGACCGACTTTCTGGCCTGGGTCCAGCAGGAAGATTTTACCTTCGATGCCCAGACCGCCCTCATCCTCGACCTGGACAAAACCACCCTGGGGCCCCGCGGCCGCAACGACAAAGCCATCGATCAGGCCCGGGTCACAGCGGTCCGGCTAACGGTAGAAGAGGTGCTGGGCGGCGGCTTTGACGAAACCGCCTTCCGCAGCGTGTATGACCGGCTCAATCAGATCGACTACCACCCCTTCACCGCCGATAACCAGGATTACCTGGCTTACATCAGCCTGATGGTGGTCGGCCAGATCTATCCGCACGAGCGGCTGTGGGCTGATTTGGAAAGCGGCCGGCTGACCGGTTTTCACCAATTTGTCACCCTCTGTGACGCCCGGCAAGGGCAGATGAGTGCGGGTTTGCTAACCGCTCACCGCGAAGTTACCGGCCACATGGCCAAAGGCGACCCGACCCCCTTCAAGAGTTTTCGCTATCGGGAATATCACTGTACGATGGCCATGATGGATGTTTTACCGGATGATGCGGCTGAGGCCGACATTCTGGCCGGAGAAATTACGCTGACGGGTGAAGTGGTTGAAGTGACTGAGCAATTGGCCCGGCAGGGCGTGCTCACCTTTGGACTGAGCGACAAGCCTGACGAAGCCTCGACGCCTCCGGCTGACGCAGCGGCCAAGGGGGCTGTACCGCTCCACCATATGACGATGAAGGTGATTGGGGGGTTGAAGTAGCGCAGACCTTAGTTTATCCTAACAGGTAACGAACAACAACCAAAACGGGGTTGGCGGTATGCCGACCCCATTTTGATTATTCATCACTCGCAGTCAGCCGGCCCCAGAAAGTTCAGCGACAGGCGATTCTGCCCGCTCAGGTCGTAGCCGGTGAGCTGCACTTGAGCATAGCCCGACACCCGGTATTGGGTGTTATTCCCCTCCCCCTGGACTTGATCCCACACCGGTACGGTGATGAGCTGGGCCTTGAGGCTATCTAGCGCCTGGCGCACCTGTTGGCTGTTCTTCACCCCCGGCAATCCCTTGACCCAATCACCTACCGATAGACTGTGATCGTTGGCGTCGTTGGGGTTGGTATAGGCGGCGCTGGCGCCGGGCGGGGTCAAGGCGGTAACCAGAGCCGGGACGCTGTTATCCCCGTTCCAACTGAGCCAGCCAAAGTTGCCGGGGCCGGTCCCGTTGGGCAGGTTGGCGAGAGGCTGGCCGGGGCTGGCCGCGGCGATGGTTTCGGCGCTGAGAGCGATGGGGTAAAATTGGCAGGCGGTCTCTGCCGCCGGGGTCGCCGTGGGCGTGGCGGTTGGCGCGTCGGTGGGCAGGGGGGTGGGCGTATCGGTGGGTGCGGGGGTAGGAGTGTCGGTAGGTACAGGGGTGGGCGTTTCTGTTGGGGTAAGGGTGGCGGTAGCGGTCAGTTCCACCGTTGGGGTGAGGGTAGGCGTGGGTGTGGCCGGAACGCCGCCCAGCCAGGGCGACCAGTCGGGCTGTGAAGCGTTCCGCATATCCGCATCTGGTATTAAAGGATAAGTTTCTTGGCCGGTAGTTACATCCACCAATCCAAGCGCCTGATGGGTATCGTTCGATACTACTAATCGGGTTCCATCCGGTGACCAAGAGATATAGCCATAGTCTACCTTAATTGCTCGTTCGTCTTCCGTTGTTGAATTGGTAAGTTGGCGCAAGTTACTACCATCAGCATTCATTACATAAAGATTGCCAAGACCAAAATCTGAAGACGTAGCCCCAAAGGCAATTTGCTGTCCATCCGGTGACCAACGAGCATTGGAGAAATTCAACTTCAAATTAGTTAATTGAGTTACTTCGCTGCCGTCAGGACGCATCGTATACAAATCAGAAGTAATATTTCCATTGATGTTGTGATTGCGAGTAGAGATAAACAAGATTCGGCTACCATCAGGCGACCAATCAGGAGCACCATCACACTGGTACTCTGGAGCATTCTCTCCACTCACTTCGTCGCTCAGACGGGTCAGGTTAGAGCCATCCAGTCCGATTTTGAAAATAATACAACCACCCGCTGCGTAAACTACCCAATTACCGTCAGGAGAGACATCATAAGACATAATTTGATGTGGCCAATCAAACAGTTTTACTGCGCCGCTGCCATCTGGATTGATGGCATTCAAGCTGACATCTTGCTCCGAGCCATAAATCGAAAAATAGATTCGGCTACCATCGGCTGCCCATTTAGGTCTAATCTCAAAACTATCCAGGCCAAGTCCTTGGGTCAGATTGGTAAGTTCTGTCCCATTTGGATTAACTAAATATATGTCTTGAATCCACTTACGTCCATCAATCTCAACCAAGTCAACAAAAACAATTTTACTTGTAGCTGATTCCGAGTGTGATGTTGGATTAATTATAGGAACTATTGGTGTATCAGTTAAAGCGATTATAGGTAGCGGATCGGTAGGCATTGTTACCGACAGTGCAGGTGTCATTTCCTGAAGTTGAGCCGACGTAATAGAGGTGTTTGGGGTAGTGCGTTGCATCACCCAAATAGCTCCTCCTGTCAATAAAAGGATACTTAACAAAGCGAAAATAATATGAGTTGATTTCTTGAAGATTTGCATAGTTACCCCCATTACTCATACTCAAGCACTTGGTTTACAATATCCTGGCCGTAGTTTAAGCGTGTAACTAAATCAGGCGTTAAACTCACGCCGGCGATATGGTCAGCGTCAGCCAGAAATTGGGCAATATTTTGATTATTGGGCAAACTGTTTGGATAGTCAGGTTGAGGGTCTAGTTGTCGAACAACATCGTAAAGATATTGAGGGTTGCCCCCACCCCGTTTATAAATTTTTCCATAACATACCCCTCCATTGTAGTAAAGCACCGATGAAATTAGCTTATCAACTCTGTGGGGGTCATTTATATCCGATATTGGTCTGCAATTAGGTTTGTGGAATTGCGTATTCTGTTGATTTGCCGTGTTGTAAGCCTCAAGCAAGACCAGTAGAGCATCACTGACATTGAATTTGATACTTTCTGCCGTATCCATATAAATATAGGGATTGGTTGGCGGATCATTAGGGCGATGCTTGGGGGGTAAAATACAAACTATTCCATTGCGTTCAGTTTCACCTTGATGGCCACTGGCACACGTCACTTGCATAATGCCATCGGCTATGGCATTGTCAAACATTCCGTTTTCTGCCGAACCTATGGCTAATATCAATTGTTCGGGAAAAATTTTAGCATAAAGACCATTACTACCTACCACCTCCCGCACTGCATCCCTAAAAACTAATGCCTGCCGGCGGTGATGGTCGTCGGCCTCATTCAAGGCTAATTCGGTTGTCGCCGCTACCGCATAAAAGCCCTCCACATCCTCGGCCAGCAGGGCGCCGTCCGGCCCGGTCGCCGCGACCCGGTACAGGTTTTCGCCGGGCTGCACTACCCCGGCCGGGATGTCTGTAAAACTCCAGGCCGGGCCGGGTGAGCTAACAGCGGCAACCTCCACCCACTGGCCGGGTGAACCGGCGACATAACGGCTGAGGGTGAAGGTCAGCGGTTCAGGCAAGGCAGGCGCATTGCCCCACAGCGAACTCAGCGTTCCGGCGATACGGGCCAGCCCGGCAGCCGCAGGGTCGTCACCGGCCGGAACAATGGTTTGCAGCTCTAATCGCCAGGGCGAGGCGGCCGGCAGCTCCAGTTGTTTGGGCGGCGCGCAGGGTACACCGGCGGCGTCAACAGTCGCCGCTGCCAGCGTAACCGGCCCGGCGAGGCTCGCCCCGCTACGCAGCGTGGCCGACCACAGGCCAGGCCAACGCTGCTCCCCACCGGGGTTACTCCCGCCGGAGGGGGCATTGTGCCGGGCCAGGGCCAACAGGTCTACCGGGGCCACGACCCCGGCCGCGGTCAGGCTGGCGGCTTGCAGCCCGGCGTTCAGATCGACCCAGCCGACCACCCCCAGAGTTTGCTCATCCAGCCGCCGGGCGGAGAGCAGTTCCACCGCCGGGCAGTCGCCCGGTTGGGGCGGCGGGGCGGTGGAGACGGCTCTCAATTCGGTCGAATTGCGGTTCCACAGGGCTACGGCCAGCCCGGAAAGCGGGTCGGCGGCCAGGACCAATTCACCCAGCGGGTAGCCGAGTTCTTCGACGCCGGCCGGCTGGCTCAACTGCCGCCCGCCGTCAACGCTCTCGGCCAGGTAAAGCCAGCCGTCGGCGCTGCGCCAGGCCAGGACGACCTGCCCGCTGCCTCGCGCCGTCATGGCCAAGGCAGTCGGCTCGGCCGGCAGGCTCAGTTGGCTGCCGACAGTCCAGCTCACCCCGCCGTCGGCGCTGGCGGCCAGGTTGAGTAACCCTTCCTCGTAGTCGGTCCAGGCCAGGTACAGTTCAGCGGCTCCAACCGCAGCCATCGTCAGACCGGTCAGCTCCTCCGGCCCCAGGCTCTCCGTCCAACTCTGGCCGCCGTCAACACTGCGGTAGAGCCGGGGGGAGTGACAGCCGCCGGCCATCGCCACGTAAACTGCCCCATCTCCGGCGGTCAGGTTGTATTCGCCCGGACACTCCATCGAACCGATGGAGCCAATGGCCATAGGTTCGCTCCAACTTAGCCCACCATCCTGACTGGAACTGGCATAGACCTCCCGTCGCCGCTGCCAGGTCAGGTGCAGCCGGCCGTTCTGTTCCATAGCCAGTTTGACATTGCCTATAAGGGGAGAAGCAGCCGCCAGTTGCTCCACCGGCCAACTCTGGCCGCCGTCGTCGCTGCGGAGCAGGCGAATTTCGTAACTATAGCCGGGCGGGTCGCCGCCGGCCAGATAAGCGGCGTACAGGCGGCCGGGCGTTTGCGGGTCGGCGGCCAGGTTGAAGGAGAAACCGATGTCGGGCAGCGAGGCGACCGGCGTCCAGCTAAAACCGCCGTCGGCGCTGGCAGCCAGGCGGCGGTCGATGGCTCCCTGGGTATAATCATAGTACCGCCAGGCGGCGTAAACGGCGCGGCCCTGTACGGTCAGGGCCGGGTCGCCAACGATATTGGGCGAGGCGTCGATAACCTGGAGGGGGGCGCTCCAAACAGATGACAGGGGCAAGACACGAGCGGCAGGCTCAGGCGAGGCCACGGCGGGGGTCAGGCTCAGCCCCAGACCGGCAGCCAACATCGCCAGGAACAGCGGCGTTAGCCAATGGATGGATGGATGGATGGTTGGAATGGACATAGTGAACCTTTCTGAAGCGGCTGGATTCAAGAGAGTTTTCACAGCAGTTCATTATACCAAATTTTCTTAACCTTAAAACCCTAATTTTTGGGGAAATCATGACATCTGTCGCTGGCAAAAGTGACAAATGTCACTTTCATGATTCGGCTTAATCGCCTAAGATTAGGAGCATTGGGGGGGTGGTTTAAATCACCCGTAAAGCGACCCCACTTCCGATAACTCAAAATCATTAAGGATAGCGTAATCGATCTACTACTCTATCCCAACCAAATTAGTTAGCTCAATCGTTTGGATCAACAGGAGGTAAACGATGCCAATCTTTTCACCACGCCGGTACCAACCCCCGTATTATCCCTATAGTCGTGAAGGCGAAACCTGGGGGATTCGGGCATTCACCACCTTTGAAAGGATCGTCAAAGGTATTTTCTTTAGCTGCCGTATGTGCGGCAACTGTATTTTGCAAGAGACCGCCTTTGTCTGCCCGATGACCTGCCCCAAAGGCTTGCGGAACGGTTTGTGTGGGGGAGCCACGCCGGAAGCCTGCGAAGTCGACCCAACCCGGCCATGCACGTGGTACAAAATCTACGAGCGGGCCGAAAAAATGGGCCGGATGGACAAACTGCTGGAAATCAACGCCCCGATGGACGGTTCCAAGGTCGGCCACGAAACCTGGCTCGACGTGTACCGCCATTGGCGCAAACGCAAAGGCCCCAACCCGCTGGACATTTTCCGCAACCGGGAAAAATTTAAGGAAGAGTACGAGGCGCTCTTCTACGAAGTCCGCCAGCCAGATTGGTGGCAGGGCGATGCCAAATACCACCCACCCCAATATGAAGAACCTGCCTCCCTGCTGGAGGCCAACCTGCGGACCGGCGCCTTCACCACTACGGCTGAAATTGCCCCCCCGCTGTCGGTCTCCACTGAGCTACTGCTCAAAAAAGTCGGCTGGCTGAAGGATTACGTGGTCGCGGCCAACTTCACCGACAACGCTTCGGCTTCGCCGCGGATGAACAGCATGGCCTCCAGCAAAATCTGCCTAGACGCCGGGATGGAACCGATTATGCAGTTGCAGGCCCGTGACCGCAGCCGGGTGGTCATCGAGGCGGACGCCCTCGGCGCGGCCGGACTGGGTATTCCCAACATCCTCTGCCTCACCGGCGACCACCAGCGCTTTGGCCCCGGCCCCATGATCAAACCGGACCAGTTCGATATGGATGCGGTGCAAGTGCTTTGGATGCTGCGGCGGATGCGGGATGAGGGCATCTACCTGGATGGCCGGCAAATCAAAGAGCGGCCCAAATTCTTCCTCGGCGCGGCGGCCTCGCCTTTTGGCGCGCCGCCCAAATATGAAGCCATTCGGGCCGAGAAGAAGGTCAACGCCGGGGCCCAGTTCATCCAGACCCAGCCGGTTTACGATTACAATGGCTTCGTCGAGTGGCTGGAAGCCCTGGACAAGCGCAACTTGCTGGATAAGGTTTACATTATGGCCGGGCTAATCCCCCTGCGCAGCGCCAAGGCAGCCCACTTTATGGCCGAAGAGGTACCGGGCGTGTACATTCCCCCGGAACTGGTCAAGCGGATGGATGAAGCCGGCGACAAGCAAGCCCAGGAAGAAGAAGGGGTAGCTATTGCCCTGGAATTGATCGAGAAGATCAAGAACACGCCGGGACTCAACGGGATGCACATTATGGCGGTCCACTGGGAAGCCATTGTGCCCCGCCTGATCGAGGAGTCTGGCTTGCCGCGGCCGGTGGTGACGGAGCTGCCCAAAGTGGTCAAGGAAAGCGCACCGGCGGTGGAGAAGGTTGCTGCACCGGCTCCGGTAGCATAACTTACCAAACATAGAACGCCAACAAAAAGCCCGTCTTCTCCAATGAAATGAGACGGGCTTTTGTGTTCCAGGCCGGTTCAATTCCGCCGGAGCCGGACTTTTTCCTCTTCCACCCAATCCTCAATTTTGAGCGAGTAGGCTTGCGACACCGAGTCGCTGCCCATCGAGACGCCATAAATAGTATTGGCTGCTTCGATGGTCTTGCGATTGTGGGTAATAACGATAAACTGGATCTCGCGGGCCAAAGCCAACAGAGCCTCGCGAAACCGGCCAACGTTGGCCTCGTCAAGCATAGCATCGACCTCATCAAAGATGACAAAGGGCGTGGGGCTAATCCGGAGCAAGGCAAAAATGAGGGCCTGCGCGGCCAGCGACCGCTCGCCGCCGGAGAGCAGAGCCAAACTTTGCAGCCGCTTACCCGGCGGGCGAGCCACAATTTCTACGCCGGTATCGACCAGGTTGGCCGGATCGGTTAACAGCAACCTGGCCTCGCCCCCGCCAAAGAGCGATTTGAAGTAACGCTCAAATTCGATGGCCACTTTATTGAACGTATCGGTAAAAGACTCCTCCATACTCCGGTCCAGGCGAGCGATAATTTCCTTCAAATCTGCGGCGGCGGCTTCCAGATCGGCGATCTGGCCGGTCAGAAAATCATGCCGTTCCTGCAAGGCCGTATATTCACGAGGCGCCTCAGGGTTGATGCTGCCTAACCGGCGCATCTGCACCTTCAGCCGCCTGACATCCTCCTCCAGCCCCGCCGGCAGTTCCTCGACCACGGGCAAATCGGAGACCAGCGGGTGAATCGGCAAGACCGGCTGGCCGACCTGCTCGTCGGACATTTCCAGGCTGACCAGACCCAGGTCATCCTGGATTTGACGTTGCAAGTTGTCTAATTCATCCTGACGCCGGGCCGCCTCCAGAGAGGCCCGGCTGAATTCCGACTCGACCCACTGCAACCGCTGGCGAGCGCCGCTCTCCGTCTGCTCCAGGTGGGCCTGACGGCTTTGCAGATCGGTCAAATGCTGCTCAGCCTCACGAATTTTGGCGCTGAACTGGTCGAGCTGCTGTGTAAATGTCTCCTGCCGGCTGTGGAGTTGGGCCTGTTGCGCCAACAAACTCTCTCGCTCGGCGGCCAAAAAGCCAGCCCGGGCCTGCTTGGTCTCAATTTGGCCGGTCAACTGCTGCCAGGCAGCTGTCTGACTGGCTAAAATGGCTTGCTGACTCTTGGACTCGCTCTGGACGGCCGCCAGTTTAGCCTCGGCCTGGCTTAACCCGGCCAGCAAATTTTCGGCCGACAACTGCGCAACTTGCTCGGCTAATTGGCGCGCCCCCGCCTCCGCTTGTTGGCGTTGCTGTTCCAGAGCAGCCAACTCACCTTGAACTTCTGCCTGGCGTTGGTCGAGCCTGGCCAGTTCCGCCGCGGCCCTGCTCTTTAGCTCTTGTTGCCAACCCAAATTGACACGGCCTTGCTCAAGCAGCCGGTTGAGTTCGACGTTGGCCGTCTGGAGTTCTTGAGCTTTGGCCTGCTCCGCCTGCTGCACTTCGGCCAAACTCTGAATCGAGCGGTTGATGGCGGCGGCCTGATCGTGTTGGTCGGCCAATCGGGTCGATAGCTCTTGTTGGGCTTCAGTTAGCCGGGCCAGTCGAGCCGGCATTTCCCGCCACTCCCGCTCACGAGCCAGAAAAGTTCCTTCCTGGCCCTGCTGGCTGCGGGTTCGACCGCCGGTAACCGCGCCGCCGGAGCGCATCAACTCGCCGGCCAGGGTGACAATCTGGAAACCACCGCGCATCGCGGCAAAAACTCGTCGCGCCGTTGATAAATCGTCAACGATCACGGTGCGGTTGAGTGTTTGTTCAACAATCGGCCACAACCGGGACTCGGTTTCAACCAACGCTGAGGCCAAACCAATAACACCGGGCAGGTCCGGCACAGCGGCGGCCTCACCCACCCGGATGGTATCGAGCGGTAGAAAGGTGGCCCGGCCGCGGCGGGTCGATTTGAGATAGTCGATGGCGGCCTCGGCCTCAGCAAAACTGTTGGTCACCACATCTTGCAGCCGGCTACCCAAGGCCACTTCGATAGCCACGTCAAGTTCCGGCGGCGCCTGGATAATCTGGCTAACGGTGCCAACAATCCCGCTCAAACCACTCTCGGGCTGCAAAACCGCGCGCACGCCCTCATAATAGCCGGCCATATCAGTCCGAAGTTTGCCCAGCAAATCCTGACGAGCCTGCAGAGTCTGTTCTTCTCGTTCCAACAGCCCTATTTGGGTCTTAAGTTCCTCGGCTTGTTGGTTGAGTTGGGCCAGGGCATCGTGCTGTTGGCTCTGTTTGACCGCCAGAGCTGCCAGATCATCATCAATTGTCTGAAGTTTGGCCCTGAGTTCAGCTTGCCTGGCCTGAAGCTGCTGCTGCTCTTCCGTCAGCCTGGCGATTTCGGCATCGCTGGCGTTTTGGTCGGCCTGTAAGGTGGTCCGTCGTTCGGCAAATTGGGCCAGCCGGGTCTGCCGCTCGGTCAGGGCCGCCTCAAGTCGGCGCATCGTCCGCTCGGCTTCAGCCTGTTGGTCCAGCACGGCCTGGCGCCGGGATTGGTGGACAACCACCTGTTGCTGGGCCAGCCGAACTGCTTCCTCAGCCTGACGCACGTGCGCCTCGCTGGCCTGGCAGGCCAACCGAGCCTCGGCTACAAGCTGCTCTTGCCGGACCAGATTGGCCTGCAACGGCTCAAGCTCGGCCATAAGCTCAGCCCGTTGGGCCGCGTATTGACTGGCTCGCTCCTCGCTCACCGCCAACTCACGGCGAACGGCCTCGGTCTCGGTAAACAGATGGTTGTTCTCGGTATACCAGCCGGTCAGGCGACCCCGCACGACAGTTTGCTCGGTCCGTAATTGGGAAATCTGGTGATCCAGCTCACGGAGTTCTTTCCGCTGAGCCTCAACGACAGTTTCACTCTGCCGCAAGCGTACTTTGGCCTGGCGCAACTCCAGTTGGCTCTGGCGCCAGCGGGAGCCGTACCAGATACGTAACAACCCTTCCAAATCTTTCGCCAGATGGGTATATTCTTCGGCCCGCTCAGCTTGCTTTTCTAACCGCTTCAATTGCGGCTCGATCTCTTTGACAATATCGTTCAACCGGATCAAGTTGGCCCGGGTAGCGTCGAGCCTGGCCAGCGTTTCAGCCCGTTTTTTACGGTGAAAGGTGATCCCGGCCGCCTCTTCGAAAAGGGTACGGCGTTCGTCGGCGTGGAGGGACAGGACCCGATCAATGGTGCCTTGACCAATCACCGTATAGGTCTGCCGGCTGAGACCGCTCTTGGCCAACAAATCGGCCACATCGCGCAGGCGGACCCGGCTGCCGTTAAGATAATATTCATTTTCGCCGGAGCGATAGGCCCGGCGGGAGATGGTCACTTCTGAAAAATCGAGCGGCAGCCATTTATCGGTATTGTCCAGCACCAACGTGGCCGCAGCCATGCCCAGGCGAGCGCGACCGGTCGAACCGGAAAAAATCATATCTTCGGTCTTTTTGCCGCGCAGATTGCTGTAACTTTGCTCACCCAGCACCCAGCGAATAGCATCAGCCACGTTTGATTTGCCGCAGCCATTGGGGCCAACAATGGCGGTGATGCCCTGGTCAAAGTTGAACTGCACTTTGGTGGCAAAGGATTTATAGCCCTGGATTTCGAGTGATTTCAACCGCATAATGATAAAACGTGAAACGTGATGCGTTCAAAACCTGCTCACGCATCACGTTTCAGCCCGACTAATTTCGAGTCTACCATCATAATTGTCGCCGTCAGTATAGCCGATTCCGGCGGATAGTCAAACGTTGATTTTGCCGCTTCCGGGATTCAATCAGAACCATTTCCGGCCAGGGGTGTTAGAAATAGCGTGGATTGGTTGTCGGCGTTTTTGGTCAAGCCAGGTGGATATTTTTGAAGCACGAAAGCCACAACAGGACGAATAAACCAAAATTTGCCAAATTTACTTGATTTTATTCGGCCAATTCGATTTTTTGAGCGATTTGTGTTTTTGAAATCATCGCGCCGAGAGAAAAGTGTCCGGTAGCGAGTTGTTGGGTAACAAACGCCGGGTATAATGATGCGGTTAATGAGATTGGATGAGAACCACTATAATTGAACGGGATGGGGGGTGGGTATGTCAACTGAGTCGCAAAATAATTTACCGCCGGCAGGCAATGGCCGGCTATTCGATGAGTTTGCCTGGCCGTCGTACGAGGAGTGGCGGCAGATCGTTGAGCAACACCTCAAAGGCGCGCCGTTTGAAAAGAAACTGATTACCCGCACCTATGAGGGCATCGATATCCAGCCGCTCTACCGGCAAGAGGATGAGCAGGATTGGCCCCAGCTCAACTCACTGCCCGGTTTTCCACCGTACAGCCGCGGCACTACCGCCCTGGGCCACACCAACCAGCCCTGGGGTGTGTCACAGGAGCTGCCCTACCGCACCCCGGCCGAGTTCAACTGGGCCGTTCGGCACGATTTGGAGCGGGGTCAAAACATCATCAACCTGGTGCTCGACAAGGCCACCCTGTTTGGCCAGGACCCGGACGAGGCCAGAGTAGGCGATGTCGGCCGGGGCGGCGTTTCCATTGCCACGGTCGATGACCTGGCCATAGCCCTGAACAAGATCGACCTGGAACAGGTGCCGGTTTTTATGCAGGCCAGCTCGGCCGCCCTGCCGATGACCGCCCTGTTGATGGCCCTGGTCCGGCGACAGGGCAAATCGACCAAAAAATTGCGGGGTTGCATCGGCATGGACTCGCTGCAAACGCTGGTGACCGAAGGTGAGTTCCCCCGCTCGTTGAAAGGGGCTTATGACCGGATGGCCCATCTCACCATCTGGGCCAAAAAATATGCCCCCCAGATGCACACGGTCAATGTGCATAGCCAGCCCTACCACAACGGCGGCGGCAACGCCGTGCAAGAAGTTGCTTTTGTACTGGCCACGGCTACCGAGTATCTGCGCCAATTGTTGAACCGAGGGTTGCTGATTGAGGATATTGCGCCCCGCATCTGCTTCTCCCTCTGTGTGGGCACCAATTTCTTTATGGAAATAGCCAAATTGCGGGCGGCCCGGCTACTGTGGGCCAAAATCGTGGCTGCCTGTGGCGGCGACGAAAGCGCCCAAAAGATGTCGATCCACGTCCGCACCTCCTCGTGGAATAAAACCATCTTTGATCCATACGTGAATATGTTGCGCACCACCGTGGAAGCCTTTGCCGGGGCCATTGGCGGGTGCGATAGTATGCACATCGGTGTTTTTGACGAACCGCTAGGGCTGCCGGATGCCTTTTCGCGGCGTATCGCCCGCAACACCCACCTGATTCTACAACACGAGAGCCACATCAATAAGATTGTGGACCCGGCCGGCGGCGCCTGGTACGTGGAAACCCTCACCGACGCCCTGGCCCGCCAGGCCTGGGCCTTGTTCCAGGAGGTCGAGCGGCAGGGCGGGATGGGCCAGGCCGTGTTGGCCGGCTTTCCCCAGGCCCAGGTGGCCGAAACTGCGGCCCGGCGCGCCCTGAACATTGCCCGCCGCAAGGATGTGTTTGTGGGCACCAACATGTTCCCCAACCTGGAGGAAAAACCGCTCGACGTGCCCCAGGTGGATTACGAAGACCTGCACCGGCGGCGGGCTAATTACATCGTCCAGCATCGCACCTCATTGGACAATACCACCAATACCATTGTGCTGTACAAACTGGTCGAAGTGCTGAATGCCCAATGGGAGGATACTATCGAGGCGGCTATCGAAGCGGCGCTGGCCGGGGCCACCCTGGGCGAAATTGCCAAAACCCTGCGCACCGGCGACGAAACACTCACCACAGTTGAACCTATCCGGCCCCAACGCGGCACCGAAGCCTTTGAGTCTCTGCGCGTGGCCAGCGAGGTGTTCGCTGCCACAAGCGGCTCCCGGCCGCAGATATTTTTGGCCAATATCGGACCGGTGGGGCCATATAAGGCCCGGGTTGATTTTACCACCGACTTCTTTCAGGTCGGCGGCTTTGAGGTGCTGGGCAACGAGGGCTTTGCCACCGTCAGGCAAGCTGCCCGGGCCGCCATCGACTCAGGCGCGCCGGTCATGGTGATCTGCGGGCCTGATGAGGTCTACCCCAAAACCGTACCGCGGCTAATCCGCACGATCAAGCGAAACTGTCCGGAGGCGATCATCCTGCTGGCCGGCCGCCCGGCCGACGACCAACTGGCCGTTTACCAGAAGGCCGGCCTGGATGATTTTATCTATCTGGGAGCCAATGTATACGATAAACTGTTAAATCTGCAACATAAGTTAGGAATTGTATAGCTATAGCCCCAAAAACGTTTTTGCGGGGATTGGGGGATCAGGGGATTGGGGTATGAAAAATTGGGGAGAATCCCCCAATCCCCTAATCACCGCCCAAAATGATTGAAAAAGTCTTTTCCGTACATCTATTGTAGAAGGAATGATGATGAGCGATTTTCCTGATTTCACCCAAATCGACTATGACGGCCAATTTACGCCGGTTGACGAACAGCAGTGGCGCGACCAGGCCGAACGGGAAGCCGGAATGCCGCTGGAGCAACTTGTCTGGAAAACGATGGAGGAAATCGACGTCAAACCGCTCTATACCCGGGCCGACCGGGCCGGCCTGGAACATCTCGGCTTCACCGCCGGTATTCCGCCCTTTCTGCGTGGCCCTTACCCGACCATGTACATCACCCGGCCCTGGACAGTGCGCCAATATGCCGGTTTCTCCACGGCCGAGGAGAGCAACGCTTTCTACCGCCGCAACCTGGCCGCCGGGCAACGCGGGCTGTCGGTAGCGTTTGATCTGGCCACCCACCGCGGCTACGACTCCGACCATCCCCGGGTGGTCGGCGATGTGGGCAAGGCCGGGGTGGCGGTCGACTCTATTCTGGATATGAAGATTCTGTTCGACGGCATTCCACTCGACCAGATGTCGGTGTCGATGACCATGAACGGGGCGGTGCTGCCGGTGCTGGCCTTCTATATCGTGGCGGCTGAGGAGCAGGGGGTCAAGCCGGAGCAATTGACCGGCACGATTCAGAATGACATCCTGAAAGAGTATATGGTCCGCAACACCTACATCTATCCGCCCGAACCGTCCATCCGCATCATCGCCGATATTTTTGCCTTCACCTCCAAATTTATGCCCAAATTCAACAGCATCAGCATTTCGGGCTACCACATGCAGGAAGCCGGCGCGCCGGCCGACCTGGAACTGGGCTACACCCTGGCCGATGGGCTGGAGTATGTGCGCACCGGCCTCAAAGCCGGCCTGGGTATCGATGAGTTTGCCCCGCGCCTCTCCTTTTTCTACGCGGTGGGGATGAACTTTTTTATGGAAGTAGCCAAATTGCGAGCGGCCCGACTGCTGTGGGCCAAGCTCATCAAACAGTTCAATCCGCAAAATCCCAAATCGATGGCGCTGCGCACCCACTGCCAGACCTCCGGCTGGAGCCTGACCGAGCAGGACCCCTTCAACAACGTTACCCGCACCTGCATCGAGGCGATGGCGGCAGTGCTGGGCCATACCCAATCGCTGCATACCAACTCGCTGGATGAGGCCATTGCCCTGCCCACCGACTTCTCCGCCCGGATTGCCCGCAACACCCAGCTTTTTCTGCAAAATGAAACCGGTATTTGTAACGTGGTCGATCCGTGGGGCGGCTCATATTTTGTCGAGGCGCTCACCGATGCGCTGCTGCGGCGAGCCTGGCAGCACATTCAGGAGATTGAGTCCCTGGGCGGGATGGCCCAGGCAATTCAAACTGACTTGCCCAAAATGCGTATCGAAGAAGCGGCGGCCCGGCGGCAGGCCCGGATCGACTCGGGCCAGGAGGTGATTGTCGGTTTGAACAAATACCGGCTGTATCGCGAGGAGGCCATCGAGATTTTGGAGGTCGATAACACGGCCGTTCGCCAGGCCCAAATCAGGCGGCTGGCCGAGCTGCGGAAACAGCGGGATGAAGCCAAAACTCAGGCCGCCTTGAATGCCTTGAGCCACGGCGCTGAAACCGGTGAGGGGAACTTGCTGGCCCTATCCATTGATGCGGCCCGGGCCAGAGCGACATTGGGGGAGATCAGTTACGCGATGGAAAAAGTTTTTGGACGACACAGAGCAATCATCAAATCGATTTCCGGCGTTTACAGCCGGGAGTTTGGCGAGCAGGATGAGATTGGCGAAGTGCGTCAGTTGGCAGATGAATTTGAGTTGATCGAAGGTCGCCGTCCCCGGATTATGATTGCCAAAATCGGCCAGGATGGGCACGACCGGGGGGCCAAAGTGATTGCGACGGCTTTTGCCGACCTGGGGTTTGACGTGGACATCGGCCCGCTCTTCCAGACGACCGAGGAGACGGCCCGGCAGGCGGTTGAAAACGACGTCCACATCGTCGGCATGAGTTCTCTGGCCGGCGGACACAAAACCCTGCTACCTGACCTGATCGAATCGTTGAAAAAGCTCGGCCGAGAAGATATTATGGTGGTTCTGGGCGGGGTCATCCCGGCCCAGGATTACGAATTTTTGCGGGAACACGGCGCGGCGGCCATCTTTGGCCCCGGCACAGTCATTCCCCTGGCCGCCAAGAAAATTCTGGCCGAACTTAAAGAACGCCTGACCTATACGGACGATGAGTGAAACCTCACGGAAACCAGAGTGGAGCCCGGCCGACAGCGGCGATGCCTTTGCCAGCCGGATTGTCAAAGGGGTGGAGGCCAGTCATGATGGGTTGCGCCAGCACAGCGGGCCGGCTGGGCCACAACCACTGGCTATTCGGCGCAAGCGCCTGGGTGTAGACGATTACGTCCAGGGCGTGCTGGCCCACGACCGGCCCACCCTGGCCCGGACCATTACCTTGGTTGAGAGCAACGCCCCGGCCCATATGGCCCTGGCCCAAGAAGTTTTGCAGCAACTGCTGCCCTACACCGGCCAATCGATTCGAGTGGGCATTACCGGTGTGCCGGGTGTCGGCAAAAGTACCTTTATCGATAGTTTAGGTTGTTTACTATGCGAAAAAGATTACGGGGTTGCCGTTTTGGCTGTTGACCCCAGTAGCAGCGTGACCCGCGGCAGCATTTTGGGTGACAAAACTCGCATGCCCAACCTATCCCGCCAGCCCAACGCCTTTATTCGCCCCTCGCCAACCAGCGGCGCGCTGGGCGGGGTCACCCGTAAGAGCCGGGAGACGATCCTGGTGTGCGAGGCGGGTGGTTTCAATGTGATTCTGGTCGAAACGGTGGGGGTTGGGCAGAGCGAGATTGCCGTCCGCTCGATGGTGGATTTTTTTCTGCTGCTGATGCTGACCGGGGCCGGCGACGAGCTGCAAGGCATCAAAAAAGGGACGATTGAGTTGGCTAACGCCCTGCTCTTCACCAAAGCCGACGGCCATAACAAAATCCGGGCCGAGGCCGCCCGGGCCGAGTACGCTCTGGCCCTGCAATATCTCTCACCGGCGACCGAAGGTTGGAAAGCGCAGGTCCGCACCTGCTCCGCCCTGACCGGAGAGGGTATCGCCGAGATATGGGCCTTGATCGAGGAGTTTCGGCGGCAAACGACCACCTCCGGGGTGTTTCAAGCCCAACGCCAGCAACAGGTGCTGGATTGGATGCAAGAGATTGTAGAAGAACACCTGTTTGCACTCTTTTTTCACCATTCCGGTATTCAAGAAATCCTGCCTCAAATTGAGCAGGCTGTCCTGAGCGGTGAGATGCCGCCTACGGTGGGCGCGCAAAAGTTGCTGGAAAAATTTGAAGAAGAGAGGCGGTAGCAGGTAGCAGGTGGCAAGTTGCAAGTTGCCACTTGCCACCTGCGACTTTGCGACCTGCAGCTTTGCGACTTGCTACTTGAAAAGGAGTATCAATGAGTACCAAACTGAATCATATCGCCATTGTGGTCGAGGATATTGAGCAGGCCCTGGCAGTTTACCGGGATGCCATTGGGTTGCATTTGGAAAACGTAGTTGAAGAACCGGTCGAGGCCGTGCGGGTGGCCTATCTGCCTACGGCGACCGGCAAAATCGAGCTGATCCAGCCAACCACCCCTGATTCCGGTGTGGCCAAGTATCTGGCTAAAAAGGGAGAAGGTCTGCACCACATCTGCCTGGAAGTGGACGATATCGAAGCGACAACCCGCCGGATGATGGCACAGGGAATGGAAGTCTTAGGGGAAGTCCGCACCAATAAGCGCGGTGACAAGTATATTTTTATCCATCCCAAATCGGCCCACGGTGTCCTGCTCGAGTTATACCAGATAACTTAAGAGCATATCCAGAAGTTACTTTCCACTTTAGGCTCGTCCTTAGACCATTTCTGCCCTATCTTTAGGGTTATGAAGTGGGTGATGAGAAACTCAAATAATTACCTCCAACCTGGTGGTTGGGGGTAATTGTTTGTTTGGCTGGTATTAGAGACCATTGTTCCACAGCTATGATCTGCCTGTCTCTCTAACCGAAATGTGTTCGCTCAAAACAATTGGGGCAATTCAATTAAACACCAGGACTTCGGTACTAATAGGACAAAAATACCTAATAATTGGGGTACAACTCCAAGTTGTTTGTTGTTAAAATCCTTAACAGGGCAAAAATTCTCTTTTTTGAGAGGGTTTTTAGAGCACCATCAGGTCAAACCTATACCGATCCGGTCAGGGCTGCTCTTCTCCCTGAAGCCTCTAGCCCCACAGGCGGCTGTTCTTTCCTCCGTCCTGGCCTGCACAGATAAAGAGCTTTTTAAATTTCTATTCAATCGTACCTGAATAACAAAATTCTTGCCCATTAAGCAAGAAATTTAGACAGGATTTACAGGATTAAATTTTAAGAATCTTGTTACTCCTGTCTATTTTAGTTCCGGTTGAACCGGGTTAGGAGAATGATATGGATTTAAATACATTTCAGAACTTACCTACATCAGAGGTGGCCAAACTGGTGCGTACGGCAGGATCAAAAGTAGGCGTATTTCCCATTAACGGCACGCGGCGCTGGTTTATGATGGAATACCCTGAGCAGGCGGAGAGCGGCTCCGTTGAACTATTCGTGGAGAAGGGGGCGAGCCGCCTACTGGAAATAAGTGAGCTTTTCTTTGATCACGGTATTGATACTCTCCTGGCGCCAATTCTGGGTCCAGATATCATCGAGCGTGGCAATAGCTACGCACCGATTGGCATTGCAGGTCTATTATGGTTTGCCCAAAGTCAAGAGGCTCTGGATTTCTACGCCTCGCATGATGTTCGGGTGCGAGTGTATGGAGATGCCGGGCGCTATTTTGAGAATACCCCCTACGCCTGCACCCTGCCGACCTTTGAGGAACTGACCCGGCGCACGGCCAAACACCAAAGCCATCGTTTATTCTTGGGTGTCTGCGCCCATGATGCAACGGAGGCCGTGGCTGAAATAGGTGTCCATTTCTACCAGAAACATGGCTATTTACCCAATAGACAGCAGATCGTTGAAGCCTACTATGGCGAATTTGTTAAGCCGGTGGATTTCTTCATTGGATCTGGTCAGCCGGCGGCATTTGATATGCCTCTGCTCGCTACGGGCAACGAGCATCTGTATTTTACCGTTGCGCCCTCGGCCTATCTTGACACCCAGATGCTGCGGGCCATCCTATACGATCATCTTTATGTTCGCTCGGCGGACGAAGCTGATTGCGCCGAACTTTCGCCAGAAGATTGGCGTTATATGACCAATTTCTACACGGTCAATCGGCAAGCTGTCTTGGGGGTGGGATACCGGCATAATGGTAACTCCTTCTGGTACCCTATGCCGCAAATGGAGGTGACTATGCCCGATTAATTCAATCTTATTTTTCTGTGTCTTTCTGTAGCTATTATGAACTGGGAACATTATCTAAACTAATCTTGGAATGGAGGTGTATCGATGAATGCTCAACCGAATACGGCAGAAGCTTATGCCAGAGGATTATCCCACCTGATAAGGCTTTATCAGCAGAACAAGTTTCAGAGCTTTATCAGCTCAACAGCAGATATGTTGACACCTGTTGAGTCTCCCGAAACCCTGTTTCCCGGCTTAACCAAATTTCCCCGTGAAATATTCACCCAACTCATGATCACCGATCTTATTTTCAAACATAAACCGGAGCTAGAAATAAGCTCAAAGCTACTCATTGAGTTGGAAGATATTCAGGCTGATGGTGGTATTATTAATTTCTTTAAGGATGATTCTCTGTTGCCATCAGATATTGATTGCACTGCCATTGGACTGACAATTCTACTTGAGACCGGCAAGGGCAACTTAAATGTCATTCATCAGGTTGTTGATAGAATTCTGGATACCGTTAATGAAGCTGGCATTATCCAGGTATATTTTCCGCCGTTTGGACATAGGGGCTACACCGACCCCATTGTTTGTATCAATGCTCTTTATTTAATTGCTTTATTGGGTAGAGAAAAAGAGGCTAAAAAAACTGAGGATTATATTTTTGAACATCTCCGCACCCAAGCGTATCTGGAAGGAAGTCGATATTATCCCTCACCGGACATTTTCCTCTATTTTCTTTCAAGGCTGGTCAATAGGTTCCCTCATTTCCGAGCAAAATTTGGGGATCAAATAAGACGAGCGGTAAAAACGCGTCTAGGCAGCACTAAATTACCTTTAGATCTTGCCGCACGAGTTATCACAGCCAAGGCTGTCGGTATCTGGAATGAATTTGAAGAACGTGAATTAATACTTTCAAAGAATGGTCATGGTGGCTGGCCTGCAAATGCATTTTTTAGGTTTGGTACAAGGGTGGGTTTTTTTGGTTGCAGCGCTCTAACTACAGCATTTGCCCTCAAGGCCTTAGAAACCCCGGCGCTATCTGAACAATTCTCATTGAGCCATGATTATTCTAATCTTTTTGAATTGCCTGAGGCAGTATTCATTCGGGAAGCAATCAATTCTAAAAGCAATGACGCCAATAGAACAGGGTTGACAACAAAAACTGCCGGGGCCTATCTGCCTGAATTTAGAGAAAATTAGGCTTTGTTGGGACGCGTCCCAAATTTTAGCAGGCACAGGGGGGATCTCCGCATCCCCCCTGTCCTGAAATCTGGGACAAACCCTCTCTGGTGAGTAAAGTTGATTTATCGCGTCGGTTCGTGGTAGAATTTTAGGGCAGTAACCCAAGTTGCGACCTTGAGTCCGCCTAAATTCTTTAATATGACTCATATGAGGGGAACTGGAACAGGCGTTATGAAAAATGGAGAACATCAAAACTAAGATAATTAAGACTATCAAAACACAACTCGACGTTCCCTCAACAGATCCCGACGAACGG
Source organism: uncultured Caldilineaceae bacterium (assembly GCA_964398055.1). Taxonomy (GTDB): domain Bacteria; phylum Chloroflexota; class Anaerolineae; order 4572-78; family J111; genus CAYNLK01. The sequence continues at coordinate 178,693 of CAYNLK010000003.1, forward strand.
CGACGTTCCAGGTTGCTTACCATTTTTCTGGTGGGTTTTTTTGTTTTAGCCATATTTGCCGTTATGGCCGCGTTTCTGGCTACTATTCTGGAGGTGAGCGATCAAGAGGAAATCTTGCTGGGTTTGTGGGCGAGTATTGCCGCGGCTGTTTTCACCAGCATTACTTTTGCCATCAATCGTTATGGGGCAGGAAAGCTGGCCCGTTTCCTGTTTCTTTTATTTTTAACGATCATTCTTGTCCTCTCTGATGTCCCGGAACAGGTTGCGTCAGGACGCTCCCTGGTTTCCTTTGCTATCCCCATTATCCTGGCCAGTGTGCTGTTTCCACCCTACGCCAGTTTTGTGGCCGCCGGCTTTGTAAGTATCGTCATTACCGGGGTGGCGTTGTATGCGAATATAGTGCCCGACCCATTTGCAGTGGTGATATTCTTTATCATTGCCCTGGCCGCCTGGCTTGCCAGCCGCAGTATGGAGCGGGCCATCCGAGATCTTCGCATCCTCAATGAGCAGCTCGATCAACGCGTTCGGGAACGCACCCGTGAGTTGGCCGCCTCACTGCGACGGGAACATACCCAGGCCGTCCGCAATAAGACCATTCTGCAGTCAATTGCCGATGGTGTGCTGGTTTTTGATGCCAATCAAGAGATCATCTTGACCAATCCGGCGGCCAATCGTTTGGCCGAACGTGACCTGCAATCCTTGAGCCTGACCGATTTCCTGTCCACCATCGAGAACCAGGCCAGCGCTATCATTCAAGACTGGCTGGCCGGTCATAAACCGGCTGACCTCAACCACGTTAGATTTGCGTGGCATAACCGCACAATTTCCGCCAATGTTGCTCCGGTGATTTTATCCGGTAATGGTGAAGAAAAAGGAGCCGGTGACGGTAATGTGATGGTTCTGCGAGATTTCACCAGAGAAGCCCAACTGGAAAAAGCTAAAGACCTGTTCCTGGGTATGGTCAGCCATGAGTTAAGAACACCGATGAGCGCCATTCAGGGTTATGTAGATGTTTTGTTGGCTTCGGAAAAGGGTAAAATCTCTGAAGCAGGTTATGAATACTTGCAAACCATCAGGGTCAGCGTCAAACAGCTCATCAAACTGGCCAATGAATTGATTGACCTGTCTCGTCTGGAAACCGGTGAGATTGACCTTTATCCGCAATGGGTGGAGCTGGCCACTGTAGTCCAAAACGCGGCCAGGATTGTGCGGCAGGAGTACGAGGCCAGAGAGCTGAGCCTGGATATTAAGGTTGAAACTGATTTACCCGAACTCTACGTAGACCAGAACCGGCTCAACCAGGTTTTGTTGAATTTGTTGAGTAATGCCTATAAATACACGCCCCAAGGTGGAGTCACAATTGAGGTCAAACAAACAGACGAGTGGATCAACATCGATGTTAGGGATACCGGACTGGGCATCAAAGAAAGCGATCAGGAGAGACTATTTGAACGTTTCTTTAGAGCCAGTGATCAATTTGTACAACGGATCAGTGGGGTGGGGTTGGGTTTGAATATTAGCAAAGGTCTGGTGGAGCTGCATGGCGGCAAATTGACCTTTGAAAGTCAATACGGCGTCGGGACCACGTTTACCGTAGCTTTACCCAGGCATAATCCACTGCTGAATAAAGATGGCGCTACGATCAACTTGAAAGAAACTGTGGCAATCTGAGCCTGCTGTTTTGGACAAACAGTCCTTTTGTTTCTTGTTGTCCATCTTAATAGTTATTTTGGAGAGAGGCAATGAATATTCTTTTGATAGAAGATAGCGGCACATTGGCCAAGTTATTCCAGGTGCAAGTCCGTCAATTGGGACATCAATTAGTCTCTACCCCAACAAAAGCTACCGCCCTGGCAGCTTTTGAAAAAGACACATTCGATATTGTTTTTATTGATATGGGCTTGGAGGGCCTCCAGGATCGCGGCCTGGAAATTTTGGCTGAAATGAAAGCCAAAAAACCGGATCAACGAATTGGTATTTTGTCTTCAAACGATCTGCGAGATATGGTTCGTGAGAGCCAGCAAAAAGGTGCAGAGTTCTATATGGTCAAACCGTTTACGATGGAGGGCCTCTCGGTTGTTTTGAGTGGTGACAAAAAAGCTATCCAGAGCTACCAACCAGAAATCGGCGAAGGCCGAATACTTTTACTTGAAGACGTGGGCAAGTAAATTGTTTTAGTTGCCGTTAAAAAGCGCCAACTGATTGATCCTGATCGGTTGGCGCTTGCTTTTTATGATAGATAACTTCCTCTGATCAGCCTCAGTGCATCCAAATTTGCCGGCGGAGGCGGCTCCCGCGCCGCCGCAAACGGGCGTGGAAGCCCGTTCTACTCCTAAATTTGGATCCACTGAGCCTCACAAAATACCCCGATGTCGAATGCTTTTTTCATTGATCGAATAAATGAGATAGCCCACCACCGGTCCGAGCAAACCGGTGACGGCTATGATGATCAATTCTGCCGCCAGCGGCAACAGTTCGGGCTGGGATAGGCCCAGCAAAACGGTCCGAAAAGCGTCGACCGAGTAGCTCAGAGGGATGACCCTGGCGATGTTTTGTAGCCCCGCCGGCAAAATCGAAAAAGGGAAAAAAAGGGCGCACAACCCCATCAAGCCGAATTCGAGGACGTTAGCAGCCAGTTCAACCGTCTCGCCAAAGCGCAGGGTAAAACCGGCAATAGCAAAACCCAAGCCAATGAAGCCACTGACAGTCAATAGCAGAATCCCCAACGCTAACCAGGGTTGATGAAAGGTCAGCGGTCCGGTAAATAGCAGGGCGATCAAAAGGCCGATACCAGCCGCGATAGCCGTCCATAACAGTCCCACCACTGACCGGGCCAGCAGGGTGAAAAAACGAGAGGTTGGACTAAGATAGAGGCTGGTCAACGTACCCTCCACCTTTTCCTTATGAATACCAAACCCAACCGTCCAGATGGTGTGAGTTAAAAAAATGTAGATCACAAAACCACACAGGGTGATGCCCCTGAATTTTGCCGCCATCTCCGGGGGGGCAAATAGGGTAATGGCCAGGGTGACCACAATCACCACTATCAAGACCAGTAAGAAATTAGCCGCCAGATTGACCGGGTAACGAGTCAATAGTAAAAACTGCTGTTTGAGCATAGCCCGAAAACTGAACCAAAAAACAAGTGCGGGGGGATCGATCATCAAAATTCACCAAGACCTGAATTGGCTCTAAGGGTATTTTCAGTTCTGGCAAAAATCAGATAGCCTAAAACTGGCCCAACCACACAGAAAAACAGCAGAACGGCCAAATCAATCAGCCAACTGGTTGATAAGTATGGCACATCCAGTAAGGCGCTGCGCAGGCCGTGCGTGAGCCAGGTGGGGGGAAAGAGGAGGCTGATCATTTTTAAGACAACCGGGAAAAGGGTGATGGGGAAATAAACCCCCATCAGCAGGGTGATCAGCCATTGAGCCAGCTGGATAAACGCGTCGGTTTCTTTGAGGCGCATCACCAGGGCGCCATAAAGCAGAGCCAGCCCGTAGATCGGCGGCAGGCCGGTGAGTAGAAAAGCCAGGGCAATGGGTAACTGGTTGGTTTGAAACACAATTTGAAACAACAGGGCGCCAACCGCCATCGCGCCGACAAAAATCAGGGCTGAATAGAGCATGAAAGCCAGGGCAACGCCGGCCAGAATGGCCGCCATTGAAGCCGGAGTAAGACACAAGATTTCTAGCGTGCCGCTCTGCATCTCCTGTCGAATCCAGTGGCCAAATCCCCAGAAGGCGCGGGTCACCAGCAGAAAAGTTCCCCCGCCGACGAGCAAAAAACCGGCAAAATTGGCAGTCTGGGTGTGTTGGGCAAAATTGAGGCCGGCCTCAGCGCCGGCAACGGCTCTGCCTAGAATAATCGGAACCAGGGCGATAGCAGACGGCATCAGCAAGTCGCTGAGACGGGCAGCCCAGCTTTTTGAGAGAATGAGCAACTGGATGCGGCTGGTTTGGAGCAAAACGCGAGCAGTTTTTGAAAAGGTCATTGGGAGGTGTCCTGGCTAAGCGTCCGGCCGGTTTTGGCCATAAAGACATCTTCCAGGGTGACATTCGCCGGGCTAATGTGCTCCAGGAGGGCATTATGGCTCAACAGATTTTGCATCAGGCCCGGTAAACTCTGGCGGATATCCGCCACAAAAATGGTTAGCTGAGTCAGGTTGCTGGTCTGACTGGTCGCCATCTTTATCACGTCAGGCTGCTGCTCAAGCGCGGTCACGGCTTCCGGAGGGATGATCCCCTCGATTTTGATGATCTGGTTCTGGCCCAACTCTCGCTTCAACTCGGCGATGCCGCCTTCGGCGATAATTGTCCCATGATCGACGATGGCTACTCGCTGGCACAACTCTTCGACCTCGGCCATTTGATGAGAGGTCAAGATAATAGTATAGCCGGCCTGGTTCAGATTTTTGATAATACGGCGCAAGGCCTGCGCCGAAGGCACATCCAGCGTGTTGGTTGGCTCATCCAGAATCAGAATCCTGGCGTCATTGATCAAGGCCCTGGCAAAGGCCAGGGTTGTTTTCTGCCCTGATGAGTAGGTCTCAACCGGCCGGTCGAGCAGTGGCCCCAGATTGAGCAACTTTTCCAACTTTTCAATTTGGCTTCTGGTTTGAGCAGGCGAGAGATAATAGAGCGCGGCGAAATAGGCCAGGTTTTCCCGGCCGGTCAATTTCCAGTAGATACTGCGTTCTCCCCCCAACATACATCCCAGCGATGCCCGCACCTGAGCATCCTGCCGGCCAACTTCGAAGCCGTTAACCACAATCCGGCCACGGGTAGGCGTCAGCAAAGTGGTCATACATTTGATGAGCGTAGTTTTGCCGGCGCCGTTTGGACCCAACAACCCAAAAAATTCGCCCGGCTCAATAGTCAAGTTGATGTTTTGGAGAGCATCGATCTGTTTCACTCGATTTTTGAGGAAACCGGTGCGTTCTTTGACGTGATAGGTTTTGGCTAAATCAGAAATGGTGATGATGGCTGACACACTTAATCCTGTAAAGACTCAGAACTGACAAAATTCGGAGATAGCTTGCAACAAGCCTGTATATCGACGCGCCAGAAATTTACTTTAAGGTACTTTCGGGCAAATATTAATTCACCTTTTGTCACATAAGCGGCCCTTTTTTAGAGTACTTTTGCTTCTATATTTTCCTGCCACAATCCTTTATAATTTAGGTTGGTTTAAAAGCAGCTAAATTCTAACATCATTTTACTGGTCACACAAAGAAGTCGCTATGAAGGCATCGATTGAAGAAATTGCCGCTTTAGAGCGAGTAAATTATGAAGCCAATTGGGCCATTGCCCAAATTACCCCCGGCCTGGAAATCTGTTTAAGAGATGAGGTTGTTTTCAGCCGCAGCAAGCTTTTTCCTTCACCAGATACAAACCACGCCTGCCTGGTGCAAGCCACGGCTGAAACCATTGACAACCTGATTATAGAAATCATCAACTACTTTAACGCCAAAGAATTACCGCCGGTCATTTTCGTCTCCCCGGCCTGTACACCTGCGGATTTGCCGCAACGATTGGCCGACCACGGCTTTGAAAGCGGCGACAAAGAAGCCTGGATGACCCTGAATAATTTGTCAAAACGCGATGTACCCCCACTCAATCCTGCGGTATTGGTCAAACAGATCAACAAAGCTGAGGTGATGACTTTTGCCGCCACCTTTATGGCCGGTTTTGAAATGCCGCTCGAGCTGGCCGCCCATATAGCTCATTTAATTGAACCGTCGGTGGGCTTTCCCGGGGTGCACCATTACCTGGCCTACATCGACGAGCAACCCGTGGGGACTTATTCTCTGATTTGTCACCGGCATTATGGCATCATCGGTAGCGCCAGTGTCATCCCTGCTTTTCGGCGCAAAAAAGCTGTTACCAATTTAACTATTGCGGCTGCCAGGACCGCCCAGCAGCAGGGCGTCGATACCCTGCTGTTGCAAACCACGGCCGGATTCCTGCTGGAACGGCTGCTTGGTATTTACGGCTTTAAAAAGATTTTTACCAGAGTTGCCTACACCTTATCGTGAACGTTCTAGTTCGTATTGAAGATTTGAGGAAAGTCTACAAAACCGGCGAGGTTACTTTTGACGCCTTAAAAGGTGTTTATCTGGACATCGCTGGCGGCGATTTTATCGCCGTTATGGGCCATTCCGGCAGTGGGAAATCGACCCTTTTACATTTGATCGGCGGATTAGACCAGCCGACGAGTGGAACGGTCAGGTTGAATGGTCAAACTCTTAACTCTATGGATGAGACGGCTCTGGCCAAATTCCGACGCAGTCACATTGGCTTTGTTTTTCAATTTTTCAACCTGATCGACAATTTAACGGTGCAAGCCAATGTGGAGTTGCCGGCGCTGCTGGTACCCGGTAAAGATAAAAATGCCATTCGAGACCGCTCCAACCAGTTATTGCAGCGATTGGGAATTATCAACCAGGCTCACAAACATCCCTGGGAGCTATCCGGCGGCCAACAGCAGCGGGTGGCCATCGCCAGAGCCTTGATCAACATGCCTACGCTGCTACTGGCCGATGAACCAACCGGAAATCTCGACAGCAGCAGCGGCCAGGAAGTTTTGGATATTTTGACCGAATTTAACAAGCAGGGCCAGACTATCTTGATGGCAACCCACGACCCCCTGGCAGCCGCCAAGGCCAGGCAGGTTCTTTTTATTCACGATGGCCTCCTGGTCGATCATATACCCGGCGGGAATGCCCAACGGATTGCCCAACGGATTACCGAACTAAAGTAGAAATAGTCCGCGCTAAACGCCAGCAGTCAACGAGTTATGAACGTTATTCTGCAAAAAATCAAAGCAGATATTGCCAGCCGACCGCTGATTTCTATGCTGGTGGTAGTAACGATTATTGTGGCCTCAGCCTTACTTACGCTGGCCCTGGCCACCTTATTGAATCTCAGCGCCCCCTACGACAAATCGTTTGAGGAGCTTAACGCCGCGCATCTGTGGCTTTACTTCAATCGAGACAGAATCCGGCTGCGCGACATTAACCGCATTGAATCGCTGCCCGGGGTGGTAGCAAGCACAGGCTTGCAATACAGCCTTAAAAGCCGGGTGCGCCTCGGCGATGATCTGCGGGTCTGGACCAGCATCCGGTCAACGCCGGAGGAACAGCCCCAAGTCAACCAGCTCCTGATCCAACAGGGGCGTTATCTGGCCCCTCGCCAAACCGAGATTTTGGCCAGCCGGGATCTGAACGACCTGTACAAGCTGTCCGTCAACGATATGATTGGTCTTACTCGAGCCGATGGCAAGGAAATCTATTTGCCGGTTATTGGTTTGGCCTATAATCCCACCTGGGACACGTATCGCAACAGCCAACCGCCCTATCTCTACCTGAACGAAGAGATTTTTAAGGATTACTTTCCCGACGAGTCGAGCTGGGATTGGTCGTTGGGGCTGCGTCTGGCCGATCCCGAGGCTGTGGACGAAACATTAGCCAAGATCGAGGGGATGCTACGGTCCGAGGCCATCGACAGCCATACCGATTGGCGCGATGTGCGGAGTTCGGCTATTTTTCAGACCCAACTCAACTTTGTTCTCTTGGGCGCATTTAGTTTCTTTGCCATTCTGGCGACTACGCTAGTGGTGGCCAGCAGTATCAGTTCTATCGTGCTGGCGCAATTCAAGCAAATTGGCATCCTCAAGGCCATTGGCTTTACCCAAAATCAAATTTTGTGGCTTTATCTGGGGCAATATCTGCTCTTGAGTTTGGTCGGCAGTCCGCTGGGGCTGGGGCTGGGCATATTGCTGGCCCCTTTGCCCTTGCAGAGCGTGGCAGCCTCCTTGGGGACGACCTTCCAGCCGGCGTTCCGCTTACTGTTAGTAACATTAGTATTTGCTATTATTCCGGCTGTTGTCACCCTGGCGACCATGGGGGCGGCTTACAAAGGCGCCAAAGCCAACATCATCAAAGCCATCACTACCGGGGCTGAAGCGCCGCCCCAAAAACCGTTTTGGGTGGTTACCTGGGCGGCCAAATCGGGCCTGCCAATGGTTTTTGTAATGGGCTTGAACGACGTTTTTGCCAGGCCGCTCCGCTCCTTTATGACCGGGTTGAATTTAACGCTGGGGGTGATCGGTATTGTTTTTGGGTTGACTCTGAATCAGACCATTGAAACTTATCTACATAATCCATCGTTATTTGGGATCGCCTATGATGCAGTCGTCAGCCGCGACGAAACCAGCCACGGCCGCGCCAGCCATTTATTACAACGGGCGCCGGGCGTTGAGGCTTTCTACAGCCAGTATCTGGCTGAGGTGGAAACGATGGCTGGACAGAAGTTCCAGATCAGGGCTTTGGATGGTGATTTGACGGCTTTTTCTTTCAGGATATCCAAAGGGCGATTTTTTCAACCCAACACGTTTGAGGCGGTGGCCGGAAAAGGATGGCTCGATTGGCTGGGCCTATCGGTGGGCGATAAGGTCACCGTAACTTTGGCCGGCCAACCTGAAAGACCGTTCACCTTTGAGATCGTCGGCCAATATGCCGAGCCGGCCAATGCCGGTCAGATGCTGATGGTCAGCCTGCCGGCCATCCTTCGCTTTGACAAGGCGGCCAAGCCGGACACCTATCATTTGAAATTGAGTCCAAATGCTAATATTGCCCAGCTCAGACACTATCTAGAGCCAAGAGCAGGGGCGGATCTAAACCTGTCTTTGACCACGGAGGCCATCCCCGGCGGCATCATTTATCTCAAACTTGGCGTCTTTGCGTTAGCCAGTATTTTGATTGGCATCGCCCTGGTGAACGTTTTTAATACCACCCTCCTGGCGATGCGCGAAAAGTTGCGCCTCATTGGGGTGTTGAAAACCGTGGGGATGACCCCTATGCAAGTAGTCGGGATGGCCGGGGTGACGGCCGGTTCGTTGGGGCTTCTGGCGACCGGGCTGGGTATTCCTCTGGGGTTGGCTTTCACCAAAGGTTTGCTGATTGCTTTGGCCGAATTCTATGGCTTCGGTGAGGTCAAAGTGTCTTTTAACCTTGCCTATATTTTGCTACTCATCCCTTTGATGATTGGGATTAGTATTCTGGGCAGCTACATTCCCGGTCGCCAGGCCGCGAAACTGTCAATTGTAAGCGTTTTGAGAGGTGAATGATCGGCTGGTACGATATTATGGCCAGGCGCCCGGTTCGCCCAGTGCCAAAGCCAGCGCATAAGCTGCTTGCGGGTCAACCCAAAGTAGACTGTCAAGTTGCACCGCCGTGGCTCCAACTTGCCGCAAGGCAGTAGTATCGGCCAGGCTGTGAATGCCGCCGGCGGCCACCACGGCTACATCCACCAACGCCTTGACCATCAACACGGCCTGCAAGGCCAGGCTATGTATGGCAGGGCCATACAAATAACCCTCCACCAGCTCACCGGTTGGCGGATAGATGGCCGCTCCCGGCGGCGCTCCACCGACAACCAGCGCATCAGCCCCGGCAGCAACAACCGGCTCAGCCAGGTAAACCGCCTCGGTCAACGGCAGCTTGACCAGCAACGGTAGTTGACAATCCGCAGTTACGGCTTTAATCCAACGTTCCACCTCTGCCACAGCCGCGCCGAGCGGGAGGCCCAGTTCAATGGCTGCCACAGCCTCGACGCCGGCCAAAGCGCGGGCCGTGCGGCGCAAGTCGTCCGGCTCATCGGCCGGCAGGTGAACGATAACGGGCAGGCCCAGCCGGGACCAGCTTTTGCCATATTGCTGCATTACTTTTCTAACGCCCGGATTCTGCTGGCCGGTATTCAGAATAAAGCCGGCTTTGGTTTCCACCAGGCGAGGCTGCGCCGAGCCATGGCGGGGTCGTAGGGTGATGGGGTTGGTCACAATGGCCCCAAAAGCCGATAGATCGATCAGCCCCCGGTAAGCGTCGCCATAGCCGCCACAGCCGGAGGCGATCAACACCGGCTTGCGCAAGGGCAAACCGATTTTGTGGTTTGGAGCCAACTCAATCATTTGTCCAGATCCACAGTCATCAAATCAAACACCGGCCCATCCACGCAGCTCAACTTAAGGCCGGAGCGCGTCTCCACGGGGCAGACCAGGCAGGCGCCAACCCCACATGGCAGCAATCCGGCGGTAACCAGGCCGTACAGAAAATCTGGCTCCTCCGGCAGCCGGAACTGTTCCACCTGACTTTTCAGCGTCCGATAAAGCGCAGTCGAACCCACCGCGCAGACGCAGTCGGCCCAGAGCAGCAAATCGGGCAGCAGCTCGCTCACGGAACCCCGCCGCCCCAGCGACCCATCCAACGTGGCATACTGCACCTCGACCGCCGCAGGTAGGCGCTCAACCGGAAAAAGCGCCCCCCGGCGATTCCCCCCCAAAGCCAGGGTCACCGACATACCGGCCTGCACCGCCAGGCTCATTTGGCCCAACAACGGTGAAATGGCCTGGCTATCGGCAACCAGGAGCAGATGGCGAATATGCTCTGACATTGGAAAACTCTGCCCCAGGGGTCCGATAACGTCCAACTCATCACCGGGTTGCCGGGCTGACAACCAGGCCAGGCCGGGGTCGGGGTCCGGCCGGATCAGCAGGGTGATCTGTTCATCATTGAGTCGAGCCGGAAAAATGGGCCGGCGGAGATAGCAACTGAACGGGTCGGCGCAACGGACCAGCAAGAATTGGCCGGGGTGTAACCGCGGGGCCAGTTCTGGCGCAGCAATGACCAGTTGCCACCAGGCCGGCGCAATGGTTTCCTTGGCAATAATCATTCCCCTGCTCTGGAGCACCACTCCTCCCTAAACCTCGGCTGCCTCCCCCGATATTCCAGAATTTTATCGTACCAAACGTGTGGCGTGTTACGTATTGCGTAAAGTTTTTGACACGAAATACGCACCACGCCATATGGCCTTCAACTCCCAGCCGGACGCCTCGTAAACCCAATATTACACCAAGAGCCATTACAGGCAAACAATTCAAAACTCTTGACAGGTTCCACAAGCTGATATATACTAGTACATACTGGTATATATCAGTTGTCATAATAGGATTCAATCGATGAATTCTGCCTTACCCCTCTTTGCCCAATTGAAAGAAGCCATCATCGAGGCCATTAATCGGGGCGAATTTAAGCGCGGCGACCAGTTGCCCTCCCAGCGCGAGTTTTGCCAGCAATATCAGATGAGCCATATGACCGTTCGCCGCGCCATTAATGAACTGGTCAACGAGGGCGTCATTCAGTCTGGGTGTTGTCGGCCAAGTATAGGCCGGTGCCGGGGATAGCCGGCTTGAAGGCCACGGTGAACAGGTAATTAATGTCGGGGCGAACGGTAAAAT
>CAYNLK010000003.1:190000-252248 GCA_964398055.1 uncultured Caldilineaceae bacterium
GCCGGGCCAATAATAAAAAGGTAAAAGTGGGGGTATTTAAGGGGTACCCCGGCAAAGGGGTTTACGGGGCGGGCAAACCCCCTTTGTCGACAGCAACTCGTTGAAAGGCTTTGAAGAACAAATGGCCGAGCTAGGGGTCAAGGCGACCACCAAGATGTTAGCCTCCGGCTTTGTCAGCGCCTCGACAAGGCAGGCCCAGGCATTGGCAGTAGAAGTTGGCGCAACGTTGGTCTATCTGTCCCGGCTGCGCCTGGTCGATAATGAACCTCTATCGATTTCAGATGTTTATTTGCCCCATGCGTTGTGTCCCGGCTTGCTTGATTACGACCTGGCGGCCAATTCATTGTTCGTTACCTTGCGCACCCAATACGGTCTCAAATTGACCAGCAGCACGTCAAGAATTAAGGCTGTTCTGGCCAATGACGAGCAGGCCAGGCTGCTGAAGCTCACCCGGCCGGCGGCGTTGTTGTTTAGAGAGCAGGTAACTTTCTTAGATACCGGCCAGGCCATCGAGTTAAGCCAGACTTTTATGCGCGGTGAGAGCCAATACATCCAGGTCAATCAAGGCCAGCTTCCACCCGACTATGTGCGGTCCGGGGTCGGAAATATAAACGTATTAAAATTGTAGGACGGCATCCCTACACCTGCATCCGAAGGACGGCGCAGGTGCAAGTGTGCCGTCCGCTGGCGCATAGGGCTGCGCCAGCTAGGGCAATTTAGAAATGGTTCGGCATATCAACCGGACGATCGAATTAAGGAGCTTCTGATGAAACTTACCGTCGTCGGCGGGGGTGGGGTGCGAGCGCCGTTATTTGTCGCTTCAACCCTGCGCCGGAGCGAGTTGATCGGCCTTGACGACATTTGCCTGCTGGATGTGGATGAAAACAAGCTGCGGATTATGGGCAGCATCTGTCGCCACATCGTCGCAACCGCCGGTCAGCCCGTGCGCGTCGCCACCACCACCGACTCCCAAGCGGCCTTTGACGGAGCGCGTTATGTCGTCACCACCATCCGCGTTGGCGGCGACGAGGGCCGGATTCTGGACGAAAAGATTGCCCTGCGCCACGGCGTGCTGGGGCAGGAGACGACCGGTCCTGGCGGCCTGGCCATGGCTATGCGCAGCATCCCGGTCATTCTGGAGTACGCCGAACTGCTGCGACAAATCAACCCGGAGGCGTGGCTGTTCAACTTCACCAACCCGGCCGGGCTGGTGGCCCAGGCGCTGCACAATCGCGGCTTTGAACGGGTCATTGGCATCTGCGACGGGGCCAATGCCGCCCAGCACAGCCTGGCCCACTGGCTGGGGATTGCCCCCCGCCAGCTCCGGGCCGAGGTGTTTGGTTTGAACCATCTCTCCTGGACCCGCCGCGTCTGGCTGGGCGACCGGGATGTGCTGCCCGACTTCCTCAGCCAACCCGAAGCCATCGCCCAAACCAATATGAGTATGTTTGACCCGGCCCTCATCCGCCACTTTGGGATGTGGCTCAATGAATATCTTTTCTACTTTTATTACTCCGACCGGGCTGTGGCTCAAATTCAGGCCGACGGCAAAACTCGCGGCGAGGAAGTCTTGGAACTGAACCGGCGGCTGCTGGCGGAACTGCGCCACATCGAGCCGGAACAAAACCCGCAGGCGGCCCTGCAAGCCTTTGCGGCGGCCAACCGCCGCCGCAGCGCCACCTACATGCACTATGCCCGCCCCGCGGCCCCGACGATGGAAGAGGCTGACCGGGCCGATTTTGCCGCCGACGAGCAGAACGCCGCCGCCGAGGGCGAAGGCTATGCCGGGGTGGCCCTGGATATTATCGAGGCGATGGAAACCGGCCAGCCGGCCCGGATCGGGTTGAATGTGCCCAACCAGGGCGCCATCGACTGTATGCAGCCGGCGGACGTGGTGGAAGTGAGCTGCACGGTGGATCGGCAGGGGGTGAGACCGGTGTCCATCGGGGCGGTGCCGGAACCGCAAGAATTGCTGATGCGGACGGTCAAGCAGTATGAGCGGTTGGCCGTTGCAGCCATCCTGACTCGCTGCCGCGACACGGCGGTGCTGGCGCTGATGGGCCACCCGCTGGTGCTGTCGTACTCCCTGGCCGGCGCGCTGGTGGACGAGTATCTGGCGGCCCATCGAGCCTATGTGGGAGAATGGCAGTGAGGCGGGCTGACGGCGACGGGGCAGCAACATATGATGTGTTGCTGGAAGACGGTTATTTTTGTGATCTGATTTTTACCGGCCTGCCGGAAATGCCCCGGCTGGGGGCTGAATTTTTCAGCCGCGGTTTTGAGATGGTGCCGGGCGCTAATTTTTACTACGTTACCGCTTTGAGCCGCCTGGGGTTGCGGGTCGGCTGGTCGTGCAATTTTGGCAATGATGTTTTTAGTCAGTTTGTCCTGGCCGCGGCCCGCCGCGAAGGCATCGATGACTGCCTGTTCAAGGTTCACAATTTTCCCATTCGCAATGTAACGGTTTCGATCTCATTTCCTGAGGAGCGGGCCTTTGTGAGTTTCGCCGATGAGTTCCAGTCGCCGCCGCTGCTACCGCTGATCAAGCAGTTCCGGCCGCGCTGCGTTTTGCGGGGCAGTCTGGAAATAGGTCCGGCCCATTTGGAACTGGTGGCAGCAGGCCGTGAAGTCGGGGCCTTATATTTTATGGAGTGCCAATCACATCGGAGCAGTCTGAAGCAGCCGGAGGTGGTTGAAGCTCTGCGGGCGGTCGACATCTTTGCCCCCAACGCTCAGGAAGCGATTGATCTCACCGGCGCGGCGACGGTGGAAGCGGCCCTGGCCCAACTGGCCGAGTTGACCCCGCTGGTGGTGATCAAACTGGGCCGCGAGGGCGCAATCGCCCGCCAGGGCAAGCAGATTGTGTTCGCGCCGGGTTTGCCGGTCAACGTCATCGATACTACCGGCGCGGGCGACTGCTTTAACGCCGGTTTCTTGTACGGCTACTTGCGCGGCTATGACCTGGAAGATTGTTTGCGCTGCGGTAATATTTGCGGCGGCCTGTCAACCACGGCCTATGGGGCCAGGGCCGTACCCACAGCCGAACAATTGGAGGCGCGGTTGTTGGATTATCCGAGCTGACCCATTTTGAATAGTTGAAGAGCCGGCACGAACCTGATGGCTCACCACTGAGAATGAAAAAGGGAACACGGAGAGCGCAAAGATGACGCAGAGCTGCGCCAAGTTTTTCTAGAATTTATCTCTGTGAGCCTCTGTGACAGCTCTGTGAAACTCTGGGTAATTGTATTTTGTACGAGGAGGTGATATAAACCAAAGAATGAATTGTAACCAGTTTTTCAGTTGAAGCGGTGGGGTATGGCCCGCCTTTACCTGCCTGGCAAAATCAATTATGAAAAGATGGAGGTTTTCAACGATGAAAAAATGTATCAATGGCCTATCTATTTTGTTGTTGCTGGCCCTGCTCTTGAGCCTGATCCCGACCGCAGTGCTGGCCCAAGAGGAGGTAGTCTGCGAGTCAGATGTGGTGGTCCAGGCCGACGACTGGCTGTCGAAGATTGCCGACAAGTTTTACGGCGACGCCCTGGCCTATCCGGTCATTGCCGAGGCGACCAACGCCAAAGCCGCCACCGACGCCAGCTATGCCACCATTGCCAATGTTGATGTCATCGAAATTGGCTGGAAGCTGTGCCTGCCCAGCGCCGCCGACGCCCAGGCGATGCTGGGTCAAGCCGCTGCCGCCGCGCCGGTGGCTGAGGGCGAGACGGTGTTGACTGTTTGGGATGTGAACGTCCGCGATGTCGAAAGCCAGATGATGGAAACGCTCAACGTCGAATTCGAGGCGGCTCATCCAGGGGTCAAGATCAACCGGGTGCCCAAATCCTTTGATGATATGATGGCCACCGTTCAATTGGGCATGAGCAGTCCCGACGGCCCGGATATCGCCCAGGTCAACCAGGGCCACACCGATATGGGCGCGTTGGTCAAAGCGAACCTGCTGGTCAACCTGATGCCTTACGCCCAAAAGTACGGCTGGCTCAGCAAGCTGGGCTCGGGTTTGGTCGCCCGCAACAGCTTCAGTGCCGACGGCCAGAGCTTTGGCACCGGGAATCTGTACGGGATGCCGCTCAATGCGGAATTGGTCGGCGTCTATTACAACAAAGCGATGTTCGAGCAGGCCGGCGTCAGCGTGCCCAAAACGTTCGCTGAATTTGAAGCCGCCCTGGCCACGTTCAAAGAGGCCGGGATCACGCCCCTGGCTCTGGGCAATCTGGAAGGTTGGCCGGCCTTCCACGTTCACGGCGAAATCCTGAACGCCTTGTTAGACTCGCGCCAGTGGGTGGACAACTTTGTTTTTGGTCGCGGCAACGTGAGCGTCAATACGCCTGAGAACCTGGCGGCCGCAGCCAAGGTCCAGGAGTGGGCGGCCAATGGCTACTTCACCCCCGGCTTTGCCGGCGTCGGTTATGACGACTCGTGGCAGCTTTTTGCCAACGGCGAGGCGGCCATGATGATCACCGGCAGTTGGCTGAGCGGTGAGGTGGAGGCTCTGCCCAATCCCGATAACTTCGGCTTCTTCCTGGTGCCGCCGCAAACCGAAGGCGGCTGGAAGATGGCGATTGGCGGCACGACGCTGGCCTTTGCCATCCGCAACGGCTCGGCTAATCCCGATTTGGCCGCTGAATATATCGACTGGCTGGCCTCGGACCGAGCCAAAGAGCTGCAAGTAGAGGTCGGTTTCCTGCCGGTGTCGCCCCTTGACCCGGCCCAGTTGGACAAAGGCCCCTTCTTCAAAGATGTAGCCGCGGCCTGGGCCACGGTCAACCGGACGGACGCGGTTGGTCACTATCTGGACTGGGCCACCCCAACTTACTTCGACACCTACTCGGCAGCTTTGCAGGAACTGCTCGCCTCCCGGATAACCCCGGAGGAGTTCATCCAAAAACTGGAGACGGATTACTCGGCCTACCTGGCCGAGAAGGGTGGTTGATAGCCAGTCAATGATGTCGTTCCGAACGAAGTGAAGCGGAGTGAAGAATCCCCGCCAACTCGGTGGAGATTCTTCGCTTCGCTCAGAATGACAAACCTAAAGACAAGATCTGTCAACGGAGCCAAATATTTCATGCCTCACGCCCCAAAAGTTGGAACCAAAGGCTACAAACCCGGCCAGAAACCCTGGACGGCCTATCTCTATATTCTGCCCGGTTTCCTGATCTATGCGGCCTTTGTGCTCTGGCCGATCATCGCCACCCTCCGCTACAGCTTTTATGATTGGGACGGTTTTAGCAGCCCCAGTTTCATTGGGTTGGGCAACTACGTCCGCCTGCTGCAAGACAACCTGTTCGGCATCTCGCTGCGCAACAACCTGCTGTTTATCTTCTTTTACACCCTCTTTCCCATTGTGATCGCCTTGTTCCTGACCTCCCTGCTGACCCGGCGGCAGGTGCGGGGGCTGACTTTCTTTCGAGCCGGCCTGTTTTTGCCCTACGTAATGTCGATGGTGGTGGTGGGGGTGGTCTGGCGCTGGATTTACAATCCCGTTTTCGGACCGCTCAACCAATTTCTGCGGGCCGTAGGTCTGGAAAATTTGGCCCGGCCCTGGCTGGGCGACTTTGAATTTGCCCTGCCAGCGGTCGGCATGGTCGGGACGTGGGTCCAGTTTGGTTTTTGCCTGGTGCTCTTTATCGCCGGGGTCCAACGGATTGAAGAAGTATTATATGATGCGGCCAAAATCGACGGCGCATCTGATCTCCAGCAACTGTGGTACATCACCCTGCCCGGTTTACGCGGCGAGATAGCTGTGGCCCTGGTGACAACTTTGATCGCCGCCTTGCGTATCTTCGACCTGGTCTTTGTGACCACGCGAGGGGGGCCGGCCAATGAAACGACGGTGGTCGCCCTCCACATTTACCGCAACGCCTTTGATCTCAACCGGGCCGGCTATGCCGCGGCTATCGCCGTGATCTTGACTATGATTATTCTGTTTATCTCCTACCTGGTTATCACCCTGCGTATGCGCACAACCGAGGAGGGCTGAGATGAATCAAGCACAACGATCCGGCCAAACTCCCGCGGCGGCCCAACTTTCGACGCCGGCCGCGCCAGCCCGCCAGCGTGGCTACCTGCGCCACCGCCAAGCCATTCAAACTTATCTCCTGCTCACCCCGTTTTTATTGCTGACCATCATCCCCTTCGTTATCATTTTCCTGACCGCCCTGAAGGACAACAGTGAATTGGGTCGAGGCGCGTTTGCCTTGCCGGAGGTGTGGCGCTGGTCAAACTTTGTCCGGGCCTGGACGCAAGCTCGCTTTGCCCAATACTTCACCAACAGCGTGGTCGTGGCCGCGCCGGTCGTGTTCGTATCCACCCTACTCTCGGTGATGACCGGCTATGCTTTTGGGCGCATGCGTTTCCCCTTCAGCCGCTTGCTCTTTTTTGTCTTGCTGGTGGGCTTTATGGTGCCCCAGGAAGCCCTCATTATCCCCCTCTATCATAATATGCGGGCGGTTCGCTTGCTCGACACTTACTGGGCACTGATTCTGCCCCAAATTGGTCTCAGCGTGTCCTTTGGCACCTTTTGGATGCGGGCCTTTTTTGCCGAAGTGCCGCAGGATTTAGTTGACGCGGCCACGATGGATGGCTGCAACAGTTGGGACACCCTCTGGCGAGTTCTCTTTCCCATCGCCCGGCCGGCTATTTTGACGATGGTCGTGCTGTTTTTTGTGTGGACCTGGAACGACTTTCTACTGGCCCTGGTATTGATATCAACCGAGCAGCTTCGGACCTTACCGCTCGGACTGGCCTTCTTCCAGGGGCGCTATACCACCAACACCCCCTTGATCGCCGCCGGCGCGGTGATTGTGGCCCTGCCGATGATGCTCCTCTACATCTTTTTCCAGCGCCAGTTCATCCGGGGGATCACCGCCGGAGCAGTGGAACATTAACAATATTTTCAATTTTCAATTCATCATTCACTATTCTCAATCCACCATTACTTCTGCTCCCGCAACTCCAGCTCCAACCCGCCAGTCAGGGCCGCGAGCAGGTTGTAACCCCAGCCCACCAGCAAGATCATCAAGGCCACCACCAACCCACCGGCGATGACGCTGACCAGGATAATCAACAGCGCCAGCAGCAAACTCTGGTCGTCCAGCCGAGCAACGGCCGTCTGCACCGTCTCCAACCCCAGCAGGGTGATAAAATTGAACTCCACCGGCACACCCAGTCCCAACAAATCAGCCTGGGCCGCCTGCCATTGCTCCAGCAAAAGACGCACAAGGCTCACAACCTGCACCGCAGCCACCGCGCAGAGCAGGCCGGGAATCAGCATCGCCAGACCGCCCAGAGTACAGCCGAACTTGGCCAGAGGCAGGGTGTTGATTTTTTGAATGGCATAACGCCGGGTGGTCATGGTTTAACCTCCGTAGCGCGTGGAGCGTAGGGCGTGAGGCGTGGAGCGTGAAGCGTAGAACGTGAAACGTGAAGCGAAGGGTGTATCTCTTTTCAAATTACAAATTACCATTCACCATTCACAATTCACAATTCACCATTCACAATTCACTCCCCTCTCACCCAAACCCAGTCACAATCTCCGGCAGCGCCGCCAGACTGTCAGCAACCGCGTCCGGGTGAATATGGCGGTTGGTTTCATTGGAGGGGGCTTCGTCCATAGTTACCAGAATGTTGTGCATCCCGGCATTCTGCGCACCCAAAATATCGGCATTCAGGGTGTCGCCCACAACTGCGATTTCTCCAGGCAGCAGCCCCCAGCGCCGGGCAATCAGCTCGAATGGCTCAGCTTTGGGCTTGCGCCAGCCCCAACCGGCCGAACTGAACGTGGGCGACAACCAGGGCCGCAGTCCATTTTGATTGACCAGTCGTTGGATCAGGAGATCATCGGTGGCATTGGAGTAAAGCCCCAGGCGATACCCGGATTGATAGAATTGCTTGAGGGTCGCCACCGTATCAGGGTAACATTGCCAGAGCGCCTCTTCCTGGGCAAAAAAAACTTTGATCGCCGGCTCGACCAGGGACAATGTCGCCGGCGGCGCATCGATCTGCCGGAGGGCTTCACTGAGACTTTGCCGGGCCGTCACCTCCACGTGGGTCTGAACGGCATGCTGCCGGTCGGCGGCTCGCTGGCGCAAAAAAACCTCGACCAGAGCGGCCTGATCGAGCATGATATGTTTCTTGGTGAAGTACCAGCTCGCCATGGCCTCGGCCCCAACCCGGGCGATAGCTTCCTCCTCTCCGCCAAAGCGGAGTAACGTGTTACCCAAATCAAAAATAATGCCTTTGATCAATAGCCTCGCTCCCGCTCAACCAAATTTAACAACGGTTCACCGGCCAAATAGCGCCGTAGATTTTCGGCCAACAAATCGCTGGCCCGCTCATCGTAGTTGGGTGAAAAACCGGACACGTGGGGCGAGATGAGCAGCCGTTCCGGGTCCAACTGCCAGAGGGGACTATCGGCCGGCAGCGGTTCTGTTTCAAACACGTCCAGCCCGGCCCCGGCAATTTGTCCCTCGTCCAGCGCCCGAACCAAAGCGGCCTCATCCACCAGCCCACCCCGGGCCAGGTTGAAAAAGTAGGCGGTTGGTTTCATAGCGGCAAAGGCCGCCGGGCCAATCAGCCGCCGGGTGGCCGGCGTTAACGGCGCCAACACCACCACGTAATCACACTGCGGCAGCATATCGAGCAGCGCGGTGGTTGAATAGACTTTTTCCGGGATCAGCGCGGCAGGGTCGCCGGTGCCCGGCTCACGGAAATCCCGGTCCGGCCGGCGCTGACCGGAGCGATTGACAGCCAGCACCTGCATACCCAAAGCCTGAGCCTGTCGAGCCAGCTCCCTGGCAATGGCCCCGTAACCGACCAGACCGAGGGTGCTGCCCCGCAACTCCGGCACGGCGAACCATTCCCAGCGGTCCTGGGGCCATTCAGACCGGCTTTGAAAATTGAACATGGCCACCAGCCGCCAGCGAAAGGCCAGCATCATAGCCAGGGCATGTTCAGCCATCGACACCGCGTGCACCCCATTCAGGCTGGTAATGATCACGGGGCTTTGCCAGATTGGTTGATCGAGCAGATCATTGACCCCGGCGCTGTGAGTCTGGATCCATTTCAAGCTGGGATAACGATGGGCCTGGTCCAACTGCTTGCCCCAGCCGTAGAGGATCTCAGCGTTCTGCCGGAGCAACTCAGGCACCTCGTCGAATGCGGCCTGGGGGAGCTGGTGAAGCTCCAGCCGGGGCGAGACGGCGCGCAATTTATCCAATTGCGCCTCGGTAAATTCCATGAAGTTGATCAGGGTTATTTTTTCGTCCATTAGCCTGGGATTTTACCTGACCGGATTAATACGCACAAACCCGCTGGCAGTTCGAGGGGGTGAAGCAAAAATTGTAGATTGAGTGGGTTGGATTATAATAAAAAGTCTAATCAAAACAAACTCGCTGAGGTGCTGAAAATGGCTGATCTACGCCGTAAATTGGCTGAACCCGGCATTCTGATTATGGACGGCGCGACCGGTACGCAACTACAAAAAATGGGCTTACCGGCCGGCAAAGCGCCGGAGTTGTGGAATCTGGAAAACCCAGAGGCAGTTAAAAAACATTACCGCGCTTATATCGAGGCCGGCTCAGATGCTATTCTAACCAATACGTTTGGCGGCAGCCGGCCCCGGCTGGATATGGAGGGGAGCGGTCATTTGACCCACGACATCAATGTGGCAGCGGCCCAATTAGCTCGCCAGGTAGCCGGTGATGACAAATTGGTGCTGGGATCGATTGGACCAACCGGCATGTTGATGGAACCGATGGGGGAACTGACCTACGACAAAGCCGTGGAATATTTTGCCGAGCAGTCCGCCGCCCTGGCCGCCGGCGGCGTCGACGGTATCCACATTGAAACGATGAGCGACCTGCAGGAAGCCAAAGCCGCCATTGAGGGCGCGCACCGGGCCACTGACCTGCCGGTGACGGTAACGATGAGCTTTGATATGCACGGGCGGACCATGATGGGCGTTCGCCCCGAAGAGGCGGTCAAAGAGCTGTGGGCAATGGATGTGCTGGCCGTGGGCGTCAACTGCGGCCGGACCTTAGAAGAAAATCTGAAGGCCCTGACGGCGATGCGCACCGCCGCCCCGGAGGTAACCCTAATCGCCAAGCCTAACGCCGGACTGCCGCGAATGGAAGGCGGGGAAGAAGCAGTCTATGATGTCACCCCGGAGATTATGGCCGATTATGCCCTGAAGTTCGGCAACCAACACGTCAAGATGCTGGGCGGCTGCTGTGGCAGCAACCCCCGCCACATCGCCGCCCTCAAAGAGGCGCTCAAGAATTTTGAGCCGCCGCCGTTAGAGGAAGTGCTGGCTGCCAACCGGGCCGCCAGCGAGGCTGAGGCCGGCGAAGGTCGACGCGGCCGGCGGCGGGGTTAAAGCCGATTCTTATTTCACCTTGGCCCACATTCGCTCGGCATTCTCGTGGACTCTGGCCCGCATCGCCCCTAAGTCGGCATCTAAAACCTCACCATTGCGCACCCGCCACTGCCCGGCGACCATAACGTCGCGCACGTGGGTGTGGTTGCGCCACAACACCAGTTGATCGTACAGGTTGTGCAGAGCCGTGGGCGTGGGGAAGACCGCGTCGATGAGTTGCAGGTCGGCCTGGTAGCCCGGCGCCAGCCGGCCGACGTTATGCCAGCCCAGCGCCCTGGCCCCGCCCTCGGTCGCCAGGTAGAAAACGGTATGGGCCGGCATCACCGCGGTGCTCTGCTGGCCCGCTTTGTGAATCAGAAACGCGCCGCGCATCACCTCAAAAAAGTCGTTGATGTAGCCGTCGCTGCCCAGGCCCAGGGTGATGCCTCGGTCCAACATCTGGGGGACGGGCGCAATCCCGCCGCCGACCTCGCAGTTGCTGAGCGGCATGTGGGTCACCCGCACCTCGTTAGCGGCAATGATCTCGATCTCCTGCTCCGATAACTGTACACATTGAGAGGCTTGCATGCGCGGCCCGGTAACACCCAAATCGTGGTAATACTCCAGCGTCCGCTTGCCGAAATGCTTGAGGGCGTACTCCGGTTCAAAAGTGGCCTCGTTGCAGTGCATATGGACGCTGCAATCCAGCTCCTCGCCCAGCGCAAACGCCTGTTTGATAAAATCGGCCGAACAGGTGAAGGTAGTGTGGAAGCAAATCAGTCCTTCCACCAGTGTTTGGCCCGCCTGCGCCCGGCAATGCTTGACCAGCTCGGCGTTTTCCCTTAGCCCAAGCTGGCCGTTCGCCGGGCTGACCCGTTCGGTGCTCTCAAAGGAGAGGATGCCGCGCAGGCCGCGCCGGTCGACCACTGCTTTTTGGGCCAGCAGCGCGCCGGGGATGGCGAACGGCGCTTCCAGAATATCATAAAAGCTGGTGATGCCGGAGCGGACCATCTCGGCGCAGACCCAGTCGGTGGCCGCGGCAATCATCTCGTGGTCCAGGGCATCTTCCACCAACGGCCACCAGAAATCATCCAGAAAAGCCCAACCGCCGCCGGCCTCCTGGTCAGGGCTAGGCAGCGGGATGCCGTGAGCCAGCACCCCGTACAGGTGGACGTGGGCATTGACGAAGCCGGGGGCCAGCACGTGGTCGGCGCCATCAACAACCGTATCCTGGGGATATCTGGCCTGCAACTCAGCGTTTGGGCCAACGTCGGCAATCCGGTCATCGACCACCCGCACTCCCCAGGCCACTTTGGGCGCTTCAGAGGCGGTAGTAATGAGATATGAGGGTAAAATGAGTGTTGCCATTGACTCAACTCCGTAGAAAATTGTGAATTATGAATTGTGAATTGTGAATTGTGAATGACTCAAACATCGGGCTGCTCGCGGTCGACTACCCCGGCCGGTTTGACCCCGGTCAGCAGAGCCTGTAACTCCTGCCGTTGCTGCCGGAGTTGCAATTGGTCCTCGCGGGCCCATTTCCGGCGGAGGCGCATCCCTTCGATCAGGTACACCACGAACAGAGTGGCCAGGCTGCTGAGCGCGCCGATAAGACCACCCACCAGCAACAGCACAAGGTCTCTTTCCATTACCTTAGCCTCTCCACTCGACTAATCCACTAAAGAAGGAAAATAAGCCCATCCGGGCACTCTCACTAATGGCCCCGGCCTTTTTGGGATTGAATCCGGCCGGCCAGAGGGTCGAGCCGTTGTATTTGGCTCCCTGCAAATTCGCCCCAACCAGATTAGCCTCGCGCACATCGGCCCAACCCAACCCGGCTTCGCGCAGGTCGGCCTGGCTCAGATCAACTTGGTGAAGATTAGCCGCCCGCAAATCGGCCCGCCGCAGATCGGCCTGGGCCAGGTTAGCTCGACTCAGGTGGGCTTCCCGCAGATCGACTTCGGCCAGGTTGGCCCCTTGCAAGTTTGCGCCGGTCAAGTTAGCGCCTCGCAGCCTGGCCCGGCCTAAATTGGCCTGTCGCAAATCAGCCTGGGGCAGCTCCAGACCAGACAAATCCCGGTCCGCCAGATCGAACCCCGCCAGGCTGGCCTGTCCATCCCAATTTTTGACGAGGCTGACCTGCTGCTCGTGGTCAGGCTCAAAGGCGGGCCGGCTGCCCTCGGCTTGATCGGCCAGAATCGACTCCCGCGTCTGGCCGTCCAAGAACTCGCCGCAATAACGACATTTTTTGGCCGCAGCTTTGATCGTTTCGCCGCAGAAAGGGCAGGTTTTGGTCTCGTCAGGCATAGCAAGGCTTTCAATTTACGATTTACGATTTGAAATTTGCAATTTGAAAATTGAACCTTGAGAATTGCGACTCATCCCTCAGCCTTCAGCCCTGATGATCGTGTAGGCCAGCGGGAACAGGGCGTAGAACATCGCCCCTTTGAGCAATTTGGCCAGATCGACCTGGTCCTGGGGGGTGTGAACATACTGCTCCTCCATCGGGCCAAAGCCCAGGCTGGGAATCCCGGCCACTCCGGCCGAGTAGGCGCCGTTGGTGCTGAATTTCCACACATCCACTCGCGGCGCTTGGCCCCACAGCGCTGCGCAGGTCAGTTTGCCGGCGACCAGCAAGGGGTGATCCTCCGGCAGCAGCCAGCCGGGAAAAAAGGCCGGACCGCTCAGATCGAGGCCGGTCCAGGATTTAACCGGCTGCCGCGGCAGCTCGACCGAAGCGTCCTGCCCGGTGAGCGCGACCTTGATCCCGGCGACCACGCTTTGGGGTGTTTCTCCCGGCGTCAGGCGACGATCGATGGTTACTTCACACCAGGCGGGCACGCTGTTGGGCGTATGAGGCGATTGGATCATCGTCACTACTTGCGTGCCCTGACCAAGGACCGGATCAACCGGCAAATGGGCCGTCATCGACTCCAGGGCATCGAGCACGGCTCTCATTTTGAGAATGGCATTGTCGCCCAGGGCCGGGGTACTGGCGTGCGCCGCCTTACCGCGGGTGCGGACCTTTAGCTCGCAGCGGCCACGATGACCCCGACGCAGGGTCAGGTCGGTAGCCTCGGCCAGCAGCACCGCGTCGGGGCGGGGAAAGCCGTCCTGCTCCAGGAGGTGGCGCATGGCAAAACCTTCGGCGTCCTCCTCCAGCGTGGAACCTTTAACGGTGATGGCGCAGTCGCCGGTCAGGTTCAAATCGGCGGCCAGCCGGGCACCGTAGACAATGGCGGCCACGCCGCCTTTGCAATCGGACGCGCCCAGGCCGTACAATTTGCCGTTCACAATGGTCGGTTCCAGGGGGGGATGAGGCCAGTCGTGTTCGTCGGCAATCTCATTCTCATCCAGATGAGCGTCGTAGAGCAGGTGGGATCGGCCGGCGCCGATGGTCGCCAGGGCGCTGCCGGCTGTATCGGTTCGAACGTCGGCCAAACCACAGCGGCGCATCTCTTGCAGAGTCCGCTCAACCGCGGCGGCCTCCTGGCCAGTGTAGCTTTTGATCCGGATCAGGTCGGCCAGGAAGTCGATTTGGGACTGCCGGATGGTTTCGGCGTATTGGCGTACTTGCGCCGCGGCGGCAGCCAATTTGGGGGGAACTGGCGGCAAAGTTAACGTCATTCTAACCTCATCATCGACAAAAATGCGGAGCAGCGAAGCTAATATACTATAAAATGGCGGGTTGACAAATTGCGTTTATCTTTCCCCTCCAACCTATGCTATAATAAAATTATCATCACTACCCCGAGGACCTGAAAATGCAACCAAACAAAACCCTCTTTTTTGGCATTGTTGGTCTGGCTGTTGTGATCGTTATAGGTATGTTCCTGGCCGTCTTCTTCTTTTTGGATGACACCCCGGCGCTGCCCACCCGCCAGGAGAGCGTGAAGATTCGGGTGGCGGCGGCGCCATCGATCAAAGATTGGGCTACCGCGGCGGCCCAGGAGTTCAACCGGGCCAATCCCAGGGCACAAGTGGAAATTATTGCGGCCGACGATCTGATCCCCGAGGCCCAGTTCAAACTGGCTAATCCTCAAGGTCAGCCGCCGACGGCCTGGCTGGCCGAGGCTTCTTTTGTGGTGGCGATGGCCAGGGAGAGAGGGCTGCCATTTGAGGCTGACTTGCGCTCGGTGGCCGGCACGTCTCTGGCCTGGGGCGCTTTTACCGACAAACAGGCCCAATTCAATCAAAAATATGGCGACCTGTCCTGGCAAACTGTTCATGCCAAAGCAACCGCCCCCGATGATTTTCTGACCCTGGTCCTTGCCTCACCGGCCAATCGAGCCGAGGGACTGGCCGCGCTGGTCTCGGCGACCGCGGCGCAACTGGGTAAGCCAAATCTCACCAGCAGCGACATTAGCCAGGCCCGGCCCTGGCTGGTTGAGACCTTTAAAGATAACACCCGCATCCCACCCCAACCGGCCGAGGCATTTGCCTCGACCCAGGGACGCTCCATCGGCGATATGGGCCTGCTCAGCCGGGCAGCCTGGCAGCGTAATAATCTTCATAACCGGCCAGATTTCAGCCTGACGCCGGTCCAACCGAACGTGCAGTTGGATTACCCTCTGGCCATCTGGAACGGCAGCCAGAGCAGCCCGACCAGCCAACAAGCGGCGGCCCAATTCCGCGATTTTCTACTTAGTAGTAACCAACAACAGCTTCTGGCTAACTTTGGGCTGGAACCGGCCGGCGCAGTTACGACCACCGTCGAACTGGATGGGCCGGCCGCCTGGGCTTTATTGCGTTTTGCCGAACAGGAGTTGAGGTGAATAGCGAATTGCGAATTGCGAATTGCAATTTGGGAGGGTAAGGTCGTTCAACTTTCTAACTTTCAACCTTGATCAGTTACGGAGGATATGATGTCGAACAAGTTGCTCTTTTTACTATTCCCTTTGATTTTTGCGCTGGCCTGTGGGTTGGGCGGTTCCGGCAGCGATGGCGGCGGAAGTTTGGCGGCTGACAGCGGTGCTCAGTGCGCCGCCAATGCGGTTGAGATCTCGATCATTTACGCGCCCGAGTCTGAATTGTATTTGAACGGAGAAATCTATGACGCCGTCAACCGCTTCAACCGGGCCTATGCCGAGGGACGCAACCCCCTGACGGGTGAGTCGCTCAAGCAAGTTGAACAGCCCATCTGCGTCAAAGGCCAGTCAGGTTCGTCGGGCACCGTTGCCCAGGGCATTATCAATGCCATCATTGCCCCCAACAACATCAACGTGGCTCGCCCGACCATCTTTGCGCCGTCGGTTAGCCACTGGCTGGCCCTGGTCAACTACCAGGCCGGGCGGCAGATTTTTGACCTGGCCGACAGCCCGCCAACGGCCCTGGCCCCGGTGGTGATGGCTATCTGGGAGAGCCGGCTGAAGGCCATTCAGGAGAAGACCGGCCGCCAGGAAGTGGGTTGGGAGGAACTGCTGCAAGTCCTCAACTCGCCCAACGGCTGGGCCGACTATAATGTGCCCGGCGACCGGACCACCGTTTACTACGGCCACACCGACCCGTTCATCAGCTCGACCGCCCTATCCACGCTGATTGCCGAATTCTACGCCAGTGCCCGCTACAACAGCGACGTGGCTGACTTCCGCCGGTTGACTCTGCAGCAGGTCAACGATCCGCAAGTGCAGCAGGGGGTGCGGGACATCGAAAAGTTGATCCGGCACTACTCTTCTCGCACCACCGAATTCAAAGAGTATATCGCCCAGGGGCCGGATTACCTGGATTTTGTGGCTCTGGAAGAAAACGACCTGATCTACATCAACCAGGGTAAAACCCAGTACCAACCGCCGGAGAAACTGGTGGCCCTGTATCCCAAGGAAGGGACTTTCTGGCACGAGCATCCTTTTGCCATCCCCAGGGCTGATTGGGTGACGCCGGAACAGCGGGAAGCCGCCAAACTGTTCACCGACTACGTTCGCAGTGAGGAGGTCCAGCAAAAGGTACTGGAGAGCGGCTTCCGGCCGGCCAATCCGGCCGTGGCAGTGGGTTATCCCATTTCCCCGGAGCTGGGCGTCGACCCCAACCAGCCGACCACCATTCTGGAAGTGCCCGATCCGAATGTAGTGGCCGCGGTACAATCGAGCTGGCAGTTCGTCAAGAAGCAAGCCGACGTACTGCTGGTCATCGACACTTCCGGCTCGATGGCGGGCAGCAAGATCGACCAGGCCAAAACGGCCGCCCAGGCATTTTTGGATAATATGCCGGCGCAAAACCGGGTAGGGTTGCTCCTGTTCAATAGCCAGCCGCAGGTACTGGATTTCAATTTGAATGCGCCAATTTACCTCGACAGCAATAATGTCGGCGCTCTGGAAAGTTTGGTTTCGTTTGAAGGCGGCCAGGCCAAAATCCGCAGCCAGATCGAGGCCATTCAGGCTGGCGGCGACACTTCACTGTACGATGCCATTCAATACGCGGTCGAACTGCTTAAAGCCAACCGGCAAGCCGAAGACGATCGCATCCAGGCGATTGTAGTGTTGAGCGACGGCCAGGACACCAGCAGCCTGACCTCGCTGCAAAATGTGGTCAACCTGATTCAGGCCAACCGGCAGGAACGTAACCCGATCATCGTGATTCCGGTGGCTTACGGCAGCGACGCCGACATCAACGCCCTTAACGCCCTGGCCCGGGCCAGCGCCACCCGCGTCCAGTCCGGCGATCCGGAGAATATCCAACGGGTGTTGGAGATTATTAGTAGTTACTTTTAGATCCAACCATAAGATGGTTACATGCCCTAAATGCGGGACAATCAACGTGGCAAACAGTTTGATTTGCAGTAAATGCGCCACCCTACTAAGTACGTATGGTCAGGAGACTGATCCGGCTGGTAATGGTGTAATGACCCAGATATTGGATCAGCTTCAAGAAAAAGTAAGGAGCAGTCCATCAGCTCCTCCAGACACCACCCCACTGGCCATTTATCTAAACATAGGACCTCATTCGCGAGAGATCGAGCTTCCACTGAATAAGACGATATACTTGGGACGTAAGGATCCAGCGGCGAATATCTACCCCGAGGTTGATCTTTCCGATGATGGTAACCGAGCCAGAACTGTATCGCGGCTGCACGCCAAGATTTTCAAACAGAGTCATAACGTGGTTATCGAAGACCTGCGCAGCACGAATGGAACTTTCGTCAACAACAATAAGTTGCGTCCTCTACTCCCTCAACCCCTCAATGATGGCGACATCGTGCAACTCGGGACACTGCAAATCCAGGTCGGCATCCGACGACAAGTAAGGCCATGAGTAATTGCGTTTCTCTGGGAATTGAAAAAGCCAGTCGTAATGACCGGCTTTTTTTATATCGGCTTAACTTGAGGAACCTATTCCTTCAACTTTAACTCTTCTTTGAGATGGGGGATCAATCCCCCAGCGGCAATAATCGCCTGAACGGACGGGGCAAAAGGGGGGAAGGGAAATTCACCCGCTTCGCTTTTGATCCGACCGGCCTCCAAATCGACCTCAACCCAGTCGCCCTGACGCAGAGCCGCCACCGCGGCCGGGCAGGTCAGGGCCAGCAGGCCGTTGTTGATGGCGTTGCGATACCAGATATGGGCAAAAGAGACGGCAATGACTGCGCCTACTCCGGCCTGTTTGAGACAGGTCACCGCCTGCTCCCGGCTGGAGCCGTTGCCCCAATTTTTGCCGGCCACAATCACATCGCCTGGTTGGACGTTGGCGGCAAAGGAAGGGTCTAAATCTTCCAGGGCGTGCCG
This sequence comes from uncultured Caldilineaceae bacterium, assembly GCA_964398055.1. Classification (GTDB taxonomy): domain Bacteria; phylum Chloroflexota; class Anaerolineae; order 4572-78; family J111; genus CAYNLK01. The sequence goes on from CAYNLK010000003.1 coordinate 208,088, forward strand.
GGCCATCTCAACCGGGTCGGTGACGGTGTAGGTGTATTTGCCGGGAAAAATCACGTCGGTGTTGATGCCATCGCCGTATTTCCAAACTTTCGATTTACGATTTACGATTTTGGATTTTGGATTGGGTTCGTCTGACATTTTCCATAAAACTTGATAGGTAACTATTCACCTTATTAGCGATTGAAATCGCTCCTCCAAGGCTAAAGCCGGTCGACCGCCTACGCGGTCGAGTTTTTTCCTGTCCGCGCAGGCGGACAGCCGGTCTTTAGCCCTGCAAGTGCGACTTTAGTCGCGCAAGGTGAATAGTTACCTTGATAGATATTGTTGAACCGAAAGATCTAGAACTTGCAACTTGCTATCTGCTATCTGTCACTTGCAGCCTGCTAACCTGCCACCTGTTCCGGTCCGGCAATCTCACCGGCCACGGCGCTGGCGGCAACCACCGCCGGGGAGGCCAGGTAAATCTCTGACTCGGGGGTGCCCATCCGGCCGCGAAAGTTGCGGTTGGCGCTGCTGATGATGACCTCACCCGGGGCCGGGATGCCCATGTGGTTGCCCATACACGGCCCGCAACCGGGCGACTCGAAGACGGCGCCGGCGGCCAGCAGAGTTTCGACGTAGCCGGCTCGCACGGCCTCCAGGTACACCTGCGCCGAAGCCGGAATGATCAAAAAACGGGTCCCGGCAGCGACCCGGCGGCCGGCCACAATTTGGGCGGCAATAGCAATATCCTCTAACCGGCCATTGGTACAGGTCCCCAGAAAAGCCTGGTCCACTTTGACGCCGGTCACCGCGCTCAGCGGTTTAACGTTGTCAACGGTATGGGGGCAAGCCACTTGCGGCTCGATGGCCGCGGCGTCGAACGCATACTCGGCCAGGTAAACCGCATCCGGATCAGGCGCCAACTGCTGGGCGGCGGCGGCCCACGCCTGTCGTTTGTTCAACAGACTCTCCCCTGCTCCCCTACTCCTCTGCTCCTCTGCCATCTTTTCAAGCCATTCCAAAGTCACCCCGTCCACCTGCACCCAAGCATTCTTGGCCCCCATTTCGGCCATCATGTTAGGCAGCACAAAGCGACTGGCCATGCTCATACCGGCCACCGACTCGCCGTGAAACTCGATACTGGCATAGAGGCCGCCGTCCGCGCCCAGTTGGGCGATGATATGCAGGGCGATATCCTTACTGGTAACCCACCGGCTAAAGCGGCCGGTAAGGATTATTTTGATGCTTTCCGGCACCCGCAGCCACAGTTGGCCGGTGGCCCAGATAGCAGCCATCTCGCTGCGACCAACGCCGGCCCCAAAGGCCCCCAGCGCGCCGTAGTGGGTCGAGTGGCTGTCGGCGCCCAACACCAACACGCCCGGATAGATCAGCCCCTCCTCGCACAAGACCTGATGGCAGATGCCTCGGCCAACTTCATAGAAATGAGCAATCCCCTGCTCGGCCACAAAACGGCGAATATCGGCGTGATTCTGGGCGTGCTGGGTGGTCGGCGGCGGCGCGGCGTGATCCAGGGTAATGGCCAGCCGGTCGGGATATTTGACCCGCTCGATGCCCAGGCTGCGAAAAATTTTGGCGATGGCCGCGCTGTTATCGTGGCTCAAAGCCACGTCGGGGATAGCGTCGATCACCTGACCAGGCGTAACGGAGGATAAACCGGCATTTCTGGCTAAGATTTTTTCGGCAAAGGTATGACCCATCTTCTCATTTACGATTTACGATTTACGATTTACGATTTTGGATTTACGATTTGCAACACTTGCCCCGAACCATAGTGAAGCTGTTTTCAACACGCGACCTGCGACCTGTAACTTGCGACTTGCGACCTGCCACTTGCAACCTGTCTTTGCTATTTTGGCTTCAAACTTACGGCCGCGTCTCGTTTGGCTTTGGGGTCGCCTTCGGCTGCGGTGGATTTGGCGGGGTGGGTCTGGCTGGTCTCGTCCCAACGCTGAACAATATTGCCTCTAACCCGTTCCGGCACGGAGATGTAGCTCAGACCAAACTCATTCTCAGCAATGTCGATCAGAATCTCAGCTGGGGAGTCGTGCGGCCCCATACTGTAGACGCGCTCCTTGAAGACCGCGGCAATCTGCCGGGCTGTGCCCTCGCCGACATTATAGTATTTGATCTCTTTCAGGAAGTAGTGAATAATGTTCCATCCACTCAACGGCCCCAGTAGAATTTCCGACTCGGTCACGCCAAACTGATCGAGCGGAAAGGCTTCGTAGGTGGAGGCGTGATTGAGCACGGCCTTTTGGTGGACGCCGGCCGTGTGCGTCCGGTTGGTCAGGCTGACCGGCTCTTTGGACGGCACCAGTTTTTTGAGCTTATCGGCGAACATCACGTTGATGGGGTAGGAGCCGCGCAGGGTGTAACCTTCCAGGTGGTCGTAATATTTGTCGATGTAAAGGTTGAACAATAGCGCGGTCAGCGAGGTGATGCCGGAACGCTCGCCGATGCCGAGCAGGGTGGTGTTGAGGTAACGCATCCCGCCTTTGACCGCTTCCAGAGCATTGATCACAGCAAAGCCGCGATCATCGTGAAAGTGCCCTTCAAACTCCATACCGGGATAACGTTCCCGCAGCAGGTTCAGCCGTTGAATTACCGTCGCAGGGGTCGCCACGCCGACCGTATCGGGTGTACCCAGCCGGTCGACCAGCGGGACGATCTCATCATACACCCGAAAGAGGTCGGCTTCGGGGGTGCGAAAAGCATCTTCGCCGCTGAAACGGAGGATCAAATCAGGCTGGTCTCGCCGAACTTGTTCCAATAGATCACGAGCCTTTCGAATGATCGTGTCGATGTCCTGGCCATGGCTGTAGGCGCGGGAGGAGTCGGACAGACCGATGTAGAAATTCAAGCCATCGGCGCCCGCTTCAATGGCCGAAGCAACATCATCGGGATGGCAGCGCACGTGGGCCAGCAAAAAGGTGTACCCCTTTTGCATAATCAACTCGTCCCGCACCGACTTGATCGCAGCGAAGTCGTCTCGCTCCTGGGGGCTGACGATGGGGGCAAACAGCTCGATGAACTTGACCCCGTAAACGATCAAGGCCCGGACGATCTCCATTTTGTCCCGTTGGTTGAAAAAATATTTGTAGTGATCGTGCAGCAACGAGGTTTGTGACCCCTCCCGCAGCGTCGTATCGATGATCTCCAACAGCCGGGGGCGGTAATTTTTGAATTGGAAAGGATTTGAACTGCTCATTGCGCTCCTTTCGTCTCGTTCTCGGGCTCAACAAAACAAAAACCATCTCGTTCCCAAACTGGACACAAAGGGTGGGAATGAGATGGAACTTACTCCCATATCATCTGGTATCTTCTCAAAAAGTAGGAGCGAAGCATCCTTAGAGCGTGTTTCTTAAATGTCATTCCGAGGGGCGAAGCGACGAGGAATCCCCGAGAACGCCTCCTGCAAGCAGCGGTTTCAGGGACTCTTCGCTCCCCGCCTGGCGGGTCGCTCAGAGTGACACGCCAGGCGGGGATCGATTTTCACCCGGATTCGATTTAAGAAACACGTTCTTAGACACGTTTTGCGTCAGGATGCCTGCCGGCTAATCACCCAGAGACTTCGGCGAGATCAGTCGAGCCACTCACGCTGAAGCCTGTCGAAGGGTGATTAGCCACTGATTTGCAATTTGCAATTTTTCCTACCAGCCTTTGTGCTGGCGACCCACCACCCGGTCGATCTGGCGGCGGTCATCCCGTTCGCGCATTGTCTGGCGTTTGTCGTACAATTTCTTACCGCGGGCCAAACCCAACTCGACCTTGGCCCGGCTGTTTTTGAGATATATCTTCAAGGGGACCAGGGTCAAACCTTTTTCTTGCAGCTTGCCGATCAACCGGTTGATTTCACGGCGATGTAAGAGCAACTTGCGGTCGCGACGCGGCTCGTGATTGGAGTAACTGGCTTGTTGGTAGGGGGCGATGTGGGTGTTGACCAGCCATAATTCATCGTTACGAAAAGTGGCATAGCTATCGCGCAGATTGACCTGGCCGGCTCGAATCGATTTAATCTCGCTGCCGGTCAGCACCAGGCCGGCTTCAAGAGTATCCTCGATGTGGTAATCGTGGTGGGCTTTGCGGTTGGTGGCAACTACTTTGACGTGCTGGTTGCTCATCAGTTGTCAGCGACCTCGCTTGTGAGGAATTCAAGCGCCGCCTCCAACTGGGGATCGCGTTCGGCTTCAATATCCTCGAGGGTCATTTCAACCACCATATCCGGCGTAATGCCCTCGCCGTGGATCTGACGCCCGGACGGCGTCAGCCACTCGGCAATCGTCACCCGCAGTTCCGAGCCATCCGACAAGGTGTGGGGTAATTGAACCGAACCTTTGCCAAAAGTCTGCTCGCCGATCACGACGCCGCGCTGATGATCCTGAATCGCTCCGGCCACAATTTCACTGGCGCTGGCGCTGCCGCCATTGACCAGCACCACCAGCGGAATTTCTGTATCCAGATGCAGGCCGTGGCTGGCCTCGAACTTCTTTTCCTCGCCTTTCAACTTCTCGATCACTACCGTGCCCTCATCGATGAAGAGACTGCTAACGGCCACTGCCTCGGACAGAAGGCCGCCGGGGTTACTGCGCAAATCCAAAATAAGGCCGGTTGCCCCTTCGTCGATCAAAGCCTCGGCTGCCTCCACAATTTTGCCGGAGGCGCCGCCGGTAAACTGGGTCAAGCGCACGTAGCCAACTTTGTCCGCCAACATTTCTGACTGGACGACTTCGATTTCAATCTTTTCACGCCGAATGGAGACGTCAAAAGGCTTCAGTTCACCCTCACGGAAAATAGTCAAAACAACTTCAGTGCCGGCCGGGCCGCGAATAAGCAAGACAGCTTCGTAAAGGCTGAGATTTTCAATGGGTTGGCCATCTACTTGCAGCACAATGTCATTGGGCCGGAGGCCGGCTTTGAAAGCCGGCCCCTCAGGCAGGGGATCAACAATCAACAGGCGGCCGGCTTCATCCAGACGAATCGTTGCCCCGATACCTTCAAAACTACCACTGATATTTTCGCTCAGAACCGCGGCCCGGGTCGGGTCAATGAAACCGGTATTGGGGTCGCCAAAGGAAGCCACCATACCCCGGATGGCGCCGTAGACTCGCTCATTGTCGGCCGGAATTTCGCCGTAGTAGCGTTCATTCAAAAACGACCAGGCTTCCCAAAAGGTGGCAAACTGTGGCGGCGCTTCGCCGGGCGGCGCAGTCGGCGTGCCGCGGCCGATCAAGGCCGGAAAAGAGAGGGCGCTAATGGATGTATCAGCCTGCGCCGGACTCAATACAGCAGCGTAGAAAAACATCCCGGCGGTAAAAGAGCCTAGCGCCAGCAGACAGGCCAACAGCAAAATCAGTAACAGCTTGCCAAAGCGCGTCATTGTCTAACCCTACTCTCCGTTCTGCAAATAACTGATGGCCCGTTCCAGTTGCGAGTCTCGACCCTCAGCCCGGTCCTCTTCGGTCATAGCGACCTCGATGTCGGGCGTCAAACCTGTGCCATCGATAACATTACCGTTGGGCGTAAACCACTTAGCCACGGTTACATGCAGGCGGGAGTCGTTAGATAGCTCATAAATGAGCTGAACACTCCCCTTCCCAAAGGTTTTCTCGCCAATGAGTCTGGCCCGGCCGTAATCTTGCAAGGCCCCGGCGACAATCTCACTGGCGCTGGCCGTGCCGCCGTTCACCAGCACTACCAACTCCTGGTCCAGAGCTTTGCCTCCGCCTCGAACATTATAGACCCGTTCACCGGCATTCTTGCGGTCTTCACGCACCACCACCCCATTACGGATGAATTGGCTGGTCACATCGACCGCGGCATCCAGCAATCCGCCGCCATTGCCCCGCAGGTCCAAGATCAAAGAGCGGACGCCTTGCTCGGCCAACTCGGCAAAGGCCTGATTAAGTTCTTTGTTGCTACGTTCGGTAAAGGCCGTTAATTGAATATAACCGATCTGAGGATCTTCTTCCAAAATACGCCAATGAGCGCTGGGTGTTTCAATCACCGCCCGGGTAATGGAAATGTCCACCGGTTCGGCGACCCCCTCCCGCCTCACCGACAACACGACAACGGTACCAACCTCACCCCGAATCAGCAAGACCACCTGGTCAACCGACATCTCCGGCGTGATGGGGGTCCCATCGACCGCGACCAGAATATCGTTGGCCTGCAACCCGGCCTTTTCCGCCGGTTGATCCGGCATCGGTTCCAGGATGATCCGGCCCTCCTCATCCTGCCGCACAAAAGCGCCAATACCCCCAAATTGTCCTTCCAACTGGGCCTTCTCATGGGCAGCCGGTTCCGGTTCGATAAAGATGGTGTAAGGATCATTGAGCGTGGCCAGGGCGCCCCTAATCGCGCCATACGTCGAGGTCGGTTGGGTTGGAAGATCGCCATAAAATTGTTCCTCAACCCGATGCCAGACTTCCCAATAGAGGGAAAACTGTTGCTGTTCTTCGGCCGAGGGGTTATCATCGACCACGAAATCACGGATAGCGTAGCCCGCCCCCGCCCCAGCCCCAAAAATAACGACAGCCACCAGAGTGGTTAGCATTATCTTCACAATCGTTTGCATAAACAAGTTCCAAGTCCCCCACTCAATGATACCACAAATTTGAATCTAAATTGTAGCACGGATAGAAAGGCGGTGCAAAAGTAAAACTGAAGCGCACTTGTGGATATCGCCGGATTGTGGTTAAATCTGGCGTGTTGAACGGATGGTTGGTTGGATAGTTGGATGAATACTTTGAGTTGGGACCAGCTTTATATCCTCGGGCCTGACCCGTCTCGCCAGCCGCCAGGGCAGCCATTGACCGAGCTGCCGCTGGTGATTCTGGTCGGACTTACCGGCGTCGGCAAGAGTACCTCCTTGACTTACCTCGCCAGCATGGGGGTCAACTTCAGCCTGCTGCCGAATCGACGCGCCATGACTGATGAAATGATTATCACCGCGCTACAGCGTGAAGCCGGTGAATTACCCCGGCCCGTAACGGACCGGCTGGTCAGGTTTGACTACACCGCCCGTTACCGGACCAAATATCCGGGAGGTCTGGCATATGCGTTGAGCCAACTGGTAGTCGATCTTACTAACATTGCCTCTCCTTTGATCTTTGATGGTCTGCGCGGTCTGGAGGAAGTTCAGCAGGCCAGCAACTATTTTCCCCAGGGTCGCTTTGTCTTGCTCGATGCCCCGGATACCGTGCGGCTGAGCCGTTTGCTCCACCGGGCCGACACGTTTGACGCCGTGGAAATTGCCCTCACCAGCAACAACAATAATCTGGTTTCAGTGCTGCAAAACATCCCAGGTATTGACACAACCTTTAAGCCGGAACAACTTGGCCAAATTGCTCACCTAACCCAAGCCGCCCAACTCGCCCCGGCTGAAGTTATCAAAAAGGTCTCAATTATCGTTGAGGAGCGCCGCCACTACGATTCCCAGGCGGCCCGCGCCTATCTGCTCAACAGCCTTCCGCGGGACAGAGTTCTGGCAATCGATACGGAGACGCGCCGGCCGGAGGTGGTGGCTGAACAAATCGCCGCCTGGCTGGGGCGATCCTTTTAGTTCCAAAGCTATCACTGTGAAAAGTAAAACGTGAAACGTGATGGTTTTTTCCCAAATCATTACGATTACGTTTCACGTTTCAAAACAGACCGGCGGGTCAATCTATTTATAGTTTCAGTGAGCAAAATGCCTATGGCCAAGATTGCTGAAATTCAGACCATTACCTTTAGACTGCCGCTGGCGGGTAGCCTGAGTTGGGGCAAAGCTGGCCGGCTGGACAGCCTGGAACACGTGCTCGTCCGGCTGGTCACCGATATCGGCTACGTCGGCCTGGCCGAAGCGCCGCCCCGCCCGACCATCTACGGCGAAACAGCCGAGTCGATTCGGGCGATCATTCAAAACCACCTGGCGCCATCCCTTATCGGCCTGGACATCGCCGACATAGCCGAGGCCAACCGCCGCCTGGAGATGATCGCCAACAACCATACGGCTAAGGGAGCGATAGATATTTGCCTACACGAAGCCCTGGCCGCCAGCCACAATCAGAACCTGCTCGACTGGCTCAAGCCGTCCAATCGCCGGATCAAAGTCTCTTACATCTTGGGTATTTCCGACCCGGCCACCATGCTGGCCGAAGCCCAGGCCGCCTATGTCCGGGGAGTGCGGGTGTTCAAAGTGAAAGTAGGCCGTGACTTTGCCGACGACCTGGCCTGTATCGAGCGGCTGCGGGTCGAATTCAAGGGCAGCGATGTGTGGCTCTACGCCGATGCCAATGAAGGTCTGCTACCGGACCAGGCTAAAAGCCAACTCCGCCGGTTGGCCGAGATCGGCCTGATGTATGTCGAAGAGCCGCTCCCGGTCGAAATGATCCCGGAGCGGGTCGTTCTGCGCGAGGCCGAAATCCTGCCGCTCATTGCCGACGACAGCGCCTTCACCTATCGCGAGTTGAACCGCGAACTCCGCTTCAATACGTTTGACATTCTCAACATCAAAACAGCCCGCAGCGGCTACTACCAGTCGCACCAGATGCTGGTGACCGCCAAACAGCACGGCAAAGGGGTGATGGTCGGTTCGCAGGCCAGTTCGACCCTGGGCACAATCCGGGCGGCCATCTTTGCCGGGTTGGAGGGGATCGATTACCCATCAGAGTTGACTTTTTTCCTCAAGGTGGCAGAAGACATCGTGACTCGACCGATTGAGATAGTGGACGGCTACCTGAATTTGGACGACTTAGCCGGGATCAGCCTCGATGAGGCGCAACTGGTCAAGTTCACGGTATCGCCTAACTGAGACAGGGATATCAGCGACGCCTCAGTCCACTTTGCCCCTCGCCCCCGCCTGGCGTACAATAGAACGCCGGAGGAGCTAACAAGATGGTCAACCTTCGACCGGAACCTCGACCGATCATTACCTTAACTACTGACTTTGGCCAACAGGATGGCTACGTTGGGGCCATGCAGGGGGTTATCCTGAACATTTGCCCAACAGCCACCATTGTGACCATTTCGCACGACATCCCGCCGCAACAGGTCCGAACCGCCGCTTTTGTGCTGTACCAGGCTTTTGGCTACTATCCATCCCACACCATCCACTGCGTGGTCGTCGATCCGGGGGTTGGCAGTAAACGGCGGGCCGTGGCCGTGCGGACCAGTCAGGGCATTTTTGTAGGACCCGACAACGGCGTTTTTAGCCTGGCGCTGGCGGCCCGCGGGGTCAATGTGCTCGAAGCGGTCACCCTGACCAATCCCGATTACCAACTGGCGAGTATTAGCGCCACCTTTCATGGGCGGGACATCTTTGCGCCGGCCGCGGCCCACATCGCCGGTGGAACGCCGCTGAGCAAATTTGGCCCGTCGGCGATCAATTTAGTCCGGTTTGATGAGGGGGGTGCAACCAGCCAGTCCTCCGAAACAAGCCGGATTATCCACATCGACCATTTTGGCAATCTTATCCTCGATCTGACCGGGCGCGATCTCGACGATCCGGAACAGGTCACCATCATTATTGGCGACAGAGAAATCGAGGCACTCAGCTATACCTTTGCCGATGTGCAAGAAGGCGAACTGTTGGCCTACACCGGCAGCACTCGCGGTCACATTGAGATTGCGGTGCGCAATGGCAATGCCGCCCGCCAGTTGGGTCTGCAGATTGGTGATACGGTTGTCGTCAAGCGTGGGTAAAACGACAGGAGTATGCCCGGCAAACTTCTGCCAGATACATTAAAATTGGAACTTGAAGAATATGGATGCATTTGTCATTGAAGGAAAAGCGCCGCTCAAAGGCGTGGTGACCCCTAGCGGGAACAAGAATGCCGCCTTTCCCTTGATTGCCGCGGCTTTGCTCACCGACCAACCGGTCAGGCTGCACAACCTGCCCAATATCGGCGACGTGCGGACGATGTTGAAGATCGTCGAAGATTTGGGGGTCGAGGTGACCCGGCATAACGAGCACAGCGTCACCCTGCGCGCCGGCGCCATCCGCAAAACTTCGCCCGACCCGGCCCGTTTTGCCAAAATGCGCGGCGCCCTGGTGTTGATGGGACCGCTCCTGGCGCGCGAAGGCGAGGTCAGGCTGGGCCAACCGGGCGGCGACCAGATTGGCCGGCGGCGGGTCGACACCCATGTGATGGCTTTGCAGGCCCTGGGGGCCAAGTTTGAATATGGCGGCCAGTTGAGCTTAACGGCAACGCGATTGCGCGGCCAGGATATCCTGCTCGACGAGGCCAGCGTCACCGCCACCGAGAACGCCATCCTGGCCGCGGTGCAGGCCGAAGGGACCACCATTATCCGCAACGCCGCCTCAGAACCGCACGTGCAGGAGCTGGGCCTGATGTTGAACCAGATGGGCGCCAACATCGAGGGGATCGGTTCCAATACCCTGACCATTCATGGGGTCGACTCGCTGACCGGCGCCGAGTTTACCATCGGCCCGGATTACCTGGAGGTCGGCAGTTTCATCGCCCTGTCGGCTGTGACCGAAGGAGACATTCTGATCAAGAACGCCGCGCCGGAGCATCTACGGATGACCCTGATGGTCTATAATCGCCTGGGCATTGTCCCGGAAATTCGGGGCAACGACCTGTATCTGCCGGGCAACCAACTGATGGTGGTGATGCCCGATATTGGCAATGCCATCCCCAAAATCGATGATGCGCCCTGGCCCGGCTTTCCGGCCGACATGATGAGCGTGACTCTGGTGGCCGCTACCCAGGCCACCGGCACGGTGCTGTTCCACGAAAAGATGTATGAAAGCCGGCTCTATTTTGTGGACCGGCTGATCAGTATGGGGGCCAGAATTGTGCTGTGCGACCCGCACCGGGCTTTGGTGCAAGGGCCAAGCATGCTGCGCGGGGAGCGCCAGGGTATCTCCAGCCCGGATATTCGGGCCGGCATCGCCATTCTGTTGGCGGCTTTGTGCGCCGAGGGGACAACCATCATCCGCAATATCGCCCAGATCGACCGGGGTTACGAAAATATCGAGGGTAAATTGCTGGAGTTGGGGGCCAAAATTAAACGGGTGAGTGAATGAGTGAATGGGCGAATAATGAATTACGAACTCGTCATTTTTTCGCCATTCGCCATTCGCAATTCGCTATTCGCCTCTTCTTGGCTCCCCACCAGTTCATCGTAGAGAAAATAAGCATTGGCCCGATGCAGGTCTTGCACCAGGCCATTGAGTGGGATTCTGCTCTTGCCGCACCGCTCGATGGTCAACTTGTCCAAAATCTGCTTACCTTTGCCCTTGTCAATCACTTCCTGGACCCGTTTTTCCAGCATATCCAAATATTCGATGCTTGACTCAAGGGCCCGGGGGATTTCCCCCCGCAGCAGCACCTCGCCATGCCCCTGGACAATACTCTCCAGATTGTAACCCTGCAATAACTTGAGCGATTCCTTAAAGTCGTGACGGTTGCCCCAGACAAAATAGGGCACCGGCATAACCGTATCGGCGGCTATGAGCACCTTATCTTCCCGCACGTAAGCCACAATCGAGTCGGCGGTGTGGCCGGGCGTTAACGCCAGCTCGATTGACTTGTTGCCAACATGCAACACCAGTTCACCATTCTCAAAGACCACCTCGGGAACACGCAGTTCAACTTCCTCAAGCAAGGGCGTCGTTTCCTGAGACTCGGCCAGCGCCTCCGGACCAAATTCCTGCATGGCTTGTTGGCAACGTTTGTGGCAAACCAATTCGACCTTATCGTCAAACAAATAGTTGCCATTAGTGTGGTCGCCGTGCCAATGGGTATTGACCAGATATTTGATGGGGCCGTGACCTAAACTATTGAGATAATCGATCATCTCGGCGGTTTCAATTGGAAAAGGAAGGGTATCGATAACCACGATACCCTCCCTGGTAACAACGGCTGCAGCAGTCACTTGGGCATAAAGGTCACTGGTAAAAACATAAATGTCATCGGAAACCCGTTCTCGACGCACAGGAAAAGCCTCCAGCAAAAAATTAAGGGTGCGACAGAGGAAGAATATCACAAAGCCCGCAGCAGGTCAAGCATTTTTTCAAGCAAAATTCATTTTATTTCGAACGGCTGCCGTTCTGCTCAGTCTGGCGGATAACGTAAGTTCGGCCCCAAGCCTCAAGCCGGCTCGCCTGACTAAAACCAATGATCACGATCAATACAACTACGGCGATGCTGACCGCAATCCAGGTTAGCGGTAAGCCGGTCACACTATCGCCTAACCAGACAATCAAAACTGTAAACGGTCCACGGCTGGTTAGAATAGCCAGGGCCAACATACTCAACCGAATCCGGCTTAAACCGGCAATGAAATAGGGAATATCGCCCAACGGGATAAGCAGGATAATCCACCAGGTCCAAAATGAGTCAATGTGAGCCGCCCGGCTCCAATGCGCTAACGCGTCCGCGCCCAGCCGCTTTTCCAGCCAGGGTCGCCCCAGGCGACGCCCCAGCCAGGCGGCCAATGTTCCCCCCAACGTCAGGCCACCTACGGTAATGATCGAGCCTGGAACAAAGCCAAATAAAACGCCGCCCATCACCTGAACAGGATAGCCGGGTATCGGCGCCACCACAATCTGGGCCACGTTGAGTAAAAAAAAGGCCAGCGGCGCCAGCGGGCCGGACTGCTCGATCCAGGCGCGCATAGCCGCAGGATCGGCGCCCACCCTGGATAGCGGCAGCCAGAGTGCCGCTAACAGAACAATGACCAGCAGCCCCCCCCACCAAGGCAACCACTGTTTATTGTTGGTGATGATCAACTTGAGCTTTTGGATTTGAAGATATCCTCGCCAGTAAACTTTTTCTTGACCAGGCCCACATTGTACCACTTCCGGCAACTCCGGCCAAAGAAGGGTGAGTTTATCACAATTGACAGATATATGGAAACCTGTATACTTGCGAAAGTCCAATCAAATATATTTTTAATACGCCAGAAAAAGTGACAAGGCTACTGTGACCAAACCAGAATTTCTATTCCTGACCCAGGAAGACGTTATTGCCGCCGGCGTACTCGACATGCAGCTGGCGCTCCGGGATGTCGAGTTAGCTTTTTTGATGCACGGGCGGGGTGAAGTGAAACAGCCTAATAAGACCGTGCTCGAATTTCCCGATCCGGACACAGGCCACCGGCGGTATTTGACCGTCTCGATGCCGGCCTATCTGGGGGGGCAGGTGAACCGGGCCGGCCTGAAATGGGCCGCGGAATCAATGGACAATGCCCGGCGAGGTGACCTACCGTACGGAATCGACGTCCTCATCCTGCACGACCTGGAGCGAGCGCTGCCCGTGGCGATCATGGATGGCACCCTGATTACCGCTATCCGTACCGGCGCGGCGGCCGGGGTCGCGGCCAGGTATCTGGCCCGTCCGGACGCGGCTGTGGCCGCATTTATTGGCGCCGGGGTTATTGGCCGGACCGCCCTGGAAGCAATTGGCCTGGCCGTGCCCACGCTGAGAGAATTTAGGCTGTATGATCTGCAAGCAGATAAAGCTGAGGCTTTGGCCCGCGATTTTGAGGATCGCTGGCAGATTAAAGTGGTGGAGAGCGTTGAACAGGCCGTCACCGGGGCGGATGTAGTCGCCACTATGACGACGACCCGCGCCCCTTTTATCAAGGCTGCCTGGCTCAAGCCGGGTTGCCTGGTGACGGCAATGGGCAAGAATGAATTTGAAGAGCAGGCCCTGGCCCAAGCAGACCTGCTGGTGGTAGATGAATGGGAACAGTTCAAACATTACCAGCCAGCGATGCTGACCCAGATGGTCCAGGCCGGGCGGTTGCAGGAACAGGATGTGGTCAATCTGCGAGACATCATGCTTGGGCAAATTCCGGGGCGGCCAGAGCCGACCGACCGCATTCACTTTTTATCCTTTGGCCTGGCTTGCGAAGATCTGGTCGTGGCCGAACGAGTTTATCAACAAGCCAAAGCGCTGGGGTTGGGCCAAACCCTGACCCTGTGGGACCAACCGCGCTGGCTTTAACCCACCGCTGGCATTAGTGACATTTGTCGTCCAGAATCGGGACAAACGTCACTACATAATGTCCAGGATTAACTTTAAAATTAGTCCGGCATTCAGGCCGTAGTGAGGGGAGAAGAAGCGAACGTGAAACAGCATCAAATTATAGGGTCGGTCATCATCAGCCTGGGTCTGTTGTTGGGAGGGTGTGGCGTTGAAGAACGCACACCCCCGGCTGCCGGCCCGGCCATAGGCGAAGGTGAAACCAGGGCGCCATCAGATTTGACTCAGGGCGACCCAACTGCGGTCCTGCTGGGGGCCACGGCCGTGCCAACCCCGATTCCGGCCACAGTTACCCCAACCCCCAAGCCTCTGCCACCTACCCCAACCCCGCGCCCCAGCCCCACCCCACCGCCCGCAGAAAGTGAAGCAAAGGTCGAAACCAGGCCACTCACCGAACTGGTCGAGATACCGGCCGGCCCGTTTACCATGGGCCGAGATGGCGGCCCGGCCGATGAAAGTCCGGCCCACCAGGTCGATCTACCGGCGTACCTGATCGAGATTTTTGAGGTGACCAACGCCCAATTTGCCGCCTTTGTCGAAGAGACCGGTTATGTGACCGAGGCCGAACAGGGTGGCAGTACGGGTTGGCAAGCCTTTGCCGCGGGCAAAGATAATCATCCGGTGGTCAAAGTGAGTTGGAATGACGCCGCCGCCTACTGCGCTTGGGCCGGGCGTCGCTTGCCGACCGAAGCTGAGTGGGAAAAAGCCGCCCGCGGCCCGGAAAGCCTGCTTTACCCCTGGGGCAACGACTGGAATCCCGACAATGCCAATGTTAAAGCGGCTGGCTTTCGCGGCACCACCCCGGTCGGCACTTTTGCCGCCGGGACCAGCCCTTACGACGTGTTCGATCTGGCCGGCAACGTTTGGGAATGGACTGCCGACTGGTACCAACCCTACCCCGGCAACAACACGCCGGATGAATTCTACGGCGAGAAATTCAAGGTGCTGCGCGGCGGTGGCTGGTTCGATGAGCCGGACCAGGTGCTGGCCGCCAACCGTTCCAGCACTTCACCCCAAGCCGCCAACGACGACATCGGTTTTCGCTGTGCCGCTGACGTGCAGTGATCCGTAACAAGGAGGTGATAACCAACGAAGAACAGAATTCAAAGGATCAAAGGAAATTTGTTAGACCAAGTCAACTCAAGAAAAATTCAGGAGGAGTGAAAGAAATGTTCAAAAAATTTATCAATATTGTCCTGTTAATCAGCCTGTTGCTGGCTCTGCTTCCGGCAGTAGCCCTGGCCCAGGAAGGCGACCAGCCGGCCGGACAGGAGTACACCATCCAAAAAGATGACTGGCTATCGAAACTGGCCGACAAATATCTGGGCAACGTGCTGGCTTACGATGCCATTGTTCAGGCCACTAACCAAATGGCGGCCCAAGACCCCAAATTCACCGCCATTCAAAACCCGGACCTGATCGAGCCGGGCTGGGTCATCTGGATCCCGGCCCCCACCGAAGCGCCCGAAAAAGGCTTCTTCGCCACCATCGAGGAGCGGGGGACGCTCATTGTCGGCACCTCGGCCGACTACCCGCCTTTTGAAGCGATGGACGAAGCCGGCAATTTCATCGGCTTTGATATGGACCTGATCCGGGAAATTGGCAGCCGGCTCGGCCTGACCGTTGACATCAGGGATATGGCCTTTGACGTGCTGATTGCCAGTGTGCAGGAAGGCAAAATCGATGCAGCCATCGCCGCAATCCAGTACACCCCCGAACGTGATGAAGCCGTTGACTTCTCGGTGCCTTATAACTACATCTTTGACTCGTTCCTGGTGGCCGCCGACTCCGATATTGTGATCGAAAAAGCAGCCGACATTGCCCCTTACATGGTCGGCGTCCAAACCGGCACCACGCACGAAGTCTGGGTTATGAGAAATTTGATCGAGCCGGGGTTGATGACTGACGGTCAACTGTTCCGCTACGAACGGACCGAGCAGGGCGCTCTGGACCTGCAAGCCGGCCGCATCGATGTTCTCTTTATCAATGCCGACCCCGCCCGCGAACTGGCTAACACGATGGGCGTCAAAGTCGCTCTGACCACCCGCGAAACGGTGCAGGGCGGCCAATCCATCGCTATTCCTGAAGGCGAAATTGGCTTCAAGGCCGCTCTCGATACGGTTATTACCCAACTACACGAGGAAGGGTTCATCAAGGAGTTGTTGGGCAAGTGGGAAATCCCGGTTCCAGCTGAACTCCAGTAAAGGATCGTAGTTAACAAATAGCAGGGGCGCAATTACTTACGCCCCTGCGCCTTATTTTTCGGCAAAGTATCCCAAAAAGCGGATTTCAGGCGTAAGTATGGAGCAGCTACAAAACTTTGGCCTGCTAGTCTATTATCTATCGCAAGGCGCGGGCGTTACCCTGGGGGTAACGGTTATTGCCTTGAGCACAGGCTTTGTTCTGGGAACCCTCCTCGGCTTGATGCGAGTCTACGGCGGGCCGCTGCTGGGGGGCTTTGCTGCCATTTATAGTATGATCATCCGCGGTATACCGGTGATCGTGGTCCTGTTTATCCTCTTTTTTGTGATTGCTCAGTTTATCAACTTAACCCCTTTTCTGGCCGGCGCCCTGGCCCTGGGCATTGCCAGCAGCGCCTACCAATCAGAAATCTTCCGCGGGGCCATTATGGCCGTGCCGCCGGGCCAGATGATGGCGGCCCGGGCCATTGGTATGTCTCGGTTGAAAGCCATCCTATACGTTATTTTGCCGCAAGCTTTCCGGCTGGCCATCCCGTCCTGGTCGAATGAGGCAGCAATTGTGCTGAAAGACTCGTCGCTGGTCTACGTTTTGGGCGTGCCGGAGATATTACGCCGGGCCCAATACGTCAGCGCCCGGACCCACGAGCCGTTTATTGCTTTTGCCGCGGCTGCCCTGATCTATTTTGCCCTGACCTTCTTGACCAACCGCAGCCTGGACGCGGTAGAACGCCGCTACCGCTTGCAAATGTAACGGAGTAACCGAATGGCCAACCAACCCATTATCAGAATCGAGGATTTGCATAAAACCTACGGCGACACCGAAGTCATCAAGGGTATCTCTTTTGAGGTGCAAGAGCGGGAGGTGGTCGTCATCATCGGCCCCAGCGGCACCGGCAAGAGTACCATGCTGCGTTGTATCAATCTACTGACCAGGCCGGATAAAGGCCGCATCTGGTTGGAGGAGCAGGAAATCACCGCGCCTCATACCGACATCAACAAGATTCGCCAGCGCATCGGCATGGTCTTTCAGGATTTCAACCTCTTCAACCACCTGACTGCACTGGGCAATGTGACCATCGGCTTGACCAAAGTGCTGGGGCTGAACAAGCAGGAAGCCGAGGAAAAGGCCCGCTGGGAGTTGGAACGAGTCGGCCTGTCCGACAAAGCGGATCTGTACCCGGCCCAACTATCCGGCGGGCAAAAGCAGCGGGTTGCCATTGCCCGGGCGCTGGGCATGGACCCCCACGTCATGCTCTTCGATGAGCCAACCTCGGCCCTGGACCCGGAACTGATCGGCGAGGTATTGGCGGTGATGCAAAAGCTGGCCCGGGAAGGAATGACGATGCTGGTGGTTACCCATGAGATGGGTTTTGCCCGCGAAGTATCGGACCGGATTATTTTTATGGAGCACGGGGTTATCGTGGAAGACGGCCCACCCAAGCAGCTTTTCTACACGCCCAAGCACAACCGCACTCGCGAATTTCTATGGAAGATTACCGAGCTATACGGCAAGGATGAGGAAACCATCTCGGGCGAGTTGCCGCAATAACCATACAAGGCAGGTATAACGTATGGATCTGGCTAAGCTGATCATCTTTTTGGAACGGGTGGGACCTGATTTTGTTGAAGGCACCCTCATTACCATTCGGCTTACCCTGGTCGCCCTGGCGCTGGGCGCAGTCATCGGCTTACCGGCAGCCCTGGCCCGAGTTTATGGTGGTAAATGGCTGCGCGGCCTGGCCGTGGCCTATATCGAGTTGTTCCGCGGCACCCCCCTGCTGGTCCAACTGTTTGTGGTCTACTACGGTTTGCCCGATGTCGGCCTGACCCTGTCTCGCTTTGCCGCCGCCTATGTGACGCTTGGCTTGAACAGTGGGGCTTACCAGGCCGAATATTTCCGGGGAGCGATTCAGGCCATTGGCAGTGGCCAGATGGTGGCGGCGCGGGCCATCGGTATGACCCAACTCAAAGCGATCCGCTACATTATTTTGCCCCAGGCGCTACGCCTGGCCTTGCCGGCCTGGTCCAACGAAGCTATTGCTATGGTCAAATACACGGCCATTGTTTTCCTGATTGCCGTGCCGGATTTGATGACCAAGGCCAAAATATTGTCCAGCCGCTATTTCAATCCAATCCCGGTTTACATTACTGTGGCCATTGTTTACATCATCCTCGTGGCCATTGCCACCCTGATCATGCGCTTCGTCGAGCGCAAGATGGAAACGCCCGGCCTGGAGTTGGAAGTTGAGCGGCATTAATCACACCCCCCTGATTTAGGTGATGGCCTCCCTCGAACTACCCTACGGCCAAGACCGTCTGCCGGTGACGATTCCGGATCGCTGGCTGGGCGAAATTCTATCGCCGCAGCCGGCAGAACCACCGGCGGATCCCCTCGCCCTCATCAGCGCCGCGCTCGACCGGCCTATCGGCGTCTCGCCACTCAAAGAATTGGCCCAACCAGGCCAACAAGTCGCCCTCATCATCGACGACTATACCCGCAAAACCCCAATTCACCTGCTGCTACCGCCGGTATTGCAAGAATTGTCATTAGCCGGAATCGCCCTGGCAGACATTCGGCTGGTGATTGCGCCGGGCACGCATCGGCCAATGTCCCAAGCCGAAATAATCACCAAAATTGGGACGGAATTGGCCGCCCGGTATGAAGTCGTCAATATCCCCAGTACTGCCGAAAACGAGATGGTCTACCTGGGTCGCTCGGCCAACGGCATCCCGGCCTGGGTCAATCGCGCCGTGGTCGAGGCCGATCTGCGGGTGGGTCTGGGCATGATTACCCCCCACCTGGAGACCGGCTTTAGCGGCGGAGCCAAGATTATTTTGCCGGGCGTGTGCCGCGAGGCCACTGTCGATGCATTTCACGCCGCCTCGGCCTTTATTCCCGACAATCAACTGGGGCTAATCGACGCTCCGTTGCGCCGCCATCTGGAACAGTTTGTGGCCGAGCACGTACCGCTGCAGTTCATCATCAACGTGATTACCACCCTCACCGGTGAAATCTACCGCTGTGTAGCCGGCCATTTCATCGACGCCCACCGGGCCGGGGTCAGTTATGCCCGGCAGGTTTTTGGGACGCCGGTCAAGCGCCGATATCCCATCGTCGTGGCCGCTTGCAGCCCGTATGATATCGACTTGTGGCAAAGCGTCAAAGGCGTCTACGCCGGCGATTTGGTCACAGCCGATGGCGGCACTTTGATCATCGTCACCCCTGCGCCGGAGGGCAACAGCAACTATCCGCTGGTACCCGGCTATTGCGGCCGCAACCCGGCAGAGCTGCAACAAGAAATCCTGGCCGGGACAACAGCCGATGCCAAACAGTCTGCCACCGGCGTGATGATCGGTCGACTGAAGCAGCGAATCAATCTGGCCCTGGTCTCCACCGGCCTGACCTCGACGGACGCGGCTGCGATGGGGGTTGCCTACTACGATTCGGTGGAAGCAGCGGTGGAGGCTACAATCAACCGGCTGCCTCCAGCCAACCGGCCCGGCGGGGTAGCAATTTTGCCGCAAGCGGGCTTGCTGCTGCCGTTGTTGCCGTAAACATATTACAGGAGATTAAACGATTGGAGATGAGGGGATTAATCGAATTTCCCAATCTCCTCATCTCCTAATCTCCAATTTGACAGGAGTCACCCAAATGAATCAAACCAAAACCTTTTCCGAACTGGTGGCGATGATGCCCAACCTGCTGGCCCCCAGCCTGGCCCGCGACTGGCCCAATCTGCCGGTGACCAGAGCCGAAGGCATGTATCTGCACGGCGTTGACGGGCGACGTTACCTGGATTTTACCGCCGGCCTGGCGGTGATGAACGTCGGTCACTGCCACCCGCGGGTGGTCGCGGCGGCCCAAAGGCAGACCGGCCAGATGATCCACTCAGCCGTGGGCATTACCCAAGTCGAGTCGTTGCTGCGCCTGGCCGAGGCTTTAACCGAGGTATTGCCACCCAATATGGAGACCTTCTTCTTCAGCAACAGCGGCTCTGAAGCCATCGAGGGCGCGCTCAAGCTGGCTCGCTTTGTCACCGGACGGCCCGGCTTCATCGCCTGTTGGGGCGGCTTCCACGGCCGCACCCTGGCTACGGCCAGCATCACCACCAGCAAGGGCAAGTACCGCGCCGGTTACGAGCCGTTGTTACCCGGGGTCTATTTCAGCAACTTCGCCTACTGCTATCGCTGCCCGGTCGGACGACAGCCGGACACCTGCAATATCGAATGTCTGGATAATCTCCAAACCATCTTTGAGCGAGCCATCCCGCCCGCCGAAGTGGCCGCCCTGATCGTCGAGCCAATCCAGGGCGAGGCCGGCTTCGTCGTGCCGCCGGTCGAATTTTTGCGCCGGCTGCGCCGGATCTGTGACCAATACGGCATTCTGCTCATCTTTGACGAGATTCAGACCGGTTTTGGCCGCACCGGCCAGATGTTTGCCGCCCAAACCTTCGACGTGCAGCCGGATATCATGGCGATTGCCAAATCGATTGCCTCCGGTTTTCCCTTGAGCGCGGTGGTAGCCAGCCGGGAGTTGATGCAACAATGGAAACCCGGCGCTCATAGCACTACCTTTGGCGGCAACCCCGTCGCCTGCGCCGCCGGCCTGGCCACGCTGGAAGTGATTCGTGACGAAAAGCTGCTGGAGAACTGCCGCCAGCAGGGGGCCAGGCTGCTGGCCGGCGCCAGGCAACTGCAAGCCAGATACCCGATCATTGGCGATGTGCGTGGCGTCGGCCTGATGGTTGGGCTGGAATTCATTGTCCCGGGTCAAGATAAAAAACCAAATCCGGCGGCGGTTGAACAGCTTTTAGAGGAATGTCTGGAGCGCGGCCTGCTCTTGTATATGGCCGGGCTGCACAGTCACGTGGTCCGCATCTTCCCACCGCTCATCGTCAACCAAGCCCAAGTTGACGAAGCGCTCCAGATTTTGGATGACAGCCTGGCCGCCACTGTGAAAAAATTACAGCCATAATGGCTTTTTTGCAGTCCCGACTTATGTCATTCCGACCCCCGCAGGGGGAGGAATCCCTGAAAAGTCGCTACTGAGACCTGCGTTGACTGGCAAAAAGAGAGATTTGGATTGCCGCCTGCCACTTTTTAGGTCAAGTAACCCTATCAGGGACTCCTCACTTCACTTCGTTCCGTTCGGAGTGACATGGCTGAGTGACTTTCCAACGACCAAGTTGAGGTATTACCCGACAATTTTCTACATATTATGCACCCTACCGAAGCTACCCAAGAACTCATCCAAGAGTTGCAACAGGCCATTACTGGCGAGGTCAAGTTTGACCGGCTGACCCGCCAGCTCTACAGCACCGACGCCTCCAGCTATCGCATTGTGCCGGCCGGCGTCATCGTACCGCGTTGCGCCGATGACGTAACCGCTGCACTTGAGATCGCCGGGAAGTATGGCGCGTCGCTGGTGCCGCGGGGTGGCGGCAGCAGTCTCTCCGGCCAAACCATCGGCCCCGGCCTGATCCTGGACTACTCAAAATATCTGAACCGGATCCTGGAGTTCAATATTGAGGACCAGTGGGTGCGGGTTGAGGCCGGGCTGGTGCTCGATCAACTGAACGAAGCCCTGCGCCCCTACGATTTGATGGTCGGCCCTGACCCGGCCTCCGGCGCCGTCGCCACCCTGGGGGGAATGGCCGGCAACAACTCAACCGGCGCGCATTCCATCAAGTACGGCCTGATGATCGACCACGTGCAGCAGGTCGAGGTTGGATTGGCCGACGGCAGCCGCGCCTGTTTTGGGGCCACTAACACAGTCGAAGTCGAGGCGCTGGCCGGGCGGGCCTCGCTGGAGGGTCAACTCTATCGCCAAATCCCCCGCCTGATCGAGCAGTATCGGGCAGACATCGAGACCGGCTACCCCCGCACCTGGCGCAACGTAGCCGGCTACAACCTCAATCGGCTGCTGGCCGACCAGCAGGCCGGTCGCCCATTCAATCTGGCGCCGCTTATCATCGGGAGTGAAGGTACCCTCGCCCACATCATCAACCTGACCCTCAAGCTGGTCCCGCGGCCGCGCTACACCCGGCTGCTGGTGCTTCACTTCACCGACCTGAGAACAGCCCTGGAAACGGTGCCGGTTATCCTGGAACATCAACCGGCCGCAGTTGAATTGATGGACCACGTGGTGATCGAGCTGGCCCGCGGCCATCCGGTTTTTGGCCTGCGGCTCAAACGATTTGTCGAAGGCCGGCCCCAGGCTATCCTGATTGTTGAGTTGGCCGGCGACGAGTTAGCGGCGTTGGCCGCTCAGGCTACGACCCTGGCCGAGCAGTTGAATCGCTCCGGCTACCACACCCATATGACCCATTGCACCACGCCGGCCGACATCGCCAATGTCTGGACCGTCCGCAAAGAGATCGGCGGCTTGCTGTTCAGCCGCCCCGGCGACGCCAAACCGCTCTCCTTTGTCGATGATGCGGCGGTGCCGATCGAGGAGTTGGCCGATTATGCCCTGGCCGTGCAACGGGCCTGTCACGACCTCGGTGTGGAGGTCAATTTGGACGGCCATGCCTCGGCCGGCTGTTTGCACATGAATCCGGCCATCAACCTGAAAACCGTTGCCGGGCTGGAACAGATGCGGGCCATCTCCGAAGCGGTGATGCAGATTGCTATGGCCCACCACGGCACCACCACCGGCGAGCACGGCGAAGGGCTGGCCCGGAGCTACTACAATGAGCAACTCTACGGTCCCCGCCTGCACCAGGCCTTTCGCCAGGTCAAAGGGCTGTTCGACCCGCACAACCGGTTGAATCCGGGCAAAATCATCGACGCGCCGGCTCCCTGGGAGCCGCAATTTCTGCGGATGAACCCCGACTACACCACACCGCTGGTTCCTCACGAAACCTACCTTGATTTCTCACAGCACGGCGGCCTGGCCGGGTTGGTAGAAATGTGCTATGGCCAGGGTATGTGCCGCAGCCTCGGCGCCGGGACGATGTGCCCCTCCTACCGGGCCACCCGTGACGAGCTGCACTCGACCCGCGGGCGAGCCAATGCCCTGCGCGCCGCTATGACCGGCCAACTTGGGCCGGCCGGACTGACCAGCCACGAACTTTACGCCGCCCTGGAGTTGTGCCTGGAATGTAAAGCCTGTAAACAGGAGTGCTCGGCCCTGATCGATATGGCCAAGTTGAAGTATGAATTCCTGGCCCATTACCAGGCCGAACACGGCGCGCCGTTGCGCAGCCGGCTGTTTGCCCACATCGCCAACCTGAATCGACTGGGGCGCCTGGCCCCGGGGTTGACCAATTGGGCTTATCAAAACCGCCTGATCCGCGGCCTGTTGGATCGGACGTTGGGAATCGATGAGCGGCGCACCTTGCCGCCGCTGGCCGCCCACACCTTTCAACAGTGGTTCAAACAGCGACCTGCGCCGCCGCCCGGCCGGCGCGGCCCGGTCATCCTGTGGGACGACACCTACCTGAGCGACAACGAGCCGGAAATTGGGCAGGCCGTGGTGAAGGTGTTGGAGGCGGCCGGTTTTGAGGTCAAGCTGATTGCCGACCGGCGTTGCTGCGGCCGGCCGATGATTTCTAAGGGGCTGCTTACCGAAGCCCGCCAAAACGCCGCCCATAACGTGGCCCGACTGTATCCTTACGCCGCCCAGGGTATCCCCCTTGTCGGGCTGGAGCCAAGCTGTCTGGTCACTTTCCGGGATGAATACCCGGACCTGCTCCGCAGCGACGAGGCCCATCGGGTAGCCGAGCAAAGTTTCTTCATTGAGGAGTTCTTGACCGGCCTGGCTGAACGAGGCGAACTTGACTTGGCGTTTGCCGCGCCGATGAAAACACGCCACATTCTGGTCCACGGCCACTGCTATCAAAAAGCGCTGACCGGGACCACGCCCCTCCTGAAAATGCTGCAATTATTACCCAACACCACCGTCGAAGAGATTCCGAGCGGCTGCTGCGGCATGGCCGGGGCGTTTGGTTATGAGAAGGAACATTATGACCTATCGCTGACCGTGGGTGAGGAGCGACTCTTGCCGGCGGTTCGAGCCGCCGGGCCGGACACTTTGATCGCCGCGGCCGGCGTCTCCTGCCGCCAGCAAATTTTCGACGGCGCCGGGCGGCGGGCCGTCCATCCCATCATCATCCTGGCCGAAGCGTTGTCATCTGCTTAAGCAACGGAGTTAAATCATTATGTTGAACCAAAATCTAACCTTACGTGACATTTACCTGGCCCGCCAGCGCATCGCCCCGCTGGTCAGACGGACGCCGCTGATCGAGTCGGCCCGGTTATCCGAGCTAGCGGGCGCAGATGTCCGGCTCAAGCTGGAAAACCTGCAACTGACCGGCTCGTTCAAAATTCGGGGGGCGGCCAATAAAACCCTGAGCTTAACTCAGGCGGAACGAGACCGGGGCATCATCACCGTCTCCAGTGGCAATCATGGCCGGGCGGTCTCTTATGTGGCCCGCAATCTGGGGGTCAACGCGGTCATCTGCTTGCCGGAAACGGTGCCGGAAAACAAACGGGCCGCCATCCGGGCCTTGGGCGCGGAGACGGTGGTCCGGGGCCGGGATGGCGATGAGGCGATGGCCTATGCGGATGCAGTACGCGACGAACGGAATCTGACTATGGTCCACCCCTTTGACGATCCGCTGGTCATTGCCGGACAGGGTACGATTGGACTGGAACTGTTAGAGGAGTGGCCGCAGCTCGACACGGTGATCGTGCCGCTCTCCGGCGGCGGACTACTGGCCGGGATTGCCCTGGCCCTCAAAGCCGCCAGCGCCGGCATCCGCACCGTCGGCGTGTCGATGGAGCGAGGCGCGGCGATGGTGGAGAGTCTCAAGGCCGGCCGGCTGGTCGAAATTATAGAGGAACCGACCCTGGCCGACGCCCTGGCCGGAGGGCTGAATCCTGACAATACCTATACTTTTCCCCTGATCCGGCAATACGTCGATGAGACCGTGCTGGTGTCAGAAGAGGAGATTGCCCGGGCTATGGCCTTTGCCCTGACCGAGCATCATCAGGTCGTCGAGGGAGGGGGGACGGTGGGGCTGGCCGCGCTACTGAGTGGGAAGTTGAAGCTGCCGGGACAACGGGTTGCCGTGGTGGTCAGCGGCGGCAATGTCGACATTGCCAAATTGATGAAGATTGTTCAAACTCAAGGGGTCGGCAGGTAATCAATCCCCATCGGTTTGTTGTTGATGAACAGCATCGTCACATCGCTTTCAGCAGAAGCGCCGTGGCTCATCGCCATGCTCTCGGGAAACCAGACAAAGCTGCCCGGCCCATAGCTGCCAGCATGGGTGACGAGCGTGCCCTCGAGCACGTACATGCCGTGGGCGCAGGAGTGGGTGTGCCAGGGGATCACCACCCCGGCCGGATAGCGCAACAACCGAATTTCCATGCCGGTATCGGGGTCTTGCAGCAGCAACTTGCGGTAGACCGTCTGGCCGTGTTCTTCCTTGAAGCGGGCCTCCCAGGGCATCGCATTGACATCGATCGCTATCATCTCGCTTGATTCCATCGCTGTCTCCTACAAGCAAGGTTGGTATGATAATCGGATAAATTATAGGGTTGCCGGCAGTTATAGTCAATGCCAGCGGCCTCTGCTCATTTCCCCGGAACCTAGACATTCCATCTAACCCTAAGGACAAAAAACGTCAACACGCCGATAACTATTGACATTTTGTCTAAAATAGGCTAAACTCAGGATGTGATTTGACCTTTAGTCTAATTCGTAAGGGATCCCTATTAGACAAACCATCTAGCTATTATTGAACCTCTTGGGCGGGATGAAACAATGTCTAACCTGGAAACGCAACTGCTCGACCTCTTGAAACGCCTGGCCGATGGTTTGGTCGCCGTGATAGGCCCACATTGTGAAGTGGTGGTTCACGATTTCAGCGACCTGGAACACTCGGTGGTGGCTATTGCCGGCAATGTGACTGGCCGCAGACCCGGCGCGCCGGTGCCGGACCTCAGCTTTACCACCGGCGAGTTGAGCGGGGAGACGGCGGATCAGGTCAACTACCATTCCCGGATCGGGCCGCGCCACCTGCAATCTTCGACCATTTTCATTCGTGACGAGCAGAACTGCCCCATTGGCGCTATCTGCATCAACGTCGATTACTCGGAACTGCTGCAGGTGCGTGATTTGCTCGACAAGTTGACCGCTCCCATCCGGGACTCGTCCGAGTTGGTGGTCAGCGACACCTTTGCCCGCGACATCGATGAGTTGATCGAGCTTTCGGTGGCCAATTTCTTGCGTCAGGCGGAAATTCCCACCGTTGAAGCGATGAGCCACGAAGACAAACTGCGTTTGATCCGGGTGGTTGAAGGGCGCGGTCTTTTCCAGATTCGTGGCGCGGTCAATCGGCTGGCCGATTTGTTGAACGTGTCGCGGGCCAGCATTTACAACTACCGCGCCAGTCTCAAAAATGGAGAAACAGTCCTGGCAACTCATTTCGACAAAATGATTGAGGGATAACTCCTGATGACCGCCGACCGCCGACGGCTGACCGCCGTAAACTACTCTTTCCGGTTAGTGATCAGCCATTCACTATTCACTATTCACTATTCACAATTCTTACGGGGAGTTAGCTGAATGAAGCGAGATTTTGTTCCGTTTGAACTTGAACGGTTGATGTCAATCTGGGAACATCAGGTGGCCTATAACCTGTCCGAGAGTGGCGTCAAGCCGCTAACCGCCCGCGAACTGGTTCAGGATGACCCTGCCTTCATCGAGGAACTGTTGACGACCGAGCTGAATTATCCCCAAACCAACGGCTCGGTGGAACTGCGGGAATACATTGCCGCGCTTTACCCCGGCGCAACTGTCGACAATGTGTTGGTCACCACCGGCGCCGCCCAGGCCAACTTTACCACCATTCTCACTGCACTCGATCCTGGCGACGAAATCGTGGTGATGTTGCCCAACTATATGCAGATTTGGGGCCTGGCCCAAAATTTTGGCTTGACGGTGAAAAGCTTCTCCCTGCGGGCCGAGTTGGGCTGGGGATTCGATGTCGCTGAGCTTGGCTGGGTTGTGTCAAATAAAACAAAGATGATTGCCGTCTGCAACCCCAACAACCCGACCGGGCATATTATGCCGGCTGCGGAACGGGAGGCGGTGGTCAAAGCGGCGGCGCGGGTGGGCGCCTGGCTGCTGGCCGACGAGGTCTACGCCGGCGCCGAGCATTGGACCGACGAGGTCACGCCGTCGTTGTGGGGCGAGTATGAGCGGGTTGTGGCGATTGGTAGCCTGTCGAAAGCCTACGGCCTGCCCGGTTTGCGCATCGGCTGGGTGGTAGCCCCGGCGGAGCTGACCGAGGCCATCTGGGCGCGGCAGGATTACATCACCATCTGCTCAACGATGCTGGGCAACAAGCTGGCCGCTTACGCTTTGTCGCCGGCAGTGCGGCCACGCCTGCTGGCCCGCACCCGCAGCTACGTGCGGCAGGGCTATCGCAACTTTGAGCAGTGGTGCCAGCAGCGCAGCGAGATATTCTCGCTGGTTCGCCCCGAGGCTGCGGCCATCGCTTTTGTGCGCTATCACCGCCAGATCAACTCCAGCCAACTGGTCTACCGGCTAATCCACGAACAGCAAACCTACGTCGTGCCGGGCGATCACTTTGGCCTGGACCATTACCTGCGGATCAGCTATGGGCTGCCGGCCGATTACGTCAATGAGGGGCTGCGGCGGTTATATGAAACCCTTGTGCTGTCGGACTAAAAACTACCCAGATGAGTTTTTTGTCGTTGTGTTGCGTAGTGCGAATTACGTAATGCGACTTCAGTGGTTGGGTAACGGAATACGCAACACGCAGTTAAAATTCTGCCAATAAGATATGATAAGGAGCATTCCCTATGGAGAAGACTCGTATTCTGATTATGGGCGCGGCCGGGCGCGATTTTCACAATTTCAATGTCTATTTTCGGGATAACCCGAATTATGATGTGGTCGCCTTTACGGCCACCCAAATCCCGAATATTGAAGGCCGCCTCTACCCGGCCGAGTTGGCCGGGCCAAGCTACCCGGCCGGTATTCCGATCTATCCGGAAAATGACCTGGTCAAATTGATCAAGCAACACCGCATCGACCAGGTTATTTTTGCCTATTCCGACGTTTCCCACGAGTACGTGATGCACAAAGCTTCCCAGGTGATCGCCGCCGGGGCCGATTTTCGATTTCTGGGCGCGACCAAAACGATGCTCAGGTCGAATAAGCCGGTAGTGGCGGTCTGCGCGGTGCGCACCGGCTGCGGCAAGAGTCAAACCACCCGCCGGGTGTGTGACTTGCTGCGGGGGTTAGGACACAAAGTCGTCGCTGTGCGCCACCCGATGCCGTACGGCAACCTGGTCGAACAGGCCTGCCAGCGTTTTGCCACTTACGAAGACCTGGACCGGTACGACTGCACCATCGAAGAGCGAGAGGAGTACGAACCGCATCTCAGTCGCGGTATTGTGGTCTACGCCGGCGTTGATTACGAGCAGATTCTACGCCAGGCCGAGCAGGAAGCAGATATGATTGTATGGGACGGCGGCAACAACGACCTGCCCTTCTTCAAACCCGATCTGCACCTGGTGGTGACCGACCCGCACCGGCCCGGCCACGAACTCCGCTACCACCCCGGTGAGGCTAACCTGCGCGCCGCCGATGTGGTCATCATCAACAAGATCGATACGGCTACAGCGGAAAATGTCAACACGGTCCGGGCAAGCATTGGCCAGGTCAATCCGCAGGCCGTTATTGTTGAGGCTGCCTCGCCGGTGTTCGTGGAGCAGCCGGACGCTATCCGCGGCAAGAAGGTGCTGGTGGTGGAGGATGGGCCTACCCTGACCCACGGGGAGATGGCTTACGGCGCCGGGGTGGTCGCTGCCCGGCGCTTTGGGGCGGCCGAGATTGTGGACCCGCGACCCTATGCGGTCGGCTCGATTGTGGCCACCTACGAGCAATACCCGAGCACCGGGCCGGTGCTGCCGGCGATGGGTTACGGCCGCCAGCAGATGGACGAGCTGGGCCAAACCATCGAGCGGACTCCGTGCGATCTGGTCATCGTCGCCACGCCGATTGATCTGCGCCGGGTGGTTACAATCAACAAACCAAACCAGCGGGTTCTATACGAACTTCAAGAAATCGGCCAACCTGACCTGGGGGGGATTTTAGCTGCCAAGTTCGACTCAGTGGGCAGTAATCAGTGAATAGTGAACAGTGACCACTGACTACTGACCACTGATAACTTTTTTGGAGTATGGTAGATGAATACAATTGACTACATTACCCTGGAAGATCAATATGGGGCCAGAAACTACAAACCGCTGGATGTGGTGTTGGCGCGGGGGGAAGGCATCTGGCTGTACGACGTCGAAGGTAACAAGTATCTGGATTGTCTCAGCGCCTATTCGGCGGTGAACCACGGCCATTGCCACCCCCGCCTGCTTCGGGCGATGGTCGAACAGGCTGCCAGACTGACCCTGACCTCGCGCGCCTTTCGCAACGACAAGCTGGGCCAGTTTTACCAAATCCTGTCCGAACTGACCGGCTATGAGCTGATTCTGCCGATGAATACCGGAGCCGAGGCGGTCGAAACGGCCATCAAAGCGGCCCGCAAATGGGGTTATCGGGTCAAGCAAGTGCAGCCTGACCGGGCCGAGATTATCGTCTGCAATGGCAATTTCCACGGCCGGACCACGACCATCGTCGGCTTTTCATCCGAAGCACAATACAAAGCCGATTTTGGACCGTTTACCCCCGGCTTTGTGAATATCCCCTACGGCGACGCCAAGGCCCTGGCCGCGGCCATCACTCCCCAAACCGTTGGCTTTTTGGTCGAGCCGATTCAGGGCGAGGGCGGCGTGGTGGTGCCGCCGGCCGGCTATCTCAAGGCTGTGCGGGAAATTTGCAACCGGCACAACGTTCTACTACTGGCCGACGAAATCCAGACCGGCCTGGGGCGTACCGGCAGCCTCTTTGCCTGCGACCACGAAGGCATCCGCCCCGACGTGATGATTATCGGCAAGGCGCTGTCGGGCGGTTTTTATCCGGTCTCGGCCGTACTGGCCTCTAAAGAAATTCTGGGGCTGTTCCGCCCTGGCGATCACGGCAGCACCTTTGGCGGCAACCCGCTGGGCGCGGCAATTGCCAGCGAAGCCTTGACAGTTTTGGTCGAAGAGGGTTTAATTGAGAATGCCAAAACCGTGGGTGAATATTTCCAGGAACGGCTGGCCGAAATTCCCAGCCCTCACGTTAAAGAGGTGCGCGGCAAGGGTTTGTTGATTGGGGTTGAACTGAAGCCCGAGGCCGGTGGGGCCCGTCGCTTTTGTGAAGCGCTGCAAAGCAAGGGCATCCTCTGTAAAGAAACCCGGCACAATGTCATTCGCTTTGCCCCGCCGTTGATCATCAATCGGGCAGAAATCGATTGGGCCCTGGAACATATCACCACCGTGCTGAACATGAATTAAGCCGTGGACAGTAAACGGTAACAAGCAGACCCTAAAGATTTTTGAAACCTTTAGGGTCTGTAGGGTCGGTATACCGGCAACTGTCTACCGTTTATTGAAGCGATGCCCAAAATAAACCGCCTGCTTTCTCCCAACACAACCCCAACCTGGCTGAAATTGACCATCGATCTGGTGGCTGTGGGTCTCCTCGGCTGGTTGGCCTGGCAATACGCCGGCTTTTTGCTGCGGGATGATCTGTACCTCTACGGCGATCACCCCGGCCAATTTTACCGCCTCTGGCAGCTATTGGAGCTTACCTGGCCGGAAGATGGCCGGCTGATCGGTTGGAGTCCCTATTGGTATGCCGGTTTCCCCGAATTACAATTCTACCCGCCCGGTTTCGCTCTGATCGGCTGGTTCATCTGGCTGGGCAGTTTGCAGCAACTTTCGCCGGTGGCGGTCTACCAACTGGTCGTATTTATCAGTTACCTCCTGCCGGCCATTGGATTTTACCTGCTGCTGGCCTGGGGTTTCGGGGATCGACTGGCCGGATTATTCGCCGCCTGGCTCACCTTGGTCGCTCCGCTGCCGTTGGGCGGCGCTCTGGGAGTCAAAATCGGTTTGTTGGGCGACCGGCTGGCCTTCGGTCTGACGCCGCTCTATCTGCTGGCCGGCCTGTGGGGTATGCAATCCAAGAGCAAAATGCTGCCCTGGTTGGTCAGCGGGCTTGTGCTGGCCGGCATTGGGTTGAACCACACCTATCAGGCCATCCTGCCGACAGGGATTTTGGCTTTGTACGCTCTGATTGGCCGGACGGAGTGGCGATCCCGCCTGATCTGGCTGGGCGGGGTTGTCTTGCTGGGGCTGGGGTTGACCGCTTTCTGGGGGCTGCCGCTGGCCGTCCGGCAGGATTTCTTTGTGCCGATTATCGAGGCGCCGCTGCTCGAAACCCGGATTATTCTCACAAATATGTGGTTCAATGGAGCCGGATTGTTGTTAGCTGCGGCCCTGGTCGGCAACCTGCTCAGGCCGGGCGAGCGGCGCAACCTGACCCTGGCGATCTTGCTGGGCGGGCTGCTGCAACTCGGCTTTATCTTCTTTGACTACACCATCCTGATTGACCGCTTCAACATATTCACCTTCATTCCCAACCGTTTTGTGACCGGCCTGGCTTTTGGCCTGTTTGTCGGACTTGGCTTGGGGGTATCGGAGTTGAGCTGGTTGGGGGTGCGCCTTCTGCGCCGCCGGTCGCTGGCGCTGTGGGGGCTGCCCCTGCTGGTTATTGTGCCCTGGCTGGCCTACAATTATCTGGCCGACGCCTACGACACGGCCGATTGGCTGGCTGACTGGCAGCCGGCCGCCGATCGAACGCCGCTCTTTCTGCGCGAAGCCGAGGCCAGGTACGATTTGCCGCCGGTCTGGGCAACGATGGCCGCCACCCCCGGTCGCATCCTCTTCACCTCCTATTACGGCCTGTTGTTCGACCTGCCAACGACCCTCAAATCGGTCACGCCAATTCTGACAGAACGGCCAATCATAGGGGGAACTTTCACCACCCGGACCCTGGTGGCCAATTACCTGTGGCGCGGCCAGGCCAAACCGGCGGTTTTGTACGGCAAGGTCGAGCAGGAGGATGACCGGACGCTGGCCGGCGTCCCGTGGGAAGTGATGAGCGACGATTTTCTGGCCGACCTGGCCCGCCGTTTCAACGTTACCATGATCGCCACCACCGCGACCGACATCAACGCCCAGGCTTTTTTGGATGGCTCAAGCCGTTTCCGGCCCGGTTGGTCAAATCGATTGTTCAAGTTTTACGAGCCGGTTGGCTACCAACCCAGTTGGGTGGAAAGTACGGAGGCCGAAGCTACAGTCACGCGGTTTGAGCGACAGGCGATTGACGTGGCTGTGGCCGAAGCCCGACCGGGGGCAACTGTTCGGGTGAAAATAGCCAACTATCCACTCTGGCAAGCCGAGGCTGAGGGGCAATCGCTCCCCATTCAAACAGACGAACAGGGGCTGATGTTGATAAAGCTGCCGCCGGGCAGCTACACGCTCCAACTGCGCTACCAGCCGGGTTGGGCCGAACGGCTGGGGGGAATCATCACTGTGATCACCCTGGCCGCGGCCGTGGGGTTGGTAATATACTTGTATTTATTGAGTTTCAACCGGCGGCACTTTGGGCATGTAGAGTAGCCCGTAGTAGGCCGGGGCGGTGCGTAACTCGGGAAACCCGGGGTAGACGATACTCCAGTAGGTCTGCTCGTCGGCCAGGGTCCACTGCGGATCGGCGATGTAGATAACGCTCATCACCCCAATCCAGGGCTGCCAGTTGGCCTCGGCGTAGGCAAAAGCCCGCTGGAGATATTTGTCCTGCTCATGCAGGCTAACCGCGTGCCAGCGATACGGCGAGTCCGGGCGGGGGTCAACGGTCCAGCCAAACTCGAGCAGCACAATTTTTTTGGCTTCATCGCCATTGCGGACCATAATCGCCCGGATATCCTCCACGTGCCGAAAGCCATAGACGCGGCGCAATTCTGCCGGGGCGCTGTCGCCGTTGTTCAGAGCCGGATCGTTGGCAATAACCGCCGGATCGGTTTCAGGCGGGCTTTTGAAACCGGCGGCGTGGACACCCAGGGCGTCGAAGTAGGCCGCCGCGCCGGCTTCGTACATCCCCTGCAAGAAATAGATATCGGGCATAGCTTCGGCATCGTGGCGGGTGGTGGGGGCCAGGCCGGCGCTGATGACAATCGCCTGGGGGTCGGCCGCTTTGACCGCGGCATAACCAACCTTGAGCAACTCGACATATTCGGCCGGATTGGGCGGGCGATGGCCCCACTCGCGGGCCAGGTTGGGTTCATTCCAGATTTGATACGCCTCAACTCGGCCTTTGTAGCGATTGGCCACGGCATAGACGTAATCGTAAAAATCGGCCAGATTGTCAGGCGGGCCAACCTCCGGCAGGGTGACGCCGGGCGCGGCCCAGGCCGGCTGCGAACCGAGCCGCACGATCACCTTGAGCTGGTGGGCCTCGATCTGGTCCATAATCCGGTCGGGAGTGTCCCACTGCCATATACCCTTGGCCTGGCCCTCAAGTTCCCGCCAGGGGAACTCCTGCTTCACCCAGCGCAGGCCGGCCTGTTGCACCAACTGCAAATCCCGGTCGGCCACCTCCTCCCGCCAAAACAGAAACACCTGCACCCCGTAGTCGGGCGAGGACATCACTGTGTTGACATCAATAGTGGGGGAGTAAATCGGCTTGCTGGCCGGGTTGAGTGGGGTGGCTTCGTCTGCAATAGCGGCGGCTCCCCCGCACCCAACCAGCAGGAGTGAGAGCAAGCCGCTCACGAGCATCAGATAGATCAGCTTAAAATCAATCGACAACAAACCAACCTCACAAAAAACAGCCCGGCTCAAAAGGCCAGGCAAAATAGATCAAGCTATTGAATTTTAGACATTTGGCTGATAAGAGCAACTTCGAACGATGGGCTTGATTACCTTCCCCGCCACCAATCTTTACGCACCCGCGGGTCCATAAAGCGGCCGGTGTCACGAATAGCTACCTGTATTTCCGTACTCCGGGCCCGGCCAAACGGCTGGCCGGGACGCAAAGCCGGCAGTTGACGCCGTCCGGCGCTGTTCATTTGCCGGTAGAGAGCCAGCAGGCTCGGTTCGGTACAAACGCCCTCTACGTGGATGGCATAACCGGTAGCGACCGTGTCTTCGCCGGTATATTTCAGGGTGAGTCGTTCCTGGTCGGCGTAAAGCACCAGCACTTGATAACCCTGGCCAATGTCGTAACCGGCCGACGGCAC
The DNA here is from genome assembly GCA_964398055.1 of uncultured Caldilineaceae bacterium. GTDB lineage: Bacteria > Chloroflexota > Anaerolineae > 4572-78 > J111 > CAYNLK01. The sequence goes on from CAYNLK010000003.1 coordinate 242,510, forward strand.
GTGGATAGTTTCACCCGTTTCCACCTCCATCCCCAGCAGCGTCACCTCGAAATCGGTGACCGGGCCGCCGCGGGCATTGCGGCCCCAATCCCACTGGTTAACCCGGTAAATGCCGCTGAAGCTGGGCGTCCGCTTATCGGCAAAGAGACCGGCCAGTTGGGGGGCGCGATTATCGGTAGGCCCGCTCATATCAATGAGACTCAACTGGCCGCCGGTGGGGCTGTAGCCGCGTAAGGCCAGGTTGAGATCGCCATGCTTATCTGCCGGACGGTCGGCCGGCGAACCGACGATGGGCAGCGTGCCGTAGTTCTGACCGGGGATCGGCGCACACGGATCGACTTCAACCACAGGGGGTTCGGGTTCAGGTTCCGGCTGCGGCGGGGCTGGCGGTTCCGGTTGGGGTGGCGGCGTGATGGGTGGCGGCGGCGGCGGGGGTTCAGGTGCAGGCGCCGGGGCCGGAGGTTCGGGCTGGGGCGGCGCAGGGGTAACCCCCTCAAGCGCCGGAATGATCAGCACCTGGCCCACCCAAATCCGGCCATCGGGGAGGTTGTTGGCCTTTTGAATCAGGGGGTATTGGCGCGGGTTGCCATAGAGATTCTGGGCAATCCGGGCCAGGGTATCGCCCCGTTGAACGGTGTAGGTAGTAAAGCCGCCCGGCGTTTTCCCCTGAGCATAAGCAGTAATTAACTCGGCCAGCACCTGTTCCGCGGTTTTGCCTGCCTGTTGGGCTTTGGCCACCACCGCCTGATAGGTAGCCTCATCTAAATCGATTGCAAAGTTCCGTCGGGCCATATGACTGTTATTCCCCTTTCAGTGATTACGGTCTAAAAGACCGGTAGAAATTTGAGACCTGGCGTGTTCTAGGCCTGATTCGGCCGAATCAGGCCGGCGACAGATGGCAAGACTATATCGGCGTAAGGCGCCAGCAGGGCGACCGGACTGACGCCGGACAGCACACCCACAACCAGCCCTACGCCAGCGACCCGTCCCATCCGCAAATCATCCGGGTTGTCGCCAACCATCACCGCCCTGGCCGGCGTAATATCCAGGGCGCGGCAAATTGTCCAAACCATGTCCGGGGCCGGTTTAATCGACCGGACATCATCGGCGCAGGCCAGCGCATCGACCATGTCGGACAGACCCAAACCGGCCAGAGTCGCCTGAGTTGGAGCGCGATCGTCGCTGGTGGCAATACCAATCTTGAGACCGCCGGCGCGTAAGGTGGTGAAGAGCCGGTTGAGATCGGTCAACGGGTGGGCCAAGGTCACCGGGTCAGGCGGCTGCCAGGCGGTTGCCAGAGCTTGTTCGGCGTCGGCAGCAAACAAACCGGCTTCAACCAACACGTTGAGGGTCAATTGGCGTAATTTTGGCACCGGGGCAATTGCCAGCGGCCCCGCCGGGTCGATGCGCCCGGAGCCTGGCTCAAAGGCCATCACCGCAAACAGGGCTGTGGTGATGGGCAGACCAGCGGCGATCTCCAACTCTTGGGCCAACTGGCGCAGCCAGGTCCCCCACATCGCCTTGATATCGATGAGAGTACCATCTTTATCAAAAATAACGAGAGCCGGGTTTATGGCGACCAGCTCCGGAATGAGCCGCCCGTTGACACTCATAACATCCCCAGAAATAACACTGATGCAGACCAGGCTAACTGAGTCAAGTATACCGTAAATTCTAAGGTCGTCAACATAAAGTTGGGTTAGTTAGTTAGTTAGTTAGTTGGTTGGTTAGTTGGTTGGTTGGCGTCCTGATGCAAAGCGTATCGAAGGCGGGGTGTTGGTTAAAGCTGACGAAACTCGCCGTAGGTATGGCGAGAAGGCTCTTGTCGGGGGCCGACAAAAATAGGGTTGGTGATCAGCAGGGCCAATCCGGTCTGGTCCCACACATCAAGCCGGTACCAATCAGTTTGGGTTGGATTTACCTGAGCCAGGTACGACAACCGGGTCTGCTCGGCCTCGATAGGGAGTTCGAGCACCACCCGCCCATTATTGACCAGCCGGGCCAGCGCCGTAGAGGGAGCAGCCATGATGGTAGCCTCAAGCGCCAATTCGCCGGTCTGCTGACCCAGGCCGGCCCCAAGATGATAGAGTTGGCCGTTCAGCCGGGCTTGAAACGAGACCTGCGGGCCCAGACTAACATAGGCCCGCCGCTGCCGCAGTCCGGCCAGAATGGCCGCGCCGGAGAGATTATCGGCATAGACATAAGTACTGGGCAAGCCGAGCCGTTCGGCGGGTTTGAACTGGCCGGGTTTGGGGGTGGGAGTATGAAAGTCGCTGCCGCCAATGGCGGTAAGGCGATAGCCGGCATTTAATAATTCTGTCCACAAAGCCACAGTTGCAGGGTTGGCCTGTTGATTATCAGGCCAACTGGGATCGTTCCAGATTTCCAGGCAGTGCAGATGGGTCAGATGGGTAGCCTGATCCAGCCAGGCCCAGGGAGGCAGGAGCGGATGGTTGATGGAATTGAGCAGGCCCTGGGCTGCGGTCTGCTGCATCAATTGGGTGGGAGTATTGTACATGCCTGTTAGGGTGTGCAGCCGATCAGGCCAGACGCAAAGCTCGGCCAGCCAGTCGAACCGGCCGGCCAGGCCGAAGATATTGAAATGGCCGGCCTCTTCCAGCGTAACCTCCAGGCCGGGGATAACCAGCACATCGGTCATGTCGCCAAATTCAGGATAGGCCGCAATGGTATTATGATCGGTAATGGCAAAAAAATCCAGGCCGGCAGCGCGGGCCACCTCAAGCAAGTCGGGCGGTGAGTAAAAGCCATCTGAAAAGTTCGTATGGGTATGAAAATCACCGCGGTACCAACCGGCCCGAGGCTGGAGGACTTTTGTTAGGGACAAAAATGACGACATAAACGCCTCTACCAACGTTTTAGCTCGATGAAGGGTAAAGCCTCTACCCCTTTTTTATCTAACTTCAAGTGAACGACGTTCTCTTCGATGTGGTCAATCTCTGAGATCGGGATGTCCACATGGCGCCGGTCCCATGGCAGCCCCTCCCGCAAAACCAAGTGGGTAATGAGGCCGGTCTCGGGGTCAACCACAAACTCATCCACCTGGCCCACCCGGCCATCCGTAGCCCGGACCCTGGCCCCGCGCCGCACGGCTAACTCACCCGGAGGAATCTGCCGGCGAGTATCACTCACAACCTTTGTAGCCGGCACCCGGTAGGGCCACAGCAAGGTTAATTGAGGGTCGGTGGCGTAATGGGGCACCTCGCGTTGCACAAAATCGGTTTGGTTAAAAGGTTCTAACGCGGTTACCTCATCTCGCGTCAAGTTAAGCAGAATTAACTCCGGGGTGGTTTCCTTGATCCAGCTCACCGGAACCAGACGTTCGGTGTAGGGCGATTTGGCTTCCTGAATGACCATGTGGGTGACCATTTCGGTAGCCGGGTTGTAAATGATGTGAGTGGAACGGCCACACCGACCGTCGGTGCAGTGGACATCAACATTTAAGGGAAGTTTCATAACCATCTCCCAAAAACAGTGGTCAGTTATCAGTTATCAGTTATCAGTTATCAGTTATCAGTTATCAGTTATCAGTTGTCAGTTGTCAGTTGTCAGTGGTCAGTGGTCAGTGGTAAGATCAACTGTTCACTGTTCACTGATTACTGATTACTGTTCACTAATCACGCCGCGATCTTGCTGCCGCCCGACTCGTCGGCCAAATGGCAGGCCACAAAATGGCCGGGTAGCACTTCGCGATACGCCGGCACAACCGCGGCGCACTCCACCACGGCCAGGGGACAACGCGTGTGGAAGACGCAGCCTGAGGGTGGATTGGCCGGGCTGGGTGGATCGCCCTTTAAGATAAATCGCCGCCGCTTCTTTTCAAGCTTGGGGGCCGGCAGCGGTACAGCCGAGTTGAGCGACTGGGTGTAGGGGTGCAGTGGGTCGGCAAACAAAGTCTGGCGGTCGGTCAATTCCATCACTTTACCCAGGTACATCACCGCCACCCGGTGCGAGATATGCTTAACCATGCTCAGGTCATGAGCAATGAAGAGGTAGGTTAAGCCCAACTGCTCCTGCAAATCTTGCAACAAATTGACCACCTGGGCCTGGATCGACACATCCAGGGCCGAGATCGGTTCATCGCAGACGATAAAGCTGGGGTTCAACGACAGGGCGCGGGCGATGCCAATCCGCTGCCGCTGGCCGCCGGAGAATTCGTGCGGAAAACGGCGGACATAGGCCGGATCCAGGCCCACCAACTCCAGCAATTCAGCCACCCGCTCTTTTAAGGGCTGGCCGCTCAGCAAGCCGTGAATCACCAGCGGCTCGGCCACAATTTTGCCCACCGAGTGACGGGGATTGAGCGAAGCATAGGGGTCTTGAAAAATCATCTGCATTTTGGGGCGAGTCAGGCGCAACTCTTCCGGACTCAAAGTCGTCAGATCTTTCTCTTCAAAAAAAACCTGGCCGGAGGTGGGCTTCTGCAACTGCAAAATGACGCGACCGGTAGTCGATTTGCCGCAGCCGCTCTCGCCCACCAGGCCCAATGTTTCACCCCGTTTGATGGTAAAAGAGATCCCATCGACTGCTTTCACTGTACCTACCTGGCGACCGAACAATCCCCCGGAGGAGATCGGAAAATGTTTCTTAAGCTGGACCACCCGCAGCAGTAGATCATTCTCAGTCATGGCGCGGCCCTCCTCGGTCGAGGTCGTAGAAGCAGGCAGCCTGGTGACGCGGCCCGACCGGGGTGAGGGACGGGATCTCCGCCCAACAGCGGTCAAAAGCATAGTCGCAGCGCCAGGCAAAGGGGCAATGCCTGAGTGGGATCAACAAATCTGGCGGCGTGCCTTTGATGCTGACCAAACGTTTCGCCTCGGTCGAATCGAGCCGGGGCAGCGCGCCGAGTAAGCCCAGCGTATAAGGGTGCTGTGGCTGTTCATACAGCTCGTCCACCGGCGCAATCTCGGCGATCCGGCCGCCATACATCACCAGCACGCGGTCGGCCAGGCCGGCCACCACACCCAAATCGTGGGTAATCCAGATCACGGCCATGCCGATTTCGGCCTGAATCTGCTGGAACAACTCCACAATCTGAGCCTGGATGGTCACGTCCAGGGCTGTGGTCGGCTCGTCGGCAATGACAATTTCAGGCGAGCAAGCGATGGCAATGGCAATCATCACCCGCTGGCGCATGCCGCCGGAAAATTGATGGGGATAGTTTTTATAACGCAGCTCCGGGTCGGGAATGCCAACATGGGCCAGCAACTTGATGGTTTGCGCCCGAGCTGCTTCGCGGCTCAGCCCCAGGTGTTTGGTCAGAGTTTCAGCAATTTGCTCGCCGATGGTCAAAACAGGATTCAGCGAAGAGATTGGGTCTTGAAAAACAAAGCCGATCTGACCGCCGCGGACGTTACGCAGCTCATGCACCGACAGCTTGAGCAAGTCGCGGTGGTCATGGCCATCGAAGAAGATGGCTTCACCGCTTTCAATTTTACCGGGCGGCGTGGGGATCAGGCCCAGGATCGACATCATGGTCACGCTCTTGCCGCTGCCGCTTTCGCCCACAATGGCCAGGGTTTCACCCTGCTCAAGGTCAAAAGTGACCCCGTTCACGGCATGCACAATGCCGTCCAACGTGTGGAAGCAGGTAACAAGGTTTTTTACCTGGAGGACAATGGGGCTGGTCATTGGGCGTCGCTCACTTCCTGGCCCGGCGCAAGCGCGGGTCGAGCACATCCCGTAGCCAGTCGCCCAGCAGGTTCATCCCCAGGGAGGTGAACATGATGGCCAGGCCGGGGAAAGTAGCAATCCATGGAGCGCTGGTCAAGTAGCTGCGGCCGGCAGCCAGCATATTGCCCCAACTGGGCACCGAAGGCGGCACACTCAAACCCAAAAAGCCCAGACCGGCCTCGTAAAAAATCATGCGCGACATCTCAAAGGTGGCCAGGGTAATCAGCGGCCCCATCAGATTGGGCAAGATGTGGTCAAAAATGATGCGCGGCCCGCGCGCCCCGGCGCTAACCGCGGACTCGACGAAGCCGGATTGGCGAATCCGTAATACCTCCCCCCGGGTGACCCGGGCAAAAATCGGCGAGTCGGTGATGCCGAAAATGAGAATAACATTGATCAGGCTGCGGCCCAGGATGGCGGCGATCACCACCACAAACAGAAGATACGGCAACGACAAGACCAGGTTGACCACGCTCATAATGACAGCATCGACCCGCCCGCCTACATAGCCGGCAATCGCGCCAAAAATCAAGCCCAAACCACCGGCGATCAACACCCCAAAAAAGCCGACGGTCAATGAGACGCGAGCCCCATAGATGACCCGGCTGAAAATGTCTCGCCCCAGGTTGTCGGTGCCGAAGGGATGGTTCCAATTACCCCCTTCTTGCCAGGCGGGCGGCATTCTACTGTCACGCAAATTTTGGGCCAGGGGATCATAGGGGACGATCATAGGGGCCAATGTTGCCGCCGCAACGACAATCAAGAATAGAATCAGGCCGATCAGACCGCCCCGGTCCCGCCACAAGAATCGGCCGGCATAAGCCAGGCGGTCGCCAAAAGTACGCTCAACATCGAGTAAACTATCTGCGGTGATGTCTCTAGTGGCCATAACGTATCCTCGGATCGATAACGGCATAAGCCAGATCAGTCAACAGGTTGAGAATCAGTACAACCACGCTGGTAAACACAGCGATGGCCATCACCAGTTGAAAATCTCGCCAGCCGATAGCCTGCTCGAGTAGCTGGCCCATACCAGGCCAGGCAAAGATGGACTCGATGTAGATGGAACCGCCTAGCATGTAACCGAACTGGACGCCAATCACGCTGACCAGAGGAATGGCGACGTTCCTCAAGACGTGCTTGACATAGATCACTCTTGGCTCCAACCCCTTGCTGTAAGCCGTCCGAATGAAATCCTCGCTCCTGATTTCCAGCACGGCCGAGCGGGTCAACCGGACCAACTGGCCCAACACCGGCAGCCCCAGCACAAAGGCCGGCATAACCACCGAGTGCCACTGGTCGCGACCGAAGGAGGGAAACCAACCCAACCTGACGGCAAAGAGCAGGATCATGATCAACGCCAGCCAAAAATTGGGGATACTCTGGCCCAACAGGGCAATGGTGCGGCCGACCGAGTCGGCCACACTACCCGGATTGAAGCCGCCGATCAGGCCCAACGGAATACCCACCACCATGGCCATCAGCAGGCCCACCGCGGCCAATTGCACCGTGGCCGGCAACCGCTGCAACACCAACGGCATAGCCGGGGTTTTGAAGTGAAGCGAGTTGCCAAAGTCGCCCACAACGGCGCCTTTGAAAAAGTCCACAAACTGGACGAAGAGGGGGCGATTGAAGCCCATCGCCTCGCGGAAGGCGGCAACCTGCTCCGGTGAAGCTTCACGGGGCATCATCAACGAGGCCGGGTCGCCAGTAAGGCGAACCATGAAGAAAACCAGCAATAATACCCCCAATAAAAGCAAGAGGGATTGCAGGAATTTGGTCAGGAAGTAACGCAGCATAACCCCGCCTTTCCTAAATGATGTAAAGCCTGGCTTGTTGCTCAATAACGAGCAACGATCTGATTGTTCAGGCCCTAAAGGTTTTGGAGAACCTTTAGGGCCTGAGGCGGATGCGCTACTCTTCGACTACAAAAGTATCGAACAAGAAATAAGTCTCGGCCGGGCGCGGCATATAGTTCTGCACCCGGGTGTTAATGGCCTCAAAGGTGTACGGCTCATACAGGTAGATGAAGGGGGGGTTCTCCCGCATGAAAACCTGCAGCTCGCCATACAGTTTGGCCCGCTCCTGCCGATCTATGGTGGACTGAATTTGCTTCAACAAGGTGTCGATGTCGGGATCGTACCAGGCGGCATAGGCGGCGTCCTTGCCCAACGCCCCAATCAGGCGGCGATAGGCTTCACCATCCACCGCCGACCAACTGTCGCCAAAGAGCGGCGGTAATTCTTTGTTGGCTTCCAGGTCCCAGTAATGGCCGGATTCCATGATCTCAAGGTCGACATTAATCCCGACCTCGCCCAGGTAGCCAACGATGGCCTCACACACTTCTTCAAAGTGGGTGTAGGCGCCGGCCGGACAGGCCATGCCTATGTCAAAGCCATCGGGGTAGCCGGCCTCGGCCAGCAACTCCTTGGCCAAGTCTGGGTCGTAAGGGAAGGGTTCGGCCTCGTCATAACCCAGCTCGCCGGTGGTGACAAAGCCAATGGCCGGCTTGGCAAAGCCGTCGAACAAAGCATCAACGATGGCCTGCCGGTCTACGGCGTAGTTCATCGCCAGCCGAACTTTTGGATCGATGGTCGGCTGATCCTTGCCGGTGGTCAGATTGTTGAAAGCAATGTAGAAGACGCGCTCGACCGGGTACTTGATGATGGTGACATTGGGGACGCCCAGCAGGGTCTTGGCCTCTTCCGAAGACAGGCGGGTAACGATGTCAACCTCACCGGTCTGGATGGCGGCCACGCGGGTAGCGGACTCGGGGATGGGCCGGAATCGTAATGTGTCGATCTTGGGCACGCCCTCGCGCCAGTAATTCGGGTTGGCCTTCATAGTGATATGGTCGCCCGGCACCCATTCGACAAACATAAAGGGTCCGGTGCCGATAGGATGCTTGTTGAAGCCTTCCTGGCCGACTTCCTGGAAATATTTGGGCGGGATAATCGCCCAGTTGTCGGCGACGGTCGATAGGAAGAGGGCGTCGGGGCCCTCGGTAGTAATCTTAACAGTATAGTCGTCAATCTTTTCCACCGATTTGGCCGCTTGCCATAGGTTGCTGTATTCAAAACCGCCATCCTTGGCCCGCTCCCACGAAAAGACGACCGCGTCAGCGTTGAACGGCTCATCGTTATGGAAGGTGACACCCTGCCGCAGTTTGAAGGTGTATTCGGAACCATCCTCGGATACCTCCCAACTCTCGGCCAGGGCCGGCTCAAAAGCGCCCTCATCGTTAAGCCAGACCAGGGTATCATACATGTGCCAGGCCGTGGTTGAAGCGTTGCGCTCGGCGCACTGCGGCAAGTCCAGGGAGTTGGGGAAGGTGGTCAATGCCCGCACCAGGGTACCTTTGGGCATATCTGGCGGGGGTTCGGCCGGCACTTCAACTTCTTTAATAACTTCGACCGTCTGGACAACTTCGACCTCTTTAACCACTTCCTTCTCAACTTCAACCATCTCTTTAACGACCACCGTTTCCACCACGGTAACGGTCTGCGGTGTGGGCGCAGCCCCACACTGAGCGGCTATAAGGCCAAACAATAACATTGCTAACAGAACAACAAACAAACGCTTCATTACTCTCCACTCCTTTGTGAGAACTAATTATGGCGCCTGGTGAGCGCCAGGACTGACAATTTTTTCAGAGACGTTGGGTTTAGAGGGATTTTGATGAGCGGGTCAGGCCATTACCACCTCCTTTCCAAATTCGACAGTTCTCAGCAAGTGTACCTGGCGTTGCTCCGATAAGGGACTCACGCCTGGGGTTAGGCGCCGTTGCCCCCATTGAAATGAGTTGAACATCAGTACCGGGAGAATGGATTTTTGGCGGAAAAATCAATCGAGAACCTGCTACAAGTATAACACAGGTCACAACAGTGTCAACCTTGTCAACAACGCCTTCCCGAAGTAAAATCAATCAATTACTCATTCAAGCGGTGTAATTATGAGTGTATCGGAAAATTCAACCGAACTGAAAGAATTGGTCGACTTAGGGCCTATCCGAATAACCCCTGAGTGACACGGTGAATAATAGCGGGTA
>CAYNLK010000004.1:0-248060 GCA_964398055.1 uncultured Caldilineaceae bacterium
CGATGGGAGGATACCGCCAATAATTTGCGTAACCACAGAAACCGTCAGAACCAGATAAATTCTTACCAAATTCTTACAGGATCGTCACTTCAAAATTGATTAGCTGGTGGCGAAGACCGGTAGTTGAGTGGCTACAATAAAAACGGGCGGCCTGATTCAGGTCGCCCGCTAACTGAATTTGACGGGTGACAGCCACTTCTTAAGTGACTGTCGCCTATCCTTACGGAGTTAGGGGAATGGTTGTGACCGCGGTAAAAGGCGGAGTGGATTGCAGCACGGTCACGGTATTGCTGCCCGTGTTACCCACGTAGAGCTTGTTAGTAGCCGGGTTCACATCGACCCCCTGCGGTTGGTCGCCCACGGCCATGGTAGTGACGTAGGCGATACTGGCTGCATTTGAATTGTCCCGCAAGATTACCAGCGTATCGTTGCCGGCATTGGTCATAAACACGTAGCCGGTACTGCTGTCGACCACGGCGATGCCCTCCTCACCCAGGCCCACGCCGCCCGGAATGCTGATGTCGGCAATCCAGGGGGCGGCCTGCGGTGAAACCACCAAGGCCAGCCCCCCTTCACGCTCTTCCAACACCCCCAATGCTTCCAGGTCAAGCACGCTGATCTGACTCTCTTGCAATACAAACACCCGGCCAAGCTGCGGGCAGGGTACAAACACATGGCCGGTAACCTCGTTGACGGCCACGCTCCACAGGCTGCACGCCTGCGGCGGTTTGACATGCGTGGGAATGTAGTCGGACTGGAGCAACCGGTCACTGTTGCCGTCGAACACCACCAATTCGCCGGTGTCCCGGGTGGCCAGATAGACCCGGTTGGTCACGGCGCTGACGTCGATGCCATACGCTCCCTGGAAGGCTCGCTGCACCACCCAACCCAAGCGGGTCTCCGGGGGGCCGGAGTTGCCATTTAGCACGGCCAGCTTGTCGTAGTAGTTCGACACGTAGACCCGGCCGTTGCCGGGATTGGCTGCGACCTTAACCGGCGCCGCGCCCACGTAGCCGCCAAAAGCAGTGTCGTGGCTAGAGGTTTGGTTGACGCCAAAGGCCTTTAGCCCGGGCGTCCAATAGTTGGCGCCGTACTGGTGCGCCACAAAGACCTTATTGTTGGCCGCGACACTTGCCTTCAGCACAGCCAGGCCGGTGGGTCCATTGCCCACGGCCACGCTGCGGCTAACCGTATCGCTGCCGCCGTTGATTACGGCCACCCGGTCGTGGTGAGGGCTGGCAATAAAGATTTGGTTGGTGTCGGGGTCCGCGGCCACATCCGAGACGTCGGAGAGCGGTTCCGGCGGCGGCGGGGGTGGTTCCGGCGGCGTCCCGCCCGCGGGCGGGATACGGGCGCTGGCCGACAGTGAGCTGCCATCGGTGAAGTTGATCGTCACGGTGTAGGTATGGGTATCCGGCGGAAAGAGCGAGGCCGGATTGGTGTCGGAGGCGTATAAGGTCACTGCAAACATACCACTAATCGTCTGAGTAATCGTGCCATCGGCATTATTCAGCCGAGTGCCCCCGTCAAAGATGCCCAGCACCCAGGATGGATTGGTGTTAATGGTATCCCAATAAATACCGGGATCCTGGCTGGTGGTCAAAATAACCGAGTTGGCCGTTTTGGTCTGCGAACCCATATTGACCGTCACTCTAAACAGGCCATCGTTTCGCCCGTCTGGGGTCAAGCCGGCCGCGCCATTGGCCGGGCTAACCTTATCCCGGACCGGCTCCAGGCCGTCCCAGACCATGCTGATGGTCGGGTCGGCATAATTCTTGAGGATGATCGGCAGGTAAATGGTGCTGGGACCGCCGCCGGTTTGAATGGTGGTGGTCTCGCTGTCGCTGTTGTTGCCGGGGATTGGGTCAACTGCGCTGGTGGTCACAGAGGCCGTATTGACGATGGTCCCGGTAGCGGTGGAGGCTACCGTCACCCTCAGAGTGACCGTGGTCGTATCCGACGCGGCCAGGTTGCCCAGGTTGCAGTTAAGGCCGGCGCTGGTTACCCCGCAGCTCCCCTGGCTGGGACTGACCGACCCGTTGAGCGGCCTTTGATACATAGCGGCGATTTCGGCGGCGCTCAAAGCCCGGTTAAAGATGGCCGCCTCGTCAACCGAGCCGCCAAAGAATCTTTCACTGCCGTCGCCCCTGGCGCCAATAGCCCAGTTGCCGCTGACCGGCACCGCGCCGGTCGAGGCCGGTGTGGAATTCACCACTGTACCATTACGGTAAATCCGCCAGAAGCTGCCGTCGTAAACGCCGGCCAGGTGAACCCATGTACCAACATCGCCCGGAGGAATGGGCGCAGAGGCCAGAAAGTCGGCGCCATTCCAGGAGCCGGCTTGATAATTACCACTGTTAATTCTTAAAAAGACAGCAGCCGTGGTGGGGGCGAGAGTATAACCGTGGGCCATGATATCTTGCAGCCCGGTTGTACCGGAAATATTGACCCAGGCCATCAAGGTGACCTGGCCGGACAGGTTCAACCCGGCCGGGTTACCCAGGCTGACATAGTCATTGACGCCGTCAAAGCGCAGGGCTGTTCCAAATCGGCCCGCTGCCCCGGCGGTGGGGCATGTCGCTCCGCTGCAACTGCCGTTGTAGTTATTGCCGGAGGTGTCGCTAAAGCTGGTTGAGCCGGTCACTTCATCCAGATGCATTAACAACAGATTACCGGAAGCGTTGTTGAAGTTGACCGCGCTCGGCAACGTATCGGTCAGAGTCACATTGGTGGCGGTGGCCGGGCCGGCGTTGGAGACAACCAGGGTGTACGTTAAGGTTGCTCCAGGAGACACCGGGTCGGGCTGGTCGCTTTTGCTGACCCCGATATTGGCCAACCCGATCACGGTGGTGGTTTCGGTGAAGATATTATTGGCCGGGTCAAGGTCAATATCACCGCCGGTAATAATTGCGGTGTTGGTGATCAGACCAACTGTCGTCGGCGTAACCACTATTCTAACCGTAGCAGTAACGTTGCTCCCCAGTAGCGCCGTTGTACAAGTAACAGTACTGCCACCCCCGCAGACTACTCCTGGACTGGGCGTAATCGAGCCAACCAACACGCCGGCAGGCAAAATGTCGGTCAGGGTAACGGGCGCTGCCGCCGATGGGCCAGCATTACTGATGGTGACAGTGTAGGTTACCGCTTGCCCCAGAGTAACCGGGTCGGGAGAGTCGCTTTTGGTGACAGATAGGTTAGTGACGCCTTCTACCCGGGTTACTTCACTATCTGCTCCCCCGGCGCCACCTGACTCACTGACGCTGGCATTATTGAAGATGTTTCCTGCCGCTGTGGGTGTAACTACAACGGTTACGGTGGCATTGTTCCCATTAAGAATAACCCCCAGGGTACAACTGATAATATCCGGAGCCAGTAAACCACACCCACCCTGGCTGGGATTAGCTGACTTAAATGAAACAATTCCCACCTGAGGCAACGAGTCAATCAGGCGCACGTTGTTGGCCGGTAAATCACCCGTATTGCTAATCCGCACAGTGTAGGTTAGGGGACTAAACACCGGCACCGGATCGGGTAAATCGCTTTTATCGACTACAATATTGGCCGCCAACGCAGAAATGTCCCCGGAACCCACGTTGGGCGGGATGGTAACGATTTCGCTGCCGGAATCAATGATGACGGTATTGGCGGCCCCGGCCAGGGTTAAGGCGCGTGGCACTGTTTTTACGGCGCAGAGGGGGGCTACATTCGGCTGGTAATCTACATTGACGATCCCAATGCAAGCGGAGTCATCGCCGCCGGGGCGCACAAATATCGGCGTGTCGGCCCGGGCCGGCGGCGTTAAGAATGCCGCGCTTACAACCCCGGCTACGGCCACGGCCAGCAGCGCCAATAACAGCCGTTTGAGTAACTTTATAGTAGAAGATTGGTTAGCCATTGCTCTTTCCTTTCCCGTCCCAAACTGCCTTAAAAACAAAAAAAGCAGGCTCCTCGACCGGGCTTTAGAGCCGGTCGAAATCACCTGCTGGGTGCGCCGCTATGTCAGCGAGTCGCTGGATTGTCACGCCGATCTCCTTGCCCGTCGTCGGGCCAGGCCGTTATTCAGTCTGTTAGTAAAGTGCCAAACAGTTGAGTGTATTATATCACAAGGTTAAGCCCATTATCAAGAGGGATATTCTTCCCACATTTTACCCAGGGGACCGGCGCTTTTTGAAGTGCCGGTCCCCTGGTAGCTAGCTCACTCCATTTTAATCTTTGGCCATCAGCGGCAGCCAATAACGGTAAACCTGCGGCACATAATGAAGCTGGACCTGGGTGCTTCTGGGGCCAATCACCACCCCCGCCGAGGTGGTGCCGGTGATCATCACGGCAGCGGTGTAGGTGGCGTAGCTGTCCGGGCGGGTAGCGAGCAGGGTAACGCCGGCCGGCGACGAACCGGAGGAGACCAGACCGGAGGCCGGCGGCGCCACCGCTAACCAGGGCACCGTCGGCGAGATGGTCGTGCTCCAGTTGATCAGGTCCGGATTGGAGGTCGAAATCTGGATCACCCCACTCACCAGGTCACTCTGATCATCGATGAAGAGGGTCAGTTGGTTGGGGTAGGTTTGCAGACTGATGGCGTCGATGGCTTTTTTGGCGTTGATCCGGCCGTACCCAAAGTATGGGTCCCAGCCGGCCGGGCCCAGGTCGTCGGCCGTCGTCTGGATAAAGCTTCTGACCTCGGCGGCGTTGAGCGCCGGGGCAAAAGACCACAGCAGCGCGGCCAGCCCGGCCACATGGGGCGTGGCCATCGAGGTACCGCTCATGGTAGTATAACTGCCAAAATAGTAGGTGCTATAAATACTACTGCCGGGCGCAACGATATCCAGGTGCGGGCCGAAATTTGAAAAGTAAGAACGGGTGTCGGTGGCGGTAGTCGACCCGATGGCCATCGCCTGGTCATAGGCGCCCGGACAGTTAACCCCCTCCTGCCCGTCGTTGCCGGAGGCAACCACCAGGAGAACCCCGTGGCTGATTGCATAATTAAAGGCGGCCTCTACCTCGGGCCAGTTGCAGGGCCATGCCGACCCCGGCGCGCCCAAACTCATGTTGATCACCCTGGCCCCATGGTCGACGGCGTAGTAGACGGCTTGAGCCAGGTGATAGGTACTGCCGCCGCCTGAGGCATCTAACATTTTGAGCGGCATAATTTTGGCCCGCCAGCTCACCCCGGCGATGCCGACTCCGTTGTTGCCAACCGCCGCGGCAATGCCGGCCACGTGGCTGCCGTGGCCGTGATCGTCATCCGCCAGGCTGTCGTTGTTGACAAAATCCCAGCCGGGCATCAGATTGGCCTGTAAGTCTGGGTGATCCAGATCAACGCCCGAGTCGATGACGGCAATGATCACGTTATTAGCGCCGGTATAGATATCCCAGGCTGCCGGCGCCTCAATTTTCTGTAAAGCCCACTGCTGGTTGAAGGCAGGATCGTTGGGCGTCTCGAATGCCTGGACGCGGTGGTTATAGCTGGCAAATTCAACGTCGCCGCGGGTCATCAGCCGGGCGATGGCCCGGCTCTCCTGGCCTGGCGGCACCTGCAGGCGCAGCATACCCCCTCCACGCGAGATTTCCAGCGGTTGTAGTCCCTCGGCTTGCAGCGAGGCTTGAGCGCCCAGCGCGCCCACGTGCGGCTGAAACTTGACGATGACTTCACCGGGGATGATGGCTGCGCCGGCGGGCGGCGGTTCTTGGGCCAGAGCCGGGGCAACCGCCAGAAATGTGATGACTGAGATGATCCCGCTAACCATAAGCTTGTTGATTTTCATCGCTTAATTCCTGCAACTGACCGGTCGCAACGCCTCAACTACCGCGGCGGCAAGGCTACGCTGGCGGCAGTCATAGTTTGAATGCCGGTTGAGGCGGAAGTTGCTCCGGCAGCATCCGTTGAGGTGACCGCCCCAAATAGATTGTTGGTTTCATCACTTTCGTCCACCGCCCCATAGCTGGTGGCAAAGTTGACCGAGTCGACCAGGCCGTACACATCGACCGCCACCGGCAGCGGCGTGGCGCTGCTCAGATTCGGGAAGAAGTAGTCGCCGCCAATGGTCAGAGTTAAACTCTCCCCGGCCGGCAGCGGCGCGGTCACGCCCCAGACCAGGCCGTGGCTGGCCAGCGTCTCCCAGGGCTGGTTGAGGGTTGGAATGGAACTGGGATCGAAATAGACGTCCACCCAGAAGGCGTCGGTTACATCGACCCAGCCTTGATTTTTGATGGTTACGGTCACCGCTTGGCTGGCGGCGACCAGACTTTCGATGATGAGATCAGGTTTGGCAACGGCATTTTTCAAAATGAGAGGCAGATAGACCGGCCTGAGTTCGATTTGAGGCACGTAATTGAGGTAAACCCGGCTGGTGCGAGTGCCAAGTTGTTGCCCCCCGCTTGTGGCGCCGCTAATGACGACCGTGGTGCTGTAAACGCCGTACGCGGCCGGAGCAGGCGGCCGGTTGGCTGCCAGGCTGACCCCGGCCGGCGACTCGGCTGCCGATACTGTTCCGGCGGCAAGGCCAACCAGACTCAACCAGGCAACGGTCGGGGAGATGGTTGCCGTCCAATTTACGCCGGTGGCAGCCGCGGAGACAAGTGTAATTTGATTGGTGGGGGGAAATGAATGGCCGGCGCCATCCACCGTGAAGCTGAGTTCGACTGGCGAGGTCTGCAAATCGACCAGCGCCGCCAAACTGCGGTAGGCATTGATGCGGCCGTGGCCATAACAGGGATCCCAGCCGCTGCCGCCGACGTAAGCGGGGTACAGCGCGGCGCAGTAGTCGCCGCTGCGAGGGCTCAGGTCGTCAGCCGTGGCCTGGATGAGGCTACGGACGTCGCTAAGGAACAGGTTAGGGGCAAAGGACCAGAGCAAAGCGGCCAATCCGGCCACGTGGGGCGAGGCCATCGAGGTGCCCGATATTTCGCAATAAGCCTGGGTGTAACATTGGGGCCGGTAACTGATGTGGGCCGGGTAGGTGCTGTAAATTGTCTCGCCGGGAGCGACGATATCGAGCAGCAGACCAAAATTAGAGGATAAGGCCCGTTCATCCCTGGCCGTGGTTGAACCGACGGCCAGTACGCCCGGCATCGCCGCCGGGCACAGAATGTAGTTGGAACCGGTATTGCCGGCTGCGGCTACCAGCAAGACATTTTGAGCCACAGCATAATTGAGCGCAGGTTGGATGACGCTGTCCCAAGAACTGTTACAGTACCCGCCGGCGCTCACATTGATGATATCGGCCCCATTATCGACGGCGTAATAAATAGCTTCTTGCAGATCATAAAGATTGCCGCCGCCGGTAGCGCTCAATATTTTGAGGGGCATAATTTTGGCCGCCCAACTAACCCCGGCAATGCCCCGGCTGTTGTTGCCTCTGGCCGCGGCAATACCGGCTACGTGGCTGCCGTGGCCGTTGTCGTCATCAGGATTACTGTCGTTATTGTAGAAGTCGTAACCCCGGTCATCGTCTACATAGCCGTTGAGGTCGTCGTCGAGGCCATTGGCCGGGATTTCAGCCCCATTTAGCCAGATGTTGGCTTGCAGGTCTTCGTGGTTGAGGTAAACACCGGTGTCGATGATGGCAATGGTCACATTACCGCCGCCGGTGTGGATATCCCAGGCTTCGGGCGCGTCGATGTCGGCGTCGGGGATGCCGCCGGTCTGGCCGGTGTTGTGCAAATTCCATTGCCGATTGAATTCGGGGTCATTGGGGGTGTCGAGGGCGTAGAGCTGGTAATTGTAGACTGCAAACTCGACGTCGGGGCGGGCCGCCAGGGCAGCTATCGTCTCCGCCTCCCGGCCGGGCGTCACCCGCACGCGCAGCAACTCACTGCGGGGTGAGAGTTCCATTAACTGCAATCCACCCGAGGGCAGCAAGTTCTGGGCGCGCAACGAGTCGACTTGGGGCTTGAATTTGACGATAATCTCCCCCGAAACAAAGGGTGGGGGCGGTTGGGCAGCAAGCAGCCCGGCCTGGCCCAATCCCGGCGCGGCAATCAATAGAACAGCTATCAGCAAACCACTGGATATTAAGACAGATTTGACGATTGGCATCATTCAAGCTATAAAACTTCGGCTGGTCCCATTCCTCTGGCTAACCTGCCGCTGACTTCATTCTACCACAGTCCAAAGGCCTTATTCAAGATGACCAGGTGACTATGACTCTACTCTTGGGAATAGTGTCTTAACCGCCTGGTTTCTGGCGCCGCGCCACGATAGAGACCTTCCCCAATAGCCCTTTTTATTCAGGATACCATTACAAGATTTGAATCCGGTTGGAAAAGGGATTCTTGATAGACAAGTGGGATAGATGGCGGTTATTTTTCTACGGCTCGGATGACCATAACGGTCAGATCATCAGCCAGGTCTGCCGGAGCGGTAAAATTCATGGCGGCATGGACCAGCCGGTCGACAGCCGCCTGGGCGGTGACGGCGGCCGGCAAGCTCTTGAGTTCGGCTTCCAGGCGCTCAAAACCAAACAGCTCGCCCAGCTCATTGCGAGCTTCAATCAGCCCGTCGCTGCTCAAGAGCAGCAGGTCGCCCGGCAGCAGGGTGATGGATTGGGCCTGATAGTCAAAGTCCGGCCACATGCCCAGCGGCAAGCCAGATACTTCAATTTCGCCCAGCTTGTTACCGCGGCGCAAGTAGGGATAGACACAACCGGCGTTCGCTACGGTCAGTTGCCGCGATCGAGTGTTTAAGATGCCGTAGCAACAGGCCACGTTGATATAGTTGGCAATGAACCGGGTATACAAATCCTTGTTCAGTCTGGCCAGCAAAGTCTCCGGATCAGGGTAAAGGGGGGCAAAAGCCTCTAACAGCCCCACGGCCAGGGCGCCGGCCATGGCCGCCGGGGCGCCCTTGCCGCTGACATCGGCCACTACCAGCCCCTGTTGCCCATCACCCAGGTCGATGCAGGTGTAAAAGTCGCCGCCCATTTCCCGGGCCGATTGCCAGAAGGCGGCCAATTCCAGACCGGGGAACTGAGGCAATGCATTGGGGAAAAAACTGGCCTGAATCTGACTGGCCAACTCTAACTCGTGCGCCAAACGTTCGTTGTACTCCTGAATTGCTCGCCGGGATTTGGCCAGACTGGCGGCCATCTGGTTAATGGTTTGGCCCAAAAAGGCAATTTCCTGTGGCCCGCTTGGTTCAACCCGCTGGCTCAAATCCGAGCCGATAGCCGCGGTCGTTTTAACCAGTTGAGAGAGGGGGTGGGTGATGAGCCGGGTGATAATCAGGCTGGCCGCAATGCCGCCGATGAGCGCCACGATGATAAAAACAGTCACGGCAGTCACCGCCAGGTTCTCGGTTTGGACGGCCTGATCGATCACTTCAACGCTGGTGCTGGCCTGCGCCTGCCGGAGCTTGCTGATAGCATTGAGCAGTTTCTCCTGGGCCATCAGCCCCTCATTATCCCACAGAAAACGAGCCGTCTCAGGAAAACCACCATCGTATAGCCGGAACGACTCTTGGGCTTTGTCGTCCAGAGCGGTTTCGGCGGCAACCACGGCTTGCCAGGCTTCAATCTCTTGGGGAGTGTGCAGCAGGGCGGTCAGTTCAGTGAAAACGTTTTTGTAGGCTACCTGGTTGTCCCGGTAGACAACCAGATAGCCGGCGCCTTGAGTGTCAAGATAACGGCGCAGGGTGTCGGTGCGGCGGATAGCCAGGATTTGCAACTCCAGGGCTAAACTGTCAACTTCGCCGCGGGTCTGAATGATGGCGTTTTGGCGCTTACTCACATCGTAAGCAATCCGGCCGGCTGCTCCAACCACGAGCACCAAAAAGAGGGTCAGGCCGAGACCTGCCCCCACCAATTGCCCGATCCGGATGGCGTAGGCTTGTTTCATCAGCGGGTGAGGTTACAATCTGTCACGATTGTCGGCCACAATCTTTTCGACTTGGGGCAATACCGACTGGATGGCGTCGGCGGCGTCTTGTTGGCCGCGCCAAACGGGCGCCAGGGCTTCGTTTAGCAGCGACATAACCTGGTCCGCGCCCGGAAAAGCAAAACTTGGTTCGCCGAGTTCGGCCTGGCTTAAGAAGACCTCGGCGTTGTGCTGCGGTCGCTGCTTGAGGAAGACGTCTGAACGGGCCACCGAACGACGGGCCGGGACGGCCAGGCCCGATTCGGCGAAAATGGCCTGAGCCTTGGGACTGGACAGGAATTTAAGAAAAGTCCAGGCGGCGGCGGGTTGGGCAGTTTGGGCCGAGATGACATAGCCGGCCCCCGCGGCCAGGTTGGCCCGGCGCTTCTGGCCAGGCAGTTCGACTACGTCCCATTCAAAATCCTCAATTTGGGCAAATGCTGGAATCAGGGCGTGATTACCAAAAGCCATAGCCAGTTTACCTGCCTTGAACAGCGTGGCAATATCGCCGGAGTTGAGCTGCTCATACGGTGGGGTAACCTGGTCGACGTTGGTCAAGTCGGCCAGAAATTGGACAGCCTCGGCTGCGGCCGGGTCGCCCAGGTCCGTTTTGGTCGGAAATAGCTTGTCGTCAAAAACCTGGACTCCATTCTGCCACATCCAGATCATCCACCAATCGTTCGGTTCGTAGGCAAAGCTGTAGTCGGTTACGTTGGTCTCTTTGATGGCCAGGGCCGTCGTCCGCAGGTCGTTCCACGTCCAGCCGGCTTTGGGGAAGGGCTGGTTGGCCCGGTTGAAAAGCCGCTTGTTATAGAAAATAACCTTGGTGTCGCTATCGCGGGGCAGCCCGTAGACACTTTCGCCAATCTTGAAATGAACCAACAAACCGGGGAAAAAGTCGTCAAGAGGGTAGTTCTCAGCGGCCATAAAGGGAGCCAGGTCCATAAAGTAACCTTTGGGCACGTCGCTGGCTACTTCAGCCCAGAAAAGGACATCAGGCGCCGCCTGACCAGCCTCTAACTGAGGGCGCAATTCGACAAAATAATCGTTCCAGGGGCGGTGAAAGGTTTTGACCTCAATGTAGGGATGATCCATCTGGAATATTTTGATGATTTGCTCGTTGATCTCCACTTCCCACGGGTCGCCCCAAAAAGCCCAGGTGATGGTCACCGGCTCCGGTTCGACCGAAGGGGGCAGGGTGGAGGGTAAAGGGGGAGTGTCAGCCTGGGTTGACACGCAGGCGGTAAGCAAAATCAAGGGCCAAAGAATGAAAACAGTGATGGACAAAAGTTGGATTCGCATAGCCTTCTCCATCATTGATGTGATTCAGGTCCATCATTAAAGTTATTCTACTTCGGACAGAGACTCTTCCGCCTGTCCGGTCTCTTGAACAGGTTGGACCCGGCTTGGTTTTAAGGTCAAGATCATTAAAGTCAACAAACTGACCACAATGAAGCTATCGGCCAGATTGAAGGTAGGCCAGCGCACCGAACCAAGCCCCACATCCAAAAAGTCGATCACATGACCGTCCAGCAGCCGGTCGATAAAATTAGCAATAGCCCCGCCCAGCAAGAAGCCGACCGGCCAGACGGCATTGGCCGGAAATTGTCCGCGGTGTAACGCCTGGGTTAGCCAGAAGATCAGGCCCACAATCACGATACCGGTGACCACCAGCGGCCACATCCCGCCGTTGGCAAACAGGCCAAAGGCCACGCCGGTGTTGTAACCCAGCGTCAAGCGGAAAAACTCTCCAATGACCGGCACCGGTTGGTACGGTTCAAGCGATCGTTCCGCCCAGATTTTTGTCAAACCATCCCCGGCCACGGCCAGCAGAAATGGCGGCAGCAGCCAAAACCAAGCTTTCATCATTATCTCCGCAGCCGTAATGTTATACTACAATAAGGGTGTGTCAAATTTGAGCCTCATTTTCGCCAATTAAGACTTATTTGTCTATATTTTATTAAATTTAATTTGTTCAAAACATTGATAATTGTACCCATTTATGGTACTCTGTCACCCAAAAGCGGATATGTCTGGTCAAGGCAGAGGCTGATCCCAACCTCAACATTTGACAATTGTCGGGGGTATGTTACAATCCACTACAGTTGCAAATAATCGCAATTGAGTTTCTATGCAATATGACGAATCACAAGCTAGAAATCGGACAATTTTTGCTTTGTCTGTGTTGGTAACAAAATAGTGGAGTAAGCTGGTAGGAGGTTACTATGCTATTCTCACCCATTGACCCCAATTTTTATGAACTCATCATCAATCCGGCTTTACACATCCCCGATGGTTTTCTCAATCTGACCATCTCGATCATCTTCTGGGTTATTTCAATCGTGTTGATTGCTATGGCGGTGCAGCGGACCAAGGGTGAACTCGGTGAGCGCCAAGTGCCGCTGATGGGGATTATGGCCGCTTTTATTTTTGCCGCCCAGATGATTAATTTCCCGGTCGCCGGCGGCACGTCCGGTCACTTTTTGGGCGGCGCCCTGGCCGGGATTGTGCTCGGTCCCTGGACCGGCATCCTGGTGATGACGGCGGTGATCGCGTTGCAGGCCCTACTGTTTCAAGACGGCGGGCTGTTGGTGATGGGGGCTAACATTTTTAATATGGGTCTGGTTACTGCCTTCATTGGTTATGGCTTATACCGGGCTGTAGCCGGGCAGAGCCGCGGCGTGCGCTTTACGGTGGCCGGGGTAGCCGCCTGGCTGTCGGTGATGGCCGCGGCTTTTTTCACCGCTGTGCAGCTTTGGCTGAGCGGCACCTCGCCGCTGGCCATTGTGATGCCGGCTATGTTGGGCGTCCACGTTGTCATCGGCCTGGGTGAGGCGTTGGTGACCGTGGCGGCACTGGCTTTCATTAGCCAGGTTCGGCCAGACCTGTTATCTACGGAAACGGTCAAAGCTCGCGGCGGCTACGGCTGGGTGGTCGGCGGGCTGACCCTGGCACTGGTAGTGGTGCTGGTTTCCCCCTGGGCCTCGGCTGACCCCGACGGCCTGGAGCGAGTGGCCGAAGATATAGGCTTCATCGAACAGGGGGCGGCTGCGCCTTACGAAATCCTGCCTGATTACACTATTCCCTTCCTGGGCGAAACCGCGGTGTCGACTATAGTGGCCGGATTGGTTGGGGCCTTGATTGTAGCCGCGCTGGCGATTGGCCTGGGCCGCTGGCTGCGCCGCCCGGCGGTGGTCAGGCCGGAACAGTCGCCGGCCCCGGGTGGAGGTAAGTAGCCTCTCCCACGCATCCTAACCCGGATAGGCCACAACCCAATAGGTTAAATTTAAGACGTTGTTCATCATTCGCTATTCGCTATTCGCTATTCGCCATTCGCTATTCGCCATTCGCTATTCGCCATTCGCTATTCGCCATTCGCTCCCAGTTTGACACCCTGTTGTTGCTGCGCTACACTGGCGGTTATGGCGACGCGCTTACGACCCCACTCGGCCCTAATCCTGTCCGTTGGACTGCTGGTGGTAATTACAGCCTGCACTTCGGTTACGCCAACCGCCTTCCCAACTCTCCTATCGACCAATACCCCCACGGCCAGTCCCTTTCCCACCTTTACCCCAAGACCAACCTTGACCCCCACCGCAACGCCGCTGCCTTCACCCACCCCGCCGGCGGTAACCATCATCGTTTGGGAGAATCTATCCAAAGCTCAGGCTGAGATATTGGCCGGCGACATCGAGGCCTTTCAAACGGAGTTTGCCCAATTTGGGGTTATTCAACAGCATTACGACAGCCCCGAAAATTTTATGACTCCCTTGATGACCGGCCAGATTCAGTTTGACGTGGTTTTGGCCTCGCCGGTACTGCTGGGTAGTTTGTGGGCCACCAAACAGATTGCCCCCTTGTCTGACTTTTTTCCGGCCAGCTTCACCGACGGCTTTGCTTCAATAACATTGGCCGGCGCCAGTCGCGATGGCCAAATCTGGGGGGCGCCCGACACGGCCGGCTTCCATCTGCTGCTTTTCTACAATCGGGACCTGGTCGACACCCCCCCCCGCACCACCGCCGAACTTTTTGAGCTGGCCCAGACGATCCAGGCTGAGTCAGGGGGGACGCGCCGGAGCCTGGGGCTTAACAGCTACGATCCCCTCTGGCTGGTGCCCTGGCTGCGACCCCACGGCGGCTGGCTTACCGATGATCTGGGCCAGCCCACCCTAAATAGCCCGGCCATGGTCTCAGCCCTGGAACTCTATCTGAGTTGGTTGGGACGTTCGCCCGATCAGACTTCGACCCAGGTCGCCATTGCTCCGCTGCTTACCCACGAAGAAATGCGGGCGCAATTTCTCAAGGGCGACTTGGCGATGATGATTGATGGGGAATGGGCGATTGTTGAGCTGCCCCAAGCGACTAACCTTGACTGGGGCGTTGTCACCCTGCCCGATGTTAGCCTGGCCGAGGAACATTTACCGGCCGCGCCCCTGGTGCTGGCCCGTTACTGGAGTATCAGCCGTTCCGTCAGCGGCAATCAGGCTCAGGCGGCGGCGGCCTTTGTGGAGTATATGACCCGCCCGGAGCGCCAACTGGCCTGGACGTCTGCTTTTGGCCTTTTACCAACCCGCCGCCAGGCTCTGGAAGACCGCCTGATTAGCGATGATCCGGCCTTACGGGTGAGCGCCGAGCAACGGCAGGCCGGGCAGATGGTGCCGCTCCGAACCAACGCCAATCTACTCTTAAACGCCATGCGCGAGCCGCTGAAATTGGCTATCGCTGGCGAAGTGACCCCGGCCGAGGCCGCCAAGTTGATGCAGGCAACAATGAGCAATGAGCAATGAATAATGAACAATTTTCAAATAGGCATGTCACTTTGGCTCATTGGCTCATTGGCTCTTTGAGAATTTGAATTGTGGCTTCAGCCAGATTTTCAAAACCGGTCGCGGTGGTTTTGTAAACGACAACCTGAACGGCATCGGGAGTAATCGGGAATGGCAGCGAGAGGGCGTAAACATCGCGCACCAGTTCGGCTGGGCGCCAGCGGCTGGTTGGGTAGAAACCCCAAACCGGCTGGTGGTCCTGAATAACGGGTTCGCCCTCGACTGAAATCATCTGCCCCGCCCAAAGAGGCCGCACCGACATAGTATAATCGTTGTTTAACGGTTTTACTGCTTGCCAGTAGAGGGCTACTTGCCAGTTGGGCCGGCTGCTGCCGCCTGGCGGCAACGACTGGTCCATTTTAACTATTTCCCAACCGACCAGTCTTAGCTGGTTACCAAAATCTAAGTTGAGTGGGGTGACGCCGCCGGGCAATTGACGCCGCGGTTCAGGCCACAGAGCAATGAGCGTTGTTCCGGCTGCCTGCGGATAGACCGTCTCGTTTTGAACTAGCGCCGGCGCAATCATGGCCGCCTGCCGGGTAACATAGCGGCGCAGGTCGGTTTGACTCAGACCCGCCGGTGGCTGAAGGTCACCCGCCCTGGTCGGATAGATATCTGTCGCCGCCTGCCAGACCACCTGCAAATATTCCAGCGCCACTTTTTCCTCAAACGAACTGGATACAACCGCCGGCGTCTCCGGTCGGTCGGCCAGAATGGCCCAACCCGGCTGCAGGCCAGTGTCATCCGGCTGGTTGCGCTGGTTGGCTGCCGGCAGGCTGACCAATAGACGATCCAGGATCAAGCCGGTTAGCAGCAGGATA
This sequence comes from uncultured Caldilineaceae bacterium, assembly GCA_964398055.1. GTDB lineage: Bacteria > Chloroflexota > Anaerolineae > 4572-78 > J111 > CAYNLK01. Next base: position 15,497 of record CAYNLK010000004.1, read on the forward strand.
GTCAATGCCCCCACGTAGACGCCCGACCGCTGCCCCCCGATCACTGCGAACCGTCTGCGGAGCCAATCACTAAGATGGGCTAAAGCGGCGGCAAAACCGATCACAAAGATGGGATAGACCGGAATGATAACCTGAAACCAGTTGCCAAAGCGATAGCCCCAACTGAAAAGTAGGTAAATGACCAGGGTGCTGTACAAAAAGATCGCCCGTCGTCGCCCTAACCAGGCCAGGCCGATCAGCCCGCCCAGAAAGACCAGCCAGGTCAACTCCTGCCAGATCAGGGCCGGAAATTCGGCAGTGAAGAAACTGTGCAGGGTCAAACCGGGGGCCAGCTCATCACGACCCTGCTGGATGGTCAAAAATTGAACAAACCAGGCCCAGGTTGAATCCCAGTTACCCTGGCCGCGCCACTCCGGATGCTGCGCCCCGCGAATGTAAACATACGCGTAGCTAAGTAACGGCAGCAGAACCAGCCCCGCTGCGGCCATTACAAATTTTGGTCGCCCCAAATAAGTTGACAGCATCAACCGCCGGCTGGCCTCGTCGCGCCGGAAGAGAATGAACCAGAGCAGCGGCGGCAGGATAAAGAGGGTGGTGACCATATTGGCCAGCATCGTGCCGCTGATGAGGGCTAACCAGAGCAACAACGAGTCGCCGGGCCGGTCATCCCATTTGAAGGCCAGCCAGATCAATAGCAATGTTTGAAAAACAGCGCTGGTATACTGTTCGGTGGTAACGCTGTAGTACCAAAAAAAGAAGGTAACAGCATAGAAAACCGTCAATAAGCTGGCGATGGGCCAATTTTGGCGGGTCACCCGCAGTAGAAGCAGGACCAACACCAACAGCGAGGCTAGCGCCCACAGCGTCGAATAGAGGGAGAGCACCTCAATGGGGTTGAACATCCAGCCTAACAGGTTGCTGCCCAACCGGAACCATAGCCAGCCGCCCATGGTGTAGAGCGGATACCCCGGCGCGTTGCTGGGTCTCGCCTGCACCTGGGCATACTGGTGGGTAATCAGGTCACCGCCAGCCAACTCCTCCGGGCGCAGGCCGTTATCCAGGGTGAGCCAATATAATAAGGCGAGTCCAAGTAAGAGCACTGCCCCGCTCAGATACCTGGCTCGCTGCGTTTGTCCGGTGCTCATCCGCCTCACTTTAGCCGTGGCCAATTTACGCGGTACTATAACAAAGGGATATCCCTTTGTCAAAAGGCCCCAGGTCGCTGCCGGATTTTGTTGACGGATCGGCCGGCAAGAGGTATAGTAACTGGAAATTCCTAATTTTTTCCTCACAGGAGGTAGCAGCAATGGGTGAGAGATTCAGAGCAGATAGCGGTGGTCCCTTCAAAGAATTTGTCTTCACGGAGTGGTTCCGTGACGAAGTGGACGAGATGCGCCAGCGAATCAAGCGCGGCAAAGAGCAGCTCGAGCCGGACAACTTTCGCCGCCATCTCCGCCACGCTCAAAAAGAACGGCTTTTGGCGATGCGGAGTATGATCGACGCGGCTATCGAGCGGTTGGAAAAGATTGAAGCGAAGTAGTCACAAATAAAGCCTGGAGCGAAAAGCGCGGAGCGTGGAGATACGCTCAGAGTGCTTGAGTCGTTTTGATAAATCAAGCAGAGCCTACCTGCCGATAAGGTAGGCTTTGTTGTTTATCCACCACGGCGAAAAGGATCAACTCAAAAAATCACCAACTTTTTGGGTAGTAAATCTACCGATAAGCTGATACAATGGGACTAGTTGTTAACGACCTTCGAGGAAAGGCAAAACGGCCAAATGATGGATTACAACGCCCTGGCCCTGGCTATCGATATGGTGACCCGGACAATGGACAAGCGAAGTTTGGCTTGCCTGCTGGAAATTGCCAAGAGCGCCAACTCCATTGATCATCCCGAACTCTATATCGCTTACTTTGCGTTCTTGATCTCCAGACATTTGCCCGCCGACCAAAGCGACGAGGAGCGGATCGACTTTTTCCGCCGGGCCATCGAAACCCTGGCCGTTGAGGCTGACAGCGAGATTCATCTTTCGGTCGAATTCTGCGACCGCTGCGGCCGGCCCTACCTGGCCTCCGTCGTCGGCCGACCTCGCCACCATTGTTCGACCAACGGTTATCACATATAGAGCAGTTCATCTTTCCATCCTCCTTTTCGCTCTGCTCACTGCCGTGCTGGGGACCGGCGCCACCGGAATCTTGGGCGGCTACTAAACCGGCAAGCCATTCTCCTCATTCATCCGTCTCCTGATCACTCTGCCCGACAACCCGACTCAAATTCACCTGGAACTTTCCCCCAACCCGGAACTTTCTCCCCGCCTTCAACGTCCATACAATACCTATCCTTTGCAAATTGACCGTTGACCACTTGATAATTGATCATTCTCCACGGAGGGGTCCTATGCCAACCAAACTTCGCCGCTATTGGCCCACATTCTTGAAATTAGTCATCATCCTCATCGTTGCCGCCGGATTTGCAGCTTTTTGGTATTACCGCACTTTACCGGACCGGGCCGACGCCCAGCAAACCCTGGTCTTCGGGCCAACCCGCCTGGCCCCCGACAGCGACGCCGCCCTGCGGGTAGTGGTGCAAGAAGTGGGGGGTGGGCAGCCGGTAGCCGGCGCGGCGGTCAAAATTGGCCTCCAGGCCAAGACCGGCGGGCCGGTCACGCCCCTGTTCCAAGGCGTCACCGATGACAGCGGCAGCCTGCCGGTCAGTTTCCGCGTCCCCGTCGAGGCCAAAGCAGCGCAAAAGCTGATTGTCGAAACCCAATCCGCCGCCGGGAGCGACCACCTGGAACGGCCGGTCGCCATCGAGCGGGATTACCGCCTGCTGCTGACCACCGACAAACCCCTTTACCAACCTGGCCAGACCATCCACCTGCGCGCCCTGGCCTTGAGCAAACTCGATTTGATTCCGGCCCGTGGGGCTACGCTCAATTTTCTGGTAGAAGACGCCAAAGGGAACAAGGTCTTTCGCCAGAGCGTGCCAAGTTCCGACTTCGGCATCGCCGCGGTGGATTTCACCCTGGCCGATCTGGTCAACCAGGGCAACTACAAGTTGAGCGTCAGCCTGGGCAACACCACGTCCGAAAAAACGGTGGAGGTGAAGCCCTACGTGCTGCCCAAGTTCGGCCTGAGCCTGACCACCGACCGGCCCTTCTACACTCCCGGCCAGCGCGTCGAAGGCACGCTCCAGGCCGACTACTTTTTTGGCAAACCCGTGGCCGAGAGCGAAGTGCGGCTCACCGGCCTGGTCTACGACGTGAGCCGGGTTGAGCTGGTCAACCTGACCGGCCAGACTGACGCCGCCGGCGCCTACGAGTTCAGCTTTGACCTGCCCGATTATTTTGCCGGCAGCGGCCTCGACAGCCAGCAGGCCCAATTTGCCCTGGAAGCCACCGTCATCGACCAGACCGACCACGCCGAGCAGACCAGTTTGATCGTGCCGGTGGCCGCCCAACCGATCATCATCGAAGCGGTGGCCGAGAGCGGCAGCCTTCGCCCCGGCGTGGAGAACATCATCTACATCCTGACCGCCTACCCCGACGGTACCCCGGCCCCAACCCGGCTCGACCTGACGGTCAACGGCCGGCCCGGTCAAAGCCTGACGACCGGCGAATTTGGCCTGGCCGAGTTCCGGTTCAAGCCTGAGCCAGGCCAGCCGCAGCTCGACCTGACCATTCAAGCTGAGACTGAAACCGGCTTCAGCGCCGGCCGCGCCTTCCAAATCCAGAACGAGGCCGGCGCCGACCACGTTTTGCTGCGGTCCGACCGGGCCGCCTACCTGGTGGGTGAGACCATGCAGTTGACCGCCCTGACCCCGGTCAATGCCGGCAGCCTCTACCTGGACATCGTCAAAGAGGGGCAAACCCTCTCCACCCGCGCCGCGCCGGTGCAGGCCGGCCAGGCCGATTTTGCCATCGACCTCAGCCCCGACCTGTACGGTACGCTGGAGCTGCACGCCTACAAAGTTCTGGCCGACAGCAGCCTGGTGCGCGACAGCCGGGTGGTCGTGGTCGATGCGCCGCGTGATCTGAATATTGCTATCAGCGCCGACCGCGACAGCTACCTGCCCGGCGACAGCGCCGCCATCGCCTTCCAGACCACCGACCGGACAACCGGCAAGCCGGTTCAGAGCGCCCTGGGGGTGGCTGTGGTCGACGAGTCGGTTTTTGCCTTGCAGCGGCAAGACCCTGGCTTTGCCAAGCTCTATTTCCTGCTGGAAGCCGAGTTGATGGAGCCGTTCTACCAGATTAAGGGTTTTCAACTACCGGCCGCCTACACGCCCGACCAGTCCCCGCAGCGAGCCGCTCAGGACACCAGCGCCCGGGCCGCCTGGGCTGACGCGCCGACCAGCGGCCTGGCCATGCAGGTCAACACCCGCCCGGAAAAGCTGGCCACACTCCAGCAGACCCAGGCTGACGGCCTGCTGCGTTTGAGCACGATTACCTTGATCGGTCTGGCGCTCATTCCCCTGCTGCTGTGGCTGGTGGTCGGACTGGCGCTGCGCGGCTCCGGGCTGGTCAAACGCTCCCTGATCGGGCTGGCTAAGGTTAGCGGCATTTTGCTGCTGATTTTGGCGGCGCTGTACGGCGTTTTCGCCTTTTTAACCTCGATTTTCTATGACCTCTTCTGGAGTCTGCAGCCAGAAGATATCCTGATTTTCCTGGCCTTCGGCTTCGGCCTGGCTTTACTCGGGCTGGCCGGGTATGCCTGGTTCAGGCAGGACGAAGCGGCCAAGTTTATCTTTCTACTGACCGCCGCCTGGATTGGTTTGCTCATCTTGCTGGTCAACCTGGTCGATGAGGGGCCGGAACCGGCGGAAAGTTGGGCCATCCTGGCGTTGCTGGCTTTTGTACTGGCGCCGGGCGCGTACCTGTTGTATGGGCAAAAACTTTGGGCTGAAAAACGCCGCGGCCCGGCCTGGCTGCCCACGATTTTGGGCGCTCTGGTGACCGTGCCGGCGTTGGCTGCTCCCATTCTGGGACTGTCGATGTCGAGCAGCGGTTTTGGGGGCCAGGCTGCAATGCGCGGGGATGGGATGATGCTGGCCGGCGGGCCGGTGATGATGGAGATGGCCATGCCGGCGGCGATGGAAATGGTAGAAGAAAAAGCCGCGGCCGAGGCCCCTGCTCCGGGTGCCAACGAGACAACCGTTTCAGCCGAGGCTCCCCGGCTGCGCCAATTCTTCCCGGAAACCCTCTACTGGAACCCGGAGGTGCTGACCGATCCGGCGGGGCAGGCCCAGCTAGAAATTCCTATGGCCGACAGCATCACCACCTGGCGGCTGACCGCCCTGGCCTCCTCGCAGGATGGCCGGCTTGGTTTTGCCACCCAGGGCGTGCGGGTCTTTCAGGATTTCTTTGTCGATATCGACCTGCCCGTGGCCCTGACGCAGGGAGATGAAATCAGCATCCCCGTGGGCGTATTCAACTACCTGGCGCAGAGCCAAGAGGTCCGGCTGGTGGTCGAGCCGGCGAGCTGGTTCGAGCTGCTTGGCCCGGCCGAACAGACGCTGACCATCGCCGCCAACGATATCGACGTGGTCTACTTCCCCATCCGGGTAAAAGAGTTCGGGCGGCAGGGTTTTCAGGTGACCGCCTGGGGCGAGCAAATGAGCGACGCTATTCGCCGCGAGGTGCGGGTGCTGCCCAACGGCCTGGAGGTTCGCCACAGTGATAGCAATTGGCTGCGCGAAAACAAAGAGATCGTCTTGAATATTCCGCCGGAGATCATCCCCCGGACGCCCCACGTTGAGGTCAAAATCTACACTGGCGCGCTGGCCCAGGTCGTCGAGGGGTTGGAAAAAATCCTCCGCCTGCCCCACGGTTGATTTGAGCAAAGTACGTCGGCGACGTACCCGAATGTGCTCGTGCTGGACTATCTGCAAACCACCGGCCAAACAAATCCCGAAATTCAGTTGACCGCTGAAAAATATGTCGCCACCGGCTACCAGCGGCTGGTCACCTTTGAGGTGCCCGGCGGCGGCTTCTCCCTCTTTGGCCAACCCCCCGCCGAAGTCTTCCTGACCGCCTACGGGCTGATGGAGTTCAGCGACATGGCCAAAGTCCACCCGGTGGATCAGGCGCTCATCGACCGGACTGCAAATTGGTTATTGAGCCAACAGCGGCCGGACGGCGCCTGGCTGGAGCAGGGCTACTCCGAACATTGGCAGATCAGCGCCGAACTACCGACCACGGCTTACATTGCCTGGGCTTTGATCGAGGCCGGCTATGCCGATACGCCGGAAGTGAGCCGGGCCATCGCCTACCTGCGCGAGCATGCCCGCGCCGAAAACGATCCCTACGGCCTGGCCTTGCTGGCCAACGCCCTGACCAGCTACGACGTTGCCATCGGCAGCAGTGATGGGATGACTCAAGCGGTGCTGCAAAAACTGTACGATTTGCGACTGGAGGATGGCGACCGGGTCTACTGGCAGAGTAGCCAGCCCTCCTTTATGGGCGCTACCGGCGACAGCGGCAGCATCGAAACCACGGCTATGGCCGCGGCGGCCTTCATCCGGGCCGGCGTCTACCCCGACGCGGTGAGCGGGGCGCTGGCGTCGCTGATCCAGAGCAAGGATAGCTGGGGCACCTGGAGCACTACCCAGGCCACCATTCTGTCGCTCAAAACCCTGTTGCTGGCCAGTCAAAGCGGCGGCGCGGCCAGCCAGCCGGCCACCGTCCGGGTCAGCCTGAACAAGGAGCAGACGCAGGAAATTACCATCGATCCGGCCAACGCCGATGTGGTTCATATGGTCACCTTTGACCAGGGTTTCTCACCCAGTGGGGCCAACCGGATTCAACTTGAGGTCGAAGGGGGAAGTAACTTGATGTATCAGGTTGCCACCGGCTACTACCTGCCTTGGGACCAAGTGCCGCCACCCTTGCGGGCCGAAACGTTGATCGACATCAATCTGGCTTATGACCGGACTGCTCTGGCCGTCAATGACACGGTGACGGTGGACGTGGGGGTGCAGCTCAATCAGGCCGGAGTGGTCAAGATGGCCCTGATCGACCTGGGCGTGCCGCCCGGCTTTACCGTGTTGACCGAAGACCTTAGCCGCCTGGTGGAGCAAGGGCTGATTGCCCGCTACGAATTGACCGGGCGGCAGATCATCATCTACCTGGAGAATTTTGACAGTAGCCAACCACTGCGGTTCAGTTACCGGCTGCGGGCGCGTTTCCCGCTGAAGGCCCAAACCCCGCCTTCGCTGGCTTACGACTATTACAATCCCGCCCAGCAAACCACCCAGGCTCCCCTGGAGATGGTGGTGACAGAGTCTCAGCAGAATTAAGACGGCGGCTTGTGTCCGGTTTGTATCTCGTCCATCGAAAAATAGCGAGCCAAATTGTGCAACTGCTGATTCTGTGGCAAGGTATAGGCAACCCAGTGTCATTGACCCAGTCAACTCATAACTGATCCCTTCAAGGAGGCACTCATCAATGTCCATCAAATTTGGCACCGACGGCTGGCGGGGCGTCATCGCTGAAACCTTTACCTTTGAGAACGTGCGCCTGGCCAGCCAGGCTGCCGCCGAATATTGGCTCGACCTGGCCGGCCCCCAACCCGAGGTGGTCATCGGCTTCGACACTCGCTTTCTATCGGACCGCTTTGCCGCAGAGGTGGCCCGGGTGATGGCGGCCAACGGCATTGTGGCCTATCTGGCCCGGGCCGACGCGCCGACCCCGGCCATCAGCTACAACATCGTCCACAAAAAGGCCCTCGGCGGGGTGATGATTACCGCCAGCCACAATCCGCCCCGTTACAGCGGCTTCAAAGTGAAAGCCGATTACGGCGGTTCGGCTTCCAAACAGCAGATCAGCGCCATCGAGCAGAAGCTCTTCGGGGTCAGTGAGCGCTTTGGGGCCAACCTGATGGATTTCAACCAGGCTCAACAAAAGGGGCTGATCCAGAAATTCGATCCGGCCTGGCCTTATTACGAGCATCTGACCACCCACCTGATCGATATGGACGTTATCTCCAACAATGAACTCAAGGTAGTGGCCGACGCTATGTACGGGGCCGGCCGGGGCGTCTTTCGCGAAATCCTGGGCCGAACCAAGACCAAACTGTGCGAGTTGCATAGTGAGATGAATCCCGGCTTCGGCGGCATTCACCCCGAACCGATGGGTAAGAACCTCAAAGAGCTGGTCAGCGCGGTGCAGCGGGAAAACGCCCACCTGGGGCTGGCCACCGACGGCGACGCCGACCGCATCGGCGCAGTGGACGAACAGGGCAACTACGTTGATCCACACACGATTATGGCGCTATCGGTGCGTTACCTGGTGGAAAAACGGGGCTTGACCGGGGCGATTGCCAAAACCATCAGCAGCACGCTGATGCTCAATCGCCTGGCCAAAAAGTATAACCTGGGATTGCATGAAACCCCGGTTGGCTTCGACATCATTGCCCGGCTCATGCTGACCGAGGATATTTTGCTCGGCGGCGAGGAGTCCGGCGGCATCAGCATCAAGGGGCACATTCCCGAAGGGGACGGCATTTTGATGGGGCTGCTGCTGATGGAAATTGTGGCCGAGGCCGGCCTGCCGTTGAGCGAGTTGATCGCCGATTTGCAGCGGGAGGTGGGACCAACCTGCTACAAGCGCGACGATATCCGCCTCAAAAATTTGATTTCCAAAAGTGAAATGGTCAAACGGCTGGTGGACCATACGCCGGAGCGGATTGGCGGAGAAACGGTGATCAAGGTGGATAGCTACGACGGCGTGAAATATCACCTGGCCGACGATAGCTGGCTGTTGATCCGCCCCTCCGGTACTGAGCCGGTGTTGCGGGTTTACGCCGAAGCTGGCCACGAAGCGGCCGTGAATGAGTTGCTGCGCACGGGGCGGGAACTGGCCGGGATGCAGGATTAATGGCGGTTCAAGGAAAAAAGTCTTTTCTGTTGCGTGTTGCGTGTTTTTGTCGTTCCCACGCTTCGCGGTCAGTTTGGGAACGAGAAAAAAGGCTTTTGTATTGCGTACTTCGTTCATTGATGGCGGAATACGCAACATCCAGTTGATTTGTCGTTAAAATCCCTGCAATTGGCTGAAGTCGGCATAGCCGCTAGTCAAAGCGCGGATATCCTGGAGCAGGGCCAGCCGGTTTTGCCGGACGGCTTCGTCCTCGGCCATCACCAGCACCCCATCAAAAAATTCATTGATCGGCCTCACTAACTGCGCCCGGATGGCCTTGATGACGGCCGCCATTGCCGAGGCCGGGGTCAGGCTGGCCCGGACCTGCTGAAGCGCGGTGTACAGCTTGCGCTCGGCCGGCTCGGTGAAGTCGCCGGGCCGCACAGTGTATCGTTCCTCGATGGGCCGGACGATGCGAACGCAGCGAGCGAAGGCGTTGAGCGTGTCTTGCCAGTCAGGCTGAGCCACAGCCGCTGCCAAATCCCGGGCCGCTTGCAGGGCCAGCCAGGGGTTGTCGCCTCGCTCCACCAGCACGGCCTGGACGATATCGTGGGGCAGGTTATGCTCCTCTTTTAACACCCCCTCCAGCCGCCGCCGGATGAAGTCGGCCGTGTCGGCCAGCGCCTCTGGCGAGACCACCACCGGCAACAACGCCGCCGCCAGTTTCAAGCCCGTCGTCAGGCTGAAATCGGTCTGGGTTTCCAGCAGAATAGTCACCAGCGAGACGGCGTCGCGGCGCAGGGCAAATGGGTCGGCCGAGGCGGTGGGGGCTTTGCCTACGGCAAACAGCCCGCACAGACTGTCGAGCCGGTTGGCCAGGTTCAGGGCCAGGCCGGGCCGGCTCAACCTGTCGCCGGGCAGGGGCGCGTGGGGATAGTAATGCTCCACAATGGCCGCGGCCACGGCTTCCGGCTCGCCGGAGATTTTGGCGTACTCGTAACCCATAATGCCCTGCAAACTGGTAAACTCGACCACCATTTGGGTAGCCAGGTCGGCTTTGCACAGGCGGGCGGCCCGTTCGGCCGTTTTGATTTCGGCGGCGGTCAGTAGCAGCCGCTCGCCGATTTGGGGGGCCAGGGTCTCCAGCCGCTTGCTTTTATCGAGCATCGAGCCAAGCTGCTCCTGGAAGGTCAGCGTATCGAGTCGAGGCAGGAAATCGGCCAATTTTTTTGACGTGTCGGCCTTGAAGAAGAAGTCGGCGTCGGCGTAGCGCGCCCGCAGCACACCCTCGTTGCCCTGCCGGACGATGTCGAGATGGTCCGAGCCACCGTTGCGCACGGCGATGAAGTGCGGCAGTAATTTACCGTCCGCCCCAACCACGGGGAAGTAACGCTGATGCTTTTTCATCGCCGTAATCAGCACCGGTTGGGGCAAATCGAGATATTTGGCCTCAAAGCTGCCCAAGAACGCGGTCGGCTGCTCGACCAGGTGGGTGACTTCTTCCAGCAGGGCGGGGTCGGCCGGGACCTGCCCGCCCACGCCGGCGGCGACAGCTTCAAGCTGCTGCCGGATATTGGCCCGGCGGGCCTCCTGATCGACCAGAATCCGGTGGGCGGCCATCACCTCGCAGTAAGCCGCGGCCTGGCTAATCTCGATATCGGGCGAACCTTCGGGGCGCAGGCCGCGGCTGGTCCGGCCGCTGGCCAGGCCGGCATACTCAAAGGGCACCACCGTGTCGCCAAACAGGGCGACCAGCCAGCGGATGGGCCGGCTGAAGGTGGTTTTGGCCAGTTGCTCGCCGTATTGGGCCGAAGCCAGCCAGCGCATCGACCGGCCAAAGCTCAGGCCGCGGATGAAGTCGGGCAGGGCCTCGGCCAGCACTTCGACGGCGGGCCGGCCGGCGGTGCGCACCGTGGCGACGACGTAATCGCCGCCGTCCATCGCCCGCACTTCGAGGGTCGCTACGTCGACGCCTTTGCTGCGGGCAAAGCCCTGGGCGGCTTTGGTGGGCTGGCCCTCGGCGTCAAAAGCAGCTTTGGCCGAGGGGCCGCGTACGGTCTCTTCTACGTCGGCCTGGCGAGGGGCCAACTCTTCCACCAGAATCGCCAGCCGGCGGGGTGTGCCCAACACCTCGATTTTGCCGTGGTTGAGCCGCAACTCTGCCAAGAATTTGGGGGCCGCTTCCCGGAGGTAGGCCAGGGCATCGGTCACATCGTGAGAAGGCAGCTCCTCCGAGCCGATTTCTAATAAAAAAGTTTTGAGTTTTGAGTTTTGAGTTTTGAGTTCGGTTTCGGCGGCAGCCCATAGGGGGCCTTCGGCTCCGGTCGGCGGTCGTTCCGGCATATATTTCAGCAGGGGAAAGCCAAGCTGTTCCCGCTGGGCCACAAAGGCTTTGGCGACTTCGTGGGAGAGGCGGCGCATGCGGCGGAAGTAGTTGGCCCGCTCGGTGACGCCGATGGCGCCGCGGGTATCGAGAATGTTGAAGGTGTGGGAGCATTTGAGCACGTAATCGTAGGCCGGGATGACCAGGCCGTGGGCCAGGCAGCGATTACACTCCTGCTCGTAAAAGTTGTAAAGTTCCACCAGCCCCTCGACATTGGCGGTGTTGAAGTTGTACTCGCAATATTCGATCTCCTGGCGCAGCAGGATATCGCCGTAGGTCTGGCGGCCGTCCCAGTCGATCTCCCAGACGCTGTTGACCTTTTGCAGGTACATGGCAATCCGTTCCAGCCCATAGGTCAACTCGACCGCCACCGGGTCGAGAGTGAGACCGCCGGCTTGCTGGAAGTAGGTGTACTGGCTGATCTCCATCCCGTCCAGCCAGACCTCCCAGCCCAGCCCCCAGGCGCCCAGGGCCGGGCTTTCCCAGTTGTCTTCCACAAAGCGGATGTCGTGCTCCGCCCGCTTGAGGCCGATGGCGTAGAGGCTGCCCAGGTAGAGTTCCTGGGGATTGCCGGGGTCGGGCTGGATGATGACCTGAAATTGGGTGTGCATCTGCATGCGGTTGGGGTTGTCGCCAAAGCGGCCGTCGTCGGGCCGGAAGGACGGCTCCACGTAGGCGATGCGCCACGGCTCCGGGCCAAGCACGCGCAGGGTGGTGCCGGGGTTGGCCGTGCCGGCGCCCACCGCCTCATGCCAGGGCTGCCAGACCAGGAAGCCCTGGTCGGCCCAGTATTGTTGCAGGGTCATGATGATTTGTTGAAAGTTGAGCGGTTTGGTCATGGGAAATTTTAACAAACTCCTCTTTACAGAAATTGGGCGAAGACTCGCTTGATAATCTCGATATCTTCCAGGTGGTTTTGTAAAATGTCATGAACGATCTTCCGATCGATGTTCAGGTAATCGTGCACCAAAACATTTCGGAAACCAATCATTCGGGTCCATTTCTCTTTGAGTTCATCGTCAATATAACCAGCATCGAATAAAAGCAGGGGAATATCACTGTACCAGTTAACTTCTCCCAACTGCAGAGCGGCGATCGTGTGATTGCCCAGGTCTATGATTGCTTCAATGGCCAGATGAAGGAAACGTTCGGCGCTGCCATACCTTTCGGGAGTATTGGTGAACTCCTCCAGATCATAAGCCTGCAAGCTTCGCAGGATGGTCAAATATTCGTCTAACTTGTTCAGCCGTTTGCGAATAACTTCCGGTCTAATCACCTAGAATCCTCCTCTTGTATGCGGCCCGTTGAACCTCCAAATAGGGCAGGAAATCAAGATATTGGCGGACGATTTTGGAATACATTGTCCCCGGATCGAAATCCTCGGTTTGATAAACCAGGCGGTTTTGCCGAACAGCTTCATATTTCAAGACGATATCATCGGTATCGAGGAAGACCAGGTCAACGTTGTCGAAACCGGCCCGGGCCAGATCGGTTAGAATGTCTAACTTTTTGCGGCGCAGGTTTGGGTGACGGGGTACGATGGCCAGGTCGAGGTCGCTTTCAGCGTGCGTCGTTCCACCAGCAACGGAACCAAACAGGTAGACCGCCTGAATCTCAGGATAATGGCTAAAAACTTCAGCTAACCGTTGAAGTGGTAAAATTTTGGGGTTAACGATTTGTTTCATTTTTGAAGCCCAAGTTTTCTATGAGACGATGTTCTTTTCACCACAAGAGAATAGGTCAAAACGTTTTTCTTTCGTTCCCAAACTCCATGCATACGGAAGCTTGGGAACGAGAGAAGCGAAATTTATTCCTGTTTTGGTAGTAAGGGTTCGATCAAAGTAAGCAGCTCTGGCACATCTTTTTGGGTTGTTTTCCAGACTCTATCCAGGTCAACGATATCATAACCGTGAATGAGCTTATCTCTCATTCCGGCAATTAGTGACCAGGGAATCTCGGGATGATCGGCGCGAAACTCTGTTGAAAGTCGTTTGACCGCTTCGCCCATTATCATCAGTTGGTGCAGAATAGCCGATTGGGTCTTGATATCTTGAAGAAAGGCAACCTTATTGAGACCTTGCTTGAATTCCAGGATCAATTGGGCAGCCCTGGCGACATCCAGAAGAATTGACTCATCTCGCGGCATAAATCACCTGAGCTGTATTCAGTATTTCCCGGCGACGCAGCCAGTTGTGGTTTTGTTCAACGGCTTGTTTGGTATATAAGTCGATTTTTCGCTGGAACAATTGAGCCAACTCCTGTTCCATTTGCACCTGATCTAATAGACTCCAATCGGCTTCGGGGGCGAAGGTAACTAATATGTCCAGGTCACTGTCAGGGCGAAAATCCTCACGTAAGGCAGAACCAAACAGGGCAAACTCACTGATTCGCCAACGCCGACAGAAGTCGGCAATTTGGGCCTTAGATATATTTGGTTTTATAGGCATCATTTGCCTCCATGTAACTATTCACCTTATTAGCGATTGAAATCGCTCCTCCAAGGCTAAAGCCGGTCGACCGCCTACGCGGTCGAGTTTTTTCCTGTCCGCGCAGGCGGACAGCCGGTCTTTAGCCCTGCAAGTGCGACTTTAGTCGTGCAAGGTGAATAGTTACGCCTCCATAATTGATTTTTCGCCACTCATCGGCGAGTATCCAACTCTCACTGCCGGGTAGCTGCAATTTCCAATCGAGCCAGCCATTCCGCGGGGTACCGGTCAGAGTACGAGAGGCGGCGCTGAAAGAGGTAAAGGTTCCCTGTCCGGGAATGACAAACCATTCTCCCTTTAGCTCTCCCACTCCACCCGCTCATAAATCCGGCTCAACGGTAACTCCACCTCTACCGACTCCAACTTCAACACCGCCTCAAGGCTGTTCAACTCCGTCAACAGCCAGCGACCATCGGCCAGCTTGTGAAAATACTCCACGTAGACGCGGGCCTGGTCAATCAAAACGTAATCCTGGAGCGAATCGAGGCCGCGGTACAACTCAAACTTGGCCCCCCGATCATCCGCCTGGGTTGCCTCCGATAAAACTTCGACAATCAGCACCGGGTTGGTAATGGTGTCGGTCCGCCCTTTGACAAACTTCAGTTGACCGCAGACCACCATGACATCCGGGTAGGTATATAGGCCATTTTTCTTAACCAACAGGCGGACATCACCCATAAATGCCTCGCAACCTTTTGACTCAAAGGCACTATTTAAAGCCATATGCACATTCCCGGCCAGGCGATTATGGTTAACAGATGCCCCGGCCATGGCAAAAATCTCACCCTGGTAATATTCACTTTTGTAATCGGCGCTTTCTTCCAGGGCCAAATATTCTTCCGGCGTATAATATTTTTGCTGTTTGGCTAACATTGCAACCTCGCTATGAGTTTCGTCAGGAGGAGTCGTCACGAGCCAAGACTCGCCACCGATATTCAAAAGTAATCAGTGGACAGTTATCAGTGATGAGTGAACAGTTAAGTTCAATTGATCACTGAATCCTGATCACTGAATCCTGATCACTGAATCCTGATCACTGTTCCCGCCGTAACCGCCGGATGAAATCCACACTCTTCAAGCGCCGTTCCAGCACAAAGGTCAGGTAACCCAGCAACAGCCGCTCGACCTGCTGGCGGGTGGCGGGGCTGAGCTGTAACTTGGCGACCCGCTCCCACGGTTCGGTTTGCAGATAGCGCAGCACTTTCAATACCGCCAGGGGGATGAGTTCCGCATTGGGCCGGGCCTGGCCGTGGGCGGGACACAGCACCCCGCCGTCGACAAAATGGAAGTAGTTGTCTTCAACGGCCTGGATCGGCTCCTCGCCGGCCACGCAGAAATGGAGCTGTGGTTGAAAACCGGTCAGGCTGAGCAGGTGCAGCTCAAAATAGCGCAGACTGAGGTAAGGGTCGTCAAGGTGGCTCAGGCGAACCAGGGTCAGGGCCAGCAGCTCGAACAGGGGCTGGTTGGGATCGTGCTCCTCGCTGAAGCGATCGACCAACTCGGCCAGGTAGTAGGCCTGGCCGGTTTTGTCCAGGTCCTCGCGCAAATCCCGGTACGCCTCGACCACTTCGGCCTGGGAGATGATGTCCCAGGTGCGGCCGTGGGCCACCAGCAGATCGGTCAGCATAAACAGCTCCACATGGCCGGATTTGCGGCTGGTCGTTTTGCGGACGCCCTTGGCCAACAGCCGTAATTTACCCCGGTCCGGAGTCAGCACGGTCAGCAAGCGGTCGGCCTCGCCAAAATCGCTGCGGCGGAGGATGATCGCATCGGTGCGGTACAGGCGCTCGTTGGTCATAAACAAGAATTATCCTAGAGACAAAGGTGCCTCAGTTCGGGATAAGCAACGAGGGAGAGAAATAGCTCACGGACCGCGAAGCGCACGGATGAACTCGGATTAAAGCAAATTCTTAATCGAAATCCGTGTGAATCTGTGTGAATCCGTGAGCTAAACTCTTATCCCGAACTCAGGTAAGGTGGCCGTCACTTAAAGAGTGATCGTCGCCTGCTAATTATACTATGGTTAGCTAAACCACCCCAAATCCACAAAGAACAGCAAAAAGTAGCCGATCAGCAGCAGCAGCCAGCCGACAATCTCGATGAAGGCCAGCAGCCGGTCCCAGGAAAAGGCCAGATTTTGCCGCACCACCTCATCGATGGCCGCCAGCTGCTCTAATTTGGCCCTGACCAGGGCCTTCCAGTCATCCAGATAGAATTGATCGACAATCAGCCGGTAGACTTCAGCCGAGTACCAGTCGCCGATCAGCAGCAAGGATTGGTCGATCTTCTCAAAGTCGAGCAGTAAAGTTAGTCGTTGCTCGATGATCTGTTGGAGCATTTTACGCTTGGAACTTCGCCCGTAGCGCCGGTTACCGGCCACCCGTCCCCGCAATTCTTCCAGATTCCGTTCGATTTCCCGGTCAACCAGCCGGTAGCGCAGGAGCTGGTAATTGCCAATCTTCATTAACTCGATATCGGATTGGAAATCGCCATCCCTGGCAATCACGATGGCCCCCTCCCAATCGATAATGGCCAAATCATCTTCAGCATAGCGGGCGCGCGCCTCCAAAATCTCCGCGGTTTCGGCCTCAGTCAAAGGCTTATCGGTTGAACGCAGCAGGCGGGCCAGCGTGGCGGCGTGCTCAGCCACAAACTCATCCGGCTTCAGCGTCACGTCTTGCAGCAGGACAATCAGGTATTCTTCGATAAATGCGCCGTTGTAGCCGGTTTCCTGCTGCAATCGCTGTTTGAGTTCCGTTTGGATGGCTTGCTTGCGGTTGAGGGTAGCTTCAGCCAGAATATGGGGGAGCTGAAAGCGACATTCCGCCAGCCAGATTTGCTCGTCTAAAATTTGGCGGCGATGCTTGACCCGAACCCCCTCGATCTCCAGAAAACCTTCCCCGGCGGATAAAAATTCGATGTCCAGGTCGAAGAAATAGGGAATATCTTTTTTGACTGCCACCGGCTCCGGCACGCCGACCGGACGCGAGTTCTGGAGGGGCATCAATAACAGATAGCAGATTTCGGCTGAAATTGAATTTGTCATATGTTGGCCTGGTTTTAACGGCATTTACATCCATTGTCTATTATATCCCGATCAAGCCAGGGTTAAAACTGGCCGGCAGCCCTGTTAAAAAACATTTTGACAACTACCCACCCTTGTGATAAACTTTACGAGTTAGTTGTCAGATTATCCCTCAATTAGAGTTTTCCAGAAGGAGAGTCTGTCCGTGCCGGCTGATTACATCCCCATCCTGATATACGTATTGGTTGCCTCATTCATTGCGGCCTTTGCCCTCATTTTGCCCCATTATCTAGGCCCGCGCCGTCCCAATCAGGCCAAGTCGGAATCGATTGAGTCTGGAAAATTGTCGTATGGCGACGCTCGCCGCCGGGTGCCGGTGCAGTACTATTTGATTGCCGTAATCTTCATCTTGTTCGACATCGAAGTCCTCTTTTTCTACCCGTGGGCGGTGCTCTTTTGGGATCTGAAATGGTATGGCCTGGTGCAGATTGGCATCTTTGCCCTGCTGTTGATCGAAAGTTACATATATATTTGGAAGAAAGGGGTCTTTGAATGGAATTGACTGCCGGGGGGGTGCCTATGCCGCAGGAGATCGACGCAGCCCAGGCCGGGGGTAAAACCGGCAGCCTGGGCATTGCCCTGGCCCGGGTAGAAGACCTGGTCAACTGGGGCCGGGCCAACTCGGTTTGGCCGCTGCTGTTTGGGCTGGCCTGCTGCGCCATCGAGCAGATCACCGCCGGCATGCCCCGTTTTGACATTGCTCGTTTTGGCTCAGAAGTGTTCCGGGCCTCCCCGCGCCAGGCCGATTTGCTCATCGTCTCCGGCCGGGTGTCGAATAAGATGGCCCCGGTCATCAAACGTTTGTACGACCAGATGTCGTACCCCAAGTGGGTCATTGCTATGGGTGATTGCGCTTCCTGTGGCGGCCCGTTCAATAATTACGCCATTATTCAGGGCGTGGACAAAATTTTGCCGGTTGATGTCTACGTGCCGGGCTGTCCACCCCGGCCCGAAGCGCTGTTCTACGCGCTGACGATGCTGCAAAAGAAGATCAAAGCCGAAGAAAAACTGGGCATTAGGGAATGACTGACAGGACAATCGAAAAACTGTATACTGCCTTTCCAGAAGGTGTCAAGGGGCACTCAGAGTTCCGTGGGGAAACAACGCTTCGAGTTAACGCCTCACAGCTTCACGATGTGGCCCTTTTTTTACGGGATGACGAAGATTGCCGCTACAATCTGCTGGTCGATGTTTATGGCGCTGACCGGTTGAAACTCGGCCAGTCGCCCCGTTTTGCCGCGAATTACGAACTCTACTCAATTCCCCACAACAAATTCCTGCGCTTGCTGGTTGAGGCGCCGGAGCCGGCTGAGGGCTACGGTCAGAACGGCAACCTGCCCGTACTGCCCAGTGTGACCGGCATCTGGCCTACCGCCAACTGGTTGGAGCGGGAAACCTACGATTTGATGGGTATCGAATTCAGCCATCACCCCTGGCTGCGCCGGATCATGATGCCGGACAATTGGGTCGGCCATCCCCTGCGTAAGGATTATCCCCTGGGCGGGGAGCCGGTCTACTTCAGCCACGATCGGGCTAATCCCCGTTTTGCCCACCTGGGCAAGCAAATTATGGTCGGCCCCTCATTTCTCACGGAAATTCCGCCGGAAATGGACCCTGACGAGCACATGGTCATCAATATGGGGCCGCAGCATCCGGCTACCCATGGGGTGCTGCGCCTGGCGGTGGAGTTGGATGGTGAATTTGTCCTCAAGGTGATGCCCGAGTTGGGGTATCTCCATTCCGGCTTTGAGAAAACCGGCGAAAACAAACGGTATGAAAAGTTCATCCCTTATTGTGACCGGATGGATTACCTGGCCCCCATGAACAACAACCTGGCCTATGTGATGGCCGTGGAAAAACTGCTGGATGTCGACATTCCCGAACACGTGCACTATGTTCGGGTCATTCTGGCCGAACTGCAGCGGATTTCCAGTCACTTGGGCTGGCTGGGCACGCACGCCATGGATGTTAGCGGCACCATCCACGCCCTGCTGATGTACTGTTTCCAGGCCCGCGAGCGTATTCTGGACATCTTTGAGATGGTCTGCGGCGCCCGCATGACCACCAGCTACTTTAGCGTGGGCGGGCTGCGCTGGCCCTTGCCTGGCGCTTTCATGGATGCGGTCAAAGCCTTTCTGGCCGAGTTCAAGCCTTACATGCAAGATTACGAGACCATGCTCACTAAAAATCCCATCTGGTTGAGCCGCTTGAAAGGCGTGGGCTATCTCTCGGCCGAGGAGGCCATTGCCCTGGGTGTAACCGGTCCGCTGCTCCGGGCTGCCGGAGTGCCCCTGGATTTGCGCAAGGTCCGGCCCACCAACTGCTACGACCACTTTGATTTTGACATCCCCACCTCCACCGCCGCCGACAGCTATGCCCGCTACGAAGTGCGGATCAATGAGATGCGCCAGAGCATCCGTATCGTCGAGCAGGTGCTCAATACCATCAAGCCAGGCCCGTATCGCACTGCTGACCGCAAGGTAGCGCTGCCCCCGCGAGAAGAGATTTCGACCAGTATGGAGTCGCTGATTCACCATTTCAAGCTGGTTACAGAAGGGTATCGCCCGCCGCCGGGGCAGGTGTATCACCTGATGGAGAATCCCAAAGGCTGGCTGGGTTTTGGCCTCATCAGCGATGGCACGGCCATTCCCCACCGGCTGCGGGTGCGCGGCCCGTCATTCGTCAACCTGCAAGCCACCGATACCATGGCTCGGGGCGGTTTGATATCAGATTTGATTACCATCATCGGCTCAATCGATATCGTCCTGGGCGAAGTAGACAGGTAGTATTTGAAAGGAGGAGGGTTGAGGGATGAAGGATAAAAATATAAATCTCCAATCTCACATCCCCTATCCCAAATCGTAAATCGACAATCGTAGATCGCTATGTGGTCTGAAAAAGAACAACAAGAGCTTGAAGAAATTCTAAAGAAATATCCACCGGAGCGAAAGATGTCGGCGGTGCTGCCGGCGTTGTACCTGGCCCAGCGCGAGAAGAATTGGCTGGATGATGCTGACATCGAGGCTGTGGCCGAGGCTCTGGATATCAGCGTTACTCACGTTCACTCGATCATCGGTTTCTACACCCTGTTTCGCAAGCAGCCAACCGGCAAATATATGGTCCAGGTTTGTACCGATCTCCCCTGTGCTCTGCGCGGGGCCGAAGATTTCTACCGGCGGCTGTGCGAGCGGATGGGGTTGGGGCCGGCAGGTGGCACTACGAAGGATGGTCTGTTTACAGTCGAACAGGTGGTCTGCCTGGCTGCCTGTGATAAAGCGCCTTGTTTGCAGATCAACCTGGACTATTATGAGAACCTGACCGACGAGCAGATCGACCAGGTCATCAGCCGGTTGCGCCAGGCTGAACAGCCAACCGGTCAGGCCAGTTGACGGTTCAAATCAAATGGGTGTGACCAATTTCAGTTGTAGGGGCGTTCGGCGAACGCCCAAATTGGGCCAACCAACCAGGGCGAATGCCATTCACCCCTACATTAAAACTCATTTTGGTCACACCCAAATCAAGAGGAGACGGACCCAGCCTGCGGCACGGCAACGATGAATGAAAATGGGGGTGAGGTAGCGGCCCTCTCCCCCAACCCCTCTCCCAATCCTTCGGCTTCGCTCAGGACAGGTTTGGGAGAGGGGAGTCGCTCAGCGACGGGGTGAGGGCTATTTTCAGAGGAGGGCAAGCCGATAGATTTTCAACTCTGTCTCTGCTTAACCAACTTTAATAACATTGAAGGTTGAGTGCAATGCCCGCTCTCCTGAGAATCCCCATCTTGGGGCTGGTGTGCCTGGCGTTGGGCGGCTTGGCCCTATTGTTGGCCGCCCCCGTAGCTGCTTCTGAGCCTACCCCCACCCCGGAACCGTGTCGGTTAGAAGCAGGGGCCGCCTGCGATTTCCCAAAACGGGATGACCTGGCCGCCGCGGCCATTGCTCTGCCCAGAACAAATCCGGCCATTGGCGCCAGTGACGTGCCAACCTATACGTTGGTCTCGGTCACGTTCGACCGGGAGATGGACGTTAACACGATCAATAATGACACTTTCCAGGTCAGCCAGGGCGACGCCCGCCTGAGCGGCTCGATCCGTTACATCGGCATCAGTCGAATGGCCGTGTTCTATCCCGATACGCCCCTGGCTTTACAGACGACTTATACAGCCAGAGTCACTGGCGAGGTGCGGGACAGGAGCGGCCAGCCGTTGGCAGAGGAGCTGGCCTGGAGCTTTACCACCACTTCGGGTGAGTCGCCGCTGCGGGGAGTTATGGCCGCGGCCGATGATGTGGCCGCAGCCGACATGAACATTTACTTTGGCGACCTGCACAGTCATACCGGCTACTCCGATGGTCCGAGGGACAGCACGCCGGCCGACGCCTTTGCCACGGCCAGGGGTAATGGCATCCATTTCTTTGCCACGACCGACCACGACATTATGCTGACCCAGGCCGAATGGGCGGATACACTGGCGCAGGCCAATGCCGCCACGGTTAACGGGGCCTTCATCGCCCTGCGCGGCTTTGAGTTTACCCACGCCAAAGGTCACTTGAACGTTTTTGAGACTGACACCTTTGTGCGGGGGGATGATCCGGCTTACGCCAACCTGGGGAATTTTTATACCTGGCTGGTCAATCAGCCGGCGGCGCTGGCTCAGTTCAACCACCCGGTAAAAAACGCCAGCCGGGATGAGAATTTTAACGATTTTGCCTTTTATCCGGCGGCGGACCAGAAAATTGTGTTGCGGGAGCTGTCCAACGCCGAGCAGTTCTTTTTGAGTTTGAACGCCGGCTGGCACCTGGGTACATTGCTCAATTCAGATACCCACTGGGCCAATTGGGGCTGCTGCCCGCTCATGGGCGTGGTCGCCCCGGCCCTGACCAGGGAGGCGATTTTGGAGGCGCTGCGGGCCAGGCGCACTTTCTTCGTCTCCCCGGACGACCGCAACCTGGCCCTGGTGCTCCAGGCCAATGGCTATTGGATGGGGTCGGCCATCCCGAACACGGCTACAATAAATTTTGTGATTACGGCCCACGACCCGGACCCAAAGGGGCAGCCGCTGCGACTGGCTCTATATGATAATGGCGTGCGGGTAGCCAGTAGTACGGTTCTGCCTAGCAGCCAGACCTATCGCTGGACGCCGGCGGTGACCGGCCGGTTGGGCCATTATTACTATGCCGAAGCCTATCGCGATGGCTGGCACTTCCCGGCCTACAGCAGTCCCATCTGGGTCGAGCGGCCGCCGGTGGCCAAAGCCGGTCCGTCGCAGATCGTTCCACCAGGCGCAACGGTGACGCTGGACGGCCGGGCTAGTTGGGACCCCGATGGCGATGCGCTGGCTTACCGCTGGAACCAGCTAACCGGCGCGAGTGTTACTTTGAGCGGGGCCAATTCTGACCGGCCAACTTTTACGGCCCTGGCCACGTTGGGTGATCTGGACTTTCGATTGACGGTGGTCGATACCGGCAGTTTGACTGGCCAGGATCAGACCAGGGTCACGGTCACGGATAAGCCAATTCTGCGGATTAGCAAGCAAGCTCCGGCTACCACCGCTCCGGGCGAGTTGATCGTCTATACCCTGACGGTGACCAATATTGGGATTAGCCCGGCCAGCGGCGTCGTCATCACCGATGTGCTGCCGGTTGGGGCCACCTACGTGGGCGGCGGGGCGCTATCGGGCAACATCGTAACCTGGACCGTACCGACTCTGGCGGCCAATGGTGGGGTGACTCAAGTGACCTTCACGGTGTCTGCCGAGCGTGGGCTGGCTAATGCCTATTACGGGGCCGCCTGCACCGGTTGTGTACCGGCGGTTGGCCAGGCCATTATCTTTACCAACGCCAGCAAAATCTACCTGCCGGTGATGTTCAAGTGATATAGGATTTACGCAGTTGCCCGTTTAAATGTCATTTCGAGCGAGGTACGAGCGAGAAATCCCTGAGAATTATGTTTGCAAAGTGACTCTGTAGGGATTTCTCTTCGCTTCGCTCATCGAAATGACATGAACTGCGTAACTCCTGTGATAATCGACTTTAATCGAATAGAGCAAGCAATGGGCAACGAACTTCTAGAAAAATACGTACTGTTACGACATCGAGATATTGACAATATTCGTGACATCGCTATTTATCTGGCCAACGGTGGTTATGGCGGGCTTAAACGCGCTCTCAAAGAGATGCCGCCTCAGGCCGTGACCGACGAGGTCAAAAAGTCCGGGTTGCGTGGCCGCGGCGGAGCCGGCTTTCCGGCCGGGGTCAAGTGGAGCTTCATCCCGAAGGATATCTTCCCCAAGTACGTGGTGGTCAATGCCGACGAGAGCGAGCCGGGCACTTTCAAAGACCGGGAAATCATGGAAGGCAATCCCCACCAGTTGCTCGAGGGCATTGCCCTGTGCGCCTATGCGGTGGGGGCGGAAACGGCTTACATCTACGGCCGCGGCGAGTTCAAAGGTGTATTTGAGGGGTTGCAGGCCGCGGTCGACCAGGCCTACGCCCACGGCTTGCTGGGCAAGAATATCCTCGGCAGCGACTTTTCGCTGGATATTTACCTGCACCTGGGCGCCGGGGCTTACATTTGCGGCGAGGAAACGGCCCTGTTGAACAGCCTGGAAGGGTTGATGGGCCAGCCGCGCAGCCGGCCGCCGTTCCCCGCGGTGGAAGGGTTATACGCCAAGCCCACTGTGATCAACAATGTCGAAACGTTGGCCAACGTGCCGCCCATCATCACTCACGGGGCCGAGTGGTACCGCCAATTCGGCACCGAGAAAAGTCCCGGCACCAAAATTTTCTCACTGAGCGGGCGGGTCAACCGCCCCGGCAATTACGAGCTACCCCTCGGCGTGCCGATTCGCTACCTGATCGAGGTCTGCGGCGGCGGTATTATCGATGGGAAAGCGGTCAAGGGCATCTTGCCGGCCGGGGCCTCATCGACCATTATGGGCGCCGACAAGCTGGATACGCCCATGGATTATGAAGCGATGGCGGCGGCCGGGGCGATGTTAGGCTCAGCCTCTTTCATCATTCTGGATGAAACCATCGACGCAGTCTGGGCCGCGGAGAAGAATGTCAAATTCTTCAAGCACGAAAGCTGCGGCAAGTGCAGCCCCTGCCGTGAGGGGACCTACTGGCTGGCCGGCGTGTACCAGAAAATCCGGGAGGGCCGGGCCAGCCAGGCCGACGTGGAATTACTCGATACGATCATCGACCAGATGGAAGGCAACTGTTTCTGCCTGCTGGGCGAGTTTGTGGTGCCGGGCGTGCGCTCCAGTTTGCAGCTATTCCGGGCCGAATACGAAGCTCTCGCCACAGACGACCAGGCCGATGAACAACTGCAACCGAATTTAGTTCACATGCTTTTGTAAGTAAAGACAAGAAGATATGGCCGATAACGTAACCTTAACAATCGATGGCGTCGAAGTTACTGTTCCCAAAGGAACGTTGATTGTTGAAGCCGCCAAGCGCATAGGCAACGAAATTCCGGTGTTTTGTTACCACGCCAAAATGGAGTCAGTAGGCATGTGTCGGATGTGCCTGGTCGAAGTCGGCACACCGGTGCTCAACCGGGAAACGGGCCAACCGGACCTGGACGACAAGGGCCAGCCGGTCGTCCGCTTCCTCCCCAAACCGGTCACGGCCTGCACCACCCCGGTGTCGGCCGGGATGGTGGTCAAAGTTGACTCAGAGGCCGCCCTGGCCGACCGCCAGGCCGTGCTGGAATTCATTCTCACCAGCCATCCCCTGGATTGCCCGGTGTGCGACAAAGGCGGCGAATGTCCGCTGCAAGACCTGACCCTGCGCCACGGCCCTGGCAACAGCCGCTTTGATTACGAAGACAAGCAGCATTTTCCCAAGCGCTACCCCCTGGGCGATCTGATCGTGCTGGATATGGAGCGCTGCATTATGTGCGCCCGCTGCGTCCGTTTTCAGGATGAAATTGCCCACGACCCGGTCCTGGCTGTGGAGGAACGCGGTCGCCGCGCCCACATCGTCAGTTATTCCAGGCCGCCGTTTGACAGCCACTACTCCGGCAACACCACCGATATCTGCCCGGTGGGGGCCTTGACCACGCGTGATTTTCGCTTTGGGGCGCGCGCCTGGGAGCTGACCAATATCCCCAGCATCTGCAACCACTGCGGCGTCGGCTGCAACACGGTGTTGGGGACGCGCACGGGCGAGATCAAGCGGATCATGCCCCGCCAAAACGAGGCGGTCAACGAAATCTGGATTTGCGACAAGGGCCGCTTTGGTCACCATTTCAACGGCAGCCCGCGCCGATTGGCCACGCCGCTGGTCCGTCGCGGCGACGAGTTGGTCGAAGCCAGTTGGAGCGAGGCGCTCAAGCTGGTAACCGACAAGTTTGGCGCGATCAAGGCGGCTGACGGCCCCAATGCTCTGGGCGGTCTGGCCGGCGCCCGGCTGTCGAATGAGGACCTGTACCTGTTCCAGAAGCTATTTCGCGAGGTCATCGGCACTCACAATATCGACCACCGGGTTGGACTGAGCGCGGCCCTGGAAGATGAAACAGCTTACACGGTTGGCGTTGGCGTGGGCACCGATTTGGGCCGGGTAGGCCGGGGCGCGACCATCCTGGTCATCGGTTCGGATTTGGACCAGGAAGCGCCGATCCTGTATTTGCGGGTGGCCGCGGCCGCGGTCAAACGGGGAGCGCGCCTGATCAACGCTGGCGGGCGCCGCACCAAATTAGACGCTCAGGCCCAAACCAGCCTGCGCTATCGCTACGGTACGGCGGCGCACCTGGCCCTGGGACTACTGGCTGCGGTGGTGCAGCAGGGCTTGGTCAACCAGGATTGGCTCAACAGCCGGACCGCCAATTTTGCCGAATTAGCCAA
This sequence comes from uncultured Caldilineaceae bacterium, assembly GCA_964398055.1. GTDB lineage: Bacteria > Chloroflexota > Anaerolineae > 4572-78 > J111 > CAYNLK01. Next base: position 41,147 of record CAYNLK010000004.1, read on the forward strand.
ATCATTGCAAGATTATGCGCCGGATAAGGTTGCCAAAGTCACCGGCGTGCCGGCTGAAGCAATCAGCGCCGCGGCCAAAGCCTATGCCGAGGCCGAGAACGGCATCATCCTTTTTGGGCTGGAGGCGGGCAACGACCCGGCCCTGCGCGCCGCCCTGGAGGCGTTGGCCCTGGTAACCGGCCACGCCGGCCGGCCTGACAATGGTTTGATGGCGGTGCTGCCGCACGCCAACAGCCGGGGCGCGGCTGATTTAGGCGTTTTGCCGGACCGTTTGCCTGGCTACCGGCCGGTTGAAGGCCGGGCCGGTCTACCGGCTCAAGCGATGCTGGCCGCAGACTCGCCGCTCAAAGGTATGTTGATTGCCGGGGTCGATCCGGCGGCCGAGGGTGAGGCTTATCGCGCCGCCCTGTCCAGGCTGGACTTTTTGGTTGTGCAGGAACTATTCCTGACCGAGACAGCTAAACTGGCCGATGTGGTTCTACCGGCCAGAGGGGCAGCCGAACGGGACGGCAGTTTTACCAACCTGGAGCGCCGGGTGCAGGCGTTTGACCCCGGCGTGCCCGCGCCTGGCCAGGCCTGGGCCGACTGGTTGATCCTGACCGCCCTGGCCGGACACCTGGGCGCCGAATGGGGTTTTGCTTCGGCGGATGGGGTGATGGCCGAAATTGCCCGGACCGTGCCGCTTTACAAGGGCATGGAGTTCAGCAATTTGATCGCCCCGGTCTCGCTGGCGCGCAAAACCTCGCACTATATTTACGAGGGCATGAGTTTCACCGCCGACGTGCGGGAAGGGGTGCAGTGGGCGACCCTAGCCGAAGGCGATCCGGCCCTCACGCCAAAGTTGCCTTTACGGTTTATCGCGCCGGCCAATCCACCCGATGCTGAAGATGGGTTGCTTCTGGCGGCCCGGCGCGTTCTGTATGATGCCGGCCGTTTGCTGGCTGAGGCGGAGTTGATGCAGCCGCACCTTCACCAGCCACACCTCTGGCTGTCCCGGGCCGATGCGGCCAGGTTGGGGGTGGCCAATGGCGAGACCGTAACCGTTTCCCGGAACGGCGTCGCGGTAACGCTGCCGGTGCAGGTGAAGCGGCAGCTTGACGCGGGAGTTGCGCTGGTGGCGCGCAACCTGGCCGGCCGCCCCGCCGAGAAGTTGGTTGGGCCAGATGGGCTTTACGCGTTAGTAAAAGTGGAAAAGGACTGATAAGGTGACCGGCACTTTAAAAGTGCCGGTCACCTGAGCAACACCTGAACAATCAGGAAAAGAGCTGGTTGTCTATGGACCCGGTTGTCATTACCACGTGGATTGTTGAAATCATCAAGATTTTCGTCATTGCCACAGCCTTGATGTTAGGCTTTGCGGTGATGACGCTGGTTGAACGCAAGTTGGTGGCCCGCTTTACCATGCGGTACGGCCCCAATCGGGCCGGCAAGTATGGCCTGCTCCAGCCGGTGGCCGACATGTTCAAGATGTTTTTCAAAGAAGAGGTCATCCCCGGCCACGTCGACCGGCTGGTCTATGTGATGGCGCCGGGTATAGCCCTGGTGCCGGCCATCATCGCCTTTGCCGTGGTGCCGCTGGCCAGCCAACCCTTTGCCCTCCCCTTCACCGCAGCAATCTTTGGCGCGCCGATTATGGTCACTCCCTGGGTGGCCGACATCAACGTGGGTCTGCTGTACGTCCTGGCAATTGGCAGCCTGGGCACGTATGGGGTCATCCTGGGCGGCTGGTCGAGCAACAACAAATATTCGCTGCTGGGTGGGCTGCGCACCAGCGCCCAGATGCTCAGCTACGAACTGCCGATGGGGGTGGCCCTGCTGAGTGTAGTCATGATTGTGGGGTCGCTGCGTATGACGGAGATTGTGAGCCTGCAAAGCGGCTTCTGGGGCCTGGGCTGGCTGATTTTTGTCCAACCGGTTGCCTTCCTCATCTTCTTCATCAGCGGCCTGGCCGAGGCTGGGCGCTCGCCGTTTGATTTGCCGGAAACGGAAAATGAGCTGATCGGCGGCTTTGTGACCGAATATGGCGGGATGAAGTTCGGGCTTTTCTTTGGGGCGGAATATATCCACACCATCATTCTGAGTTCGATCACCACGACTCTGTTCCTGGGCGGCTGGAACGGCCCGTTCGCCGAGCAGATTCCCGTGTTAGGCTTTGTCTACTTTATGGTCAAAGTGGCCGTGATGCTCTTCGTCATCATCTGGGTGCGGGCCAGTATTCCCCGCGTTCGTTTTGATAAGCTGATGCGATTCTGTTGGAAATTTTTGTTGCCGTTGGGTATTGTGAATTTAGCTGTGACTGCCTTAGTGATTGCTGTCTTAAAGTTCTAGTCGCTGGGGGGACATAAAACGTATGATCAACGAAGTCAAAGAAGTGGTTAACGGTTCGGTTGAGTTAGCCAAAGCGATGGGGGTGACGTTCAAATATCTCTTCCGCAAGCCGGTGACGAATCAATTTCCCGATGATCCGGTCGCCGTTTATCCCCGTTTTCGGGGGCGACACGTGTTGAAGCGGTACGAGAATGGGTTGGAACGATGTATCGGTTGCTCGCTGTGCGCGGCGGCCTGCCCCACCGATTGTATCCATGTGGAAGCGGCCGAGAACACCGACGAGGAACGCTACTCGCCCGGCGAGCGTTATGCCTCGGTCTACGAGATCAATATGCTGCGCTGTATCTTTTGCGGCTACTGCGCCGAGGCTTGCCCCACCGAAGCGATCGTCTTGGAGCACGATTTTGCCCTGGCCGAGTATAATCGGTGGGATGCTGTCTACACCAAAGAGCGATTGCTTGAACCGCACAACCCACCCCACGTGGTCATTCGAGATGACGAGGTTTTTGTTGAAAGGGAGGGCTGGGGCCACGGGGCCAGGCTCAAAAAATAAAAACACTATAGCTGGATTAAGACTTTATGGAACAATTACTTTTCCTCATCGTCGCCGCCATCTCGGTTGCGGCCGCGCTGGGGGTCATCTTCAATAGAAACGTGGTCCACAGCGCCCTGCTGCTGCTGGTGAACTTTTGCGCCCTGGCGGTTTTCTATTTTATGCTCAACGCTCAATTTCTGGCCGTGGCTCAGATTCTGGTTTACGCCGGAGCTATCGTCGTCCTCTTCCTGTTTGTGGTGATGCTGCTGGGGGCGGAATTGGGCGAGAAAATTTCCAGTTGGTTAACCTGGCAAAACGGCATCCTGGCTGTGTTGGGACTGGTGCTGCTCACCATAGTCGGCACGGCTGTGTTCGAGAGTTACCTCTACGGCGCCCGGGGCAACTTCACCCAGAGTGCAGTCCAGGAGTACGGCCAGGTCCAACTGATCGGTTCGGTTTTGTTTACCGATTATGTCCTGGCCTTCCAATTGGTAGCCGTGCTGCTGTCGGTGGGCATCATTGGCGTGGTCTGGTTAGCCCAGCAGCAAAGGAAAAGCAAGATGCAGGGAGAAGGCAATGACTGAGCAGATGGCTGTACCGGTTTCCTGGTATTTGTTACTTGGGGCAATTCTCTTTGCCATCGGCGCCGGCGGGGTGCTGATCCGGCGCAATGCCATCATCATCTTGATGTGCATCGAAATGATGATGAATGCCGTCAACCTGACTTTCATCGCCCTGGCCCGTTACCTGGACTCGGCCACGGGTCAAATCTTTGTCTTTATGATTATGGCAGTGGCCGCGGTCGAGGTGGCCGTGGGGCTGGCCCTGCTGGTCGAGTTGAATCGCCACAAACGGGCGGTCAACATCGATGAGATCAATTCGTTGAAAGGCTGAGGAGGGAGGAATTAGAAATTTGCAAATTGCAAATTGCAATTTCTAATTTGAAACCATGACTCAATTAATTTGGCTTACCATCGCTCTGCCGATTTTAGGCGTTTTGGTCAATGGGATTTTGGGGCGCCGGTTAGGGCATCGCGTGGTCAGTGTCATCGGACCGCTGGTGGTGCTAGGCTCGTTTCTGGTTGGCGTGGGCGCTCTGCTTGATTTATGGACCAGGGGCGAAGAGACAGTGATTGTGCCGCTGTGGACCTGGGCGGTCATTGATACTTTCACGGTCAATATCAATTTGCTGGTCGATCACCTGTCGCTGCTGATGGTGCTGGTGGTGACCGGGGTCGGTTTCCTGATCCACGTCTATGCCACCGAATATATGGTGCATCGAGACAAAGCGGGCCACCTTCACCCCGACCGGGACTTTGCCCGTTTCTTCACCTTCCTCAACCTCTTCATCGCCTCGATGCTGGTGTTGGTGCTGGGCGACAATTATCTGGTGATGTACGTGGGCTGGGAACTGGTGGGGCTGTGCTCTTACTTGCTGATCGGTTTCTGGTTCGACCGCCCCAGCCAGAAACAGGAGCCCATCGACCTGGGCGATGGGTACGAGCCGGTCAGGTTGAAGCCGCTGCTGTCGCCGGCGGCCTCCGGCATGAAAGCGTTTGTGGTGAACCGCATCGGCGACTTTGGCTTTGCCCTGGGCGTCTTCTTGATCTGGAGTACCTTTGGCACGTTGCAGTTTTGGGGCGAGAGCGGCGTTTTTGCCCAGGCCCCTCACGTTGCTGAAACGATGCCAACGATCCTTACCTGGATTACCTTGCTGCTCTTCATCGGCGCTATCGGCAAGAGCGCCCAAATTCCGCTCTTCGTCTGGTTGCCTGATGCCATGGCCGGCCCAACGCCCGTCTCGGCCCTTATCCACGCCGCTACGATGGTCACCGCCGGCGTCTATATGATCGTGCGCAGCAACGTGCTCTACTCGCTGGCGCCCGGCGTGTCGATGACGGTGGCCTTCATTGGCGCGATCACGGCCCTGTTTGCGGCGACCATCGCCCTGGTGCAGGTCGATCTGAAGCGCATTCTGGCTTACTCTACGGTCAGCCAGCTTGGCTATATGTTTATGGCCGCGGGCGTGGGCGCCTATACCGCGGCTATGTTCCACCTGACCACCCACGCGTTCTTCAAGGCGCTGCTCTTTTTGGCCGCCGGCTCGGTGATGCATGCTCTCGATGACGTGATCGACATCCGCCGGATGGGCGGCTTGAGAAATAAAATGAAGATCACCTGGCTCACCTTTTGGATCGGCGGACTGGCGCTGGCCGGCTTTCCGTTGATGTCCGGCTTTTTCTCCAAAGACGAGATTTTGGCCGCAGCTTTTGAGAAGCAGCCGCTGCTGTGGCTTATCGGCATTGCCACCGCCGCGCTGACTGCTTTTTATACGTTTCGGGCTATTTTTGTGGCCTTCCACGGCCAGCCGCGCGACCAACACCTGTACGACCATGCCCACGAAAGCGGCCGGCCGATCACCTTCGCCCTCATCGTCCTGGCTATTTTGTCTTTGCTCGGCGGTCTATTAGGCTTGCCGGTTTTTCTGGGATTACCGCATGTGCTTAAAAACTGGCTGGAACCGCTCTACGCCGCTCTGGAGCATGGAGCTGCCGAGCACCATCTGGCTTTGAGCGTGGAGCTGGCCCTGTTTGCCGCCTCGGCGGTAGTCTCCATCGCCGGGATTGGGCTGGCCTATTTCTTCTATATCGTCAGGCCGTCTATTCCCCAAGATTTGGCCCGGCGTACCCGCCCGGTTTTCAGCTTGTTGGCCAACAAATATTACGTCGATGAACTCTATGACGTTGTCTTTGTCAGGCCCGGTCTGACGCTGGCTCGCAATATGGCCGAGGGGATTGATAAACTGCTGATTGACAACATCCTGGTCGATGGGCTGGCCAGAGTGATCGGTTGGGCAGGGCAGTGGTTGAGCTACTTACAAAGCGGTTATCTGCGTCACTATGCCCTGGCGACCTTTATTGGGGTGCTGATTGTGATCAGCTATTTCTTTTTGCGATAAGGTATGCCTTAATTTGAGTTGGAGTATAGGCTAAATGGCATTTCCACTACTGTCTACTTTGTTAATTGTGCCGCTGGTTGGTGTGGCGCTGCTGGTGTTAATGCCGCGTGACAATCCGGCCCTGCTCAAATGGATCGCGTTGGTGACCACGCTGGTCAACCTGGCGCTGTCGCTGCTGCTCTACGTCAATTTTGTCGATGGCGCGGCCGGCTATCAGTTTGAGGAGGTTGCCGCCTGGATTCCCTCGTTCAATATCGGTTACCACGTCGGCATCGACGGTCTCAGCCTCTTTCTGGTCTTGCTGACCACCTTTCTGACGGCGATATCGGTCTTGGGTTCCTGGACGGCCATCACCGAGCAGATCAAAGAGTATCTGGCCTTGATGCTGTTTTTGGAAACGGCTATGCTTGGCGTCTTCGTGGCCCTGGATTTATTCCTGTTCTACCTCTTCTGGGAAGCCAGCCTGATCCCGATGGCCCTGCTCATCGGTCGCTGGGGCGGCGAGCGGCGGATTTACGCCTCGATCAAGTTCATCCTCTACACTATGGCCGGCAGCGCCCTGATGCTGGTGGCGGCCATTGTGGCCTATCTCTGGGGCGGCACTTCCGACCTGCCGGTGCTGGTCCAAAGCCTCAATCTGCCGGTCAATTTACAGGTCTGGCTTTTCTTTGCCTTTGCCCTGGCTTTTGCTGTGAAAGTGCCGCTTTTTCCGCTGCATACCTGGCTACCGGCGGCCCACGTCGAAGCGCCCACGGCCGGTTCTATCATCCTGGCCGGTATATTGCTGAAAATGGGCACCTATGGTTTTATGCGTTTTGCCATCCCCCTTTTTCCGGCGGCCATCCCAACCTGGACACCATTGCTGGTCACCCTGGCCGTCATCGGCATTCTGTACGGCGCCCTGGTCGCCCTGGCGCAAGAGGACGCCAAGAGCCTGATCGCCTACTCCTCGGTGGCCCATATGGGTTTCATTGTGCTGGGTATCTTTAGCGGCGGCCAGCAAGGCATGAGCGGCGCGGTGCTGCAAATGGTCAATCACGGCCTCAGCACCGGCATGCTCTTCTTTATGATCGGCGTTTTGTACGAACAGCGCCATACGCGGCTGTTCAAAGATTACGGCGGCATCTGGGTGAAAGTGCCCCTTTTTGGCATTTTCTTCCTGCTGGCGGCCCTCTCCTCGGTTGGGTTGCCGGGTTTGAACGGCTTCGTGGGCGAGTTTGTGATTTTGTTGGGCGTCTTCAAAGTCAATTGGGTGACCGCCGCCTTTGCCACCTTTGGCATTGTCCTGGCGGCCTGGTATCTGCTAACCGCGGTCCGCAAGCTGATGTACGGCCCCTTCAATCCGGCCAATGAGAGTCTGCGCGATATGAATGGGCGAGAGTTGCTGATTGGGCTTTCCCTGGTGGTCTTGTTCTTTGTGATTGGGTTATTCCCCAACCTGTTATTTGAGAAAATCAATCCGGCCACGGCCGCGCTGGTGGAGCAGATCAATGCTGTCACTGCCGTGGTCCGGGTTGGAAATTAAAGATTTGCCATTTGCCACTTGAACATTGAGAATTGAAAATTGAAAATTGAGAATTGAACCTATGCCGATAGAAATCCCAACCCTGAATTTAGTAGCGCTGGCGCCGCAGATTGTCCTGGTCGTCACCGTCATCCTGGTGATGTTGTTCGATATGTTTGTGGCCGACAAGCGGGTGATGGGCTATGTCAGCCTGTTAGGTTTGGGGTTGGCGGCGCTGGTTTGCGTGGGGCTGCTGGGCCGGCCGGCGCAGGCTATCCAGAATATGGCCGTGAGTGATGGTTACTCCCTGCTCCTGAACCTGGTTTTCATCGCTACAGCCGCCCTGTCGATTTTGCTTGCCCTCAGTTACCTCAGCGAGCACGATATGCAACGCGGCGAGTATTACACCTTGCTGCTCTTCTCCACCATCGGCATGATGTTGATGGGCGCCGCCACCGACTTGATTGTGGTCTTTCTGGGGTTGGAAATTATGTCGATTGCTCTCTACGTGCTGGCAGCCTTCAACCGGCGCCAGGCCAGTTCCGGCGAGGCCGGGATGAAATATTTTGTTTTGGGCGCTTTTGCCTCAGCCTTTTTTCTGTACGGGGCGGCCTTGCTCTACGGGGCCACCGGTTCGACCAACCTGCACGCGATCGGCGATTGGTTTACCCCGGCTCGGGGCAACCTGGGCGACCCGCTGGCTTTGGTGGGTTTAGGGCTGCTGCTGATCGGCTTTGCCTTCAAAGTGGCCGCGGTGCCGTTCCAGTGGTGGACGCCGGACGTCTATCATGGCGCGCCCACGTCCGTGACCGCCTTTATGTCGGTGGGGGCCAAAGCTGCCGGCTTTGCTGCGCTGATTCGCATCTTGATGGTTTCTTTTGGTCAAGCCTTTACCCTGGACTGGCAGATTGCTGTGGCTATTCTGGCCTTCATCACAATGACCGGCGGTAACATTGCCGCCCTGGCCCAAAAAGACGTCAAACGGATGCTGGCCTACTCCAGTATTGCCCACGCCGGCTATATTCTGGTGGGGGTTGTCCCGGCCTCGATGGCCGGCGTTAGGGCGGTTCTTTTCTACTTGATGGCCTATGCCTTTATGAATATCGGCGCCTTTGCCGTGATTGCGGTGCTGGAGCGGCGGGGGGCGGTCGGTTCCGCCATTGACGATTACGCCGGTTTGTCTAAACGCCAACCGTTTTTAGCTCTGGCGATGGCTCTGTTTATGTTTTCGTTGACCGGGATTCCCCCCTTTGTCGGTTTTTGGGGTAAACTGTATGTCTTCAGCGCGGCGGTCGAGGCCAATATAAGCTGGCTGGCGGTGGTTGGCGTTATCAATAGCGCCATCTCTGCTTTTTACTATGTGGGTGTGGTGGTGCAGATGTATATGCGCCAGCCTGCTGAAGTCGAGTTGCCGGCCGAGGCTGCGCCCATCAATTTGAGCGGGCCGATTACGGTGACCCTGGCCGTCGCTGCTTTTGTGACGGTTTTGTTAGGCGTGTGGCCCACGCCTCTGGTTAATTTGGCGGCGCTGGGAATTTTTGGTTAGGCTCTGGGGTCTGCGCCGGCTCTACAGTCGCATTAAAGGTGCTTGACAATGGCCGATGAACCGAAGAAAATAAAAAAATTGCAGCCAAAAGAAAAAACAAACGTAATCAAGGTGCTTTACGTAGAAGATGCGGCGGTCATTCGAGATACCATCGCCCGGTTGCTGCAAATCAGCGGCTACGAGGTCGCCTATGCCAAAAATGGCGAAGAAGGCGTCCAGATGACCCTCAGTTGGAAGCCGGATGTAGTGCTAATGGACCTGCGCATGCCGGTGATGGATGGTTTCAAGGCGATTAGTCAAATCAGAACCAATCCCCAAACCAGCCACTTGCCCATTTTCGTTGTCTCGGCCTGGAGCAGCAAAAAGGAGCGTACCCAGGCTAAACTCGAAGGCGCCGACGAGTTCTTTGTCAAACCCCCTGATTTAAATAAACTCATCGAGTCGATTGAACAGGCGGTCGCCGCTTCCAAAAAGCGACGGTGAGATGCTTGTTCAATTTCACATTGAATCTGCCTAAGCCTGACCATTCCACGGCCAGGCTTTTTTAATTTGGGTGTGGTTCATTAGTAGTTTGCAATTCCGGGTCGGCTTGATACAATATCTGTGTCTGTTGCTGCTCATTGGCTGGTCAAAGTTGCCCCCAGTTACAAATAGTCAGGTGACCGTCACTTTTGAAGTGACGGTCACCTATCTGGTTTTGGAACAAGCTGAAATGTTTTTGAACACTCTGGTTCTAACTCTCTTTTTCGCCGGTTATGCCATTCTCCATAGTCTCCTGGCCAGTCTGCCCGTTAAGAACCGGCTGCGCCAGTTCCTGGGTTCTGCTACTGACCGCTGGTACCGGCTCTTCTACAACGTGGTGGCGGTGGTCACATTGCTGCCGCTGTTTCCCCTGTTGGCCTTCCTACCGGACCAGACGCTTTACGTGGCGCCGTCGCCGTGGCGCTGGCTGTTGGTGGCCGGCCAACTATTGGCCTTGGTTGGGTTGGGGTTGGCCTTTTTGCAGACCAATCCCCTCCATTTTCTGGGGTTGGCTCAATTGTGGGGCGGCAAACCGCAGCAAAATGGCCAATTGGTGGTGAACGGCTTTTACACCTGGGTTCGCCATCCCCTCTATTTTTTCAGCTTGCTGCTGCTGTGGTTGTCGCCGGTTATGACGATTAATCTGCTGATCACCTATGTGTTGATCACCCTCTATTTTTATATCGGTTCAATTTATGAAGAACGGCGGCTGGTGATCGAGTTTGGCCCGGCTTATCGAGAGTACCAGCGCTGTGTCCCCCGCCTGATTCCCTGGCGGGGCCGCTGCTACAAGCCCCAGCCCGAAATGGAGGCATTATGACCCGGCCATACCGTCGCCAATTGGAACAACTTCGCTCGGCGTTAGAACAGCACGAACTACCGCCCGAAGAACGTTGCCAGCCTGACCGGCCTCGCAATGAGGAGGAACGCCAGGCGGTGGTGGAACAGCGCATCCAGGAGGCTATGAAAAACGGCGCGTTTGACAACCTGCCGGGCAAGGGCAAGCCACTTGAGCTCAACCAGAATCCCTACCTGGAACCGGGTCAGGCATTGGCCTTTGGCCTACTCAAAAACAACGGCTTTGCCCCGGAGTGGATCGAGCGGGATAAAGAGATCCGCCAGGAATTGGCCGCAGCCCGGGCTGAATTGCGGATGGCCTGGCGACAAATCCAACCCAATCCGGCCGCTGACCCCCTCTGGCAGGCTGCTGTGGCTCGTTTTGAAGCAGCTTTGCCCAAACTCAACCGCAAAATTGATGATTTCAATCTGCTTGTCCCGATTGTCTCCAGTCAACGACCCCGCTTGCGTCTGGCCGATGAATTACGCCGCGCCCAAAAAGAACAGGAAGAATGACAGTTAGCACAGCCGCCGAGTTTTCCGTGGCCAAGAGCTGGCAGTCAGACCGCCGCGGGCCGAGCCGCTGGCTATTGTCCCACGCCCTGCGCCACAAGATTTATATTCTGGGTGTTTTTATTGGCGCCCTGGGCAACGCGGTCGGCGCCGGGGTGGTGGCGCTTTATGTGGGGCAGGGCTTTAACGTCATCCTGGATTCTGGCGACATTCAGGCATTGGGGCTGATTGCGCTGTGGCTGATTATCTCGCAATTGATCCGGGGCGTTTTCATGTTGGGACGCAACCTTTGCAGCGAGGTCATCGGCCAGCGCGTGGAGCGCGATACCCGCGACGAGCTTTACCTGAGCCTCATCGGCCAGAGCATGTCTTTCCACGATAGCCAGGCTACCGGCGACCTGATGGCCCGGGCCACCAACGACGTGCGCGAGATCAACCTGCTCTTCAACCCCGGTCTGAACCTGGTGATCGGTTCGGCCAACTTTATGATTGCGCCATTCATTCTGGTGCCGCCCATTCATCCTCAACTCCTGTTGGTACCATTCATTTACGTGGTGCTGTACATCTGGCTGCTGCGGGATTATTTACTGAGCCTGCGGCCGGCCACCGAGGCGGTGCGCCGCGAGTTTGGTCACCTCAACGCCACTCTGGCCGAGGCCATCAACGGGGTTGAAACGGTCAAGGGCGCCGCCCAGGAAGCGCGGGAAATCGCCCGCTTTGACCAGGCCCTGAAAAATTGGTGGAACGCTTATGTGTGGCAGGGCGATGTGGAAGCCAAATTTTTTCCGCTGCTGCTGTTGGGCCTGTTGCAGGCTGCCGGCCTGCTCCACAGCTTGCTGTTATTCCAGCAGGGCCTCATCGACGCCGGCGGGGTCGTCGCCTTTAACGGGATGCTGCTGCTGTTTCAATTTCCCACCTTTGCAGCCCAGTTTGCCTATTCGCAAGTGTCCAGCGGCCTCTCCAGCGCCCGCCGGGTGCTGGAGCTGCTCAATACCGAAACCAGTCTGGATCAAAATGTAGGCGGCTATGATGGGCCGTTGGATGGTAGCATCTGTTTTGACCGGGTCACGTTCAGCTACAACGGCGGCAGCCCTATCTTGCATGAGGTCAGTTTCAGTATCCAGCCGGGGCAAACCGTGGCTCTGGTGGGGCAGACCGGTTCGGGCAAAAGCAGCATCATCAAATTGATTAACCGCACCTACGACGCCAGCGCCGGCCAAATTACCATCGGCGGAGTTGATGTGCGGGCCTGGAATTTGGCCGCGCTGCGCCGCCAAATCTCGATCATCGAGCAGGATATCTACCTTTTCTCCCGTACTATTGCCGAAAATATCGCCTTTGGCTGTCCTGAAGCCGGCCGCGCCGAGATCGAGGCCGCGGCCAAAGCGGCCCAGGCCCACGAATTTATTATGAATTTCAAGGATGGCTACGACGCCGTGGTGGGCGAACGGGGGGTGACCCTGTCCGGCGGCCAGCGGCAACGGCTGGCTCTGGCCCGGGCCTTTTTGACCAATCCCCGTATCCTGATCCTGGACGACTCGACCAGCGCCATTGACAGCGCCACCGAAGATCGTATCCAGCAGGCTATTGCCCGGGCCGCGCAGGGCCGCACGACTCTGCTGATCACCCACCGTCTCTCGCAAATTCGCCGGGCCGATCTGATTATTGTGCTGCGCCAGGGCCAGGTGGCAATGATCGACAATCACGCCGCCTTGATGAAGCAGTCGGAGGCCTACCGCAGAATCTTCGCCAGATACGAATGAGGTAACCGTGGGATTTTTTAGCGGCCTTGAGGTTGAGGCCTACGACCGAGTTTATACCGATACCGAACTGCTGCGGCGCATTGCCGCTTATTTTGCCCCGCACCGGCGCCGGGTTGGCTTCATTATTATCTTTGTCACTTTGATCTCCCTGGCCGGCGCAGGCCAAACCTTGATTGTGGCCCGCGGGGTGGAAGCGCTGGGCGAACAGCCGTCGACTACTCTGATCTGGGTTTTGGGTGTCAGTATGACTGTTTTTGGAGTGGCCGTCTGGCTGATCAACTGGCTGCGCCGTCGCCTGCTGGCCCGGGTAATTGGCGACGTGGTCTCCCAACTGCGCCACGATAGCTTTGCCGCGACCATCAACCACGATCTGGCCTTCTTTGATGAAATCGAGTCTGGCCGGATCATCAGCCGGATCACCTCCGATACCCAGGAATTTGCCCAGGTCAGCCAACTGGTCACCGACATCGTCAGCCAGATTGTACTGGTCCTGATCCTGCTGGTGGTATTGATCGCCATCTCCTGGCAATTGACCCTGGTGCTGCTGGCCATCACCCCGTTTGTGGCCATTTTGACCATTGGCTTCCGCCGTCTGGCTCGCTTTGTCACTCGCAAAGGTTTTCGCATACTGGCCAGAGTCAACGCCTCGATCCAGGAAGCGGTCACCGGCATCAGCATTGCCAAGAATTTCCGGCAGGAAGCGGCCATCTACGCCGAGTTCGACCGGGTCAACCAGCAATCTTACCAGGTCAATCTACGGCGAGGCTTTGTGTTGTCCAATGTATTTCCCATTTTGAGCGTACTGTCCAGCTTTGGCACGGCCGCAGTGCTTTATTGGGGCGGCATTTCGGTGCAATTGGGCGTGGTTTCCATCGGCGCCTGGTATCTGTTTATGAGCAGCGTCGATCGCTTCTGGTTTCCGGTGATCAACCTGTCGACCTTTTGGAGCCAGTTTCAGTCGGGCCTGGCCGCCTCTGAGCGCATTTTTGCCCTGATCGACGCCGAACCGGTCGTTCAGCAAAACGATAACCTACCTCCCGGCAAACTACGCGGCGAGGTGCTCTTCGACCGGGTTAATTTTCGCTACAGTTCGCAGGAGCAGGTGCTGCAAGATTTCTCGCTGCGCCTTGCCCCGGGCGAGAGCGTCGCCCTGGTGGGCCATACTGGCGCCGGCAAGAGCAGCCTGGTCAAGCTGATCACCCGTTTTTATGAATTCCAGGCTGGTAAAATCTGTGTTGATGGGCAGGACATTCGCGCCTTTAACCTGATCAGCTACCGCCGGCAATTGGGGATTGTTTCGCAAGCGCCGTTTCTCTTCAGCGGCACAGTGGCCGACAACATTCGCTACGCCCGCCCGGAGTTGTCTGACCGGGAGATCGAAGCCGTGGCTCGGCGGATTGGCAACGGTGAATGGCTGGAAACGTTGCCCGATGGCCTGCAAACCGATGTGGGTGAGCGGGGGGCGCGGCTGTCGATGGGCCAGCGGCAGTTGGTCGCTTTGACCCGGGTGCTGGTTCAGCAGCCGGCCATCTTCATCCTCGACGAGGCCACCGCCAGCGTCGATCCCTTTACCGAGTTCCAAATTCAGGAAGCAATGGAGCTTATCCTCAAAGCAAGCACCTCAATTTTGATTGCTCATCGGCTCTCTACGATCCGGTCGGTGGATCGAATTCTGGTGCTCCAGCAGGGGCGTATTATTGAAGAAGGCAATCACCCCGCCCTGATGGCCAGAGGCGGCCATTACGCCGAGTTGTACGATACCTATTTCCGCCACCAGTCGCCGGACTTTAAACCTTCCGGCGCTGATCAGAAGGCCCTGGCTGCCGCGGAAGTCACTCTCGATTGAGACCAAAAAGAGGGATGACAAATGACCCATTCTATTCAAAGAGCCATTATCGTCGGCGGCGGTATTGGCGGCCTCTGTACCGCTATTGCTTTACGGCAAATTGGGGTTGAGGCCACTGTGTATGAGAAAGCGCCCGCGCTGGGCAATGTGGGCGCCGGGTTGGTATTGTGGCCCAACGCCCTGCGGGCGCTGCGCCAGTTGGGCGCGGCGGAGATGGTAATCAAAGCCGGTTCGACCATCGAGCACGGCCAGATTCGCACCGCCGCCGGCAAAATCCTGGCCCGCAGCGAGCCGGGCGAACTGCAACGTCTTTATGGCGAGCCGACCGTAGCCATTCATCGAGCCGATCTGCACCGAATTCTCCTGTCGCTGCTGCCGGCCGACGCCGTTCAACTGGGTACAGCTGGCGTTGAATTTGGGCAAGAGGGGACGGGGGTGACAGTGCGCTTCGCCAACGGCCAAACGGATCACGCCGACCTGCTCATCGGCGCGGATGGCATTCATTCGGTCGTGCGGCAGCAGTTGTTCCCGGCAGTCTCGCTGCGTTACGCCGGTTACACAGCCTGGCGCGGCGTGGTCGAGTCGCCCGTTACGGTCACCGTGGGGATTACGTCGGAGAGCTGGGGCCGGGGTAGCCGTTTTGGGGCGGTGCCCATTGATAGCCGCCGAGTCTACTGGTACGCCACGCTCAACCAGCCGGCGGGGCGCAATTACCCTCCGGCGGAACAGAAGAAACTGTTGCAGCAGCGGTTCAAGGGTTGGGTTCAGCCGGTTGAGATGCTGCTTGAGGCCACGCCGGTCGAGGTTATCCTCCGGCACGATATTTATGATATCGCCCCCATGGCCCGCTGGAGTCAGGGTCGAGTGACGCTGCTGGGCGATGCCGCTCATCCCACCACGCCCAATATGGGGCAGGGCGCCTGCATGGCCATCGAAAGCGCCTATGTGCTGGCCCGCAGCCTGTCTGCCAAACCTGAACTACCAACGGCTCTGGCGGCCTATGAGCAGGAACGCCGGTCGCGCACAGCCTGGATTACCAACCAGTCGTGGCAGATAGGGCGCATTGGACAGCTTGATAACGGTCTGTCTTGCCAACTGCGCGACCTGCTCATGCGCCTGACGCCGGCTTCAGTCATCAAAGCCCGGCTGGCCAAAGCAGCCGCCTACAATGTAATCCAACTGAGCATGTGACCAGGCTGAGCAGTCACACACAATGAAAAAAGACGCCTGGATCATTGATCTGGCGTCTTTTTTGTTTGCTATTTAAAATAGGTTGCCCCTGAGCATTTCCCAGGGGCACAAGCGTTAATAAATGCCTCGGGAGAGACTCGAACTCTCACGCCCGTCCGGGCACAGGCCCTCAACCTGCTGTGTATGCCAATTCCACCACCGAGGCGCGTTTCATAGACGACCTAAATTATATACTTTTTGAGTCAGTTTTGTCAAAAGATAGTTATCAGTTATCAGTGGTCAGTGTTTACTGATTACTGATTACTGATTACTGACCACGGGTTACCTCATTCTCCCCAGGCTGTCAGCACTTCTTTGCTGCCCGCCTGAATGGCCCGTAGCAGCGCATCCTGATCGATCGGCAGGCTCATTGGGCGCACCCCGGTAGCGTTGTAAATGGCATTAGCAATGGCCGGGTTGGTGGGGATACTCGATAGCTCGCCGACGCCCTTGGCCCCATACGGCCCCTCGGTGGTGTTATGCTCGACCAGATGGGAGACTATCTCCGGGACGTGCTTGATACTGGGCATTTTATACTTGGCTAGCACGTCGGTCCAGGGATAACCGTTTTCAACGATGTAATGTTCGGTCAAGGCGTTGCCCAAACACATCACAATCCCGCCTTCAACCTGTCCCTGCAAGGTTTGCGGGTTGATCGCCCGGCCAACATCGTGGGCGGCCGCAACCTTTTTTACGTGGACCTGGCCGGTGTCCAGATCGATCTCACATAGCGCCGCCTGCGCCCCAAAACCAAAGGCCACGTGCATATCGCCGCCGGTGCCCAGCGGTTGGGTTTTGGGCGCCCAATATTCATAAGAAACCTTGGCTTCCCGGCCCTCTTCTCTGGCCCAGTCAATCGCCTCGGCGATATCCACGGAATGGCCGTTGTACTGGATGCGACCATTGGCAAAGACCAGCGCATCCGGCGGGCAATCAAGCCGTTCCGCCGCGGCGGTGGCCAGCAACTCTTTCACTCCTTTGGCCGCGTAGCGAGCCGCGTTGCCGCTCACATAGGTCTGGCGGCTGGCTGTGGTGGGGCCGCCATCGGGAGTCAGGTCGGTATCGCTGAGCAGCACCCGGACGTTGCTGTGAGGCAGCCCCAACTCCTCGGCGGTAACCTGGGAAAGCACCGCCGGCAACCCCTGTCCCATCTCGGCCGAGGAGGTGCGGACTTCGGCCATCGCCCCGCGCAGGGGGTCGCGCCACACTTCCACTTCAGCCTCGGCTTTATCAGGCGCGCCGCCGCCCAGGCCGGTATTCTTGTAAGCTACGGCCAAACCCCAGGCATATTGTTTGTTGCCCTCCTGCCAGCGCCAGCGGAACGGTTCGCCCCGGGCTTGATGATGAGCCTTCATCTCCTGCTCCACCAGGTCGATGCACTCTTTCAGGCCGACGCTTTCCCGCATCAACTGGCCGGTGCAGGTTACCGAACCTACTTCCAACGCGTTTTTCCGCCGGAAATCGATCGGATCCAGACCCAACTGCTCGGCTACAATGTCCATATTGCTTTCCACGGCAAAGGCGCTCTGGGTTACGCCAAAACCCCGGAAGGCGCCGGCCGGGGGATTGTTGGTGTACATCGCATAGCAGTCGATTTTGACATGCGGAACGTCATACGGGCCGGAGGCGTGGGTGGTGGCCCGGGTCATCACTTTTTCACCCAGGCTGGCGTAGGCGCCGCTGTCGCCGTACAGTTCGGCTTCCACGGCGGTCAGTTTACCGTCTCTGGTCGCCCCGGTTTTAACCCGAATGATGGTGGCGTGCCGCTTGGGATGGACCAGCAGACTCTCTTGCCGGGTGTAGAGCATCTTGACCGGCCGCCTGGTTCGCTCGGCCAACAGAGCCACGTGAATCTGGCCGACAATGTCCTCTTTGCCGCCAAAGCCGCCGCCAATCAGGGTCCCGACGACCCGCACCTGCTCATTTTCCAGCCCCAGACAGGCCGCAATCTGATTGCGGTCGGCATAGGGGATCTGGCTGCCCACGTAGACAGTGGGCTTGGTGTGGATGGCTTTAACCCCCCGGTTGGCCTCAGGATCGACCTCGCCGCCAAAGTTGGCCGGGTTATAGCCGGCCGGCACCCCAATAGAGCATTCCGGTTCCAGGAAGGCATGCTCAGTGGTCGGCGTGCGGTAGGTTCGCTCGACGATCACGTCGGCCTGGGCAAAACCCTGCTCGATATCACCCTTGCGCACTTTGATATGTTTGAGCAGGTTGCCGTCAGGCCGTTCCTCGTGTAAAATGGCCGCCTCCGGCTGGCGCGCCTGGATTGGGCCGGCCACCACCGGCAGCTCCTCATACTCCACGTTGATCAGCTTCAAAGCTTCGGCGGCAATCTCCGGCGTCTCCGCGGCAACTATGGCCACGGCGTCGCCCACGTAGCGAACTTTGTCGTAGCAGAGCGCCGGCCAGTCCAGCTCGACCAGACCGTGATTTTTGCGGCCGGGCACATCTTTATGGGTCAAGACGGCGTGAACACCCGGCAGCGCTTCGGCCGCGCTCGTATCGATGGCCAGAATGCGGGCGTGGGGCACGCCGGCCCGCTTGGTGCGAGCGTACAACATACCCGGAAAATGGTAATCATCGGTATATTTGGCCCGGCCAGACACTTTATCAAAAACGTCGGGGTTGGGCAGCGGGCGACCAATCGCCGCGCCCGGTTCTTGCACGGCCGGGATGTACGGCTTAACCTCCTGCCCGGCGGCCTGGCGAATGGCCCGCATCACGCTGCTGTAGCCGGTGCAGCGGCAGAAGGTGTCCTTCAGCGCCACCTTGATATCGTGTTCGGTGACCGGCTCGTGGGCTGCGGCTTTCTGGTCGATCAGGGCCTTGGCCGTCATAATCAGACCGGGGGTGCAAAAGCCGCACTGGACCGCGCCGTGTTCCACAAACGCCTGCTGCAGCGGGTGGAGCTGGCCGTTTTTCGATAACCCCTCGATGGTTTCGATGGCCGCCCCCTGGGCCTTGAACGCCGGATAGATGCACGAGTCGACCGGCGTGCCGTTCACCAGGACCGTGCAAATGCCGCACTCGGCCTCGTTGCAGCCGATTTTCGTCCCGGTTAAGCCCAGGTCGTACCGCAAGACCTCGGCCAGAAAACGGGACTCCGGGACGTCCAGCTCTTTTGCTTCACCATTGACGATCAATTTTAAATTAGCCATTACGCTCTCCTTTCACCCTCAACCAACCCAACCAACTAAGACAAATTACAAATTGCAAATTGCAAATAAGAACTGGATTATCTGCAATTCACAATTCACAATTCACAATTCACAATTCATAATTTCCTACATCCCCATCCCTTCAGGAACGGCCTGGCCGGTGACAGCTCGCTCGGCGGCCTTGGCCAGGGTTTTGGGTAGCTGGCCCCGGATCATCTCGGCCCGGTACTCGGCGGTGGCCCGGTGGCGGCTGGTGCGCAGCTTGACCTCGGCCAGGGCAACTTCGGCGGCCTGGGTAAAGGTGGCGGCGGTAGCTGGTTGGCTGGTGAGAAAGGCCATGGTCTTTTCGGCCAGGAAGGGCGTCGGTCCGGCCGGACCGACGCTGACCCGCGCCGCCGTAACCAGCCCATTTTCGACCTGCAGCCGGGCAGCCATCCCGATCATCGGCAGGGCCACGCCTTGCGGCCGCATCACCCGCCGGAAAGCCGACGCCTCGTTGGGGCCGGTTGGCCGGAAACGCAGCCGGGTCAGCAAGGCCCGGGTCGAGTCAATTCTGCTTTCACCGGGGCCAATAAAAGTTTCGGCCATGGGCAGCCAACTGATTCCATCGTTCGTAGCAATTTCCACGTCGCCGCCCAGGGCCAGCAGGCTGATGGTGCCGTCGCCGGCGGGCAGGGCGTGGGCCACGTTCCCGGCCAGGGTGCCGACATTCCGCACTTGCGGCCCGCCAATCACCCCGCAGCTTTCCACCAGGCAGGTGCCGCGCCGGGCTATCTGCTCGTCGCTAACGATTTGGGTATGGGTGACGCCGGCCCCAATGACCAGATAACCGTCTTCTTCGACGATCCGGTCCAGGCCGCTGATTTTGGTGGCGTCGATGAGCGCCTCTACCGGCGGGCGGTGGGCCTGCTGCATCTCCAGGATCAGGTCGGTGCCACCGCCGACCACGCGGGCCTGTCCCTGATATTGGTTTAATAACTCAAGGGCTTCCTCAACTGTAGCCGGGGTGTGGTAATTTTTCCAGTAGGCCATAGAACACCTCCTGCAAACTATACCTTACTTGTCTACTCGTTCCCAAACTGAAGTTTGGGAACGAGTAGACAATAGTGGTCATCAACAAGGCAGTATTATAGCCAAGATTAGGAGATGAGGGGATTATAACTCTTTTCTATATCTCCCAATCTCCTAATCCCGGCTCATCACAGAATTGGGGAGACCTAATAAGTGGTTTCAGTTGTCAAGAAGAGTAGGTGGTAGAATGGTAGGATTGTAGGATGAATATACTGGTACTGTGAATTGTATCACGAAACTGTGGGGTTGTCAACCGGTTTGAACAATGCATTCAAGACCCGCTGCCATTCATCTTCAAACACAACCTGAAAGTCAACTTTGTGGTCGCTGAACTCTTGCCTTATTTCATTCCACGGGGTTGGTTGGCTCAGATCATTGCATAATTGAAATAGCTCTTTTTTGTAATCCGTATCGGGGTTTTTGAGATGCAATCCTTTGGTTTCTAAAACGTAAATCACCGGCGGCGTCGCTTTGCTCTTCGCAATGAAATCGCTGTAAATCCTGTCCCGTCGCCAACCCCGAATGCCATAACCGCCAGGCCCAACGTTATTTCTAAACCACCACTCCAGAATATGCTCTTGCTGGTCAAGATAGAGCGCCACGGCTTTTTCCAGCTCATTGAAATCTTCTTCAAGATGATAGTCAAACAACGTTCGAGCGGGCAGGTCGCCGGTGGCCGTAGTGAGCTTGCGGGCGTCCGCTCGGGCCTTGATGCGCGGCGGAATGGCCCCGCCGGCGGTCCCGGCAATCAGGTAAAAATGGAGTTGGCCGTGGTCAAGAAGTTGGTTGAATACTTGTTTGGTCAGGCGTTCTTGCTCAGAGGTTAAGAGTTTTTTGAGTTCTTCAATCACAAAGCCCAGGTCGCGTTTAATTTCGGCCTCAGAAAATCTAAGGCCCAAGCGGCGCAAGGTTTCTTCCACGTACTCATAGGCTACCCAGGGGTTAGGCACAACATCCATCAACTGGCGGGTGATGAAGACCGGGTCGACCCGCATATCCTCAGCCGTAATGGCCTGCAACGGCTCGATAGTGGTGAGGTGGTCCAGACTCAAACTGACGTGGCTATCGCCGATTTTGGTCGGGTTCAGTTCCCAGCCATCCACCTGGCTCAGGTCAACGGCGTCCCAATCTACCCGGCTCAGAATATCGATCTCATAGCCCACTTCGCGCCAGCCGCCTTTACCATCGGCGACCACAAAGTAAGGCAGGTAGACCTTACCGGCGTAATGTTGAAACTGGGGCCGGATAGGCGTTTCGACCACCGTCCTGTTGGCATCGGCTTCGACTTCAGCGACCACCCGGCCGGCCACATCGCCCAAGCCCTCGCCGATCAAACCGGCGCGGATCGTAGCCAATAGTTGGCTGGTTTTGGCTTTGTAGCAGTAAACGTAACTTTCATCCAGTTCCGGAAGGCCGGTTTTGCGGGCGTAAGGCTGGCGCAGCACCCGGCCAATCAATTGGGTCATGGCCGTATTTGACTCCGGATTGGTTAGAATGGTGACAAGGTAGGCAAAGGGGCAATCCCACCCTTCCTGGAGGGCCTGTTTGGTGATAATGTAACGAATCGGGCAATCGGGGCTGAGTAAATCAATGGACTCGATCTCATCGCGCTCGCTGCTCTTGACGGCAATTTCTTCGGGCAGCACATTCAATTTGGTAATCAGGTATTCGCGCACATCTTCGGCATGGATAAGATTAGGCAAACGCTGCTTGGCCCCGGTCCGTTCCACCTGAAAGAGGGCAATTGGCCGGATGTAAAGGCCGGTTCTGGCTTGGTAGCTTTGGGCCGTTCGCTCTAATTTGGCCCGGTGCTCCCAGGCCGCCCGGACGGTATCGCGCCAGTCCGCGCTGGCTTTGTTGTGGACGTGCAAATCGAGTTTGATCATCCCTTCGCGCAGCACTGTTTGGCCGGTGATATTGACCAGCACGTTGCTCTCCGGCGGCGGCGTGGCCGACAGCTCTAAAATAAACGAGGGGTTGAAGCCGCGCAGGGTGGTTTGGGCCGTGGCGCTGTAGGCTTTGTGGCCCTCGTCGAGCACAATGACCGGGTTGAGCAGCCGCAGCGTATTGCCCAGCGACGATTTGACCACCCCGCCTAGCATACTGTCGTGACCATAGACATCGAGGTTGGGGATGCGTTTGACCAGCTCGACATGGCGGTCGAGTTGATCCTCCGATGGAAAGAACGGTTCAAAACCGCTCTGGTCTTGAAAAAGACGCAACGTCTCTTTGTTCTGGCGATTTGCCGAAGGGAGCATCAACAGCAAGATGACCAGTTGAGTTTGGATCTCTTCCGGCGAAAAACGGCTCTCTTTTTCTAAAATGAGGGTCCGCCCGCCGCTGTTCAAATCAAGCATCTGGCGGTAGGGGTGGGCGCGGTCGCGCAGGGCTTGCAGCGTTTGGCGATAAATTTGGCTGGTCGGCGTAATCCATAAAATCAGGCCGGTCGATTGGCCGCGATAGATGGTTTGGATGGCGTCGATGGCTTTGACCGCCAGCAACGTTTTGCCGCCGCCAGTGGGCACTTTCAGGCAAACGACCGGCACAGGTTGTTTCAGGCCGTTTTGGCGGCGGATATACTGCCGCGCCCCCGGCCCCAGCGTTTTCTCCCAGGCTTTTTCATCCCAGTCGTAAACAATATCCAGGGCAGCCGACTGGCCAGCCTTGGCTTGCTCTGTTTTGAGCGCCCGTAGATAATCATGCAAGATATTGAGGGCAGTTTGTTGATATTGTTTGAGCTGCATGGCCGAGTTGGCTTAGAACAAATTTTCGATATCTCTTACAATTTACGCTCTAAAGCGATAAATTGCAAATGGCAGTTGGCAAAATTCAAGCCGGTAGTCGCGCAAATATTCGTCGTCGAGGTATTTGTGGGAGGCAATGACCAGGCGGGTTTTGCCTTTGAACGGCCCTAAAGAGTCGGCAAAGGCCAGGGTGAGGGGGTTATTTTTGAGAAAGGCCAGATCGGGCCGGTAAATCATGTAGACTTCGTACTGGTTGCTTTCGCCCAGGTAGCCGCGGCGCTCATCGAGTTTGGTTTCGTCCAACTGCTCGCCGGTGGCGGTGAAGAAGACGTAGCGGGCCAGCTCGCCGTACGTGGGCAACCGGTCGCCCTTGAGCACCACGCCTTCTTCCAGGGCGTCGCCCAGAGTCAAATAGGTAAAGGAGCCGCCGTAACCGCTTTGCAACGGCTCAGCTTTGGCCGCCGGGACGCCGCGAATGACCCGCCGCAACCGCTCGGCGGTCAGGCTGTCGGCGTAATCTTCCTGCTCGATCAGGATGAATTTGCGGTTGCCGCCATCCTCGGCATTGAGGGCCAGCACCGCCTGGCCGGTGGTGCCGCTGCCGGCAAAGGAGTCGAGGATGATCGAGTCGTCGTCGCTGGCAATTTGGAGGATGCGTTTGACGAGGCTTGACGGTTTGGGGGTGATGAACAGATCTTGAGAGGCACCAGCCGCCATAATTCGACTGAGTTCCTGTTTTGCATTTCGAGTACTTCCAACATCTTTCCAAAGCCATAGTGTCTGGGGTACGACCCCTTCTTGAACTTCTGATAAGAATCGTTTGATACCAGGTCGGTTGTCACCTGATTCGCCCCACCAAATCCGTCCGTCCAGATTTAACTCGTCAAACTTCTTTTTGCTAATCCGCCAATAACTACCCGCAGGAGGTCCTTCGATGACTCAGCCAGAGGGAGTCGTAATGGAGTAACGACCTTGAGCATAGAAGTTCCGTGCTGCGAGGTCACTTAATAACCATGGGCCACGCGGGTCATTGTCTGGATTCTTATACCGTGCAATCATAGCTTTTGTTCGTGGCAGTTTATTCGGTTTCCAATCATTGGAATTCTTGGCATAAATTAGTATGTAGTCGTGGTCTTCGCTGAGATGAATAGCAGTATTTTTTGGACTATCCATTTTCTGCCAAATCACCGTTGCCACAAAATTCTGCTCGCCAAAGATCTCGTCCATGATGGCCCGCAGGTGATGGACCTCGTTGTCGTCGATGGAGATGAAGATGGCTCCATCCTGGCGCAGCAGGTCGCGCAGCAAAATCAGGCGGGGCCACATCATGCAGAGCCATTTGTCGTGGCGGGTCAAATCGTCCCGGTCAACCACCCGTTTGAACCAATCCTGGTGGGCCGGGCTGTTGACGGCGTCGTTGTACACCCACTTTTCATTGCCGGTGTTGTAGGGCGGGTCGATGTAGATGCACTTGATCTGGCCGGAAAAAGAGGGCAGTAAGGCTTTGAGGGCCAGCAGGTTATCGCCGTGAATGATCAGGTTGTCGCGCAGGCCGGGCTGGCCGGTCAGGGAGCGGGCCAGGTCGGGGGTCAACTGGCGGTAGGGAATGGTCAGATGGTGGGCGCGAATGACGCTTTTGCCTTTGAACTGGAGGGTGGGCATGGCGAATCACTATTCCGCCAGTAAACGCTGCCGGGCTTCGGCCAATGGTACAGCGCCTTCCTGGTGAAGTCGTTCCCAGGAACGCTGCATCATGGCCAAAAATTGAGGATTTTCCCCCAATTGCCAGGTTTGCAAGTCGGCCTCATCGACCGGCATGACCGCACAAACCGGTTTATTGTCCACAGTGATGATGACTGCGCCATCGGCCGCCATTTCAATCAAGGCCGTTAGCGTAGGGTTGTCGGCCTCCAGAGAGAGCGTTTTCATAGTTCCACCTCCATTCCGCCGATTGTCACTCGCTGGCGTATTTTTTTGCCAACAGCGACCACAACCACAATTTGGGTTTCAACGGTAGATTCTATCTGGTAATATACCCGAAATTGTTCGACACGCAATTCCCATGAGGCCAGGGGGTTGGGACGTAGCGGTTTGCGTCGCCGGGTTATCGCGGCGGGTTCATTGGCCAGGTGTGTTTCAATGGCGTTAAGCACCAATCGCCGGTGATGAGCGGATAAGGCGGCCAGATGGTCTATGGCTTCGGGAGATAAAACAATCTCAAAGGCCATAATCTCAAACCACTTTTACCCTTTCTCACCGACAAATTACAACCGGCTGCGCACCTTGCCCAGGCCGCGCAGCACCCGTTCCGGGGTGAGCGGAAACTCATCAAACCAGATGCCGATGGCGTCGAACACAGCCGCGGCGATGACCGGGGCGTAGGGCAGGTAGGGCATCTCGCCCATACCGCGCGCCCCAAAGGGGCCGTCCGGGTGAGGCTCCTCGACGATGATTGAGTCGACGCGCTGGGGGATGTCGTAGACGCCGGGGATGAGGTAAGTGCTGAGGTGAGGGGTCAAAACCTGGCCCTTTTGCACCCGAAAATCTTCCAGGATGGTGTAGCCGTGGGCCTGCACAATGGCCCCTTCGATCTGGCCAATGACCTGATCTGGATTGATGGCCCGGCCGACATCGTTGGCGCAGACGACCCGATTGACGGTAATGCTCCCGGTTTCGGTATCGACCGTGACCTCAGCCATTTGAGCCACGTAGCCGTAGGCAAAATTGGGTACGCTGTAACCGGTGTTGGGGTCAAAGGGGGTGGTTTTGGGGGCCAGCCAGGTGGCTTCGGCAATGGCCGGCCGCTCTTCGGCCCGCCATTTGTGCAGGGCAAACTTAGCCGCTTCGCGCACGGCGTTGCCGGCCATAAAAGTGAGACGGGAGGCGCTGGCGCTGCCGGAGCTGTCGGTGATGGCGGTATCAGACACCTCAAGCCTGATTTTGTCCAACTCAATATCAAGCGCGGTCGCGGCGATTTGGGCCATAACGGTATGGTGGCCCTGGCCCACCTCGGCTCCGGCAATCCGCAGAATGGCCTCTTCGATTTCACCGCCGCCGCGCAGCTCCACTGCGGCCCAACTGTTTTCCTGATAGCCGGAGCTAAAGCCGATATTTTTGAAGCCGGCGGCAAAACCCCGCCCGGTCACAAAGCGAGGCAACTTTTCCGGGTAATCCGGGTCATTCTCGCCGCGCTGGCCGGGGTAGGTCCAGTTCGATTTCCAGGCGACCTCGCGAATCACTCGCTCCAGATTGACACCGCCGGGAATGAGCGTGCCGACCGTTAACAGTTTGTCATCCGTGAGAATATTCTTGAGGCGCAACTCGACCGGGTCTTTACCCAGCTTTTCGGCCAGCTTGTTCATCTGCATCTCGGCAGCAAAGTGGCCCTGGGGACCGCCAAAGCCGCGAAAAGCGCCACTGACCACGTTATTGGTGTAGACGGCATAGGCGTCGATTTTGGCGTTGGGAAATTCATAGGGGCCGGTGCAGGTCAGTAGAGCGTTGCCCAGCACCTTGTTGCTGGTGTACATATAGGCCCCGCCGTCGCTGATGATCTCCATCTCGGCGGCAAGCAGGCTGCCGTCGGATTTAGCGCCCCATTTGGCTTTGATGATCATCGGGTGGCGCTTGCAGTGGCCGATGATCGACTCTTCCCGGCTCCAGATGATTTTGACAGGCCGCCGGTTCTGATAACGTTCATGCAGTCGCAGCACAGCCAGGGCCAGGATAATCTGAACGCTCATATCCTCTCGCCCGCCAAAGGCGCCGCCGATGGCGTCGTAGACCACTCGAATCCGGTCGGGGGGCAAATCCAGGGCGTGGGCAATCTGCTGTTGATCTTCCCAGCTCCACTGCCCGGCGACGTGAACGGTAATCCGGCCTTGGTCGTCAATATAGGCTGTGCCGGCTTCGGGTTGAAGATAGGCGTGCTCCTGAAAGGGGGTGCGATAGACCCCTTCGATGATGACGTCGCATTTGGCCCAGGCCGCCTCGGTGTCGCCCTTGCGGATGCGCTTGTACTCGGCAATATTGTTGAGCACGTTGGGGTGAAGTTGGGGCGCTTTGCCGGACATAGCAAATTCCGGGTCGTCAACGATCGGCAGGTCTTCATATTCGACCTGAATCAGCTTGAGCGCCTGGGCGGCAATCGGCTCATTTTCGGCGATGACCAGGGCCACCTGATCGCCCACAAAGCGGACGATGTCACCGCCCTTCTTGTTGGAGCCGGGACCGCACAGCACCGGCTGATCCGGCACTTGCAGGCCATATTGATTGACCGGGACATCTTGGGCGGTGAGCACATCCATCACTCCGGGCAGCGCTTTGGCCGCGCTGGCGTCGATGCTGACGACGCGGGCGTGGGGGCGCCGGGCAAAAAGAACTTTCAGCCACAATTCATCGCCAAAGGTCCGGTCGCCGGGGTAGATGGTTTGGCCGGCTACTTTGCCAAAGGCATCGAGCCGTTTGATGGATTGGCCGATCATTGGATTGTTAGGCATCGTTGTGATCCTTAACTCTTCTCACTCGTTCCAAACTGAGTTTGGGAACGAGTGAGAACAATTTAACTCTTTTCGGCTGCTTTTTCCAAAGCCTGTAAAATTTTGTAGTAGCCGGTGCAGCGACACAGATTGCCGGTAATGGCTTGCTTAAGCTCGTCGCGGCTGGGCTTTGGCCGTTCCGCCAGCAGTGACGCGCCGCTCATAATGAAGCCGGGCGTACAGTAACCGCACTGAACGGCGCCTTCGTCGATGAAGGTTTGTTGCACCGGATGCAGATTATCACCGTCGGCCAACCCCTCGATGGTCACGATGGCGCTGCCGTGGGCCCGCGGCGCCGGCACCAGGCAACTCATAACGGCAATCCCATCGAGAAAGACGGTGCAGGCGCCACATTCGCCTTCGGCGCAGCCTTCTTTGGTGCCGGTCAGGAGGGCATTCTCGCGCAACATCCGCAAGAGGGTCTTATCGTTCGCGCCGTAAATGGTCTTGGGTTCACCGTTAATGGTGGTAACGATCGGTTCGTGGCCGGTTTCGGTATGGACGGTGGGCTGACCGTTGGCGGCTGTAGGGAAGCGGCCATTGGTTTGGCCCCAGAGCATAATCGGTCGTGGGGGGAAGGAGTCCCGTTCGGTGCCGGCGGTCAGCTCTTCCAGGGCGTGGCGGGTCAGCGTTTCGGCCATATAGCGGCGGTACTCGGCCGAGCCGCGCACGTCGCTGATGGGAGCAATGGTTTGGGCGGTCAGCGCAGCGGCGTGTTCCATTACGTCGCGGGTGAGGACTTTGCCGGTTAGAAAGCGTTCGGCCTCAACGGCCCGCACGATGGTTGGGGCCACACTACCCAAAGTTATGCGGGCCTGGGTCACGGAATCGGCCAGCATGGTCAGGACGACGGCCACATTAACCACGGCAATCGCCTGGGCCCGGCGCAAGCCTAACTTCAAAAAAGTGCCGAGCTGATCGCTCTTCATAGCCGGGAAGGAGATATCGACAATCATCTCATCCGCCGCCAGGGCCGTCTGGCGGACTCCCAAGAAGAAGTCATCACAGGAGAGAGTCCGGCTGCCCCGGCTGCTCTGCAGCGTTACGGTAGCCCCCAAAGCCCACAACGGCGGAATGGTATCGTTGGCCGGTGAGGCGGTTACCAGGTTGCCGGCGATGGTGCCCCGGTTGCGAATTTGAGACGCGCCCACGGCCCAACACGCTTTAACGAGCGGGAAAGCTTTATCCTGGCATAAGGTAGAGCCGACAACTTGATTGTGGGTAACCAGTGGACCCAGATGAATTCGCTGTTGATCATCCTGAGTAATGGCATCCAGGCCGGGAATGCGGGTAATGTCAATCACTACTTTGGGCGACCGGATCCCTCGCTCCAGCTCTACAATCAAGTCGGTGCCGCCGGCTATGAGGCGAGCCTGGTGCTGATGTTCTGCTAACAGTTCTAATGCTTCGTCAAGCGAACGAGGCGTTAAGTACGTTTGCCACATTATCCCATCCTAAATTTTTTGATAAAACAAAGCCCCCTTAATTGGAGGGGGCATGCTGCATAATCTTCTATTTAAGATTAGTTAATAGCCCCAACGTTGGAGTTATTAATTATTGTTAGTATTGTAACCATTCCAGACCAGATGAGCAGATTATAATGCTAAAGGCCAGGGCTGTCAACAAATTTTTTGAAGCTAATCCAAGTTGCCGCGGTGGTGATATCTCAAAAAAGAGTTATTTTGCCTTCTGGCTAATGACAATAGAGGCGCGGTGTGGTATATTTATTAATGGTATTTATCTTCAGGCTGCCAATTGGTAACAAAAACAGGGAATGGCTATGTTTACCAGAAGAGTCAGCGTGTTGTTCTTGGTCATCATCACTATTGGGGGGGTGGTTGGTTGCGGTGTAGCCCAGTCAGCCCCAGCAGAGGCCACAGTTGGCCCCGGCCGATGGGAAAATATTCGCTCCGCATTTCCTCTCAACTATATTTTTCCCCAGCCAACTCCAACCCCGAGACCGGCTGAGTTGACCATTTATACTGTCCTGGCCTCGGAAGTTCACGAAGTCTATCTGCCGGCTTTTCAAGGAGCGTATCCTCAAATCAAACTCAACATCGTGGCCGATCTCACAGGTAATATTACTGAGCGACTCATTGCCGAGAAAGAAAATCCGCAGGCCGATGTCGTCTATATTGTGTCAGCTACCAGTTTGCTCCGGGCTGGGGCTGAGGGGATTCTTGAACCGTACGCGCCCAGAGGGCTAGAGCGAGTCAATCCCAGAATGAGGGATTCTAACGACCCACCCCTGTTGGTTGGGACTAACGTTTTTATGTCTGCTTTTTGCGTCAATACCGAGCTGTTGGCGGCCAAAGGACTACCTATGCCCACCTCCTGGCACGATCTAACCAATCCGATCTACCAGGATCAGATCATTATGCCAGACCCCAGTATCTCGGCGATTGGTTTTATTGCGGTGTCGGCGTTTTTGCAGCAATTTGGTGAGGAGGCCGGCTGGGCTTACATGGATGCGCTGCACCAGAACATCAATCTCTACACTAAATCTGGCTCGGGGCCGTGCCGGCTGGCGGCTGAGGGTAAGATCCCTATTGGCATCTCTTTTGGGGCTGAAGCAACCACCCAGATCGAAAAGGGTTATCCGGTTGTGGCCGTCTTTCCCGCCGAAGGCTCCGGCTGGGAAGTTGAGGCCAGTGCCCTGGTCAGAAAGAATGTGATTAAACCGGAAGCCAAACTTTTCCTGGATTGGGCTATTAGCGACCAGGCGATGGAGTTATACGCCCAGTTTTTCCCGGTCACCTCAGTTCCAACCAAAATTCCGCCACCACCGGGATACACCCCTGACCCCTTGAAACAGTTGATCCCCAACCGTTTTTTCTGGGCGACGGCCAATCGGGATCGGATTACGGCAGAGTGGGTGGAACGTTACGGTGAGAAGTCCGAGGCCTATGGGGCCGATGTCCCTGCTGCCTTCAGGTGAGAGCTTTGGACCAGAGCTGTGTCGCTCCGCCGATTAAGGTTAGCAGCAGCCCTAAACCGATAATGAGTTTTGGTACGCCGCTCAGGTCGGCGCCCGAAGCCGGCAAACCGGGGGGAGCGGTTGCGGCTGATGGCTGGAGCAAAATTGCCGGGGTGGCCTGAATGGCCGGTAGGGAGAAAGGCTCGCTGGCATAACTCAGGTCAACCTGGACGTTGTGGATACCGTCCACGTTGACGTAAACCGGCCCCTGCAATGACGTGGCCTCACCGGCCAGGCGGGGTGAAACTACGTATTCGCCGGCGTGCAGGCCAGTAATCGAGTAACTGCCGTCGGCGTCGGTGCGGACAATCTGGCCGCTGACCTCAACTTCCAGACCGGCGGCGGGTTGGCCGGAACTCACATCCACAACCTGGCCAAAGATGGCGCTGCTCGGGCTGGCCGAATCTCGGCTGCTGTCTCTGTCAGCCTCACTACCGCCACTACCGCTACTGCCGCCGTTCTCATCAAGCGGCGGTCGGGGTGACGGCTCCGGCAGGGGCCCAATACCCGGCGAGGCGTTGCTCATAGGCAGCAAGATGAGCCAGGTCAGGATGAAAGCACCCACCATCCCCATTATTAAACCAATTGGTTTGGCGCGGCTCAATTGTTGCCGGGCGGCAGGTTCCGGCAGTGGAAAAGAGACCAGAGTATCCTGCTGGTTGGACTTGACCCACTGGCCCGTTTCAGGCTGAAAATAGTACCAGGCTTCGTCTTCCTGGCTGCGTTGCCAACAACGCCCC
Source organism: uncultured Caldilineaceae bacterium (assembly GCA_964398055.1). Taxonomy (GTDB): domain Bacteria; phylum Chloroflexota; class Anaerolineae; order 4572-78; family J111; genus CAYNLK01. Next base: position 71,961 of record CAYNLK010000004.1, read on the forward strand.
CGCACATCGAGGAAGGGCAACCGTTCGGCCTGACCAGGGTCGGCCTGGCGCCACTGTTGTCCATCAAAGTAGTACCAAGCGCCGCTTTGAACGCCAATGGCCCAGTAACGCCCCCAGCCGTCCTGAAAGCCCAATTGATCCACCGCGGCGTTGAAGGCGGCCTGGTCTATCTGCCCGGCGGCAAAAGCCTGGCGTAAGGTTTGGAACTGCTGTTCTCTGGCTTTGATCTCCATCTCAATACCCTCGTTAATTGTGAATGGTGAATGCTGAATTGTGAAATGTGAATAGTTGATCATTCATCCTTTATCCCTGCCCTTATGGATCAAGTTTCGCGGGGCGAGGCGGTATCTCTTCTGGCAACAACGGTTCGTCGCCGGTCACGGTTAAGCCGCTAACGGTCAGGCCGTGGCGCTCGGCCTGGTTGTTGCCTTCATTGCTTTCGAGCACACCGCCGGTAGGGACGGTTGGATTCCAGCTATCGACATACAGGTACAGATCACTGCTACCGCTGGCAAAGTAGCCGGGCCAGCGGCTCTGGTCGGTGGCATAGCTGCCCGGCGTCGAGGTCAGCGTGATGCTCTGGCCTGGTCCCAACCCCGGCACGTACCAGGCCAGGCCATAGCACGGCGACAGAGTGCAGACCGAATTCCAGGGCACATTGACTCCCGGCGCGGCCGAGGGGTTGATGTAGAAATCGACCCAGAAGCCGTCGGCGGCGCTGTTCCCCTGATTGGTCACGATAGCAGTAATCAATACGGCCTCTCCGGCGTTGTAGTTGCTCTTATCAGGGCTAAGGCTAAAGCTGCCGACCAGATCGGGCAGGGTTTGTTGAGCTTTTAGGATGAGAGGCAGATATAGGTAAAGAGTTGGTTTTGCGCTGGGCCAAAAGCCGCTCTGGAGGGTGTAGTCTCCGCCGCTGGCGCTCACCGGGTCAGCTTCAGGCTGGCCGGCCGTGCTGTGTAGCCTGTACTCGCCGCCAAAGGCTCCGGTTCGACCGCCCGGATCAACCGTCCACCAGGTCAGGCGATAGCTGCCGCCGGTTTGAGCATAGGCAATCAGGCTGTTGCCGGTCAGGAGCAGGATAGCCACAGCCAGGATCGAATAGGTAACCTGCAAGCCATTCTTCATAGTACCCTCGTTTACTGGCAGATATAAGAAACCCGGCATCTGATGGTCTCATCGCTGCCCCAATCGCCGCCATTCCCGTCCGGATCTGTGACCCGGCAGCCGAATTGGGTTGACTCACCGCCGTTGACGCTCCAGACATAGCTAACCGAAGCGCCGATAGGTTCGTTATCGCTAACATCCGGCGGGGTAAGAGGTATATTATAACCAGGGTCAGCAGTCGGTGGGCCGCCATTTCTGGAGATGAAAGTATCGACTACAGGCGCGCCATTATTGTTGGCGCTACCAGTAGACTGTATATAGGCGTTCACGATGACCAGGCAACTTCCGGCTGCGCTGGGGGTAAATGCGGCGGGGCCATAGATATAGACATCGCTGCCGTCACTATTGAAACCAACCTGCCTATTATCATCATAGCCCATCCAGTTTCTAGTATCAGCCATGTCAACGCTATTATCGGCGATTTTGGCCGAATTCACCGCATTGTTGGCAATGGTGGGATTGGGATACGTACCGGTCAGGTCGCCGCCGGCAGCTTCACCCACGTTGATGTAAGTAGCATCGTGATTGTGGTCAGAGCGGGCCGCGGTGGTGGCTGCGCCGCTGCCGGCAAAGTTGACCACTAAATTGTTGCTGGCATCTTCACTCAAACCGGTCCCGACAATATCGGTCACATCCACCGAGAACGTCGTCCCCGTCAGATCCAGACCGTCACCGGCAGTGTAGGTAGTCGCCGAATTGTCATCGGCCGCCGGGCTCCAGGCTGTACCATTCCACTTTAACACCTGATTGATGGTGGGAGCAGTATTGGCTACGCTTCGTCCTTGTATACCGTCGACCGTAGGGTTGGGATAGCTCCCACTCAGGTCGCCGCCGGCAGTTTCGCTAACATTGATGTAGGTCGAGTCATGGAGGTGGTCGGCCCGAGCGGCGCTGTTGGTGGTGCCGTAGTCGCCTCCAAAACCGGAGAATATCATCGAGATCGTGTCGCTGCTAATGTTGACTCCAACCCCGGCTTGATAGTTGGCCGAGATGACGTTGCTGGCGTCGATGCTGATGGCGTTGCCGGCGGTGTAAACCCGGCCGTCATCGCTGCCGTCGGCAAAGCCGGCCGGGACGCCGGTGATGCCCGTCCAGGGTGTTTTGGCCGAGTAGAGCGCAGACGGCGCGGCGTACAGAGTCACCCGGGGGGTCAGCGTAACAAAACCGATATCACCCGGACATTGCACCGCGGTCTCTAGATAGCGAGGCGTACCATCAAAATTGTCCCCAAAGTTCAAGTTGACGGTGAAATACCCATCGCTTACCGGCACGGCGTTAGCCACTTGCACACTACCCAAAGACGGCCCATCAGCCAGGCTGCCATACAGGCTAAAGTGGAAATTGCAGTTGACATCATCAACGTAATTGTCGCCTCGCAACAGCCGACCCTGGTAGGTAAACGTTGTGTCAGGAGTTTGGGCCTGAACCGGTCCGGCCGGTAGAGAGAGGGCAATTCCCAGTACCAGTCCAAAAACAAGCAACGGACATCCTACAGTTGTCAGTTTCATTTTTTCTGCCTCCTAATCGCGGGGAACCTAATTCTAATTGTATCCCTATGATAGTTGTGGTTATTAATCAAAACTGTGACTACACTACAATGGATGGCATGACTGAATTCATGAGCGCGGTATCAAATGTTTTGGAAGGTTTTAAACTAACTATTTTTGAGAAGTTTGATGATGGGAGTGAATAGTGAATAATTTCTCTAATTCTACTAGGAATTTGGGTTGGGGTATATTGCAGAATCCAGGATTTTTGACCTACTCCAAGTGAAAAATCTTACAAACAAATTGTAAAGATTAATTGCCTGAAATAATAGAGCTTAAAGTACCGACGAAAAGTACATTTTCTAGAGGAGAGTTTTGCCCAAAAGTACTTTAACAAATCGTCACTATTCAGCCTACCAGGTGACCCGCAGTTGAATCGGGTAAATGAGACTTGATTTTCCTTAGCGGCGTACTTTTGGGATAAGTGCTACTTGTTTGGAGAGTCACTTACCTGAACAGGGATGCTTATTGGGGCGAATTCGATAGGTTGGCGGCTGGTGGGGAAAATTATTTCCGGGTAATTTTTGGCCACCAACGGCAGATAAATAATCGCCGCCGGAGCGCCAAAGCCGACGGTGATCAGGTGGGTCACCGGGGCGGGTTGCGGGGCGCAGGTGTCGCCGGTGGCGGTCAGGGTGACCTGGTAGACGCCGTTCAGGGTATAAATATGTTCTACATTACTTTGCCCTGCGCCCTCAGCTGAACCGTCGCCAAAGTTCCAGGTATAAGTTATCTGACCGCTGCCAACAGGGCTGCCAGGGTTGGCCGCAAACGTGACCACCTCTCCTGCTGATGGATTAACCGGCGTAAAACTAAATGACAGATTGGTGGGGCAGGCTTGTATGCCAATTTGGGCCGCGGCAGCAGTACCTCCCGGCGCGGCCCAGACCACGGCCAGGCTACCCCAGCCCACTCCCCCCAGCAGCAGGACCAGCCCGCCAACCAGGAGTATCTGACCAATAGTCTGAAAAGGGTTTTGCTCCATTCGATATTCGCTATTCGCTATTCATAATTCACAATTCACAATTCATCATTCATCCTTCCTCTCAACACCCCGGCCCAAACCAGCTATTGGCGCTGGGACTGGTTTCCAGGCGGCTGCCGCTAATGGGGTCGGTGTAAACGGCTGTTACGTAGTAAGCCCGACAGCCAGGCAAAGCGTTGGCATCGATCCACAGCCGGGCGCCGCTGGGCAACTGGCTTTCATCCGCCACGCGGGTAAACGGCCCGCCGGCCGACAAAGCCCGGTAAATTCTGAAACCGATAATCTCATTTTCAGCAGCGTGTTCCCAGGTCAGGGTGATGTCGTTGGCTGTGGGTGTATTTGGGATACCGTCAACGCTAAAGGGCGGCGGAGGAGCAGGACGGGCGACCACTCGGAGGAGCAGAAAAGCCTGGGTGTTGCCGCCGGCTCCGGTAGCCGTGAGTTGGAAGGTACGGTTACTGACCACATTCGACACAATATAAGTGCCTGCCGGTGGCTGCTCGCCGACACCCACCAGCGTGACCCTGTCGGCATTGTTAACGGCCCAGACCAGGTTAACGTTCGAGCCGGCCACGACCTCGTAAGTCGGCGGGCTGCCACCCAGCGGCGTCACCTGGTCGGCGGCGCTGACTCCTTCGGCGGTGAAGGCAACGATCTCCGGTGCGGCGGCGCCGTTACCGCCGCCATTGCCTCCTCCGTCCCCATTGCCGCTACCTTCTGGGGTGGGGGTGGGATCGAGGAATTTAATCTGGGCCGTTTTGACGGCCGTTTCCTGGTCGTTGAAGGCGGTCAACACGAAGACGGTTGTATCCCTGACCTTGAGGCTGGCGTCGCCAACCCGGGGCAGGTTAGACAGTTTTTCAAAACCGGGCGGGCCGCCGGTAATCTCCACGTTGGTGGTGACGCCGGTTACCACCCAATTCAACTGGGCGGTAATTTCATTGGCATTGTCGCCCCGATCCGGCTCAACCCGCACCCATTCCTCCGGCGTCACCCCAAAGAATTCCACCACCGGCGGTTGACCGGGCGGTGGGGTAGGGGTGGGGGTGGGGGCCTGGCTAACCACCACTTGCTGAACCGCGTTGACTGTTTCCTGGCCGTTGGTAGCCGAAAGAACGTACAACGTCGTTTCTTGGGGCATATGGGCAATGGGTGGGCTGATCGGCGGCAGGCCATCCCCAATCGGCTGCAGCGACACCTTGTCTACCCCAGACACGGCCCACTGCAGGATCACGGTCTGGCCCGGGGTAATCATCTGCGGCTGGACGATGAAACGTTCAATCACTGGTGGGAGCAGCGGCGCCGGGGTGGGAGTGGTTACCCGTACTTCCACCGATTGGCGCACCGGATTATCGGGCAGAGAATTATTTCTGGCTTCCAAAACAAAGGTAACATCTTCCTCCGGGCTAAGCCGCAGTGAACCGGCCGGATTGATGATCTCATTTTCAACGCCGCTGGAGGCATTGATCAACTTCATCTCGTCGGCGCCGACTACAAACCATGACAGCACGGTCGATTTACCAGGCCCAATCTCTCTAGGCTCTGCTCTGAACAAACCAATCTCCGGTCTAACCGGAGTCACCTCGACCCTGATTTCGTCCCGGCCCATGAAAAATGGAAAGATTTGCGACAGCCACGTGTCGGCTGTGACCACGTAAGCCGTTGTCTTGACCGGGCGATCCTGGCGGCTGCCGCGCGGCACCTCAACATTTTCGTCATTCAACCGGATGGTCACAAAAAAGGGTGGAAAGGCTCGCCAGCTAAGCGTAATTTCCTGGCCGGCTACTACGGATCGGGGGTGGGCAATGACCCCCACCTCCGGCCAGAAGAAATAGATCGTCAGGCTCAGCAGCAGCAGTATCGCCAGCAAAATGGTCAGCGGACCAAAGAGCGGGCCGGTGCCCAATTCACCCAGCAGAGAGCGGGGAGTCTGCTGGCCTTCCAGTAAGGTGGTCGTTATGGTGAAAGCATAGGTGCGTTTACGCAGGCCAATCAAGCGCCGCTTGTTGGGGGTAATCTCTATCGGAATATAGACTGTTTCGTTGGGTGAGATGGTCAAATCGGCCTGTCGAGCCAAACCGACCGGTTCGCCGGGCACATCGAACTCAAAACTGCAGCCCCGTTCATCATCCTCGCCGGCTATTCGGAAAGGGGCGTTGCCGTTGCCCCGGTTGGTAATGGCAATGCGGGCCTTACCGGATTTGGTGAACCAGGAGATGGATTGGCGCTTGGGCGACAGTTCACCCATCATGAACTCATGATAAGGCTCGATATTAAGCACCACACCCCGCTGGCTGTAGCGACCGGGGTAATTGGGCGAGGTAACCACCAGCGCCAGGTAATGAGGGCCGGCCCGGCTGGTGGAGTGGCGGGGCGGCCTGACGGTAACCGTAACAGCCGCCCGCTGCCCCTCGTTGAGATTGACTGCCGGCGGGGTGATCTCCACCCATTCAGCCGGGACCCCCTCAACGCTAACCTGGAACATCGCCACAATATCGCCGCCGTTGACAATGGTCATTTGATAGGCGGCAATTTGTTCCACCATCACCGTCTGTTCCCGGTCGCCGACCTCGGTGAGGATAACGTCGTCGATCTGGTCAGGGGGTAAAGAGGAAAGTTGGGTAGGCGCGGCGGGCGTCACGATCAGACCCGACTGCTCGGGTCGGGTGACCGGCGGGGGCAAGGGGCCGGGCCGGGCCGGCAGGGGGATCGTTGGGGTTAATTCACGGGGCGGAAGCCCAACGGCCGGGCTTACGATGGGCGCGCCCCCGTCAATCAGAATGACGGTATGGCCATCAAACTCAAGATTATCCCAACCGTACAGGGGGGTCGATATATTGGCCGGGAGAATCTGCTGGCTGCGGCTGGCATCCTGGGCCTGGCGAAGAATGGTCTGGCCATCCTGGTTTAGCACGACCAACTGGTAGGGCTTTTGCCGATGATCGAGCACGGCGTGGAAAGGCGCTACACCAGGGCTATCAATGACAATATCATTGTCGGGGTGCCGTCCGATATTGGTGATGCCTTTGACGGGATCGAGATTGTAAAACTCGATCTCGCCGCTGGCCCGGATGATTTCCAGTTGATCCACATTTGGCACAGAATGTTACTCCTCCCGGCAACGTTTCCGACTTTATCCTAGCCAATCGCGCAAAATCGGCAAACTCCTTATGTCGATTTGGAGCAGCCACAAGACAATAAGAGCCGTTGACCCGCTGACGACGATAGCTACCAGCAGGAAGAGCAAAAGCTTTACCAGGCGGCTAAACCAGCCAGGTCCTTTGATATGGACTGTGCCTGATTCAACCAAAGGCGGCAGATCATCACGGCCCACCAGTTTTGAGACAACTCTGAACGTGTACTCCTGGGTTCGGTTGGGATTGACCGGTTTTAGGATTAACTCAACCGTTAGAGTTCCGCCCGGTTCCAGGATCGGGGTCAACGCCCAGGTGTGACTCGCCGGCGCAGCCTGATAGAGCGGGTGGGTCGTTGGCCGGGCTGACCCGGTAGGGGCCGGGGCAGTAGCAACTCCCGCCGCGGCCCCACCCACAGGTACCGATATAGGTGCGGCTATTGCCTCGGGGCCATTGGCCGGTTGGGTTGGCGATACCGCGCTCAACTGGTCGCCGGCCCCTTTAAAAGCCCGCTCGGTCATTTCAACATTGGTCTGGGCCATGCTGATCCGGCCGGACACACCCGATTCTACCCCGCGCACCCCGTCAACCCAACGCTGGATTGGCCCGCCGATCGATTGGGGCAAGAATGAGGCCACCACGCTGAACAGGGTCAGAAATGGGGTCAAAGCGGTGGACAGGCAGCCCAGGGTGTGGCCGGTCTGCTTGAGGGGGTTGGCCGGGCGGGCGAATCTAGGGCCGGTTTGGGCCGGTTGCCGACTGGAGCCATAAGAAGCCGGCGCCGGCGGGGAGGCAGCCATTGTTGCCATCGCGCCGCCGCCCGCGGGAAGCAGCGCCTGCTCCAATGGCAGCGGCATTCCATTCAAAGCAAATTCAAAGGTCAGCGCCCCGCTGGCTTCCTCGGCCCGCACTTTATAGCGATTGGGGGTATTGCCCTGGTTTTGAAACTCCAGGATAAATCTCTGGGGCCGGGGCCGGGCGCGCAGCAGCAGGAGTAACAACAGCAAGAGCAAAGCCAACACCAGAGCCGCCACGATGATCGCCAGGGCCGCTCGCAACCACCACCACAGCGGCGACGGCGGCGCTGGCGGGGGGGGCACAAATTGCAGCGTCACGCTGTCTTGGGCCGTGTGGCCCTGGCTGTCTTGCACCCACACGGTCACCACGTGCGCCCCGGCCAACTGGCGGCTACTATCCAGGGTAAGCTCGGCCGGCATGACGTTGTTGCTGCTCAATAGCTGCCCATCCAGCAGCAGGTCGATCCGGGTAACTTCCGCCATCGCCACAACCCGAGCCTGCACCGCTACTACATCACCAATGTTGACCTCTTCCTGCGCGGTTGAAACCGTCACCACCAGCGGCGGCGTCACCTTGAGATTGACCGAAATCTGGCCCTGCCGGCCGGCGTCATCGGTGGCCCTGGCGCTCAGGGAGTGCAGGCCGGTGGTCAGGCCGGTAGTATCCCATTCAAAACTGTAGGGCGGCGTGGTCAATGTTTGCAATGGTTGGCCATCCACCAGGTAATCTACAGCCACAACCGGGGCCGGCGCGGTTACCTGGGCGGTCAAGTTGACAATCCCGCTGACTGTTTGCCCATCGGTCAGGCCAGGCAGGGTGATGATAACTTCATTAGAGACGGCCACAAATTGGGCGGTCGCCTGGCCGGCGCGGCCCTGGCCGGTCACGTTTAGCAACAGGGTGTGGCTGGCGTTGTCGGCCGGCAGATTTGAACGATAGCTGATTTTATAGCCCTGGCGCAGTTGATCGCCAATCTCCAGTAATCGCCCTTGTACCGGCTGGGCGGTGGGAAAGACGACCGCCGAAGCACCTACCAGTGAGGCGCTGATGTTGTCGAAATCACCGGGCTTTGCTTTTTCTTGAAAGCTAACCAGGTACAGGGGCACCCTGGCCTCTTGAACTTTGTTGATAGCCTGGTCAAAAGGCAACGTGTCGATGTTGTTTTTGATATCCGGCAGCAGGATGATGGCCCGCCGGCCGGTCGGGAACCGTTCCAACATCGCTGCCGACTCAAACATGGTTTCATACAGGGCCGTGTAGTTGCCCTTGTAGGCCAATGGCTCGACGGCTGCTTTTAAGGTTTGGGTATTGTTGGTAAAGTCGGCCAGCAGGGTCACGTCATCGTAAAAGGCCAATAAGGCCAATTTATCGGGCGGTTGGAGGGTGTCGATAAAGGCTTTGACGGCATTCTTGACCTGGGGCAAATTTGGGTTGGGGGTGCTCAGGTCTATGGCCAGCACCAGGGTCAAACCGGAAATGGTGGCGTTTTCAACGGTGATATCCTCAGCCGGAACTTGAACCCCATTTTCATAGACCACAAAGTCGGCCGCGGTTAGCCCGGCGACCGGTAGACCGTTCTCGTCGACCACCGTGACGTAAGCAGTTACCTGCGGAAAAGCCTGGCTGTCGATGTGAGGAATGTTGACCAGTAACCCGCTAACCTGAGCCGCAACCTCAATAGCCCACATCAGGCTGACCAGCACCGCTAGCCCCAGCCCGGTGATCAGCCCGGCTGAGGCGGTGTGACCTGATTGATGAATCCGTTGGGAAACGGGGTTTGAGTTGGGCCAGATACGCACAATTTCTACTCTTGACTGTCTGTTTCTGCTTTTTTGGTCGACTCGTCGACTGGTTCAACCTCGTTCACTGACCACCAATCGGCGGTTTCAGCGCCGGTCGCAGCCGGCATTTTTGACTCGACCGGTGGCGGCTGGCTGGCGCTGATTTTGAGCACCTTCTTGCCCTGGAGGGACGGCGGCAAATTGTCCTCGCCCGGCGGGGGCGGGGGTAAGCTCTCCGGCTCGACTTCGTTGGCCGCGGCTTTGGCTGCCGCCGCAGCCGACCACCAGGTCTCAGCCGCCGTCGTTGGCTCCGGTTGAGCAGTGGGCGACCACCAGTCGTCCCCCTCAACCGGAGCCGGCGTGACCGCCATAGCCAGCTCGCGCGGTGAAGGCGGCGGCGGTGTTTCAGCTTCGGGCGGAAGCGGCGCCGGCTGAGGCGGCAACTCCGCTGCGGCCAGGGCTGAACTCTCCAACTCTGTTGGCAGCGGTACCGGTTCAGTTTCAACCGGCTCAATTTCGACTGGCTCAATTTCAACCGGCTCAGCTTCGACTGGTTCAGCTTCGACTGGCTCAGCTTCGACCGGCTCAGCTTCAACTGGCTCAGTTTCGAGTTCAGGTTGAATTTCCGGCTGCGGCGGCAGTTCCACCGGTGCCGGTGTGGCGACGAGAGAGCCGGCCGGAGCGGCCGTTGGCCGGCGGCGGAAAAAGGGTAGAAATCGGAAAAATCTGCTCCGGCCCTGCTCCGGCGGCTGTTCAACTGGGGCGAGTGGCTGAATTTCGGCAAGAGTGACCGGAGCAACCGCAACTGGTATATCCGGCTCCAGGGCCGGGGCAGGCGGAACCGCTGCCGTTGCCGGTGGGCCGGAACTCCCGGCCTCAGCCTGGGGCGGTGGGGTGGCCTTCACCGGCAACTCGGCCGACCACCAATCGGCCGTTTCGGCGGAAGGCGCCGGCGTAGGTTGGGACGGTCGCGCCGGGGCCGGTTTGGCTGGCGGCCTGGCGGGAGTAGCCGGAGCCGGCTGTTCAGCCGGGGGGGCAGCGGGTTTGGCCGCGCCCGGCGTTATGAGCGCCAGTTGATAGCTGTAATAAGGCAGTACTCTAACCAGGCGTGACACGCTAATCTGTTCCGCCGGATAGGCTTTGGGCGCCATTGCCCGGATGGTCAGGTTAACGTCACCGGCCAGTGGTTTGTGGCCCAGGTGGTAAAGGCGGAACAAAACCTCCTTGTCTGCCCCGGAGGAGAGCAGGGGGCCTGGCTCTAACTCAAAGCAATCGGAGTCAAACCCGGCCAAATCCAGGTCAAATTGCGCGCCCGAGAAATCACCCAGATTAAAGACCGTCACGATCCCTTCCAGAGTTTCGTGGGGCGCTAATTCGCTTTTCGGTAAGGTCAGGCTCAGGCCGATATTTTTGCTGCGACTGGCAGGACCGGCCGCGCCGCCGCTGCTCCAGACCTCGCCCCGCACGATCAAGATGAATTCGCCAATTTTGATCTGTTCGCCCTCGGTCAGCTCGGCTGAGGCTCGCGGCGTTATTTCGCGATCGCCGGCCGCGCCGACCAAAACCCCGCTTTCACCCAGATTGACCAGCCGATAGCCCACGTCCGGCACGGCAATGAGCTGAAGATGCCGGGCGGCAATACCGGCGCCAGGGTCAACCCGCAATGGAATATCGCTGGCCGGATCACTGCCAATAAAGATAACCGTCTTTTCTAAAGGATATTCTTTGCGCCAACCGTTCGGGTCAATAACTTCCAGTTTTCTGTCGTCGCTCATCGGTCCGCTCTCACTCTCAATTCACCCTACCAACAGGGCCGCCCTGGCCAATTGTTGCAGCTTCGCCGCCAGAAAATCCGGCAAAACCTGCTCGATCTCAGCGGCATCGACCACCGGTTTTTCATTTTTCTCTAATTCAATAGTACCCGACTCGACCAATTTTTTCAATAGTTCCAGGAGGGTTAAATGGTCACGCCGACCATCCAGATGGAGCAGCAATTGGCGGGTGGTTTCATCCAGGTTCAGCCGTTCGTGGCGCAGGTTGGTAACTCGTCGCTCCTGCCGGGCCTGGAGCCGGGCAATTGGACTGGCCAGCGGGCGCTGAGTGACCTGGGCGACAAAGCGGGGCGGCTGCACGTGGAGTTCCACCAGGTTGTCGCTGTAGCCAAAAGCCTTGAGCAAATTGGCCCCCAACAATAGAGCATCCTGATCGAGGCCACTCCCGGCTCCATCCACCTGCCGCCGGGCCAGCGCCAGCAACTCATCAAACGGCACAGTTTGCGGCCAGACTGCGATCAGGTGGCGCATCGCCGCCCTGGTCACCGGATGGTCGGTCGTGAGAACAGCCCCGTCCGCCGCCCGGAATTTCTCAACTGAGACCACCTGCGGCTCAGGTTCAGTCGACTCGAGCCGGGCCGGCGAGGCGGCATAAAATCGGGTCAGTCGAGCCGGATCGACCCGGGCCGTCAGGCTGACCTCCCGCCGGCAGAGCAGGCTCTGGCGAAAGGCCCGGTTGTACAGAAAGTCGATATACTGCTCTAGCTCAACTGTACTTTGGGCTACCTGGCGCAGCGTCTCGGCCACGTCGGCCGACAGATTGGTGACCAGCATACTCTGGAATTGAGCATCGGCCAGGTAGCGCAGGCCGTGCGCGGCGGCGTGTTCGGCAAATTGATGAAAGTAGACCGGCTCATTAAAGGTTGACAGCTCATCATGCAGCAAAAAAGCGTCCTCACGAGCCAGGAGATTCTCCTGCACAAAATTAACCCAGTTTTGAAATAGGGCGGCAAAAGCGCCGTACTCGGTTGGGATCGACCGGGCCAGGAACTCCAGAAAGCGCCGCGCTTCCACCACCTGCTGGGCCGGATCGGCGATGCGGCGGGTGTGGTAGAGCATAACATCGCGAATACTGCGCAGCATGTGCCAGCCGGGATAGATATTGTAGCTGATGTAGGCCACCCCGTTGGGGGCCAGTTGCTGCCGGCAGATGGCCAGCAGCTTGTCCCGCACCTGCGGCGACACCCAGGAGTAGACCCCGTGGGCGATGATGTAATCGAATTGGCCCAGGCTGGGGCCAACATCGAGGATATCCAATTGGCGCAGGCTGATGTTGGTCAAGCCCAGGTCGGCGATCATCGCCTGTCCCTCGGCCACCTGCCGGGCCGATAAATCGACGCCGATGAATTCGCTGCCGGGCAAGCCGTAGGCCATCGGAATGAGGTTGCCGCCGCTGGCGCAGCCCAACTCCAGCACCCGGCTGCGCTCGACCGGCGACGGCTCCATGCCCAGCAGGGTCGCCAGCGTGGCCAGATGGTCCGGGTGGCTCTGGACAAAAGAATAGCTGGGATAGGGCACTTTGTCGTAGACAGTCTGCATCGATAGTTTGCCTAACTGTTGTTGTCTTAGCTGACCAACAGGGCCGCATCGGCCACCGCTTGGAGGGATGACTCCAGCATCTCCGGCAGCAGCTTGCGGGCCTCGGCCAGATCTTCAACCGGCCGGTCGTTTTGCTCTACCTGAATTATCCCCGCGGCCAGCAGCTCGGCCAGTTTCTGCAACAGGGCCGGGCGATCCATGTGGCCGTCCAGCAGCCTCACCAGATGGTGGATAAATGGATGCAGCCTGACCGGCTCGTGGCGCAGGTTGGTCACTTCCGGCCCACGCTCGGCCAGCCAGCGGGCTACCGCGCTGGCCGTTGGTTGCGGGCCTGGCCTGGTCACAAAATGCGGCCCATAGACGTGAAACTCCACCAGATTGTCGCTAACGCCGTAGGCTTGCAGTAAATTGGCCCCGAGCAACTCCACCTCGGCAACGGCGACCGGCCCGCCAGCGGCGACTTCGCCCAGGCGGCGGGAGGCTGCGGCTACCAGCCCGGCAAAAGAGACGACCTGGGGCCAAATTTCGGCCAGATAACTCATGGCCGCCTTGGTCAGGGGATGGTTGCTGGTGAGGGTTTTGCCATCCGGCCCGCGGTAAGTAACAGCAGCATCGGAGTTGAGGTCAACCGGCTCCTTAGATTCCGATTTGGCCGGTGAGGCCAGGTAAAATTCGCCTAGCCGTTCAGGGGCCAGCCGGCCCGACAGACGCACCTCACGGTGACACAGCAGGCTGCGCCGGAAGGTCCGGTTGCGCAGAAAATCCATGTACTGTTCCAGGGCGACCGTAGTGGTGGCCATCGCCCGCAGCTTCTGGACAACCTCGGCCGGAAAGTTACCGGCCAACATCGTTTGGAACTGGGCTTCGCCCAGGTATTGCAACCCGTGAGCCGTAATTCGCTCGACGAACTGGTAAAAGTAGAGCGGTTCGTTGGCCCCGGCCAGCTCTTCGTGGAAGAGGTAGGCGTCTTCAGTTCCCGGCAGCAGCCGTTCCCGCACGTAGTTGACGTAGGAACGGAGAAAATCGCCGTGAATGTTGTTCTCGGCCTGGATCGACCCGGCCAGGAAATCGAGCAGCTCTCTGGCCCCGGCCAGGCGGGCCTGAGGCTCGGTGACCTGCCGGAGGTGGAAGAGCATCATCTCGCGAATGACACCACGGATGCGCCAGCCGGGGTAGGTATTGTAGCTCACGTAAGCCACGCCGTTGGGGGCCAGATTTTCCCGGCAAATTTGCAGCAATTTCGTTTGAACGTCCGGCGGCACCCAGGAGTAAACCCCGTGGGCGATGATGTAATCGAACAGGCCAAACTCCGGGCCAACTTCCAACAAATCCAACTGTTGGAGGCTGATATTTTTCAACCCCAGCGCGCTGATCAACGGCTGGCCCGCGGCTATTTGCCGGGCCGACAGGTCGACCCCGACAAACTGGCTATCAGGCAAAGTATAGGCCATTGGAATCAGGTTGCCGCCGGCAGCGCAGCCTAGCTCCAGCACCCGGCAGCGCTCCACCGGGGCGGGCTGCATGCCCAGCAGGGTGGCCACGGTGGCCAGGCGATCGGGATGGGTTTCGGGGAAGGGATAGCTGGGGTAAGGGATGGTATCATAAGCTTGCTCGGTGGCAGTGTTGGTCATGTCCGTTGGCCCAGCCTTTTAGCCGCGCCGGCGACTGGCGGCGTAGGCAATGATGTTGCCGCCCCATTCCAGCGCCGAGCGAATCTGCTCCCGTGAAGGCGCGCCATCACGCCACTCCCCCTGCCACAATCGCCCGTAGTTGAAAGTACTGAAGATAACGCCCTCATTGACCGACACGGCCGGTTTGCCTTCGGTTTCAAAGCCGGCCGGCGGCACAGCAAAAAGATACGGCTCAGTCAACAGCCGGTGACCGGCTGGCAGCGGCCCCGGTTCCAGATCGATGGTTTTTAGAATGTTGAGAAAGATCGACTGGGCGGCCTGGTCGATGCTCTCGATCAGGAGCGTACCCCGGCCGCGGCGGACATAGTTGTTGAGAAAATTCATCTGGCCGGGATTTAGCTCGAATGAACCCTGGCCCACCAAATAGATCAGGGTATTGGTTTCGATACCGGGGGCCAGTGGCGCATGATCCTCAACCAAAACCCGGTAGCGACCCTGGTGATTGAGGTAGCGAGCCAGGTAAATGGCCCCCAGCCCTTGCTTTTTATTGCTGACATCCCCCAGGTAGGAGACCGCCACCCTGGCTTCGCGGGCGGCGCCGATCTCCCGGCGATAGCGCAGGTCGATCTCATTCAAGCCGGGTTGGGCCAGATTTTTAGCATCGTGGAATACGGCGGCGCGGTTCTGGCGATTGACCCGGGCCAACTCAACCCAGGGGCCGGCCGGCAGGGCCGTGCGAGCGGCGATTGAAAACTCGGTATGGATGTACAACGGGCTGTCCTTCTCGTCGTCATCGCTGTCGGGCCGGGGCCGGCTTTCGCCGTAACTGAGCAAAATGTAGAGCAGCCCTTCCAGCTCGCGGCCAATGTCGTAAGCTACCGGCTGGGGCAGCACAATGATCTGGCCCAATGGGTCAATGGCGACGCCCGGCAAAATATAGACTGAGGTATCGGCCGGGTCGCTGGCAATAACCTCCAACCCGGTCAGAATACCCGGTCCCTGGCTGAAGAGCGTGTAGAACTGCTGACTCAGGCGATGATGGTGATGCGCCTCTTCCCAAACTGCGGCGGTAATCGCCATACCGTCAAACGGTTTGATCCTTTTGGTAGGAAATTTCTCCAGAAGTTCTTCTGAGATCACAGTCTGTTACCTCTTTTCTATTTCAAGGTGTAACTTATAGCTGGTATGGGCCGGTTTCTCGGCGTCAATGATCGACTCGATGATCCGTCGTCGAACCAGTTCGCGCCGCTTTTGCTCGGCCCTGGTGGGCGCCTCAAGGGGAGGCAGGTGCAAGGTCACGGTGAAGGTATGCGGCCTATTCTCCTTGCCCAGGGCGATACCCGGCCCCAACTTGGCTGTTGGCCCCAGGCTAAAATTTTCGGAGCGATATTCGGCTATTTTGGCCTTTTCGCCGGTATAGATTTCCAGGTACTCTTGTAACCCCCGTTTGGTGCCGCGGCGGCGATACAAGGAAGCGGCCGATTGTAACAGTAGCCGGCGCCGTTCCTCCGGCCAATTTTCATCCAACACCAGCCCAATCCAGGAGGCCAGCCAAGGCAGCAGATCAGATGTGGTCATTTGCGGATCAAAATAGAACGGCATCGTTTCGATTTGCTGTTCCAGCGGGCGCCAAAAACTCTCGAACAACATCAAAAAACGGGCCGTCAGGTCGTCATCCTGGTAGATAGCCGGCAAATAGGCCAGGTACCGACCTTTGGCCGCAACCGCAATAGAGACGTTCTCCTCGGCGGTGAGCCGACTTTTACCGCTGCCGGTCACCACCCGGGCCAGGCTTTCCAGCACGGTATCCTCTTTGACCGGCGGAACGGTGATTTTGGTCTGGTACTCGTAGCAAGTTCCGCCCGGAACTTCGGCATCAACCTGCCAGGCCAGGTAATTGACCGCGGCCCCGATCTCCAGTTGGGGCAGCGGATGGTCATAGCCGGCCGGCGGGCGGTAATCCTCCACGGCTACTTCCTGGGGCAAGCTGATGTGCAGGGTAAAGCCGGGCACGGTTTTCAGCGCCTCCAGGCGGGTGTAAAAGGTGACGCTTTCGCCGGGATAGCGGCGGTAGAAATCGGCTACGTGAGTAATTGTTAGGTCCATAAATTCACCAAGGTACGGTTACGGTAGCAGGTTACAGGTAGCAGGTGGCAGACAGGTTGCAGGTAACAGGTTGCTACATTGCAACTCTGCCACTTGTCACTTGTCACTTGCGACTTGCGACTTGCCACTTGCTACTTGCCACTTGCTACTTGCTACTTGCCCTTTCCATCACAACTCCACAATCTCGATCTCGTGCTCAAGGGAGCAGAGCAGGGTGTCCGGCGCTACCTTGAGTAACCTGGCCTTGACCGGGGCCAGCGCTTGAGCCGCCGGCGTTTCGGCTTGATCGCTATCGGCGAGAGGCAGCTTTTCTTGGGCGGGGACAACCGCCCGCTGGCTCAACTGCACATCCAAAACGTGTTTCACCCCCGGCGCCAGTTGAATCAGCGTATAGAGTTCGGCCACGTAGAGGTCTCGGCCAAAGGGCCAGCCCTCCCAATTTTCTCCCAGAAATTGGGCTAATTCCGGCTCGGCTCGTCCCGGGGCCAGGGGAGTGATAAAGTGGCGCAGATAATCCAGCACTCTGAGCCGGACCTGGTCCGGTTGGCTGTATTCGGAGACTACAATCTCGGCTCGAACCTTGACGCCGATATAATCAGGCTCCCTCACGACCACTTTGGTGGTCAATAGGCGATACTGATCCAGATAGACCATCAACCTATCTTTGAGAGGTTCGTCCAGAGTCAGCCGGGCCAGGTCGCCGCTCTGGACTGAGGCGGTGACGGCCGGCACGACCAATAATTCAACCGTGCCGGGGGCCGGTGTTTTGACGCCGTGGCCGGGCGCAACGCACTTGACCCGGGCAATCGAGCGGCTGGCGCCCCGGCTCAGGTTTTCGTAATCATCGGCGGTTACGGCTCGCTGCTGGGCGCGCAGCTCCTGCGGCACTCGCATTTTGGCTTCGGACAGACTTTCCTGGTCGCGACCGCCCCGGGCCGGAATCAGGTTGGCCACCCGGTCGATGTAGGGGATGGCCGAGCGGAGGGTTTGGAGTTTGCCGGCCGGAACATTGCCTATGATCCCCCCCCCGTAGCGATATTGGCTGAAACGAATCCGGCGGCCGGCTTCCGGCACCCGGCCATACTGGATCACCGAGCCGTCGCGCTGGCGCACCGCCGGGCCAAAGGCGACCTCACCGGTGGCGGTGTCGAGCGTATAGTGACGGTCGTAACGGGATGAATTGGAGAAGTCCGGCACAACTTGCCAGGGGACAAAAACAACCTCGCCGTGCCGCTTTTCTTCAACCTCAACTGTCTCGCCGGGTTGCAGGGAGAGGATGGGGGCGTGCTGGAGCTGAAAGAGCTGCCCTGCTTCGCCATGGCTGAGGCCCAACTCTTCGCCGTAGGCAAACACGGCGTGGGTGGCCGGGACGGTCGCCCCCAGGCTATAGGCTGAAATCGCGATCAGCCGCGGCGACTCCGAATAGCGGCCCTGCTCCGGCCGGCGGGGCTCAAAGCGACAACGCAGCCAATAGCCCGGCCGGCCGTTGACCTGGTCGACCTTGAAAGAGAGAGGCAGGTAAAGGGTCAAACTACCTTGCGGGTTGTTCAAGCCGCCGGTGGTGTCGCGCTCGTTGGGGCGATTGCTCGGGCTTAATTCGTGCCACTGGCCGTTGCCCACGGAACATTCCCAGACTAGAGGGGGGTCTTCGCGGCGGATACCAACGGCCTGAGTTTGTTCACACTGAAAGGTGAGCCGCAGGATGTGGCCGCTGAGGTCCTGATTTTCGTCAAAACCCAGATAAAAGGTATCGCCTTCCTGAGGTCGCTGGCTGAAGGCGTAAAAGGTTTCTATCCCCAGCCGCGGGGCATAATTTTTATGAAAATCGGCTTCGCGGCGAAGCTGGCTCAGGTGGGGGGGGATGATGGTCAGCCGCCGGTCGGTGGTGAAGATGATCTCCGGTTCCTCTTCGGTAGCCAGGGTGGCAATTTCAGTGCCTTGAGGGATCACCGCTGTGGTGCTATCCTCCGGCCCCAGGGGAAAGGGGGTCGATAACCAAAAGGTCAACTCGGTGCGGGCGCTGCTGGCCGGCTGCAAATGGATGCCGATCAACTCCATAAATTTGAAAAAGTTCTTCTCTGGGACCCGATTCAACCGGTAGACGATCATCTCGGTCATCCAGGCAAACAGCTCGATCAGAGTAATGCCCGGATCGCTGAGGTTGTAGTCGGTCCATTCCGGGCAATAGCGCACAATGCGCCGCCGGGCTTCGTCGACCAAATCCCGCTGAAAGCGCAAGTCGTCCAAAATTGGTTCAGGTAGGGACATAACGTTTCTCCTCGCAAGACATCAGGCAATGAGCAGTGAACAATGAACAATGAACAAATGAACTAATGAACAGTAAACGGGCAGAGCATCTAATGATAATTGTTCATTGGTAATTGATAATTGATAATTTACTCTTCTTCGCCGGTCAGGTAGAAGGGATGGACAATACTTCGTTCATCGTGGGTGGCTTTGATGGTGTAATCGATCTCAAGCAGCAGGGCGCCGTCGTGGAGAGGGTCGTTGGCCACTCTGACCTCTTTCAACTCGATACGCGGCTCCCAGCGGGTCAGCGCCTCTTCCACGTAATGGATCAGCAGCCCTTCGGTGGTTGGGTCGCGGGGAGCAAAGACCAGCTCCCAGATGCGGCAACCAAACTCGGGCCGCATCACCCGTTCGCCCGGCATTGTACCCAAAATAATGCGGATCGACTGCTCGATATCCCGCTCACCCTTGACCAGGGCAATCTCACCGCGGGGATTGACCTGGAGCGGAAAGGCCAGACCTTGGCCCAGAAACTCTCGACTTCTTAGATTGCTATCCATACAACACCTTTACTGATACGGGGCATTCTATTCTCTCTCGTTCCCAAACTCAGTTTGGGCACGAGAGAAAATGGTGATTTTAGGGTACATTGGTCATCACCTGGCCGGCAAAGTTGATCGATATTACTCCGCCCCAGGTACACATCAGTTTGGAGGTGCTATTCAAAGCCGGTTTGTTGGCAATCATCACCGTTGTCGCGCCGGGGGCCCACGGCGCGGTGGTGACCGGGACACAGGGCGCGGGCGTTGGTGTGCCCAGCGCGGCGGCGGTCGCGGCGGCCACGGCCGGGTTGCTCTGGGTGGTGCACATGCCAAAGGGCATAATGTTTTTCATCGGGATGTTATCCATAATCGTCGCCGCCGGTACATTGCTGGCATTGACCATATTCTCCGGGGTAACCAGCATAGTACTGGGAGCAACCCCAAAGCTGCACATTAACATTGCCCCGTTACAAACTAATTGAGCCATTTTTGACCTCGCGGTTAATTGATGTTGACCATCGGTCCGGTAAGCGCCACCTTGGCTCCAGCGCCGTTTTTCACCGTCACCGAGGCGGTGCCTTCCACCGTCAGGCCGGCGGTGGCTTTGATCGTCCCGCTTTGTTGGGCCTGAATATCCAGACTGCCGCACTTCAGCGACATCTTGCTGGCGCCGCTGTCCAGGGCCATCTCGCCGGTTGATTTAATGGTCACTTTAGCCCCGGCTTCAACGGTAAAATCTTTCCCAACCTTAATGGTCATCTTATCATCTTTTGACTCAATGACAATCTCGTTGGCTTGTTTTTTATCCCGAATGACGATTTGCTCGGCGTTTTGGGTGTCATCCAGGATGATCACATGACCGCTGCGCGATTTGATGATCCGTTTGTTTACCTTGCCGTCAGCCACGGCCTCGCTATTTTGAAGGGGAGGCTTGTCCTGGCCGTTCCACAACGCGCCGACAATATAAGGCCGGTGGACATCGCCATGCTCAAAGGCTACCAGGACTTCGTCGTTGACTTCCGGCAGGTACATGAAACCTCGGCTGACGCCGGCCATCGGGGTAGCCAGGCGCATCCAGTCGCTTTCAATCTGATCACCCAGCCAGGGATATTTCACTTTAACCCGTCCCAGGTTATCGGGGTCGTTGAGGTTCGTGACCACACCGATAACGACCCCGTTGATTCGCCCCAATCCCATCTCATGACCGTTTTCCGATTGCAGCAACTGGCTGATAGTAGTGGGCTGGCGGCCGCTGATGGTGAAGTGAGTTTCATAACCCTCGTCGTTCCAGATATGGCTGGCGGCGGTAACAAAATATTTGCCGCTAAAACGGGTGCCAACGCCCTTGATGGTGATACGTTTACCGGCTTTCACACCGGGGTTGCCAAAGCAGATGCCCTCAGCCTCGATGAATTCGCCGCTCAGGTCATTGACCAGGCCCGTCGCCAGGGCGTTGGCTTCAGCCACCGATACCACCGGCCGGGTAGTGACCACGGCCTCGGCGGCCCCATAGGCGCTTTGAGCCGCCGCGCCGCCGGTTTTGCCAATACCGCCCTGGTTCATAGCCGAGTTAGGGGTGGCCTGTCCGGTAATGGCTTGCTTTTGCTTGGGATCCCAACCCAGCACTTTTACCTTGTCTACCTGATGGGTCGAGGTCAGGGCCGGTCGAAAGCTGCGCAGCTCTTCACCCAATTTGAGTTCAGGGCCATCGCCCAGGTTGGCCTCACCTTTCTTGAAGTATAGCTTACCCTCGGCTGCAAAGACCTGGTAACCCAGCCGCGCCGCCCGGGCCTGCAAAAACTCCATATTGGTCTGGTTGTTCTGGAGCACGTAGTCGTAAGTAACGGTAGTGGCGTCAACCTGGGCCGATAGGCCGACCTCGCCGGCAATGGCCGAGACGATGTCGCTGTCTTTGTACTTAAGAAAGGTGCGGGTCTTTTTGCCCCGGTGCAGCCGGTGGGATTTATTATAGCCCCGCACCAGCATCCTGGTGTCACCCTCTGCCGAAAAGTCCGGTTCCAAAGCCGTAATTTCGCCCTTGATGAGCACACCTCGCTGGCTGCCAAGATCCTGGCTGGCCTGAACCGATATCTCAACCTCTTTGCCCAACTCCAGTAAGCTGCCATTATCCACCCATTTGAGATTGGGATCTTGCAGTTCGATCGTAAACATCTCCGGTAGATAGAGGCTGGTATCCACCACAATCTCGATGACATCGTCCATAAAATCTTTGGCTACATCGCTGCCGCCGATTTTGACAAAGAATTGAGACAAAAATTTTGGCATAGGGTTTACTCCTGGTCATTCCGACCGCTGACGACCGGCCCGCCTTTGTCCTGGCTCAGGCCAGGCCCTTCGACCTGCTCAGGCCAGGCCCTTCGACCTGCTCAGGCCAGGCCCTTCGACCTGCTCAGGCCAGGCCCTGGCTGAGAGTTGCTATAGCCTCAAGGTAAAGGGGTCAACTTCAACACCTGGCCTGGATAGAGGGTCATCGGATTGTCCAGATTGTTGGTTTCGGCGATGTGCCGCCACTGGGCCGAGTCGCCATATTCCTGGTAGGCAATCCAATCCAGCCGCTGCCCCTCTTCGACCACCCAGATTTTGCGGGCTTCGCTGCGGCTGGTGGGGTTCTGCGGCTGGGTGCTCAGATTGACCTGCTTAAATGTAACCGTAACCTGAGCCCGCAGCGGCGTGCCATCGGCCTTGAACATAATGAACTTC
Organism: uncultured Caldilineaceae bacterium; assembly: GCA_964398055.1. Lineage (GTDB taxonomy): Bacteria > Chloroflexota > Anaerolineae > 4572-78 > J111 > CAYNLK01. The sequence continues at coordinate 93,994 of CAYNLK010000004.1, forward strand.
TGCTGGATCGACTTGATGACCGCGGTAAAAGATAGAAATCGCCCCCACTGAAACATACACATCGGCGGTTCGCCCTGGTCGGTTTTGGCGTTCTTCTTGCTGGTATCGATCAGAGCCATTTCAAACAGAGTTTTGTACTCGTTGCGCACGTCGTTACCGGTATCGGTTGTATCAAATAACAGGGGGATGGACAGGTCCTGGGCTTTGCCGCCGCCAAAAATCAACTCAGAGGCATCACCGCCAATATCGGCCTTCTCCACCCAGTTGACATCCTTGGTAAGCGACAGTTCATTCGGGTTGAAATGGCAGGTAACCTTCTTACTCCGGTTGGCCACATTGACAATCTCTGCTTTTTGAACCGTGGGGTTGGTCATTTTACTCCTCCTTTTTTAACGGAAAGGCCGGCGATCCCGTTCCACGGCCAACATCCGCTTAATCAGGGGATAGATTTGCCGGGCCAACTTATCCAAATCTGCCGCAGCTTGCCCGCTTTCAGTCTCTTGGCTCGAACTGACCAGTCCGTTCTCCTCTGCCCGCTGAACCACGACGGCAGGCGCTACCAGCAGCGGCGCTTCGCCTGTCGGGGTGGTGATGCCCGGCTCAGCCGGTTGGCGTTGGGCCACTGCAACCTGAGTTACTGGCGCAGAAGGCACTCTTGCGGGCGGACGGGCAGTTTCGTTCTTGCCGGCTTCAGCCGAGGAGGTGATCTCGACCCGGATGGGCGGCGCCAGCGGCAGCGACGACAGTTCCGCTGATCTGGCTGTGGGCGATGGGGCCGGATGTTCAGGCGGTGTGGCTGAACCGGGCGGAATTGCCGTAGGTTGGTCGGCTATTTTGCTTCTGTCCGGCGTTCGCTGGATGGCCGGCCGGGGCTTGATCAAGGGTAAGTCTGAACTCAACTTGGCTCTGGTCAACACTTCTCGGTTCAAGTCGGTTTCAAGTTCAGTTCCGGCCCGCGGCGGCGCTATCTCCGGTAAGGCGGCCACCGGTTCAGCCGGCAACCTTTCGATCAACTCGGGGCCAGATTCGGCGGCCAGTTCCGGCTGAGGCTGAACGAGTGGTAATGGCAGTTCTGGTTTACGTTGGACGGCAGGCCGGACGACCGGCAGTGGGGCCTCCCCAGGCGTCACCCTAACTTCTTCGGCCACGGCCGCGCCAAGTTGAGGTGGAGGCGCTTCCGGTTCGGCCAACGGAAGCGAGGCTACTTCGACCGGCTCAGAGGGTTGTGAGGGTGTGGGCGGCAAGTCGGGCCGGGGAACCGGCTGACTGGCTGGCGGCGCTGCCGGCTTAAACGTTGGTTCAGGCAGCGGTGCAGGAGGTGGCTCGGTTGGCTGCTCGATTGATGGCCGCGGTTGAGGTAAAGTTGGCACCGTTGCTGGCCGAGCCGGCGCCGGCGGCGCGGCCGTAGCTTCAGCCGGAGCATCTGGGGCCGGCTGTGGGGCTGGTGAGGCCAGGGTCAACCCGGTTTCAGTTTCTGGCTGCGCCAAGAGCTGCCCGGTCGGATGGAGTAGTTGGGCTATCGACCGCTGAACGTCTTCTGTTTGGCCTGGTTGGGTTTTCACCGTTTTTGCCTCGACCTGGCCAGAGGGGGGCGGCGGTGGTGAGGTCGACTCTACGGCCAGGCCAGGGCGCCCTTCGGCTGGCTCAGGTTGCCCTTCGACACCTTCGGTGGGGCGAGGGCGAACCAGGGGCAGGTCAGCTTCTGGGGTGCGTTGGCTGACCGGCGGCGCTACGGGAGTGGGCGGCGGTGGTTCAGAGGTGGGGGCAATGGCCGGTTTGGCAGGCTGCGTTTCGAGACCTTCGGCAGGGCGAGGGCGAACCGGGGGCAGATCAGCTTCCGGGGTGCGCCGGGCGGCCGGTGGGGCTACGGGAGTGGGCGATGGCGGTGGTTCAGGGGTGGGGGCAATGACCGGTCTGGTAGGGCGCGCTTCGACACCTTCGACACCTTCAACAGGGCCAGTTCCTTCGAGAGGTTCTGGGCGAATTCTTTCGACTGGCTCAACTCCCGCGGGAGACGGCGGGCCAGGCGTTTCGGCAGAGCGTGGCGGAACGAGCGGCTCCGGGCGCAGCCCTTCGACGCCTTCGGCAGGGCGCGGTTCAACAGGCGGCAGGTCGGACTCAGGCCGGCGCTGGACGGCGGGCGGAACGACTGGCCCGGACGATGGTGAAGCAGCCACCGGCTCAACCGGTGTGATCGTCGGTTCCTCAATCAAGCTTGCCGGGGTGGTTGGTTTGAGATCAGGCTGAAAGATAGGTTCTTCAACCGGCTTCCGGGGAGAGTTTTCCATCGCTTCCGGACGAGAGTGGGCCGGCGGCAACTCGGCTTGGGCGCGGCGCTGGAGAGGGGGGGCAGTCGTGGGGGGAGATAGGGGCGGCGATTCAAACGGCGGCGCGGCCAAAGGCCCTGCAACGCCTTCGACAGGCTGCGGCGGCACAGGCGGCAGGTCGGACTCAGGCCGGCGCTGGACGGCGGGCGGAACGACTGGCCCGGACGATGGTGAAGCAGCCACCGGCTCAACCGGTGTGATCGTCGGTTCCTCAATCAAGCTTGCCGGGGTGGTTGGTTTGAGATCAGGCTGAAAGATAGGTTCTTCAACCGGCTTCCGGGGAGAGTTTTCCATCGCTTCCGGACGAGAGTGGGCCGGCGGCAACTCGGCTTGGGCGCGGCGCTGGAGAGGGGGGGCAGTCGTGGGGGGAGATAGGGGCGGCGATTCAAACGGCGGCGCGGCCAAAGGCCCTGCAACGCCTTCGACAGGCTGCGGCGGCACAAGCGGCAGGTCGGACTCAGGGCTGCGCTGAAGCGCCGGCTTGAGCGGTGGTTCAGCGGCCGGTTCAGCCTCAGCTGGCTCGACCGTTGGAGGGGCTAAATCGGCCTCAATGGGTTGAGGGGGGGCGGCCTGATCGACCGGGCCTGGTTGAGGTCGAGACAGTTGTTGGTCTGGTTTAGGGGAAACCTGGGCCGGGCGAGTTTCAGCCAGCTCAAGAGGCGGTTGGGGAGGTTGGGGGGCGGCAGTCCGTTGGCTGGCCGCCGGTTCAGGCTGTTCGGGCGGAATAGCCTGAGGTCGGGATGAGCCGGTTTGAGTCGCCGGTCTACCGGCGTCAGCCGTCCGTTCTACCGGAGATGATGGTGGGACTGTTTCAACGGCCGGCCTGGTTAGAGGCGGGGTTTCCGGTGAAGGCAAGCCGGTCTCCGGTTCAAAGGTTGATCGCTGGACCTGGGCCGGTTCTGGTGAGGTTGGGGGCGGCAAAGATGGTTCGGCAGGACGCTCAGTTCTGCCCGGGGTAGATATTTCCTCAACCCGGGAGTACAGCCGAGAGCCGGGCGGTAGTGAGCGAGTTGAGGGTGTTAAAACCTGGCCCGGTTGAAAAGCGGGTTCGCCGGGCGCGGCGGCGGCTTTGGTAAAATGAGGCTGCTCCAGAGCCGCCCGAACTTCATCGACGGTAAAGGGAAACGGGCCGCGGCGCGGTTGGACCGGTTGTCGTTGAACCGGGGAAGAGGGTTGCGGCTTGGGTGTTGGCGAAAGCGGCGGCGGCACTTTTAGGCCGAGGGCCTGGCCGACCTGGTCAACCGTAAAGGGAAATGCGGGCTGGCTCACTTTGGACTCGGGCGGAGACAACTCCCCCGCGCCAACCAGGGGCAGCTCAACCGGCTCGACGCGCTCAGTTGTGAGCGGCCGGAACTGATATTTGAGGGTTACGTCCGGGAAACGGTTGATCACCGACCTGGTAAAATGGTCCAGTTGCCTGGGGATATTCGGCCCACCATCCGGTCGCCAGGTAGCGATTTGGCCGGCCCAGCGGCGCGCCCGCGCCAGGATGGTCTGCGTGTTCGTCGTGGTCAGGGCTGTCGGAGATCGTTGGCCTAATGGGAGAAGGTCAGCTTGGGCCGGGTCGACCTGCCTTTGCAGCCAGCGCCGGCTCCAGGGCGATAGGGCGCGCTGTAGCCAGGTGGTCCGGCCGGTGAGGGCGCGGCCAAGCGGATCACTCCCGGTCGATTCTGGTTGGGAGGGCAGATTATTTGTTAAAGCTGCCTGGTCTGTACTCATTGCTCCCTTTGTTGGCTTCAGGCCCAATCTTTCATTTGCAGGCCGTGATGAATCAGCTCCAGGGTTTCAATGGCCACTTCATTGCCGGTGCTGTTCAGGCTGGGGCCGGTCCACTTAACCGGATAGGCTTTGTCTAAAATCCATTCCTTAACTTTGGTCCGGTCGGTGCTGTACAACTTGATGGATACATTACGCCGGACCACTTTGCCGTCGTATAAACCTTCCTGAAACCAGTTCCAGAGTTCGTTGCCGGCCAGGCCGTGCTTCAAAGTAACCCTGGACTGCTCGATGCGGTCGGGGAGTTGATGGACATAGTTATTAACACCTCCCTCGGGTTGGGGATGAACCTTGCGTTCTACGCTCAGCCCACTACACTCGGTGAACCAACCCTGAACCTGCTCGCCTATCTCTACCGCAAATCTGAAACCGGTTACGGGATCAGCCCGTTCCATGATGGTCATCCCTACCTCCTGCTATGCTCACTCACCCCGTCCCAGCCGGTCCCGTTCAATTCTTAATTCTTGCCTGAGCAGGGCATACACCTTTTTGGCCAGGGTGGGCAAGTCAACTTGATCGGCCGGGGCGGCCGGCTCAACCTCTTGAGAATCCAGGTTGCGTTGGGCAACCGAACCAGGCGAGCCAACCGACGAACCATTGCCGGCATCCTGGACCAGCTCCAGGCTTTCAATAGGAATTTCTCGGCTACCACTATTGAAATTAGAACTGCTCCATTTGACCGGATAGGTGTTGGTCAATTCCCAACGCTGCGCCTCGGTCTGATCTGCCTTGAACAAAATGATCGACACGTGGCGAGGTTTAACCTGGCCGTTATATTGGCCTTGTTGGAGCCAGTCCCAAAGCTCATTGCCGGCCAGCCCGCGCTTGAGGGTAACATTAGCCGCTTTAAGCCGGCCTGGTAACTGGTGGACAAAATAGTTAACTCCCCCTTCAGGCTGGGGCGTTATTTCTCGCTCCAGGCTCAGGTTGCTACATTCGGTGAACCAACCAACGATCACCCCCTCGATCTCCACGCCAAAGCGGAAACCGGCCAGGGGGTCGATGCGCTCCATTGCCGTCACGTTTTGCTCCAAAAATGGTCATTTTGCCGGCCAAACTGTTGGCTCGTCCAGCAATTAGACCAGCCGATAGTTTGGGCTACAAAATATGTTTACAGCCAGAGTTGGCCGATGGCTGACCCGCCGGGGGCCAGCCATCTAGGCCAATGAGGGGTTATTTAGCCATAGCCTGGTTTAGCCGTCGATTGATATTGGCAATCTCCTGGACCCAGCGCTGCCGTTCGGGATGTTCCATCAGCAGAATATCCGAGCGGGGCCAATGGAAATGGTAAGCAATGTAGGCTACCTCCTCATACATGCGCTCCAGGGGGTAGCCTACAACGCCCCCCCCAATTCAGCTAAATCCACCTCAAATTTGGTCTGGCAAGCCGGGCACTCAACCGGAATAGTCGAGGCGCCTTCCTCGTTAATCCGGCGGTAAAAGGCTTGCAGGTAGGCCAGGTCGGCGGCAAAGAGATTTTCGATGACTCCGGTATTGATGGCGGTCAGCGTGCCCAATTTGGTGATCACCCGCGCCAGCAGAATGACCACCAGGTAAGCCTGATTCTCGCGCACCCGGCGGTCATTTAGGGGAATGATCTCGTCCATGGCGGTGGCCAGGCGCATCACCCCCTGCCGGTGCAAGTTGCCGTCCTGGTCAACGTAGCCACGCGGCAGAGTGAACTCAAATTCAGTCTGCAGGCTCATCGCTTACTACTTGGTCCGGACAATGTATTCATGGACGAGAGTCAGCTCCTCGGCCACAATCTCATTGCTGTCTGATTTGGGCGCTGGCCCCGTTACTTTCGACGGCCAGGCATTCTTGAAATCCCACTGGGCAACCGCTTTGAGAGCCTGGTCGAACATAATGATCGAACCGTTTTTGCGCGCCCCTTTTACATCACCATCTTCAACCATCTTGCGCCACTTCCAGATATCCAGATTGGAAGTGATGCCCCGCTTGAGGGTGATGTCACCCCATTTCAGCCGGCCTGGTATTTTGAGCACGGTCTGAATCCCTTTTTCGTTGACCACCTTCTGTTCGGCCACTTCAGATTCTGACCCAATCCCGCTGACCTCGGTGAAGTAGCCCTGGATAACACCTTGAACGTCTAAGGCAAAATGAAAGCCAATTAGGGGATCTTCGCGTCCGGTATCTACTGCACTTGGCATAGTGTTTACCTCCTACGATAGTTTGTCAGTTTGATAGTCTGTTAGTTAGAGTTAGTTGGTTAGTTGGTTTGTTGGTTAGTTTGTTTGTTTGTTGGACCATTCTTGGGAAAAGGGGACCAACCTGGCTGGAGCTGCCGGTTCGTCCTCCCAACCAACCATCCACCCCCTAACTCATCATCCAGGGCCGGCCCACTGGCTGATGCGGAAGATGACAAATTCAGCCGGTTTGACCGGGCACATGCCGATCTCGATGAACAATTGGCCCACGTCTCGGACTGAAGCCGGATTCAGCTCTTCGTCACATTTTACATAGAAGGCCTGATCCGGGGTGGTGCCAAAGAGCGCCCCCTGCGCCCACACGCTGGTCAAAAAGGCCGACACATCCCGCACAATTCTAGCCCACAAGCTCGGCTCATTCGGCTCAAACACAATCCACTGTGTGCCTCGCTCGATCGACTTTTCAACATAGTTGAACAGCCGCCGTACATTCAGGTAACGCCAGGAGGGGTTGCTGCTGAGCGTGCGCGCCCCCCAAACCCGGATACCCATGCCCGGAAAAGCCCGGATAACGTTGATGCCGATAGGGTTCAGAGTGTCGTGTTCCCCTTTGGTGGTGTTGTAGGCCAGGCCAGTCGCGCCGCCGACGACCTCATTGGCCGGGGCTTTGTGCACCCCGCGGGTATTATCGGTGCGGGCCCAGATACCGGCCATATGGCCGGACGGTGGAATCAACATCGGCGCATTTTTGACCGGATCCATCACCTTGATCCAGGGATAGTAGAGGGTGGCATAACTGGAGTCGTAGCCGGCCGTGTCCATCCGCCATTTTTTGATCTGCTGCGGGTTCATGTTGGGCGGCGAGTCCAGGATAGCGACCCGGTCGCCCATCCGTTCGCAGTGAGCAATGATGAGAGTCTGGACTCCTTTGACCATCTCCAGATCAAGCTTTTGGCCGGGCATCGTGGTCATCAAATCCGGCACCACTACCATCGTTACATCGTCGAGGGATTCAAGGCCTTCCACCCCGGTTCGGTCGATTACGTCGCCCTGAAAATCGGAGTAGGTAGCCGGCTCGATCAGTTTTGTTTCGATATTGAGGGTTTGTTCCTGCGCCTTGGGCATCAGCTTGGCCAGGGGCGCCGAGGGATCGGGGATCAACAACTCAATCAGCTCCGGCGCTTTGTTGTTGCGATAGGCCACCCGGACCTCTTTTTTGCCATCGGTTGTCTCAACTTCGGCCAGGGCCACCTCTCGCAGCACTTCTTTAGGCAGCCAGGCGCCGGTCACACCCTGCCGTTCGACGGTGAGATTGAATATAGGCGTTCCGCCGGCGGCTTCAGGGGCTGGAGCTTCTTCAGCCTCGCCTTCTTTGGCTTTAGCCTCGCCTTTCTTGGCCGCCGGTTTCTCTTCGGGCGCGGGCAGAGCCGGCAAATCAACTTTGACCCGCAAACGTAAACCGTCGAAGCCGGCCTGTCTGGCTCTGACAATCAGTTGGGGTTTGCCGTCGCCGCCGAGCAGGGCCGCCTGGGCCTTGGGGATCGTTTTGACACTCAGAACATAGCAGCGTGAACCACCGTTCAAAAAGTAACCGTAAACGGCGTGAGGCATGTAAGCGCCTTCTACAAAATTACCAAATCGCTCCACATATTGGGTCCAGTTGGTGACCAATAATGGTTTGCCCAGCACGTCTGTGATGAGAGTTTCGCCATCAACCTGTTCGGCCAATTGGGCCTTTTCCGAAAAGCCCACGAAGACGGGCATGGCTGTACCAACGCCTTCAATCGGCTTGGGGCCGCGATCCACTTCTTCTACATAGACGCCCGGTGATAGATATTCTGGCATTATGACCTCCTTGAAATAGGTTGCACCTCTTGAATAATGGGTGAGGCATTCAAATTTGTTCAACTCGCCAGAGGCGTTTCGCTCTGTAACGGACATCTCTGGCTATTTCAGATTTTGTTTGGGGTCATCACCTCCTTTGTTCGGGGTGCGTTCTGAATTTTGGAATACACCCTGCGCTACATTTGGTTTTCTATTAAAGCACAAACCCCAATTTTGGGCTTTGGTAGCTGACCCAAGGCCCCAAAATGCAATGACTTGCCGGGTATGTTATAATTCAAGGTCATAATCCGGCGACGGAACCGTAACCTTGTAACTGTTCAATTTGCGGCCTTTCACCGTGACATCCAGGGTATAGTGACCCGCTTTCAGGTTGCCGATAACAAAGCGACCCTCCGGCTGGAGCAAGACGTCTTGTTTCATCTCTACCAGGGTCAGGCGGACCTCTTCCAGCGGTTTGGCGCTGTGCAATCTGCCGCCAATGGTCCAAAATTGATCCGGCTCGGTTTCGTCATCCAATTGTTGTAGCTGCGGTTGTCTGGAGGGACCGATCCGCAGTTCGCGCGTCCGCACCAGCGGACCGGTGACGGGTTGGTACGGATTGAGGGCCAGCGTAACAATACAACTGATCGAGGGGCGCTGCTCGTTGTCCATGGCGCTCCACAAGTCGGCCGGATTGCGCAGCTCTTCTTCCTGGGCCACCATCAGCGGAATGGGCACCGGCTGGTCTTGTAGAGTCTCCGGCAGCAACTCTTCCGGGAGAGTGGGAAAACGGAAGAGGGCCATCAGGGTGCGGCTCAACAGCCGGTGTTCGTCCTCCGGTTCATTGGCCCAGGCCGTAATCATATAGTGCAGGTCCATGCGCACCGGTCTGCGCCGCTTGACGGCCTGGCCGTTGCCGCTTATCTCAACTTCCCACATCGGCTGGGCCTGACGCAATTTCTTGTTTTCGTTGAGGTCGTGAAGGAATAGATTGAGGGTAGGCCGGCTCAAACGGGCCGACCATTCCCGCCTGGGCTGGTCAAAAGCAATATCGATTTCGCCATTTTTGATGGGCAGTTCCCGGATGAGTAACTGCCGCAGGACTTCGTCTAAATCATCGATCATAATTTTAGTCCGTGGTCGGTGATCAGTAGTCAGTGATCAGTGATCAGTGATCAGTGATCAGTGATCAGTGATCGGTGATCAGTGATCGTAATATGGAGTTACTGCCTACTGTTGACTGATAACTAAAAACTATTCGCCTTGCTTCATCTGAATTTCTTCTTCCTCTTCCTGGTGTTGGAGGGTTTTCATCTGGATTTCCTCTTCGTCCTCTTGGCGCTGGAGGGGCTTCATCTGAATTTCTTCTTCCTCTTCCTGGCGCTGGAGGGTTTTCATCTGGATTTCCTCTTCGTCCTCTTGGCGCTGGAGGGGCTTCATCTGAATTTCTTCTTCCTCTTCCTGGCGCTGGACACCGCCCATCGTTTGAGTAGCATTGTCACTACCAGGATTGACAGCCTGTTTGGCCAGGGCGTCGGCTTCTTGTTCAAAAGCATCGCCGGCCGGGCGAACGGTCATCCCGCCGCCGCTGCCGCCGACCCGGCCGGTACCCTGCTGGACGACGTGGGTCAATTCGTGGGCCAGCAGCTCCCGGCCGCTGCCAGAGTGGGGGTCATATTCACCCTGTTTGAAGAAAATATCGGCGCCGGTGGTAAAGGCTTTGGCGCTAAGCTGCTGGTTCAACTCGTCGGATTCAGGCGAAGTATGGACGCGCACATTGCTAAAATCATAGCCCATGCCCTCACTCATCTGCTTTTGCACCGTGCCATCCAGGGCCTGACCGCTGCCCCGGGCCCGGTTGATTCGGCTGGCCGTCTCTTCGTCCAGGTCAAAACCGTCCGCGCCCCCTTCGCGCTGAGTTAACAATCGCTGCACGGCCCGGTTACCGACCTGCTTTTGCAGGCGCAGCACCGCCGCCGCACCCAGTTCAGGGCCAGTTGGTTGTTGCTTGGCCGGCGCTTGGTCAACCATTTCGGGCCGCTTGATTTGTTTCTTTTCATCCGCGGCAAAATCTTTAGTCATTGATGCGCTCCTTTGCTGCGTTATGATAACACCTTTTACTTCGCCTCACTCTTACATTTCCTGCTCTTGCCCTAACCTGATAATTTCGGTCACAAACTGCTGAATTTGATCCTGGTAATGCAGGTCCAGAAATACGTCCATATGTTTTTCCTTTAAATTGTACGGGGTGTTGTTGGCATCACTCTGGAGCATTTTGGCAATATACATCGCCGCAGTTTTGCCCGCTTCACCCTGGGGAATGGCCGAGGCTAGATTAATGACCATCGGGTTAATGGTCCGTAAGAATACCTGGCTGGATACCAGCAGATAGGCGTTCTGCTGGTCCATGCCTTTGGTGAGGGCCAACTGGTAAAGTTGGGCGCAAAACCGGGCAAATAATCCCGGAATGGCCGCCGCCCCGCCAACAGTAAATAAATTCATAATGGCCGCATAAACCCCTTTAACCCGATTGGCGTTTTCCTGAATGATGCCGGACTTATCGTTTTCCGGCGCATTGATTTTGTTCGGGTCAACTTCGGCGTCTTCATTTTTCAGCCGCAGCACATCGCCAAAAACCGGCAGCAGCACATTCTTAAAGTAGTCTCGCCCGGTAACTTCGCCCAGGGCAGCAGCCATCTTGGTGGTGGCGGTGTTACCCCGCCAATCGAACGCGGTCGGAGTTCTGCCTTTTGTCTGCTCATCCCCGGCCAGAATTTTGTCCATATCCTGACCGTAGGCCGCCAGGGCCGACTGCTTCAGTTCCTCCGGCGTTTGGCCGGTCACGCCCACCTCTTTCATTTGCCGGGTGGTGGCGCCGGCGCTGATAGCAGCAGCCTGCTCGCCAATGCGACCAACCCGCTCCTGGTGGGCCAGTTCTTCGGCTTCCAGGCGCTCCTGGGTCACCAGTTGCATTTCCCGATTGATCAGTAACAGCAATCCCTCCAGCATAGTAGCCTTCTTTTGGTCAGCCTCTTTCTTGCTGCCGGTTTTCCTGGCCCGTTCCGGGCTTTTGAACCAGTTGGAGATTTCCTCGCCAATCAAGGCTAATTGCTCTAAGCGACGATCATACTCATTGTCGGGGATTTTATTGTAGATATCCACCCCTTCCATAATTTTCTTGTACGCGGTTTTGCCCCGAAATTTATGACCGGCCTTACCCCCCAGTTCGATCAAACTTTTTGAAGTGGGCAGTTTACGCTGAATCACTCCCATAGAACCGGGGGGCTGCTGCAATAACCGCTGGACCGCCTGGTTGCCAACGGTCTGTTGGAGTTGTTTGACTTCGGCGGGGGTCAGCGTTTGGGCGGCATCCAACGCCCGCTGAATCAGAGCCGAGTTGGGGACGTAGCTTAAACCAGTCTGCTTCGGTTTGGCCGGGGTCGGCTGCCGCTTGAGTGAAGTTTGTTTGCCTCGTTTGGTAAGGTTTGTTCGACTCGATGTGGTCACCATTAGCCTCCTGGCCAAATAAATGATTCGTGGGGTTGCTGGCTGGTTGGTTGGCGCTTCAACCAATGCACCAACTATCCAACCATTTTCGCCAGTGGTCGCGAACCCTGGCTCGTGATGGAGCAGCAGTTTGCGCGCAGTTTAGGAAAAGATTCAAGAGTCAGGAACCCGCGAAAGGCGTATTAAGCTTGATCTTTATTGGATATCTGTCAATTATATCACATCTTACGGCAAAAAATATAGTCCCCGGATGAGACTTTTTTTCTGAATATCCTGCTGCCTCAATTGCAGCAGTTGGACCGTATCGTTGGCCCGCTGGTCATTTTTGGGGAGTTAACGGCTGCTTTTTGCCGATTTCCAAATCTGCCTCATTGACCAGCCGGCCCATCTTCTGCAATTCACGGCGGATGCCGTGCAGAAGGTGATCCATAGTCACAATTTCACCGTCGGCGGCAGCCAGGTAGGCCGCGCTGACGATGACATTGCGGATATTCCCCCCGGCCAGCTTGAAGCGGCGGGCCAGCAAGCCAAAATCGAGGTCCGGCTGGCGGGGCACCGCCGGCGGGAACAGGGTTTCCCAAATCCGTTGCCGGTCGGCCACCTCGGGGAAGGGAAAATCCACCGCAAATTGCAGCCGGCGGGTGAAAGCCTCGTCAAGGTTAGCCCGCAGGTTGGTGGCCAGAATGGTCACCCCGTCATACGCCTCCATCCGTTGCAGCAGGTAGCTGACCTCGATGTTGGCGTAACGGTCGTGGGCGTCTTTCACTTCGGAGCGTTTGCCAAAGATGGCGTCGGCTTCGTCAAAAAAGAGGATGGCGTTGCTGCTCTGGGCTTCGCTGAAGATCTTTTCCAAATTCTTCTCGGTTTCGCCGATATATTTACTGACGATGGTGGACAGGTCGATCTTGTACAGGTCCAGGCCCAATTCGTGGGCAATGATCTCGGCGGCCATCGTTTTGCCGGTGCCGGGCGGACCGGCGAACAGCACCGTCACCCCGGCGCTGGAGGCCAGCTTTTCTCCCACCCCCCACTCCTCCAGCACCAGCGGCCGGCCCCGCACTGTGGCGATGATTTCGTGCAGAATGGCCAACTGGTCGGCCGGCAAGATGATATCGGCCCAATCATACCGAGGCGCAATTTTGCGGGCCAGGTTAGCCAGGCGGGGGTTGGAATGAGCCCGAGCCGCCAGCAGCAGGTCGTCGGTGGTGAGAGGCGCGCCGCGCTGCATGGCCTGGTCACAGGCCGTGTTGACCACATCTCGAATTTGCCCTGTGGTTAGCACGAACTGGCCGGCCAGGGCGGAGATGTCGAGTTGGTTGGTTAGTTGGTTGGCTTGAAGAAAATGCTGCCACAGGGCGCAGCGCTGGTTATAGGCCGGAACGGGAAACTCGAACCAGAGCATCGGCCGCGCCCGCTCAATGCCTCTGGCCTGCCACAGGCATTGGCCGGCGACGATAACCGGGCTGGGATGGCCGGATAATTCGGCCAGTAGACCGGGCGACAGCTCCTGGTCGACGAGACAGGCATCCCAGCCCAGCAGGCAGGGAACAGCGCCGGTCAGGCGGGCATCGCGCAGCACCAGCCTGACCACGTGCAGCGGCGACTGCTCATTTTTGGTCAGTGGAGTCAGGTCGACCAGCAAGAGGGGGCGCCCCAACTGGATGGCCAACACGCGGGCGGCAGCCTGTTGGCTGGCCTGATCCGGTCCATAAAAGACAACCAACGGCGGCGGGTTGGTCGCCGCCACCTGAAGCAACTCGGCGGCCACCTCTCCGGCCAGCAGGAGATCGGTTTGATCAGGTTCAGCCGGTAACTGGAACAAGGCCGCGTGCGGACCCAGGCCGGCCTGCGGCTGGTAGCGGCCCAGCAGCCAGGCAACGATAGCCTGATCCAGGTGCAACGTTTGGCTGAGTAGCGGGGAATTTTCGCCGCCTGGCTCGAAACTGCGTTCCAAAAGCCGGAACTTGAACAGCGGACTGTCGTCGCTAAAGTGGGCCAGATGTAACAAGCGAGAGCTGCCGGGTTCGGTCAGCAAATCCAGAGCCAAATTAACCGTAGGGCGCTTACGGGTGACATCATCTTGCAAGTAGCCGTACAGCCGCTCGTAACGCAGATCGAGGGTGGGGGCCAGGCAGACGAGCAAAACATCCAGTTCAAACCGATCCAGGTCAAATGTCTCGGCTAACTGAAGCAGGCGCAGCGACTGTTTTTGTTGGCAGGCTACCTGGACCAGTTGCTCGACCTGTTGCCCTGCGGCTGCCTCAAGTTCAGCCCAGACCTGAACCTCCGCCGGGGGCAGGGAGATCGTTTCGCCCCAATTGTGGCCAAAGGGACGGGCCAGCAACGCCTCGGCCTCGGCCTCAGACAGGTGCAGGCCACGAAAGGCATCGGCCGGATCCTGCCCGGCCAACTGCCAGCGCCGCACCTGCCGCTGAATCAAAAGATCGAGACGTGATAGCTCGGCTTGCAAATGGGCCAGGCTCAGATCTGTGCTGACCTGGCCGTGGTTCAAGAAATTTTCCATTATAAGCTGATGAGAGCATTCGGTAATTAGCGAATTTTGCCCAAAAGCACGAGGCTGAAGCCGTCGTGCTGAGAGAACGAAGCCCGATTGGGCTAAAATGCGGCTAATTTAGGGCGTTTTAACGTCCTTTGCTCTTTAAGCCCGATGCTTTAGCGTCAGGCTACCGGGCGTTTTGAATTACCGAATACTCTCCTTATTATAAGATATTTAAAAAGGGTGTCAACCCTATTTTTAACGATGGGTCTGTCCCAGATTTTAGGACAGACCGGGGGGATTTCGGGGGGTGCTCCCTCGTTCCCACCTGTGCTTTCCAAAATTTGGGCCGCACTCTTTAACGATAAACGGGCGTGGTCAGGATCGGTTAGGCGGATGATCAATCGCCGCCTCAGCCCGTTTGATCAGGCGACCTTGCTCCAAGACCAGGGCAATGAGGCGGTTTTTGTCGGCGCTGAAGACCAGCGTGGCCTGGCCCTGGTTGTCAACCGCGATGGCCGGGAAGTCGCCCAGTTCCTCAAAAGTGGCCTCATCAAAAACATCGCCGGCCAAGCCGGCCACCCGCAGATGATGCCGGTCGCGCTGGCCGTCCCAACTGCTCCACAGCCAGGCCAGATAAGCTCCATTGGGCGAAGCTGCCACGGTCTCTAAATCGCCCCAGTCGTAACGCCTGATCGGATACCAGGAACCGGTCGCCCCTGCTTCAGGGGCCAAGACAACCAGACTTTCCCGGCTGTAAGCCCCCAACTGGCCGCCGGCCAGCGGCAGCAAGAAACCGTTTGGTTCGGCCGGAGCGCCCTCGCCGGCCCACAACTGCCGGAGTGGGCCTCCGACCTCCAGGCTGACCAAACGGACAAACGGCTGCCCTTCGCCGTAGAAGGCGGCCTCAAAACCCATCTCATTGGACTGCAAGCCCCAATAGAGCGCCCGATTGGCCGGTCCATCTACCAGGAGGCCATCCAACGCCACCGGCCCCAGCGACCGCCCTGTTTGGCCAAACAGGGCGGTCAGTTGCGCGCCGCGCCAGGCAAATAGCTGGCTGGTCTCACGGTCATCAAAAGCGGCTACGCCAACAACCAAACCATCGCCGGCCGCCAAACGATACAGCCGGGCCGGGCTCGCGACGGTAGCCAACAGTTGCGGTGACTGACCACCTTGAAATAGTGACAAATGCTTGTCGCCGGCTACCACGAATAGGGAGGCGCGCGGGCCAAACGCCATCAGACTGCCGGCATGGGGGAGGGGGAGTCGCTGGACAAAGCCGGTTCTGGTATCGAGCAGGATGAGGGCGTTTGGCTGCACCATGGCGGCGATGTAACCGTCGCCGCTGAGAATGGCCTGGGGAGAAGGTTCAATCCGCATTATGATCACCCAAATATTTCTTCAGGCGGGGGTAGTTTGGCCGCCGCGCCTTGATGCAGGGCATTTTTCACCTGGGTGTAGGCTTTAGAGAGCAAGGGTTCGTGGTAGAGGTAGGCAATTTTGGCCGGCGGTGGGTCGGTAAAAACGACCAGTTTTTGGGTTGCGCGGCCAAAGAGGTGGCCGTACTGGTACTCTTCCAGGTCGGTCTCTTTGGCCCAATAGAACTTACCCATGCCATTGAGGAAAAATTCCACATAATCATCCTGCTTCTCACCGGTCTTTTCTACCAAAGGCACATAGTCCGGCGGCAGTTCTTCGGTGGGACCGCCTTGGGCCCCAACCAGGTCCGTCAGATAATCGTGAAGCTTAATGGCCGGGTTACTGAGGATAACTCGCTTTTCTACCGGGGTAAGATCGTTGATGGCGGCTAACAGGTCGGTCATTTTTTGCTTGGTCTCTTGCACACTTGGGTTATCGGCCGGCAACTTGAACTTTTCGATCTGCTTGAAATGTTGATTGGGTCTAAATTTATACAGGAGATCGAGGAACTTATCGACCCGCACCGAATTCTGCGGGTTGGGAGAGTAAGGCAATTTGAAATCAACGACGGCCTGGCGAAAGGAGCGCCCATCGCTCAATTTGGGATTCTCATCCCAACCCTTTTGGGTATGGGGGTAGCCGGAGTAAATGTGAGAAAAGATGGCGTACTGGCGCTCGGTCCAGGTGTATCCCCTCTTTTTCACCTGCTTGGTCATCGACAAATTCTTTAACGCTGATCCCTCCAATGAATAGGCTCTGAACTCGGTCTTGAAACCCTCATACCATTGATCAGCCTGTGAGCCGCTATCTTTGTGATAGTCGGCAGCGTGTTGGACTTCGTGTCTCAGCGTCTCCCAAATGGCGGCCTGGCTTTTTTTGGCTGCACTGATCACGGCCACACCTTCACTAAGCTGTAAACCCTCGGTGCTCCCAAAGATACCTTCGTCTTCCCAATAGATGTTCGTCTGGTCGGATTTATCATTACCGTTGTAATATTGAGGCGGACTTTTTAAGGTGCCGTTAGCGTACAGAAAATCATCCTCGCTAGGCTTGGGAAATAGGGCAATATCCCCCAACGGTCGTCCGGCCTTTCTGGCTCTGGTAAAAGAGTCGTGGGTTTTGGTCATGGCAAACAGTTTTTTGCCCTGGCTGCCTTGCATAACCCATTCACAGGAATTTTTTAGTCGAGTGTCCTCGGTTTGAGTAAGCCCGGCCTGGAGGGCGTTGACCAAAGCTTGCCGGTCGGCGTCGTGGCGAGCTTTGGCCTGCGCAAAACTCTCACCCAACTTGCGTTGAATAATATTATGCACCGCCCGGTTGCCCACCATGCGCTGGAGGGATAACACCTCAGCCGGGGCCAGTTTGGCCAGATCGGTCATTGCGCGTTGAAGTAAAGCCGCCGGTTCAATCGCCTGAGTTGGGGCCAGTGGTTTAAGTTGATTCGCTTTGGCCGCTGGCTGTGATTGGGGCTGCAACTTATTTCGTTTGGTTGGAGTCTGTTTGGTTTGTGCGGTCATTGTCATCTTCCCAAAAGATCGCTGTCTGAAACAGGGATAACGAAACAAAAGCTGAAATCAATTATATCATATCTTGGTCAAAATGAGGCGAGATTTTGGTGAGGAAACGAAAAATTTAATGAGGTTAATCTGCTGTTTCGGCCGGTCAAGGGATGATAACCGCGGCGGAAACATAAGCTTCAGCTTTTGGTTGAGCCTGCCAGCGGGCTGAATTGTTCGAGACAGCCTGTAAAATCTGCACGGTGTAATTGCGCGTTCGGGCCGGCACCTGAGCCCAATCACCATTGCTGGCAAAGAGTTTAGCCAGATTGTCCGGTCCCCAATTATAACCAATCAACATCCAGTGCGGCTCGGCGTGTCCCCTGACCGTAGCAAACTCGCGCACATAGGCCAGGTAAGCCGCGCCGACTAACACATTGCTGTACGGGTCAAACGGGTCGGTAACGCCAACTTTGGGCGCCCATTCATTCCAGGTGGAGGGGATGACCTGCATCAGCCCCATATCATTATCTTTACCGAGGGCCAGGGGATTGAGCCGGCTTTCCTGGTAGGCTACTTCTGCCAACAAGCGCCAGTCCAGGCCGTACCGGCCGGCAATCTCCTGGAACATCTCTTCATAAGTCAGCCTGGTTTTGGTCACCGGGTTGATTGGCGCCGGCCGGTCGGGCCAGGCGGGATCGCCCAAGTCAGGCAGGTGGGGGATGGCGTGAGGGCCGGTCTGGATTGGGATGGCCGTTTGGCCCATTTCGGCCCATTCAAGGGTAGCTTGAATCCGGTTCATGAGGCTCTGCCCGACCAGAAAAAGCAGAACGGCCAGGCCCAGGGTGACCAGCCAGATTAAAGCAGAACCAATGAGGGGGATGATTTTGGGGCGGATAGCCTGGGTAAACCGTTTCATCTTATTTTCTCAATTCATCGCAGGCGATGCCGTTGCCGTCAGGGTCCAACCCGTTCAAATCCTGTCCCGGCCCACCGGTGGCCAGAAACAAGGCTTGCGCCTCCAGCCACTCGCTGAAATTCAAGCAGGTAACAGTTGGCCGGGAGGTGTCGTATGGGCCAACGTATTCATCAGGGATGATAAAGGTGCGGGGTTCCGACACGGCCAGCGGCGTGATGTCGGGAAAGATTCTGAGCAAGGCCACATTCCAGTTGAACGGCCCGGTGCCGGCCGTTTCCACTGCGACCGCCTGAGCGCCGGGCGTCCGCTTGAGGTTGTCGACCCGGTAGCCAAACAGGCCGCTGGTCGGGTCGCAGAAGACATCGGTTCGACTCTGGAGCGGGTCCATTGCCGGCAGCGGGCCAAAGCCGGGCCGGGCCGGCCAGATGCGCAGTTCAAAGGCGTAAATGGGGGGGATGGCGCAGCCCTGGGCGACGCTCCACTGCCACTTGAATTCAAAGTCACGCACCCGGGCCGGCAGGGTGAGATTGTGCTGCGGCTCGACCGGGCTAATGACGCCGACGATTTCTGGGGTGGGAGGGACTGGAGGAGTGTTGGTTGGGATTGGGGTGGGGGGGGCGGGTGTATTAGTGGGCGGGGGGGTGAAGGTCGGTATGGGGGTATCGGTGGGGAAAGGCGTCGGCGAGGGAATGGGGGTGTTGGTAGCAATAGGGGTTGGGGTGGCGGAAGGGTAGATGACGGTCACTTCAACTTGGAGCAGAATGGCATCGAGGGTAGCCGTGGGGACTGGAGTTGTAGAGGCGGAACGGTTGAAAAGGTTGCCGCCGGCGCAAGCCAGTGATAGGAGCAGCGGCAGTATCATGACCGGCAGGAAACGTCGATGCCTTGGGGCCGTTTTGGGGATCATTGTCAACATCGTTATTGACTCACGGGCTGGCGGATCTGTTTTTACCATCCGCAAGTTTCAGATCGGGTTCAGAACTACTGCGTCTATATTACCAGTTTTATCGGGTATTCGTCAAGCGTGGTCTGTGAATTGTACCCAGAATTTCAGGTAGTAAAGTGACCGGCACTTCCAATGTGCCGGTCACCTAAAATACAAAAAAGACCTGTCTGGTCATTAAAGCCGGACAGGTCTGGTTTAACTGACTGTTATGGTGATCTAACCACAATACTTTTCAAATAAGCGATTGAAATCGCTCCTTCAGGGCTAAAGCCAGCCGTCCACCTGCGTGGACGGGACTTTTTGTCCGCGCAGGCGGACATCACGGCGTAGCCCCCCAGGTGCGGTTTCAACCGCGTCCTTATTTGAAAAGTATTGGATCTAACCAGGCTCTACATCATGCCGGGCATACCACCGCCGCCGGCCGGCATAGGCGGCTCAGGAGCGGGGATGTCGGTGATGAGGGCTTCGGTGGTCAGGATCATAGCGGCGATGGAGGCTGCATTCTCGATGGCGCTGCGGGTCACCTTGGCCGGGTCGATGATGCCGGCTTCAACCATATCCACATACTTGTCGGTCAAAACGTTGTAGCCAATGCGGCCACCATTGACCTGGCGGCGGCGCACTTCTTCGATCACGACGGCCCCTTCTTGACCGGCATTGCGAGCCAATTGGCGCATTGGTTCTTCCAGAGCGCGGCGGACAATAGCGATGCCGGTGTTGATATCGGGATTGTCGTTGCTCAGCTCTTTGATGGCGTCGATGGCGTTGATCAGGGCGACCCCACCGCCGGGCACCACACCTTCTTCCACTGCGGCGCGGGTGGCGCTGAGGGCGTCTTCCACCCGGTGCTTCTTCTCTTTCAACTCAACCTCGGTGGCGGCGCCCACCCCAATCACGGCCACACCGCCGGCCAGCTTGGCCAGCCGTTCCTGTAATTTCTCGCGGTCGTAGTCGCTGGTGCTGGCGTCGATTTCGGCTTTGATCTGGTTAATCCGGCCGGTAATGGCCTCTTCCGAGCCGGCCCCGCCCACGATGGTCGTTTCGTCCTTGGTGGCGCTGATCTTGTCGGCCCGGCCCAGGTCGGCGATGGTGGCGCTTTCCAGCTTGCGGCCCATCTCTTCGGTAATAACCTGGCCGCCGGTCAGGATGGCGATATCTTGCAACATGGCCTTGCGCCGGTCGCCAAAGCCGGGAGCCTTAACGGCCAGCAGGTTGAAGGTGCCGCGCAGCTTGTTCAGCACCAGGGTGGCCAGGGCTTCGCCGTCAACATCTTCGGCAATGATCACCAGGTCACGCTTGCCGGTCTGGACTAATTTCTCCAGGATCGGGATGAGATCTTGGGCGGTCGAGATTTTCTTGTCGTAAATCAGAATAAAGGGTTCGTTGAGAGTGGCGGCCATCGACTCCTGGTCGGTGATGAAGTAGGGGCTGATGTAGCCACGGTCGAACTGCATCCCGTCGACATATTCGGTTTCAAAGGCCAGGCCCTTGCTTTCTTCCACGGTGATCACGCCATCCTTGCCGACCTTATCCATAACTTCGGCAATCAGGTCGCCGATTTCGGTGTCGGCGGCGGAGATGCTGGCCACGTGGGCGATGTCATCTTTGCCTTTGACGGCAATGGAATTATCGCGGATCGATTGGGCCGCGGCGCTGGCGGCGATTTCGATGCCGCGCTTGAGCAGCATAGGGTTGGCCCCGGCGGCCACGTTCTTCAGCCCTTCGTTGACAATAGCCTGAGCCAGCACGGTCGCGGTGGTGGTGCCGTCGCCGGCGATGTCGTTGGTTTTGGTGGCCGCCTCTTTGAGCAACTGAGCGCCCATATTCTCATACGGGTCTTCCAGTTCAATTTCTTTGGCCACGGTGACGCCGTCGTGGGTAATGGTCGGCGCGCCCCACTTTTTATCGAGGGCCACGTTGCGGCCTTTGGGCCCCAGGGTGGTCTTGACGGCGTTGGACAGGGTGTCAACCCCTACTTTGAGCCGGCGCCGGGCATCTTCACTAAATGCAAGTTGTTTAGCCATTAGATTAATAGACTCCTTCTTATGATTTTAGTTGACAATTGCTAACACGTCAGATTCTTTTAAGATCAGGTATTTCTTATCGCTAACCTTGACCTCGGTGCCGGCATATTTGGCATACAACACGGTGTCGCCTTCCTGCACATCCGGCTGGATGCGGGAACCGTCTTCTTTGCGAGCGCCTGGCCCAACCGCGATAACTTTGCCCTGCATCGGTTTTTCCTTGGCCGTTTCTGGCAAAACAATGCCGCTGGCAGTTACTTCCTCTTGCTCGATGGGCTGCACAATTAAGCGATCCCCCAATGGTTTGAGATTCATACTTGAAATTTCCTCCTTAATTAAATTGATTGTTAGGGAATAATTAGCACTTGGCTGACCAGAGTGCTAAAGAAGCGGTCGATACTATACTTTAATTCAACGGTTTAGGCAAATTCAACCCTAAAGTTTTAGCACTCAGTTATCGGGAGTGCTAATCAGGTTGGCAGTACTTCAACAACCGGCGCTTTCTTTGACCAGAGTATCGATTTTTTGGCCGAGATGGGGTATAATGGGGTTATCATTTTGCGGCGGTGAAAAAAGATGGAAAGCCAACAGCAAGAGCTGGAACGAGTCCGGCAGGTCAAATATAAATATGAACATGCGTTACTCAAGCTGGCCAATGTGGTTGGAGTGGGCGTTGGTTTGAAGTACGTTGACGGGCATATGACCAATACTTTGGCCGTAGTGACCAACGTTACCGAAAAAAAGCCCCTGGCCGAATTAGCGCCCCAGGATGTAGTGCCAATTGAACTTGACGGGGTGCTAACCGATGTCCAGGAAGTCGGCTATTTCAGGGCCCAATAAAATCAGTTCTGGATGTTTCATTATAGCTGAACAAGGCCATCCGTAAAACGTGAAACGTAATAATTTACGCAGTACACCGCACCGGTTCTGCAACCCATTTTGAACACACCCAAATCAATTCAAGGCCAGGTTACTATGAGCATTGACATCAATACTGCTATCTCGGTTAAACAACAAAATTTGAATCACCTGCTGAAGCGCCAAAATGTGGTCGGGGTGGGCGTAGGGTACAAGGAAAGCCAGGGCGTGCTCACCAATGAGCTGGCCGTGACGATCAACGTGACCAAGAAGATGCCGGCGGCTCAACTGGCCGAGAGCGACAAAGTTCCCCGCGACCTTGACGGCGTCCGCACCGACGTGGTCGAGACCGGCCGTTTTTTGGCCGGGCAGGCGGTTGTCCAGACCCAAACCCCCAAAGACCGCTGGCGAGGACAGATTCCGCCGGGGGTGTCGCTGGGCCACGTCGATGTTACCGCCGGTACCTTCGGCTGCCTGGTGCGGCGGGGCAACCAGATTTTCATCCTCAGCAACAACCACGTCCTGGCCAACGTCAACAGCGCCCAACCCGGCGATGCGATCATTCAACCGGGTCGCTACGACGGCGGCACCCTGGCCGATAAAGTGGCGGAGCTGGCCGAATTCATTCCCCTCGATTTTGGCGGCGAGTCGGCCAACTGCAACGTGGCCACGGGAATCGAAAAGAGCCTCAATTGGGTGGCCGAAACTCTGGGTTCCAAGCACCGTCTGCTGGCCTATCGCACCGCGCCCGGCCAGAACCTGGTCGATGCCGCCCTGGCCCGCCCGCTCGACCCGGCCCAATTTGTGGCGGAAATCTTCAAGATTGGTCGCCCAAAAGGCGTCCGCCAGGCCACGTTGGGCACCAAAGTGCAAAAAACCGGCCGAACTACCGAGTATACCCAGGGAATGATTACCCAGATCGACGTGACCACCTCGGTGGATTACAACGGCCGCATGGCCAACTTTACCGGTCAATTGATGGCTACCGGTATGAGCGCCGGGGGCGACTCCGGTTCAGCCGTACTTGACGAAGATGGTTTGGTGGTGGGACTGCTCTATGCCGGTTCCGGCAGCGCCACCCTGATCAACCCAATTCAAACGGTGCTGCAACTGTTGCAGGTGGATCTGGTGGTTTGATAATTTTGACCTTCAAATAGGGCGGCGCGGAGAATGAGTGGTTGGTTTCGCTTGCGGTTGGTTAGTTGGATGAACAGGCAACCGCAAGCGAAACTAACCAACAAGCCAACTATCTATGTTCAAGGGAAGAGGCACAGGTTTATGAGCGATATAGAAGTTACCCCTGAAAAAAGATTGGTTCTCTCCCGCCCAATGGCCGACTCGACCGGCCAGCCGGTCGAAGTGTATCACCTCTCCCACGATTTGCGCGGCCCGCTGAACTCGATTCTGGGCTTTTCTGAGCTGCTGCTGGAGGGTGTAGAAGGCCCTCTCACCGAGTATCAGGAAGCCGATATCACCGCCATTCAGCAAAGCGCTCAAAATCTCCTGCGCCTGATCAATACCCTGGTCGACCTGAGCAAGCTGGAGGCCAATCGTCTGAAATTCGACCTGGTAGAAGTTGACCTAAATGCTGTCATCCAGAAGGTACTCACCTTTGATTTTGGCGGCAATAAACCCGAAAAGGTGGAATTAGTGGCCGATATCCCTGCTGATTTACCTCCGGTTTGGGGCGATCGCGAGCGGATCGAACAGATGGTGTTGAGTCTGGTCAGGTTTGCTTTCAAAAAGAAAAAAAGCGGCCAGGTGGTTATTGGCGCGGCCAGCGCCGGCCAAACTGTTACCATTCGGGTTAGTTTCAGTGAGGTCGAGCTGTTCCCGGCGGAGCTGGCCGACCTCTTTCAACTGGTTGTGCACGTGGACCAGGCCGGTCGCAGCGAGTTGGGGCCGGGTGGGTTAGAGTTACCGCTGGTCCAGGGATTGGCTGAAAAACATCATGGTCGGGTTTGGGTAGAAAGCAACCGTGAACAGGGAACTATCCTCTCGTTACAATTGCCGGCGTCTGAACGTAATTAAGCTATTCCAGAGAAACAAGATTCTTACAGGGTATGGATTGCGTGGTGCGTATTTCATATCAATACGGCTATGGAACACGCGATACGTTTGGGAAGATATGGATTCTGGAACATCTTTGGCAGCTTGACCCTTAACAAAATAAGGAGACGATAATATGGATATTATTAATTGGATTAGTTGGATTATTTTTGGGGCGCTGGCGGGCTGGTTGGCCAGCATCATCACCGGTCGCAACAAGCAGATGGGTTGCCTGGCTAATATTGTGGTCGGGGTCGTGGGGGCTATCATCGGCGGCTTTTTGATGAGTTTCATCGGTCGCAGTGGCGTTACCGGATTCAACCTATACAGCTTCTTTGTGGCTGTGGTCGGCGCAGTCGTCCTGTTGGTGATTGTCGGGCTGTTCCAGAAAGGGAGATGATCTTTAACAATGAAAGAAGTCGTCATTATCGACGGTATCCGGTCGCCAATTGGCAAGCACAACGGGGCGCTGGCCGGCGTGCGCCCGGATGATCTGCTGGCCGAGGTGCTCAAAACCCTGGTTCAGCGGACCGGCCTGGAACCGGTCCTGATTGAGGACGTTTTTGCCGGTTGCGGCAACCAGGCCGGCGAAGACAATCGCGACGTGGCCCGTATGGCTGCCCTGCTGGCCGGCTTCCCGGCCGAAGTGCCCGGCGTGACCATCAACCGCAATTGCGCCTCGGCCCTGGAAGCGGTCAACCTGGCAGCCAGATCGATTATGGCCGGGGAGGGTGACATTTACCTGGCCGGTGGGGTCGAGTCGATGAGCCGGGCGCCCTGGTCCATGCCCAAGCCGGAGCAGCCCCGGCCGGTTGGTCATCTCCAAATCTGGGACACCACCATCGGCTGGCGCTACCACAATCCCAAAATGGAGGCGCTATATCCGATCATCAGCCTGGGCGAAACGGCCGAGAATATTGCCCAGGAGATGGCTATCAGTCGTCAGGAACAGGACGAGTTCGCTCTGGAAAGCCAGCGCCGGGCCGTGGCGGCGATCAACCAGGGTAAATTTAAGGCTGAGATTGCGCCAATCCCTGTGCCGCAGCGCAAAGGTGAGCCTATTCTTGTTGACACCGATGAACACCCCCGCTACCGCCGCGAAAACGGCGGCTACGTGCTCGATACCAGCCTGGAGCAGTTGGCCCGGCTGCGCCCGGCCTTCAGGCCGGGCGGTACGGTCACCGCCGGCAACTCCAGCGGCATCAACGATGGCGCCGCCGCGTTGCTCCTGATGAGCCGCGAGAAAGCCGCTGAGTTGGGGTACAAGCCGATGGCTCGCTGGGTCGGTTCAGCCGTAGCCGGGGTCGATCCGGGGGTGATGGGCTACGGCCCGGTTCCGGCCACCCAAAAACTGCTCAAACGGCTCGGACTCAAGCTGGATGATATCGGCCTGGTCGAGTTGAACGAAGCCTTTGCCGCCCAAAGCCTGGGCGTGATGAAAAAGTTGGGTCTAAAGCACGATATTACCAATGTCAACGGTGGGGCCATTGCCCTGGGCCATCCCACCGGCTGCTCCGGCGCTCGCATTCTGGTGACCCTGCTGCATGAGATGAAGCGCCGCGCCCCCGTAGAAAAACGACCCTACTACGGCCTGGCAACCCTGTGCGTTGGAGTTGGCATGGGCGTCTCGACTATCGTCGAATGGTTGGACGAGTAAGGGCATAAACTAAAAAAGGACGCCGGGCAGAGCCGGCGTCCTTTTTTGATTTCCTGTTTCAGGCAAATTTGAGCTTATTTCCCCCACG
Organism: uncultured Caldilineaceae bacterium; assembly: GCA_964398055.1. GTDB lineage: Bacteria > Chloroflexota > Anaerolineae > 4572-78 > J111 > CAYNLK01. The sequence continues at coordinate 119,552 of CAYNLK010000004.1, forward strand.
AGAGCATCCGCTCATCGTTGCCGTCGAACCTGAACTCGATTCCGGCCAGCGTGTCTGGACTAAACATAGGGCGCTGCTGAGTGCCGTCGGCGTTCATCACCCAGATGGCCCATTGGCCGCCGCGGTCCGACAGAAAGGCGATCTGGGTTCCATCCGGCGACCAGGCCGGCGAGACGTTATTGCCCTGGTTGGCCAGCGGCGTTCGCTCGCCGGTTGCCAGGTTGATCAGGTCGATGGCCCACAGGCCATTCTTGCGGGCCACCGCCAGCCGGTTGCCATCGGGGGAGAAGGCCGGCGTCCGATCGGCTGTGCCCGCCGCCAGGCTGGTCCGACTGTTCTGGTTCAGGTCAAGCTGCACCAGGCTGATCTCCCCGGAATAGACCACTCGCCAGGGCTGGCTGGGGTCCCAGGTTGGGCCAAAGCTGGTGTAATCGCTGTCGACATCTTGATATTGGCCGGTAGCCAAATCTACCTGGCGCAGTTGCCAGGCCGGTTTAGGCGGCAGGGAGTAACAGTACTCGTATCTGGTTTTACCCTCAGCGGTTTCAAAGGATTTTCGGCCGATGTCGTAGGCGTCAGGCGGCAGGTTGGCGTCGCTGCTGGATTTCTCATTGGAGGTGCGGCATTCCTGCATCGTCTCCAGGCGGCCGCCGCGCGGCAGGGTGAAGAGCAGTTGGGCGCCATCCGCCGACCAGGTGGGCGATTTGGGCTGGGGCGCGGGGTGAACCTGTTGCTCGTTGCTGCCGTCGATATTCATCAGGTAGACCCCCTGGGTTGGGCCCCAGCGGGTAAAAGCAACCTGTTGGCCGTCGGGCGACAGGGCCGGATCGAGTCCGCCGCGAGTCAACAATTGCAGCCCGCTGCCGTCAGTGTTGATGCGGTAGATGTCGCCGCCGCTGGCGGTCATAAAGACCAATTTGCCGCCGTTCGGGCCGGCGCTGCTGGCCGGAGCGGCCGCGGCCTGGGTCACCGGTACGTTGGCCAACGAACCCTGGATTTTGGTGTATTCCGGCCAGCCGGAAATCCAGGCCCGGCTGCCGTCGGCCTGGACGATTTGCAGCCAGGTTTGAACTGCGTTGACGCCGACGATATCAAACGTATCGCCTTGCCGGGCGACCGCCACAATGGCGTAGTTGATTCCCGGCCCCTCCCGCACGTTGAGCGCGGTCGCCAGCACCTCGGCCTGGGGCGGTGGGGGACCTTGAGCCGCCTGGGCCACCGCTCCGGTTAGCATGGCTACGAGTAACACGGTCATTAGAGTGATGAACCATAAACCTGTACGTATCATTGAATAAACCTCCTGTCCATAATTTTGATGATCAAGCCCCACCCTCCCGGTTTCAGTTGTTCACCGGCTTACAATACGTTCAAGAGCGGTCAAATATTCCCGATTGCGTCGAATCTGGAAAAGTCAATACCACTTTGTGCCGCTCAATTATGGAAATTCTCTGGTCAGGTCGTCAAGAGGCAGTTAGACAGACTATTCCAGCTCCAGTTGGCTGGTCAACTCAGCCGCCAGCGCCAGCAGCTCGGCCGAAGAGAGGTCGGCATCGGTGGTCAAGGCATAGCCAAGCTGGCCGATTCGCCATAAGATGACCGGCTGCTGACCAACCTGGCTCACAAAGAATTCACCATCGTTCAGCCGGGTACGGCTTTCGGCTGGAAAGTCGGTAGGCTGGGGGGTAAAGAGGGTCAAAGAGACGTGCCGGCCGCTGTGGTCGTAAATGAGATGGGCAGCCGGCAGGTGATGCACTTCACCCAGCCGTCCGCCTTCCAGCCGCCAATCGGCCAGGGTTGGCACGGCTACCGGGAAGGGCACGTGCTCGCTAAACCAGGCGGTGATTTCGGGCGGTTCCCCGGCCACATCGAGCAGCAAGGCCGGCCCTTTCAAATAAGCCATATGCTTACTGGCGATCTGACGGAAGATGGACTGGTCTTCTGATGGGGATATCCGGCCAACCCAAAACAGGACCGCAGCCAACAAAACAATCATCACCACGGCGAAGGCACCAGCGATGTATGGTTTGATGGTTTGGGGTGTAGTCAACCAGGTAGTCAGTCGAGCCGGCCAGCCAGGTGGGGCAGCCGGACCGGTCAGGGCGGCTTGAACGCTGGCGCGCAGAGAGGCCGGCGCCTGAGTCTGGACCAAACGGCTGCGCCAGGCAATGCGGAAGCGCTGCGTTGCGACCAGCGTCTCGGCCAACTCAGTATCACGGCTTAACCTGGCTTCAAAGTTGAGCCGTTCTTCTTTGATTAGCTCATTGTCCAGATAGGCGTCGAGCATTTCAAAATCAGCCGGGTAAAGTGTCATAATTCGTACCCCCGACTCCTGGCGTAAGCCAGCAGGCTCTGCCGCAATTTGCGCCGGCCGCGATGAAGCCGGGACATCACCGACCCCAGCGGCCAATCTAAGATTTCGGCAATTTCCCGGTAGCTGAACTCCTCGATGTCGGCCAGCAGCACCGCCAGGCGCATTTCAAAGGGCAGTTCACGCAGCGCCTGTTCGATTTCTTCATCCAAGACATAATCAAAAAGGCGATGGCTCAACGGCTCGTCGGCCGGTAGCTCCAGGCCATCCGTTTCAAGGCTGACCGTGGCCGGGCGCACGTTTTGGCGGCGATAATAATCGGCCAGGGTGTGGCGCAAGATCGAAAAAATCCAGGGTCTAAAAGCTGCATCCGGTCGAAAGGTATGCTGCCCTTGAATCGCCTTGAGCGAGACTTCTTGCACGATATCCTCGGCCAGAGTGGGGTCGCCGGTCAGATAGCGGGCCGTCCGGTATAAGGCATCTAATTCAGCCAGCAAACGTTGACCGATATCCGGTTTAGAATTCGAGGCAGCAGTTGAGCTCATGATTGGCTATAGAACAGCTAAAGTGATTATGCTACGTTTCGGGTTACCCTTTTCTTTAATGATGGGGGGCTAGCAAACGGTCACCATTGAAGTGGATCAAATGATCGGGAATTTCGGCTAACCAGACCTCGGTTTCCCAAGCGATTTCCGTTAGAAAATTCTTGAAAGTAGCAAAGTCAGGAAAAGCACTGATATAAATGCGTCCACATGAACAGTCTTCAAGGGCTTTTTCTAACTCCAGGTGTCGTTTAGGTGAAACAGGACCATGCGATGTTACCGCCTCAATTAGAAATAGCCAATTCCGATCTTCATCATAGAGTACAACATCAGGTAATTTATCGTGGCTGGGGACAGGAATACCGAGAGTCCGGAAACTACTTTCATCCAGTATTAAAGTCTTGTTCTCCGTGTCACCCAGATACAATAACTTGGCGCCGGGCGCGAATCTCGGACCAAACTCCTCGATAATGGTTGCCTGTAGTTGATTGTGTGGCCCTGGGGAGAGGTGATATTCTTCACCATTGGCTAACCGGTATCCGGTGTTGTTCTCGACTTTTTTGATAAATCTCAAAGAGGGCCCCGCTGGATTTAATAAAGGATTGAACAGATTGCTGCCATTTGTCTGAGTTGTAGGTCCGTATCGTCTTAAGGGCAAGAGGGGTTAAAGCGTAATGAGTTCTTGGGCTATTCGTTGGCAGTACCGGATCATCTGGATTTCTTGTTACCAATCCGGCTTGTTCAAATTGATGGATCACCTGACGCCGAATGGTCTCGCGAGTGTTCTCAGCATATTCTCGCCCGTAGCGGTTCTTAATCTCTAACAATATGTCGTGTATTCTCAAACTCTGCTGCTTAGCTTTTGACCAGGGCGTTTCTTCTGAAAGCTGAGCCAAAACGAGCAAAGTTAGCGCCGAAATTTCATTTTGTTGGTTGGGAGGTAAACCAAGTGCTTTTAGCGCCTCCTGAGCTTCTTGTATTTTACCCATCATAATTCGTGTCTCCCTTATCAATGGAAAATCTGACGGTAGATAACCTGCTTCCCGTAATGCATTGAAGACCACTACTTCCAAATCGGCAGAGCTATTGCTTTGATCTTTTCGGAGAATTTCTCGGCCAATTTGTTTGATTAGTTCAAACGGCGGCAGCGGGAGGGCGCGCAACTCGGCTGCATTTACCTGGGTATTACCGTTGACAATTCGAAAATATCGATCAAAGATCGAGCTATTGAGCATTGCCGACAGGCCAACTGTCTCGTCTGGGGTAAGAATGCCTTGTTTTCGATAGATATAATTTAGATGATTCTCAACGCCAATCTGGGAAAAATTGTATTTATCGGCTAACAATGGGCCGGCAACCAGGCGGCGCGCCTCTTCTTTGGCGCTGAATCGTCGGAGTAAAACATAGTTTGCCCCAGGGATCACCAAAGACTGAGCCTCCGTGGCTATCGAAATCCCCTGTAATTTATGGCCGTTCGTTACAGGCCATTCAACCTGTTGTCTTTTGACATTGTGCAGCCAAAATAGTGGAACCGCCTGTTTATTAGACACTGCCTCAACATCAGTCAGCCAGGAACGGGCGCGGAAAGCCACAACCGGACCTGTTGAGACGTCTAAACCAAAACTTCCCAGAGAACCGGTCCAACTATCGACAATTTTGATGATTTGTTCATCCAATTCACCGGTTGGTAACCTAAAAAATAAGGTCCCAAAACGCCTGCCTAGAAACTGGCCGCTGGAAATCTTGCGATTTAAGGCTAAATTGTTCAATTCAGAAAGGCTTTTTGAGGAAGAGATGTTTACAACCACCGATTTAGGAGGGGACTGTGTTTGCGGTGAGGATGTTGACCGTCGCTGAAATGTGAAAATTATGTTTTCTTGCAACACAGCATCATCTTTAAACGTGTCTTGTCGGGACTCGAATTGATGGACGGACAAGGGTGTTGTTTGGGCAATCAAATCCTGTCTAAGTGAAGAAAAATATCTACCTGAGCAGAAACTTCTGGGCACAATGAAACAAGCCCGACCGCCCTCAGTAAGTTTTTTTTGCGCCAGAGCCAAAAATAAGGCATAGATATTTGTGTGACCTTTCACTACGCCTGCGGCTGCCTTTACCCGTGGATCATTACTGTTAAGTTTAAAATAGGGGGGATTGGCAATGATTTGGTTATAGCCAATATCTTTATCGGCCTGGTTTGATCCCTCAAGCATAAACAACCGTGGCTGGACAACAGTAGTCAGACTGGTCAAGATGAAATCTGTTTTATAAACTCGGGTATGAATAATAATACCCTTGGTAGCAGCATAGTTGACTGCTAAATCTAATACCTTGCCTGCTATTTGAGCGAGTTCACTATCGATCTCATAGCCGTCGAGCCAGATTTCTAGCGGTTGATCTTCAGCAATCAGTCGATCAATAATAGCGCATGTCAAAACTCCTGAACCAATGGCCGGATCCAAAATTCTATCCCCTGTTTTTATAGGCCCAAGTTGTTGAGCCATAAAACGGGCCACTTCAGGTGGGGTCAAAAATTGACCGTTTTGTTTGCGCTGTTTTTCAGAGCGACTGGCCAGGATCTGTTGGCCAACATTAAAGCTGTAGGTCGCAAGACCCAAAGAAATATCATCCACGTTAGATTGTATAAAATCCCTACTTTTGTTAAACTGTGGCTGAGTAAAGTTTGTTAATTTGATTCCCATAAGTCCAGTATACTACCTGCAAGGCAATTTGCAAACGTGACTTTACGCGCCCGCTGGGGCTTTATTTTTCTGCTGATTTTTATAGCGGCCCTGCTCACCGGCGGCTACCTGGCCTGGCAACTGCGCCGCGCCGCGCCGCCTGCCTTGCAGATACCGGCCAACTTTCTGGCCGCCGACAAGGGCTACGGCGTCACTGTCGACCTGACCCAGTATGACGACCGGCAATTGGCCGAGACGCTGACGATGCTGGCCGACGCCGGCCTGATCTGGCTGCGCCTGCCGCTGGACTGGGCTGAGCTTGAACCAACTCCTGGCCAATTCGACTGGGCGCGGTTGGATCGGCTGCTCGAACAAATTGGCCAGACTCCGGCCAATTTCCGACTCATCGCCGTGCTCCAAACCACGCCCGCCTGGGCCAGGCCGGGCGGAACTCCCCCCACCACCCCGCCGGTCGAGGTGAGTGACCTGGGTCATTTTGCCCGCGCCCTGGCCCAACGGTACGGCCGGCAGCTTGACTACTATCAAATCTGGCACGAGCCTAATCTCAGCGCCAATTGGGGTAATGCCTTTGTTGACCCCGGCGCGTACGCCGACCTGCTACGCGAAGCGGTGCTCAATATCCGCGACGTCGATCCCCAGGCTTACATTCTGACTGCCGCCCTGGCCCCCACCCTGGAAGAAGGGCCGCTCAACCTCAATGAGATGGTCTACCTGGAGCAACTCTACCAGGCCCAAGCCGGCCGCTGGTTTGATATTGTGGCCGGGCAGCCGTATGGCTTTGACTCCAAGCCGACTGACCCGGCCGAGGCCGGCGCGCTGAACTTTCGGCGGTTGGAGCTATTGCGGCAAGTGATGCTCAATCACGCCGACGCCGACACGCCTGTCTGGGCCACTGCCGCCGGCTGGAATGCCCTCCCAGCCGACTGGGCCGGCCAACTCGCCCCCTGGCACAGCGACAGCCCGGCAGTGCAGGCCCGGCGCACCGCCGCGGCCGTGGAGTTGGCCCGCCGCGACTGGCCCTGGCTGGGACCATTGCTGGCCGTCCGTTGGGATGCGACCGGCCTGGCCGCTGACGATCCCGCCCGCGGTTTTGCCCTGCTCGAAAATCCGCCGCTGCTGGCCGCTTTCAGTACGGCGGCCACCGCCGCGCCGGTTGCCGCACCGGGGCGCTATCCGGCCGGCCACCCCAGCGGCCAATATAGTCCTGGCTGGCGTTTGGCCCTGACCTCGGCCGATATCCCCCGCCAGGAGCCGCGCACGTTGACCATTTTATTCGAGGGAGCCAGGCTGGATTTGGCCGTCAACCGCGGCCCGTTTCGGGGTTACCTGTGGGTGACTATCGACGGCCAACCGGCCAACGCTCTACCTCGGGACGGTGAGGGGCGCAGCTACGTGGTTTTGTACGACCCGCTGCGGCAGCCTGACACCGTGACTCTGGCGCAACACCTGCCGCCCGGTCGCCACACCGCCGTGATTGAAGCCGAGGGTGGCTGGGGCCAATGGGCCATCGAGGGTTGGACCGTTGCCAACCAGGCTGACACCCGACTGGCGCAGACGGGGCTGGTCGTCGCCGGGGCGGTGGCGGTATTGAGCGGCCTGGTTTTGCTGTGGTCGCTCCGCAGCGCCCCAACCGGCGTCGCTAAATTTTTGTGGGCCTGGGCAGAAATTCTGGTCGCCCTGTTGGCGATGCTGGGCGAGGCGGGGCAAGTGATTGTAGTTTTTGGCCTGGCCGTCATTATTTACCTGAGTCCGGGTTCCGTGGGGTTGCTGTTGTTGCCGCTGCTGGCATTGACCATTTTGCTGCGGCCCGATTTGGGCATGGCTGTGATCGCCTTCAGCCTCTCCTTTTTTCAGGCGCCGGTGCAATTCCCGGTGGGCAGTTTCTCGCCGGTTGAGCTAACCCTGGCCCTGACTGTGACCGGCTTTATCTTTCGCCGCCTCCTGACCTGGGGTCGAGCCACCTTTGCCTCTAACGATACCAATATCGAGCTTTCATTCGCTATTCGCTATTCGCCATTCACGATTCACAGTTTACATTCTGCCGACTTGGCCGCCCTGGCTCTTGTCGCCCTGGCTTTCCTGGCCACGCTGGCCGCGGCCAACTTTGGGGTGAGTATGCGGGAGTGGCGGGTGGTGGTCTGTGAGTCGGTGATCTTTTATTTTTTGGTCCGCCTGGGTCTCGATTTCGCCCGGCCGGAATCAAAGCCGGCGGCCAATTGGCGCTGGGCCTGGCGATTGGTGGATGCCTTTGTGGCCGGCGCGGTTCTCCAGGCGTTCATTGCCCTGTACCTCTACACCTGCACCGACCAGGCCATCACCGCCGAGGGGGTTCGCCGGGCGCTGGGGCTGGCCTATGGCTCACCCAACAACCTGGCCCTCTTTCTGGATCGCGCCTGGCCGATTCTACTGGCGATCGCGTTGCTGCCGGGGATGAGTTCCAAATACCGCCGCTGGCTGTACGGGGCCGGGTTGGTCATCGTCACTTGGGCTATCTATCTGACCTTTTCCAAAGGTGCGCTGCTGCTGGGGTTGCCGGTTGGGGTGGTGGTGATGATTCTGTTCTACCTGCGGGCCAACCGCATCTCGAACTGGCAGTGGGTGCTGGCCGCGACGGCGGCTGGAGTGGTCATCGTGGTCCTGGCCCTGATCCCGCTCAGCCAGACTGCTCGCTTCCGCAGCACCTTCGACTTCAATCAGGGCAGCACCGGCTTTTTCCGGCTCAAGCTGTGGCAGGCTTCCCTGGCCATGCTGCAAGACCACTGGCTGTTGGGCGTCGGGCTAGACAACTTTTTGTACCAATACCGCACTCGCTATATCTTACCGGAAGCCTGGCAGGAGCCGAATTTGAGCCATCCCCACAACCTGATCCTGGACTTTGGCCTCCGGTTGGGACTGGGCGGTATTGCTATCTTAGTGTGGCTGCAAATCGCTTTTTGGCGGACGGCCTGGCGGCTGTACCGGACCCGGCCCGAACCACTTGTGTTGGGGCTGCTGGGTAGTATGGCGGTCTTTGTGAGCCACGGGCTGGTAGACAACTCCTACTTTTTGGTCGACCTGGCCTTTGCCTTCTTTTTAACGGTGGGGTTGGTGCAGTGGCTGGCGGAACAAACAGTGAACCAGCCGTCTGAGCGAAGCTCAACCCAAGCCCCGGTCTAACCCAACTTGCGTTGATTTATTTCCACTCTGGCCAGTTGTTCTACCAACGCCGCCAGCCATAATAAAATCTGACCAATGGCCTGCTCCACGGTCAGTTCTTCCCGTTCCCATTTCCTGACAAGTTCGGTGACCGGATATTTTTTCATGGTGAACCTCCTGGATTTGTGGATTATCCGAAATCGTGTATATTTATATAAAAATTAAGCGAGAATGAAAAGCTCGCTCAATTGCAATTATAGTAACACGGAAACGGGTAATTGTCAAGAGTCAGGTTGCTTTTTCCGAGTCAACCTCATAAGGGAAGCCAACCTCTCTGGCAATCAGTTCCAGCAGCCGGCCCATCGAGCGGCGGGCGATGTGCTGGCCGGTTTCCCAATCACTGATGGTTTGCTGGCGCACGGCCATGCGGTCGGCCAGCTCTTGCTGGGACCAACCGGCAAATTCCCGCAAAGCTTTCACCTGGACACCGCTCCAGCTTTGGGGTTTGCGCACCGGGGTGAGCCGGTAACTAATTCGCTCAGGCCGAAAGGTCACTGTTTTGTTTTCAAAATCAACATCGTCGACCAGCCAGCCGGCCTCCTGCCAGGTGCGGCCGTGGGAGGTGCTGCTGTTAGCCCACCAGGCCCGGCTGGTTTTGGCGCTGGTCGGGAGGGATTTACCCAGAATTTCTTCGACTTCCTCAAAACTCAGCTCCAGCAGCCCTTCGTCCGGTTGTTCACGGAGGTATGCATACAGTGGAAAATATTTGCTTGTGGGGGACATTCGTCTCCTGCTGATTTGGTTTAACCGGAACTATGGCCCGGCAACAGGGTCAAGATCAACCTGATGGTATGATTCTACCCCACAATGGTCATAAGTACAAGCAGGCCAGGTTAGCTGTCCGCCAAAGTTCTCCTTAAATCTCTCCCGGATTGTTAAATAGGGCTTGACTTCGCCGCAAAGTTAACCTACACTCTTAATATCAATGATTGGTTCTTAGTCAAATTTTCTGAGGAGGTAGCGATGGTGAAAATCAGTCCCGAACTGGCGCAGCAGCTTAGAGCCAACCCTGCTGACCACGTGGATTTGATTGTGCGTACCCAGGGGGACGTTACATCTCATTTGGACTGGCTGAATAACGCCGGCCTCCAGGTAAAGCAGCAGTTCCGGCTGGTGCCGGGGGTGGCGGTGCGCGGTTCCGGCCAGGCGGCGTTGCAGTTGCTCGACCAGGCCTGGGTGCTCTCGGTTGAGCCGGATGCGCCGGTCAGCACGATGTAGGGGGGTGCACAGGTTGCAGGCGTCAGGTAGCAGGTTACAGGTTGCATTGCGTGTTCAGGGTTATGGAGTGTAACGGACACGGAACACGCAACAACGGGATATGCAACACGCAACGCTTTCGTATTCTACTAACTTTCATTAATCCAGGAGGGAGGTTACGATGGCTGTTTCTAAAGTCTCGGCTCAGTTGCAAACGCAAATGAATACGCTGGCAAACCAGGAGCCAATTCCAATTATTGTGCGGCATAAAAAGGGGGTTTTCAGCGCCCAGGCGGTGCTGCCCAGCGCCCCACCCATCGACCACAGGTATAACCTGTTTCCGGGGCAGGCCCTCAAAGCGACTTCGGCCGATATCGAAATTCTGAGTCAACAAGAGGATGTCGAGCAGATTTGGCCGGACTTGCCGGTGCATACCTGTCTGGACGTGTCGGCGCCCAAGATCGAGGCGCCCAAAGTTTGGACGGCCGGCTTCAAGGGTGAAGGCATCAAAATTGCCATTGTCGATACCGGCATCGACGACACCCACCCCGATTTTGCCGGGCGGATTGTGGCCAGCAAGAGTTTTGTTGGGGCCAGCGCTCGCGACGACAACGGCCACGGCAGCCACGTAGCCGGGATTGCCGCCGGGAGCGGGGCTAAATCCAACGGTAAATATGTGGGCGTGGCCCCGGCCGCCAGCCTGTATGTGGCCAAGGTCCTGCGGGCCGACGGCGGGGGACTGATGAGCGGGGTGATGGCCGGGATTGAGTGGGCGGTGCTGGAGCAGAAAGTGCAGGTGATCAACCTGTCGCTGGGCGGCTCCGGACCTTGTGACGGTACTGACGCCCTGTCGACGTTATGTGATGAAGCCGTGCAGCAGGCCGGTATTGTGCTCTGTGTGGCTGCCGGCAATAGCGGCCCAGGTGCCCGCACGGTTGGATCGCCGGGCTGCGCCCGCTATGTGATTACCGTGGGCGCGGTGGATGACAACGACCGCATGGCCTCCTTCTCCTCGCGGGGACCCACCAGCGACGGGCGGGTGAAACCGGACCTGGTTTATCCGGGGGTGAGTATTGTCGCTCCGCAGGCCGCCGGCACGAGCATGGGCACGGTAGTTCAGGAAGGGTATGTTTCCGCCAGCGGGACCAGTATGGCCACGCCTCACGCGACCGGGGTGGCCGCGCTGATGCTCCAGGCCAACCCGGAATTAAGCGCGGCCCAGGTAAAAACGTTGATGGTGGCCGCGGCCATCAATATTGGGGCCTTGCCCAACGAGCAGGGATCCGGTCGAGGCGATGCTTACCGGGCCTATCTGCAAGCGGTAGAAGGGGAGATTCCCGAACCCGAACCACCACCCCCGACTCCGACCCCAACGCCGACGCCGCCTCCGTCGGAGCCGGAGGGCTGCCTGGCCAGCGTTACGTCGCTGTTCAGAAAGAAGTAGGATAGTTGGCTGGATGGTTGGTTGGATAGAATGGTTTAGGTGAGTTGGACTTTGAAGTTGACGGTTTGAACGACGAATCAAAATGAAACAGGCTTCCCCTCAATGGGGCAGCCTGTTTTTTTGACCATTTGTCCCAGAAGAGACAGACACAGCAACAAGAATGGAAATGTCTTTCTGCGGTCTGCGGTCTGCGGTCGGCGGTCGATTTTCAAAGGAACGTTTATTTGGCGAACTCTTGCCTGATTAATTTGATTACCTCCAGGGCCGATTGCGTATCCCACGATTTGGTATCTTCGTCCAGGGCTTCATACACCACCATATCAGGGCGGGTGTCGATAGTATCGCCTTTGGCCAATTGCGCCGCCAGAAAATGGCTGTGGACGTATTCGCCCAGTTGGTCCAGCAAAGCCGGGGCCTGGCCTTCGACCATGGCGGCTAAGAGAGCGTCCAATTCGGCCAGGCTTTTATCGGCCGCGTGAACTCGGAAAAAGTTGGCCACGGCGTAGGGCGTCAGGCTGCTCTGGCCTCTGGCTTCGGGTGGTAAATCGGCAAACGGTTTCATATTTGGATTGGTCTTTTTATCATCATCTCTGGTTAGACCGTAATTCCAACCCTGACGAATTTTGGTTTGGCGCCAGGTTTCGTGGGCTTCGTCGGCCCAATCCATATAGTGACCGTTGTTGATGATCCTGGTTAGAAACTGATATGCTTCACGACTCAAGTTCAATTGTCTCCTTTCAACTTCAAATAGAATTGGCTCACCGGGACAGTTCCCAATTCAACACCCGTCGCCGGTAAGGATACACGATGTGGTGAATTTTGCCCAGCAAATCGACGTCATCACCATAATGCCATACTTGCTGATCGCGGAACATAAATGGGGGACGCTGGCGGGGTTCACGGGCCACCAGATGAAAACGGGTATTGGCGCCGCGAGCAATGCCGGCTTCGATACAGGTATTTAGGTTGTCTGCCGAAATATCAGCGATCATCAAAAAAGCGTTTCTGATCTGGCCGGCAATAACTTCCTGGATTTGACCAGTCCGAATTTCATCCCCCATAATGCAGGGCATAGCCGTTACCCGCTGGATGGTTTGCTTAATGGCCTTATTTCTGGCCTGATGCTGCTCATCGAAATCTGTCCCGAAAAAGATGTAATGAGGATACGCCGGGGCTGTCCATTCTTCCTTGAGTATTTCGATGCCGTCTTGCAGGCCACCCTCGTCGGAGATACTTTCTTTACCATCATTGTTAACGACCTTTACGGCCAGGCTGGTCAAGCTTTCAGGCAATTTCACCGTTGCCTCCGGCACAATCAGGTAGGGTAAGCCCAATTTCTGGGCAATCTCGATCTCGGCCAGCATATATTTAGAGGTTTGACCCTGCTCCCGGTCGGGTAGAATGGCAACCAGCCCGCCACAACTGGAGATGATGGACTCAACTCGTTTGCCTTCGGCAAAGCCGGCCTGGTCTTCTGAGTCGCCGATCAACCTGAAACCGGCCTGAACTAAGTGTTGGCAGACGGCATCGGCCAGGGGGGCTTCGGTAGGGCGCCAGGTTCGACTGACATAAATATCCCGGCTTCTGCCCAGCTCCAAATCAACGTCATCGTAATAAAGACCGGTCAGCAACTCATTCGCCCGCTCGACATCGAGCTGCCCGTCAAGCAGATCGATCCATTTGGTGGTTTGCAGAAAGCCGGGAATCTCGCACTCTTCCAGGCGGATTGGAATGATGCGATAGTCTTTGAACTGCGTTCTGTGACCCACGGCGGCATTGAACTCTTCTTCAACCCAACCCGATTTGGTCGAGGCTTTGGAGAGGACAATGATCATGGCCCGCGACTCAGCGATGGCCTTGGGTAAATAAGTGCCGATCATGGTACCGGCCGGCAAATAGTCGGCATCATACCAGATGGGAATTGCGGCCGTTTCCTTTAGCCAGGCGTACAGGCGATCAACCACCGGCTTGTTGGCATGGGCATGGCTGAGGAAAGCGTGAAATTGACGTTTATGAACCGGTAACGCGCTCATGATGTTATCACCTCGGCGATAGGTTCTCTTTTTTGCCAATGGTCAAACTTGGTGATATTCAAATGTTCAACGATGCCGCCCATCTGGCGCACTTCTTTGACCATATGGCCGGTGCCGCCGGGACCGTCGCCGCCTTTGCCGTCCCACAGCACAATCAGCCGCACCCGCTCGATACCGTAGCACAGGGTTGAATAGAGCGCCCAGCGACTGTTCCGGGCAAAGGGGTTGTCGCCTGCCGGGACAGGCCCGACCCGCTCCGGTTGCAGATGGAAGGTGACGTTGGGGTGCTGGCGGATCTGGTAGAAGCGTTCGACCCAATGGTCTCCGGCAAAGCTGACCGACTCCTCGATGAAGCGGGCCTCGGCAAAAGGCAGATAGGCGTCTACTTTCAGCCCTCGCTGTAAACAGGCTTCAATAAAGAGGATGTCGCCGCCGCAGGCCACGCCGGGGGTGATGACCATATCATTGGCATTGGCGTTGAGTTTGGTCAAAGCTGCGTCGATTCTCTGGCGGACTTCCTCTTCCATCTCGGGTGGGAAGCGCGGTTCGGGCCGGCCGGGGCGGTCGATCATGTGACCGGCGCAGAGAAAGACCTGAACCGGGTCATAATCGTTTGAGGTCGCTACATAATCCTTAACCGTATCCATCTTGTCCAGGGCTTCCTGGAGGACGGCAATTCCGGCCTGAACGTAGTCGGGGCGGAAGTTCAGGGCCTTTAGCCACTGCAATTGACCCAGCACCGACTGAATCTTGTACCGGGTTTCGGCGCCCAGAGCCAGGGCTTTACGGTAGGCCCGGGTCACAACCTGTGGGCGGGTGGCTGTATTGACGGCCAGGTCGCCCAGCGAAGCAAACGCCCAGAAATCGTTGGGATTTTGTTTGACGCCCTGCTCCAGGGCAAACTGGACCGCGCCGCTCAACGCCGGTAACTGCTGCCGGAGCGCCTCGATCTCCGGGTCCAGATCGGCGGCTTGCCCAAACTGCCGTTGCAGATGGTCAAGCACCATTAAAAGGGTCAGAGCATTGATGCCGGAATAGAAATGGCGCTGGTCCAAACAATAGGCGGCCAGATAGGTATCGACGGATCGCTTCAAAATAAAGCTGGCTTCGAACGCAGCTTGCAGCCGGGCCGATTCGGGTTCCAGGCTATGCCAGGCTTCGTGCCACATATCTTTGTAGAGCTTTCCCAAAAAGGCCATTGTCTCCGAGTCGCCGCCATTCTCCTGAACCAGCCGCTCCAGTTTTACCACGGCCTCGTCCCGCCGTTTCAAGCGGCCCAATTCAAAGGCTTCTTCGCGCCGAAAAATGAGACTCTTGGGGTTGATTTCCAGCCCGCGGCGGTACTGCTGGTGCGCCAAGTCGTGGTGGCCCGTGCCGCTGAGGGCTTTGGCGGCCTGGCCAATGGCCTCTTCGCGGATGAGCGGGTTGCGAACCTCTTCGGTCAGCAGCAGCACATCGCCAATATGATTTTGGCGACGGGCAATATCCACTCGCTCCCGCCAGACGTTGTACTCCCGCCAGTAGCCGGCGGCCAGCGGCGTGCGCAGGGCGGTGCGATCCGGCTCAGCCAGGCCGGTGAGCAGGTTGAAGATAGGGCTGTGGACTCGCTCCAGCTCTGAGGCCCAGGTGTCACGGGCCACTTTGGCGATGGTCTGGATATCTTTGGCCAGAAAGGCCGGGTCTGGCCGGCCGTCCTCGGCGGTATGGTAGGGGATGGTGCGCACGTTGAACACGTCAAAAGGCATATAGGCCCGCCCGGACTGAATATGGACCACCCCCCGCCGCCGCAGGGCGTGGCGCACGCCCAACTCGTAGAAGGCGTTGGCATTGTCGATGCTCAAATCGGCGATGACCAGGTCGGCCAGCAGCAGTTCCTGAAACATGTCGGTCAAGATGTCGCCGCTGACCGATTCCTCGTCGGCCCGGAACGGCTCAAAGCCGGCCTCGATCAGGGCTGGCCTGATCAACTGCTGGTAGACGCTGTCGAAATCGATCCAGCGCCCTTTGGCATCTTGTTTACGACCAAAAGGCATCACCACAAAGGCGTGAGGCGAGCCTGGTTCCGGCTCTTTTGGCGCCGGCGTTTCAACCGCCTCCGTTTCCTGGCCGGCCTCCGAGGGGGTAACCGCCTCTTTGACCGAAGCCGCCGCTACCGAGACAGCTTTGGTGTCGGCGGCCGGGGCGGTTGCAACGGTATCGCCATCCGGCGCTTGCAGGGCAGCCAGGCCTTGCCGCATGGTCGAGATAAATTGTTGATGCTGGCTCCACAACACGCCTTCAGTGGCCTCGACTAACTGGAAAAAGCGCGTCTCTGTTTGCTGCTCTGGTTTTAAGGTTAGCCAATCGTCGCGAATGCTTTTTAGCTCCAGCGCCACTTTGCTGTAATTCTTGATCAAGTCATCGTAGCGCCGTAATTCCGTCCAGGCGGTAAAGGCCGCGGCCAGCGAGGCGGTCAGCGCCACCAGAATGTTCAGTCCGACCGCGGCCAGGATGGTACCGGCCCCGCCGGCCACAAAGATGAGGGCCAGGAAAACATTGCGGTTTTTTTCAAAACCAACCATTTTGCGGGTGTGCCAGTCGAGCTGATGTTCCAGGCGAATATTCATGTAGGTGGGGGCGGACAGGTTGTCGAAATCGCCGTCATGAGAGGCGGCTAAGGTCGAGTCTTGCGCGCGGCTAAATTGCTGTTTGATTTTGGGCCACAAGCGGTGAAGGTGGATCAGCGCCGCCCAAAAAGAGACCTCCTGGTCCGCAGCCGGTGGGATTGGGCCGCCATAGGGTTTAAAAACCAGATTTCCTTCAACCGACTCAAAGAGGCGGAGTTGAATATCTTTCAGCTCTTGTTTGAGCTGGTTATCCCGGTCTGGCTCAGCGGACCAGACTGTGCGGTACAAGAAAATATCTTTGCGGATTTCCTCGGCGCCGGCCCGCAGAGCGAGCCACCGCTCGCCAAGCCGTAATTTGTTGGCAAAGGCCAATAGCACCGAGCCAACAATCGGCGTCGCAATGAGGACGAAATTCAGCCCGCGCGCCACGGTTACTTCCGCCGTATAACTGGCCACAACCTGCTGGGTAATAATGGCTAACAAGGTGGCCAGCACACTCAAGATGATGACCCACAGGCGCAAGGTAAAATGCCATTTCTGGGCTTCATTGGCATTCGCATCTAACTCGGCAAAGTGCTGCCAGGCTATTTCCAGAATTTCGGACCGGCCGGCGCCGTGGTTGTTTTCACTCATCTTGGGCTGCTCCGTAGCTACTAACTTGATTGGCGGGTCTATCCTGATCAAAGCAGGTCAATCCGACCAAAGATCATGGTATTACAGCAGATTTCATTGTAATACTTATTGGCGTTGGGTGCAATTCAAGTTTAAGGTTGACCCAATAACAGACCAGCCGAACTGATTGACAAGAAAAGGCTATTGGATTAAAGTGACAGGTATTGCCAGGGCGATCAGGGATAGCTCCTCAGCCTGCACCAGGCGATGGTATCCCGCCCGCTGACTACTGATCGCCAAACAGTTCACAATTCACAATTCACTATTCATCATTCACAATCTTTTGGAGGTGCTATGTCTTTAGCGCAGATGGAAGCCAGGTTAAAGGCCAGTATTTGGCAGGCGGTTGCCCGGAGTGGGGTGAATGTAACCGCTCTGCCGGAAGGCGATATGGCCAAGTTGGTCGAGGCGATTACCGACGGCGTATTGAAAGAGGTTGATGACATTCTCGGTGAAGCCAGCGGCCGGCCGGCCTCACTGGCCGCGCCCGAGATCAGCCCGGCGGAGACTGACGACGAAGAACGGCTGTTATGGGAGGGACGCCCCTTTTTATCGCTGACCGTTTATTACCGGATCACGAGTGAACGGCTGCGCATTTCTGAGGGCTTGCTGGGCAAAGAGCACGAGGATATTGAGCTAGTCCGGGTTCAGGATGTCGATCACAAGCAGTCTTTGACCGAACGAATGTTAAATATTGGGGATATCTACGTTCGCAGTCACGATCCCAGTAACCCTGAAATTGTCCTCAACAATGTCTCTAACCCGGCCGAAGTCCACGAGATTCTGCGCCGGGCGATTTTGAAGGCGCGCCAGAGGCATAATTTGAGCTATCGGGAAGAGATGTAGAGTTGTTGTCAGTTGTCAGTTGTCAGTTGTCAGTTGTCAGTTGTCAGTGATCAGTGGGCTCCGCTCACTGTTCACTGTTCACTGTTCACTCGTCACTGATCACTGCTTTGCGGCGACGAAGATCATGCGGGGACTGTCGCCGTCGAACGGTTCCATCTCGTAACTACCGTAGATGTTTTCGACGGTATAGCCGCTCATCTTTAACAGTAGCTCCAGCTCAAAGCGATAGACAAAGCGGAGCGAGAAGGGCAAGGTGATCCGGCGGACGTGGCCCGCCCGGTCGATCTCGTCCAGAATGTAGGTGAGATGGCGTAACTGCCTGGCCAGGTCGATGTCGTGGCGCCAGTACCACTGCACGGTGTGACCGGTCAATTCGACCACACTTTCGGCCTCAAAATAGAGCCGGCCATCCACCTCGGCCAGCATCACCGGCTCAGGGTAAAAGAGGTCGATGACCAGTTGGCCGCCCGGCTGCAGATGGCGGTGGATAGCTTGCAGCGTCGCCAACTGCTCCGCCATCGACTGGCAGTGCATAAAGGTGTTGAGCGGCATAAGGGCCAGGCTAAACTCCTTGTGCGGCAGGTCAAACTCACGCATATCGGCTTGAACCAGGGTCACCTGGTCGGTCAAGCCGGCAGCGGCCAGTTTGGCTTGGGCCGCAGTCAGGGCTACTGAGGACAGGTCAAGACCGGTCAGGGTGTAACCGGCCTGAGCCAGGGGCAACAATAACCGCCCGGTGCCGCAGCCGACCTCCAGAATAGGGCCAGCAGCCGTTTGAGCCAGCGTCTCCCACATCGGCAGGTCTTCCTCCAAATCCCCGTGGAGGAAGTCGTAATACTGGGCCAGCAGATCCAAATCAGAACTCATTTACCGGGTTCCAGAATGAGGGGCAGCGACAGGGTGAAAGTACTGCCCTGGCCGGGTATGCCTGCGCTTTGGACTGAGATTTTGCCGCCGTGGGCCTCGGCGGCCAGTTTGCAGAAGGCCAGTCCCAGGCCCACTCCAGCCGGGGCGTTGGTCGAGTGGTCCACTCTGACGAATTTGTTAAAAATATGAGCCTGATCGGCTTTGCTGATGCCGGGGCCATTATCGGCGACGGCGAAGGTTATCGTGTCATCGGCCAGACTGGTCGTCAGCGAGACTTTGCCCTTCCGGGGGGTATATTTGATCGCGTTGTCAATCAGGTTGATCAGCACTCGCCGGATCATATTGGCATCCAGCCAGACCGGTGGGATTTCCGGCAAAGGGCCAAAAGTTAGCGTCATAGCTTTGGCCGCAGCCCGAGGCGTTGCCTGTTTTTCCACTGCCTGAATCAATTCCTCAAGCTCGACCAGCTCGCGCTGGAGCGGCACTTCTCCCTGCTCCAGGCGGCTGATATCCAACATCGAGTCGACCAGATCTTTGACCTCTTGGCTGGTCTGGAGCGCCAGATCGAGCAGCCGGTTGACCTTTTTGGGGTCGGGATTAGCGGCCAGCAGCATCGGCAGTAGTTCGATGGAGTTGATCATGTTACCGATTGGACCGCGCAAATCGTGGATGACCATGTTCAACAGATCTTGACGCAGTTTTTCGGCTTGCTTGCGGGCGGAAATGTCTCGACCGACCCACTGGACGCAAGTTTTGCCCCCATAGAGGACCTGGCGAGCCTTTAACTCCAATGAAATGGTCTGGCGGTAGGCGTCAAGCACATCCAGCTCCAGGGAAAGCTCACGCCAAACTTTCAGACGGTTGGCATATTGGTCCAGATAGTCATGCAACTTAGGATGAATGAAGTTGATGTCGCCGCCAATTAAAGCATCTTTGGGCCGGCGCAACATCTGGCAGGCGGTCCGGTTGACATTCAGGATGAGGCCCTGGTAGGTGGCAATTACGATCAAATCAGTACTGCCTTCAAACAGGCCGGTGTAGCTGATTTCGGCGCTCTGCAAGCGAGCTACAATCTGGGCATTGGCCACGGCTGTGGCGGCCTGGTCGGCAAAAGCAGCCACTTCTTGGGCATTCTCAGCGGTATATTTGCCAATCTCATAGCTGTCAACAGTCAGCATGCCGATGACCTGGTCACGAGCAATTAAAGGGGCGCCAATCCAACTATGAACCTGGCGAGTGGAGGAGCTTTTGAGCCAATGGGGTTCGGTATCCACATCGTCGAGCACGATGGGTTTTTTTTGGAGGATGGCCTGGTAGTTAGGGCTATCTTCGTTAACCCGGATGACCACACTCAAGGCGTCGGCCATATCTTCAAAACAACGCGCTGCCCGAACCGACAGGGTTTCTTCTTGTTCATCATACAGCATAATTGAACTACTGTCGTACTCGACTACCAGGGCCAGTTGCTCCAAAATGAGATCAAGAACCTTATTGAGATCGAGCGTCGAGTTGATCGTCCGGGCTACGGAAGCCAGGGTGTCGGCCAGGCGGCGACGGCGTTGTTCAGCTTTAAACAGGCGGGCGTTGGTAATCGCAAAGGCAGCCTGATCAGCCATAACGGTGAGCATAGTCAGGTCGTCTTGGGTAAAATAGTCAGGGCCAGGAGCGGTGAGAGTTAGAATACCGACGAGCTGATCAGGCAGTTGGATAGGCACGCCGATGGCGCTGCGGGCTTCGGGTAGGTGCTCACTACTGCTCCGGTTATACCAGCGCTCATCACGGCTGGTATCCTGGATGATCGCGCCCTGCCGTTGTTCTTTGATCCATTTGACCAGACCCTGATCAAGAACGGCCTCCAATTGAGGTCGTTTGCGCTGCTGCACCTCAAAATTGGTGATGAAGAAGAAATTTTCTAACTGCCCATCAGCGCCAAATAAAAAGAGGCTGCCATCGGTAACGCCAACAGTGGCCAGGGTGGCCGACAGAACCCGATTCAGCACTTCGTCAATATCGAGGCCGGCGTTGAATTCACGCGTAACCGCATACAAAAGATCTAAACGGGAGCGAACCCGAGGTGCATCGGGTAACATCACTATCCCTCTGTTAAGAAACCTGGCATCATAGTTTGATTTTCACTCCTCTAACAGGATGAGCCGGCCGGCTGTGGCGGCGAGTTGGAGTGGTTTGGCAATATGGCGACGCTTTCATTATAACACAACCGGCAGCCAGAATTGTATTAGCTTAAGGTACTACTTTCTCAGGTTAACGCTGGCCCATTGACAGCGCCCCTGTCTGACGGTATACTCCCCTATGGCAATGAAAAACCCCTTATGTTTGGAAGCAACGCCAGCCTTTATCGCTGCAAACAACAGTTAAGAATGCCTGTAAATAAAATCGAGACCGATATATTAGTGGTTGGAGCCGGGTTGACCGGCTTGATGGCGGCCCATACTTTGCAACAACGTGGCCGCCGAGTGGTAGTGGTTGATAAGGGCCGCAGTGTGGGCGGTCGACTGGCCACACGCCGGATTGGCCCCGGTCGAGCTGACCACGGCGCTCAATTTTTCACCATTCGTTCGCCGGAATTCCAGAGCCAGGCCGAGCGCTGGCTGATCGAAGGTCTGGTTTATCGCTGGTCTAATGGCTGGTCTGACGGGAGTCTGGCCCCGGTCAATTTTGATGGCCATCCCCGCTATGCGGTCAATGGGGGGATGAATCGGCTGGCCAAATACCTGGCCCAGGGCCTGGAGACTCAGGTCAATGTTCGGCTGGTAGCCGTGTCGGCCACGGCCGGGGGCTGGCAATGTCTGGCCGAAAATGGGGCCAGCTACAGCAGCAAAGCCCTGCTGCTGACGCCCCCGCTGCCGCAAGCTCTGGCCCTGCTGGAGGCAGGTCATACCCGGCTGGCCCCGGCCGACCGGGCGGGACTGGAAGAAGTGGCTTATGCACCCTGCCTGGCCGGGATGTTCTGGTTGGATGGATCAATCCACCTGCCGGAACCTGGGGCAATCCAGCACTCCCACGCGCCCATCAGTTGGATTGCCGACAACCAACGCAAAGGCATCTCCCCAGAGGCGGCCATTGTGACCGTTCATGCCAATCCGGACTATAGCCGCCAATTGTGGGAGGCTGCGGATGCAGAGGTGCTGGCTGCTCTTGAGGTCGGCTTGCGGCCGTACCTGGGAGCGAACAATACCATCTTAGAGGCGCACCTCAAACGCTGGCGCTACGCCCTGCCTACCACTCTGTATCCTGAACGTTACCTGCTGGCGGCCAATCTGCCGCCGCTTGTCTTGGCCGGCGACGCCTTCAACGGGCCTCGGGTTGAAGGGGCGGTCCTGTCGGGCATGGCGGCCGGGCAAATATTAGCCAAGCAACTATAAAAATAAGCGCCGGGCGCTTTATGCCCAACCGGTTGAAAAACAAAAATCTTCGCCACAACGCGGAGATTTTGTATTTGAACTTTAGACTGCGGGTTGACCATTAGCTCTTGACCCCGCCGTAACGTCGCTCGCGCTGACTGAAGGCCAGCAGGGCCTGGTAATATTCATCTTTGCCAAAGTCGGGCCAATAGGTGGGAGTGAAATAATATTCGGCGTAGGCGGCTTGCCAGATCAGGAAGTTGCTGGTGCGAAACTCGCCGCTGGTGCGAATGATCAGGTCCGGGTCGGGCGCGTCGCCGGTGTACATATAGCAACTCAGTAGATCCTCGGTCACATCTTCCGGCTTGACCTGGTCCCGAATCATCTTCCTGACGGCTTCAAGAATCTCCGCCCGGCCGCCGTAATTAAAAGCCACGTTCAGGATCAGGCGATCATTGTTTTTGGTCAACTCAATAGCCTGAACGACTTTCTGCCGGATCGCCGGCTGGAGTTTGTCCAATTCGCCCAGGTGCCTTAGTTGAACCCCATTCTGGTGGAGTTCCATCAACTCCCGGTCGATGACATCCTCCAGAATTTTCATCAGCCCCATCACCTCCAGCGGCGGGCGCCGCCAATTCTCGGTAGAAAAGGCGTAAATGGTCAGCATCTTGACCCCAAACTCAACCGATGCTTCCAGAATACGCCGCAAATTCTCGGTCCCGGCCTTATGCCCCTCCAGTCGATTTTTGCCCCGCTCTTTGGCCCAACGACCATTGCCATCCATAATTATACCGACGTGGTAGGGTGGGTGGGCCAGGGGCAGGTATTTAGTCTCTGCCGTAGCTTGGTTATTTGGTGGATTAATCATAGCCTTGTATCAGAATTCTCGCTCGATTAAATATTCGGCCCATTGAACCAATAAATCCTTATAGTTGGATGGCGGCAGCCGATCCAGACAAGGGATAGCCTCTTGAACGTATCGCCGAGCCAGCTCCTGGGTATAGGTTATGCTGCCCAGGTCGTAGAGCAAAGTGTTTATCTGCTGGATATCCTCTTCCGTGGCGTTTGGATTGCCCAGCACCACCTTAAGGCGGGCTTTTTGAGCGGCGCTGGCGGTCTGAAAGGCCTTGAGGATGATGACAGTAGTTTTGCCTTCGCGCAGGTCAGAGCCAACCGGTTTGCCGAGTCGAGTTTCATCGCCCACAATGCCCAAAATATCATCCTGAAGTTGAAACGCCGTGCCGCAACGACTGCAAAAGGTGGCAATATCCGTAACCAGAGGATCTTTGAGGGTGGCATCGCCCAGGCCGATGGCGGCGCCGGCCCGACCGGCAAATTCGTACAGGGCGCCGGTTTTTTTCCAGAGCATATCCAGCACCAGCGCTTCAGTAATGGCCTCAACCGGTCGCTTGGAATATTGGACATCCAGCGCCTCGCCGGCAATCAGGGCAGGCGACAGACGCCCCGTCAACTCGGCGAGCAGGTTCAAGATCAGTTTGGCGTTGACCTCATATTTTTGGGCAACCTCGGCAAAAAGAAGGGTGGACCAGGCCTGTTGGATATCGCCGGTTAGAATGGCAATGGTCAAGCCATAGTGGGCTGCTTCGGCCGGCTCATGGCCCAACTCGCGACCGGCTATTTCGGCGTACTGGGTGTGAATGGTCGGTTTGCCGCGACGCCGGTCATCCCGGTCGATAATATCATCGTGGACCAGGGTATAGGTGTGATAGACTTCTACCCCGGCGGCCGCGGGGATAGCCGCTTCTTCGTTGCCGCCAACAGCCCCACAACTTAACAACAACACCACTGCTCGCAGCGATTTGCCGCCGTCCCGTAGATAACTGAGGACGGCGGATCTGATATGGGCCGGCTCGAATAGATCGGCGTATTCAGGGCGCATCAGGTAGGCGTAAACCTTGTCCTTGCGCATGTTGATGGCTTTCTGCAAAGGTTCAAATTTGTCAAACTTGTTGCTTGTCACAACTTTCCCTCTTTCATTGGTGGCTGACATGATACCATAGCCAGCGGCATTGCCCAACCCGGCTTTGGGCATATCTCAACCCGAATAATTCAGTGAGGTAAAATATCGATTCAACCAGCGATTAGACCATCCCAACACGGTTGTATTACGAATAATCGTTTTGACTTGATCCCGGCTCATTTTAGCTTCGGCGCGCAAGACATTGATATTATTCCGGCTAATGGCTAATGTTTTAACGGCAAAAAAGAGCGGCCACACGCAAAAAAGCCGGATGCGATGTTGGGTTCTGGGGATGGTGACAATATATTCCAAACCGTGCTGAAGATGCCGTTCAGCTTTGTCGGCCAATAATTTGATGACCTGTAAACCTTTCTCTTCAAAGGCAGGCAGGAATAACTGCTCACACGTAATCCCCACCTGTTCTAAAAATGTCTGCGGTACAAAAACCCAGCCTCGTTCATAATCTTTGCGCAATCCTCGGATCACATTGACGGTTTGCAACGCCAGGCCAAATTCTCGACCCAGGGGTAACAGCATATTTCTACGGGCTTTGATGCTGGGCGAATACCAGGTGAACATATCGGTTAAGAGATAGCCCACCAGCCCGGCGACATAATACATATAGTCGTCCATGGCTGCTTCATCTTGAATGTACGGCCCCTGCCTTTGCCAGCGGGCCATCCCTAACGAAGTTTCAATCACTCGAGATATCATTATCTCCTGGATGCCGGCCGGAAAGGTATGCAGGTAATCTACCAGATCAACGGCCTGCTGGGCCACGTACACCTCGGGGTCGCTATTATCCAGATGGGCTATCTGATTGGTCAGCTCAGTTGCCGCTCTTTGGCCAGCCAGGATTTCGCTCCATAGCTCCAGGAGTTCGGCCTTGTGGGCGGCGGCCATAGTTGGGTGATCCTCCAGACAATCCGACACCCGAAAGAGCAGGTAAGCCAGGGCCACGGCATCTCTAATATCTTTGGGGAGTTGTTCAATTGAGAGGGTAAAGGTCCGGCTAACCCTTCTCAGCATTTGGATATACGGGTCCATAAACTCTCCTCAGTTGTCGCATGAGGTGCGGTTGGTCTATTTGCTCGACTAATGAATAGAGTTATTGCCCTTGATATGGGGGAGGAAACAGCCAGACTGCTTTTCTTGGTGCAATAACTCTATGATTAAACAAAACTTAAGCAAAAGACCCTCGAAATTGTTCGATCCAGTTTTGGGTTAATCGGCTTGGCTAAATTTCCAGGATCTCTTTTTCTTTGGCCGCGCCGATCTCATCGATTTTCTTGATATATTCGTCGGTCAACTCCTGGATTTGATCTTTGCCCAAAAAAAGATCGTCCTCTGTAAGCAACTTTTCTTTTTCAAAGTTGCGTAGATCGTCCAGGGCGGAGCGGCGAATATTGCGCACGGCCACTTTGGCCTCCTCGATCCGCCGGGCGGCTTGCTTGGTTAAGTCACGGCGGCGTTCTTCGGTTAGTGTGGGTATCTGCAGACGAATGATTTTGCCGTCGTTGTTAGGAGTCAGCCCCAGGTCAGATTGCAGGATCGCCCGCTCGATATTCTTCATCGCGCCGGGATCATATGGCTTGATGGCAATCAGTTGCGGTTCAGGGATACTGATCAGCGCCAATTCCTTTAAAGGGGTAGGGGCGCCATAATAATCTACCATGAGTTTATCCACCAACGCAGTTGAGGCTCGGCCGGTTCTTAAGGCCGCTAAGTCACCATTTAGGGCATGAATGGCTTTATCCATACTTTGCCTGGCTTCGGCTAAAACATCGTCTATCATGTGTCACCTCCATTGGTTGGTATGGCGGCAGCAGGCAACCGGTACATCTACCCCAACTCTGCTCAAATCGACCTGCCACCTGTCACTGGCTATCTCTTTTGGCTAACAGTTGATTAAGGTGCCCATATTTTGGCCCAAAATGGTGTTTTTGAGACTATCGGTTTGCCACAGGTCCAGCACCACAATCGGCATTTGGTTTTCCATACACAGGGTCAGGGCGGTGCCGTCCAGTACCTTAAGTCTCAGGTTAAGCGCATCAATGTAGCTGATGGTTTCAAAACGTTTGGCCTTGGGATCGGTTTTGGGATCAGTTTCGTAAACGCCGTCAACTTTAGTGGCTTTGATCAGTAGTTCCGCATCAATTTCCATCGCTCGTAAGGCTGCGGCCGTATCGGTGGTAAAGTAGGGATTGCCGGTGCCGGCCCCCAAAATTACCACGCGACCCTTTTCAAGATGGCGGATGGCTCGACCCCGGATGTACGGTTCAGCCACTGCTTTCATTTCAATGGCTGTTTGCACCCGGGTCACAATCCCTTTGCGGCCCAGCGCGTCGGCCAGGGCCAGGGAATTCATCACCGTAGCCAGCATCCCCATATGGTCGGCCGTAGCCCGCTCCATGCCGTGGTCAAGCCCATCTTTGCCGCGCCACAAGTTGCCGGCGCCAATGACAATAGCAATTTCGACCCCCAGATCAAAAATCTCCTTTATTTTTTCAGCCAGTGAGTCGGCGGCATCGGGGTTGATACCAAAATTATTCTCTCCGGCTAAAGATTCACCCCCTAATTTAATCAGTACCCGATGATATTTTGGCGAAGCCATTGATCTCTCCACACTTAAGTTTGTTAGATCGAAAAGCCGGAACCCATTTGTAGTTCCGGCTCTCGTCATTCTCTTACCCACCCAGTTCAAAGCGGGCGAAACGTCGAATTGTGAGATCAGCCCCCAGTTCTTTACTGTAGTTAGCCAACAGTTGGGAGATGGTTAAGCTGCTGTCTTTCACAAATTCTTGATTGAGCAGCGTTACTTCGGTATGCCACTTATTGAGTTTGCCCTCGATAATGCGCTCTTTGATGTTATCAGGTTTCTTGTCTTCGGCCAGTTGGGCCCGGTAAATCTCTTTCTCGGCCGCGATGACCTCCGCCGGCACATCCTGCGGAGAGACATAGCGGGGGGCGGCGGCGGCAATTTGCAAAGCCAGATCGTGGACGAATTCAGCAAACCTCCGGTTTCCAGGTTCACTGCCGCCAGCCTCAACCAGAACAGCAACCCGGCCGCCCATATGGACATAGTTGTCAATCATCCCATTGCCAGCCAAGTCAAAGCGAACCGCGTCGCGAATGATCATATTTTCACCCAGCTTGGCAATCAGTTCTGTTAACTGTTGGCTGACAGTTTTGCCGCTGTCACCAAGATAAGGGGCGGCTAACAAAGCCTCGGCGTTCCGCAGTTCGGGCTGCTCCAGCATTTGCTGCACCAGGGTAGCCACGAAATTCTTGAACTCATCCGTCCGGGCCACAAAGTCGGTTTCGCAATTCACTTTGACCATGACGCCGATTTTGTGGTCGTTGCTAACCCGGGCGCTGACCTCACCCTCGTTAGCTTCGCGGCTGGCCTTCTTGGCCGCGGCCGCCAGCCCTTTTTTGCGCAAGTATTCAATGGCGGCATCGATATCACCATTTGTCTCTTGTAAAGCTTTCTTGCAATCTAGCACACCCGCCCCGGTCGATTCCCGGAGCAGTTTGATGTCTTCCGTTGTGATTGACACGGTTCCTCCCAATCTGTCTTTAAGGTTTTTTGATTTGCGCGGTTTTTTGACGTAGTGTTGGAATGTTTAGTCCTCGATCTCTTCCTCTTCCCTTTCCTCTTCGTACTCTTCTTCGTCTTCGTACTCTTCGTCTTCGTACTCTTCGTCCTCATCCTCATCAGCTACTTCAGCTTCGGCCGCCGCCTGAATCTTGGCCAAAGTACTGGGGCCAAGATAGCGTTCCAAAGCCTCTTCACCTTCCATCGTCTCAGCTTCCTCTTCCTCGGCCTGGATGGTGCTGCGAATCGCCTGACCTTCCAACACGGCGTTAGCCATAGTGGAGACGATCAACTTAATGGCCCGGATGGCATCGTCATTGCTGGGGATAACATAATCAATGGGGTCAGGATCACAGTTGGTATCAACCATAGCAATGATCGGGATACCCAAAACGTTGGCTTCTTTAACCGCCAGGTCGTCGCGCCGTACATCGACAATAAAGAGCAAGTTGGGCAGGCGCCGCATCTCTTTCAAACCGCCTAAGCGGCGATTAAGACGGGCAACTTCACGTTCACGTAGCAATCCTTCTTTTTTGGGCAAAAAGGCATAATCGCCCCGCTCGAATTGCTTTTCAATCTCCACCAGATAATCGATCCGTTGCCGAATGGTCCGCCAGTTGGTCAGGGTGCCGCCTAACCAACGCTGTTCCACGTAAGGCATCCCGCAGCGAACTGCCTCTTCAACCACGGTTTCCTGGGCCTGTCGCTTGGTGCCAATGAACAACACGGTGCCGCCGGCGGCCACCGTCTCTTTGACCAGCTCATAGGCTTGATTAAGGTAGACAATCGTTTGTTGGAGATCAATGATGTGAATCCCATTGCGCTCGGTAAAGATGTAAGGCTTCATCTTGGGATTCCAGCGGCGGGTGCGATGTCCAAAATGGACGCCTGCTTCCAGCAGGGCTTTCATGGGTACAACGTGGGCGGTATGGTTACTCATATTTAATTTTCCTCCGTTTTTTCTTCCGCCCCCTTCAACCATTCGGGAACCTTTTTGATCAGGCACGACCCGTTTGTCAGAGAGCGTGTTTAATGGATTTAGTGATGAAAAATTTCCAATCCAAGAGTATAGCACGGTGGGGGGGAATGGGCAAGCGTAAGAGACCCCAAAACAGGGTTTGGTCACGACTCCCCAAAAGGGCGACCCCGTTAAAGGTTTGGCAAACCCTTTTTTCATGAGTATAATTACTTACTGATTGTTAACGTGGTACAGGGGAGGGAGGGCCTCAGCGGTATGAATGTAACCGATGAAATTAAGGCTCGGCTGGATATTGTTGACGTCATATCTGATACCGTTGCCCTAAAGAAATCGGGGCGCAGCTATACCGGTTTTTGTCCCTTTCACACCAACACTCGCACCCCCTCATTTGTGGTTTTTCCTGAAACTCAAACCTGGCGCTGTTTTGGCGCATGCGCCGACGGCGGCGACATCTTTAGCTTTGTGATGAAGCGCGAGGGACTTGGCTTCAAAGAGGCCCTGGAGCTGCTGGCCAAACGAGCCGGCCTTAACCTGGAGCCGGCCAGCCCGCATTCGACCAAACAGGATGAGCAGAGTGAGAAACTCCTGGAAATCAATGCCGCCGCGGCGGCTTACTTTCATAATTTGTTAATCGGTTCGGCCGCAGCAGCCAGTACTCGAACCTATCTGGCCGGACGAGAGATTTTGCCCGAAACCATGGCCGCTTTTCAATTGGGCTATGCCCTGGATGAATGGGAAGGCTTAAAAACTCATTTTGTAGAGCGAGGCTATCGCCCGGAGCAGTTGCTGGCAGCTGGCCTGCTGGTTGAGCGAGACGGCCAGCCCGGTTATGACCGTTTCCGAAACCGGTTGATGATCCCTATTCGCGACAGCCGCGGCCGGGTGGTCGGTTTTGGGGCCAGGGCACTGGCGGCCGGGCAGCAGCCTAAATATCTCAACTCGCCGCAGACGCTCCTCTTTGACAAGAGCGCCACCCTGTATGGCCTGGACCTGGCCCGCCAGCATATTCGCCAAACCGAGACGGTGGTCATTGTTGAAGGATATATGGATGTAATTCAGGCCCATCAGCGTGGGGCCAAAAACGTGGTGGCCCAGATGGGTACCGCCCTGACCGAGCCGCAGTTGAAACGAATTGCCCCGTTGGCCAACCGCATTGTCCTGGCCCTCGACGCCGATACCGCCGGCAATGCGGCCACAGTGCGCAGTTTGAGCGTTGCCCGCCAGAGTTTGCCCAGGCTATACCGGGCCACCTCAACCTCGCGCGGCATCGAGCTGGAAGGGCACATCGGCCAGGAAATCTACATTGCTCCGCTGCCCGCCGGCCAGGACCCGGATGATATTCTCAGGCAGGGCCTGGAGGTGTGGCAGGCATTAGTCGACCAGGCCGTGCCCAGCCTGGATTATTATGAAAGCTTAATTCTGGGCCAGGCCGATTTGACCACGCCGCAGGGCAAGACTTATATCGTCCACGAGTTGATCCCGGTCTACCGGGAGATCAATGACGATGTCGAAAAAACGGTCCGGGTGCAGCGCCTGGCTCGCAAAATCGGCCTTGACGAGCGGTTATTGTTGGCGGAGCTAAAGGGCAAGCCCCCTCGGGCAGCGGCAACCAGTCGTCGCCGGATACCGCCGCCCGAACCCGCGCTGACCCCGGAACTGCCAGCCGAGACGCCACTGTCGGCTAAAACAACGCTGGCGATTGACGCCGGCCTGGAGGAGTATTGTTTGTCGTTGATCCTGGCCAACCCAACTGCTTTGGCTGTGGCCAACGAGGTTTTGGAAGGGCAGGAGCTGCCGGGCTTAAGCGCCAATGACTTCAGGCGAGGCGATAATCGCGATATCTTCAAGGTCCTCCAGTTGTGGACGGCTCTGGAAACGCCTAAAATAGAGCTATTGATTGAAATGGTCGATGAACTGCTGGAACGGCGTCTGGCGGCATTGGCCGGTCAGTGGCATCGCCGTCCTTTGCCAGCCGCCGAAGATGTCAATCACGACCTGACGGTGGCGGTGTTGCGTTTGCGCTTGCAAACGGTTAGCGAACAACTGGGTGAGCTGAAATTTCTTCTCCTTGAAGCGGAAGAGAACGAGGACCTCGAAGCTGCGCGTGGCTATCGCGAAACCATCCGGGAGTTCAGTCGACAACGAAAAATGTTGCATGATACCAGAGATTCATTATCATTAATGGGTAGGCGTCGAGCAGAAGCGAATCATTACGGACAAGTGGCTTAATATCTCAGATGTGATCAATTTTGGCTGCCGAACCCGCCAATTCTCAGCTTCCTTCAACCGACTTTTGTGGCCGAGAGCGATTATACGGAGATGATAGGAATGGCGAATAAGCGAGTGACTAAAAAACAAACAAGATCAGAAAACTCAAAAGAGCAGGCTGGAGCCACGCCGACGAACCACAAAGCGACCCCGCTGGATATCTTGTTGGAAAAGGGGAAGCAGGACAAGGTCTTAACCCAAAGCGATATTATCGAGGTTTTGCCCGATGGGGGGGTGGATCTTGAGGCCACGGAGGCGCTCATTGCGCAACTGCTCGAACACGGTATTGAAGTTTTGGAAGATGAAGGCAGTGATACTGAATCGTTGGCCGATGTTGACGAGCCGGACGACGCGGCCCTGCGTGAGGTCGAGGAAGAGCTGGAAGAAGAAAGCCCACTCGAGACCGTCTTTGATCTGAGTACCACGGATCTGACCAATGACCCGGTGCGGATGTATCTGCGTGAAATCGGCCAGGTAAATCTGTTGACGGCCGACGATGAGGTCCGGTTGGCCAAGCGCATCCAACGGGGTGTGTTAGCCTATAAGAAGTTGGCCAAAGATGGGGCGCTCCCGGAAGAGGACAAACTCAAATATAAGAGGCAGGAAATCGATGGTAAGCTGGCCAAACGCTACCTGGCTGAAGCCAATCTGCGGCTGGTGGTGAGTGTGGCCAAACGTTACATTGGGCGGGGGATGAACTTTCTGGATTTGATTCAGGAGGGCAATATTGGCCTGCTGCGGGCCGTTGAGAAATTCGACCATCGGCGGGGCTATAAATTTTCTACCTATGCCACCTGGTGGATCCGGCAGGCGATTAGCCGGGCAATCGCCGACCAGGCCCGGGTGATTCGGATTCCGGTTCATATGGTTGAAACCATCAATCGGTTGGTTCGCATTCAGCGCCGGTTGCTACAGGAATACGGCCGGGAACCAACGTCAAAAGAGATTGCTCTGGAAATGAGTTTACTTCCCCCGGAAGATATCGAGGCTATTCACCTGGCGATGAACAATGGTGAGGCGGTCGATCCGGCCCTGGACCGGCGCTGGCGGCGGGCGGCCAGCAAAGTGCGCCGTATCATTCGTATCTCCCAGGAGCCGATGTCGTTGGAAACGCCGATCGGCTCGGAAGAGAACAGCTACCTGGGTGATTTCATCGAAGACGAGTCGGTGCTGGGTCCGGTTGACGCGGCCTCAAAGCAACTGCTCAAAGAGCAATTGAATGAGATCCTGGAGTCTCTGAGCGAACGAGAGCGCAAGGTGTTAGAGATGCGCTTTGGCCTGTCGGATGGGCAGGGCCGCACCCTGGAAGAGGTGGGGGCCAAATTTGGCGTAACCCGCGAACGGATTCGCCAAATTGAAGCCAAAGCCCTGCGCAAATTGCGCCATCCGATTCGCAGCCGCAAGTTGAGAGATTATCTGAGCTAATTTGACGAACCTAAACTATTGCTTATAATTGACCGCTGAAGTTACAAATAATCCTCGGTAGCTCAATCGGTAGAGCGGCCGGCTGTTAACCGGTTGGTTGTAGGTTCGAGTCCTACCCGAGGAGCTAAAAACCCCGCCAAAATCTGGCGGGGTTTTTTATTTGAGCAGCCAATAGAACCTGAATAGAACCTGGGAGTTGACCTGCCCGGGCAAAGAGGCTGTGTGTAAACTACCTCTTATTTCAACACCACCGGCAGATAGATAGCCAGCCCATTGACGATGACCGTGGCCTGGCGCGACCGAATATTGCCCTGGCCGTCATCCAGCCAGGCCACATTGACGATAGCCTGCGGAGCGGTGATCCCCGCGTCGACGGTGGCATTGAAGGAAATGGTCACCGGACTACCCCCGGCCACAGCTCCGGTCCAGGTGATGACCCCACCGCTCTGGCCATAACTCCCGGCCGAAGCCCATAGATTGCCCAAATAGTGCAAACCGGCCGGCAGGGTGTCGGTCATCACCAAGTGGAGTAAATCAGGGCCGGGATTTTCAGTTGAATGGTGTAGGTCAGCACCTCGCCGGCGCCGGGCAAAGCGGGTTGCACGCTCTTGGTGGAGCTGAAGAGCGTGCCCTGTAAGAATGAGCCGTTGCGCTGGTAGTTGCCCCGTCCGCTGCCCCACAGAATACGGGCATGGGCCGTGCCGGGCAGGTCGTAAGCCACCAGGCCGGAATGGGCGGTGGTCAGCACTAGCTCCAGGTCGGCGTCACTGTCGATGTTGGCCAGGGTCGGAGCGGCCAGGACGCCGTTCCAGGTGGGACTACCATTTTGTTTGTGCCTCGACAAACGCTTCTTACCGTGCTTTTTTGTTAAATTTTTCCCAATTCGCCTATAATTATGCCAACTTTTGTCATAAATCTGGTCTAGAATATTGCTAATGATCGTTCCATCAACGGTCAAGGTAGTGAGCTATGTCCAATACGGCCACCCGGCTGATCACATTGTTGATGTTGCTCCAACGGCAACCCAATCAGAAAGCCAGCGAGTTGGCCCAGGAGCTGGGCGTCTCGGTCCGCTCCATCCATCGCTATATGGCGATGCTGGATGAAATGGGTATCCCGATCTACTCTGAGCGGGGAGCCTACGGCGGCTTTTCGCTGGTGCGGGGCTATCGGATGCCGCCGCTGGTATTCAGTCCGAAGGAGGCTGTAGCCATCTATCTGGGCACCAGCCTGGTGGAGCAGATGTGGGGCCAACTGTACTGGGCCGCGGCGCTCGGCGCCCTGGCCAAATAATTAGACAATGTTCTGCCGGAGGAGCAGCAGCAGGAAGTCACCTGGGCCCGGCGGGCGCTGTTGGCCACCTGCCTGCACCGGGTCGATCCCAAGCGGCTGACCCCGCACCTGGAAAAACTACGGTATGCCATTTACGAAGGCAAACGGATCAGCCTGATGTATCGGGGTCAGGGCCAACCGGAACCGCGGCAACGGGACATTGATCCTTATGTCCTGGTGTACCAGGGTGTCTGGTGATACAGCGTGGGCTACTGCCACTTACGGCAAGCGTTGCGCACCTTTCGGGTGGACCGGATCGTTGATTTAGCGGTGCTGGCTGAGCGGTTCCAAACGCCGCCTGACTTCGATGCCTGGGCCTACCTGGAGGCCGAACCTCAGCCACAAGTAAACGTACGCTTGCGTTTTGCGCCGGAAGGGGCCGGCATTGCTTTGGATAATCGACCCTACTGGGACATCTTTGAGGAGCAGGCTGACGGCTCGGTTGAAGTTACGGATTGGCGCAAACAACCCGGCCGGCGGCTGTAGCAATGGCTCCAGGTAACGGGCCTGTAAATCAGCTTGATTCCCCTTTAGCGAGAATTTTACTCGCACCGGCAGGCCGGTTGCCTGGTCCAGCCACATCATCAGCGAGTCGCCATTGGCGCAGCTTAGGCCCATTATTTGGGCCGGCCCGTGGTTGAGCGTGGAACCAGCTTGCTCAGTTGCGGTGGTAGCCGGGCAGGTCAGCAAGCGATCGATCACTTCAAAAGCCTCAGATACCGGCGCAAGCAGCGGTGCTGAAGCTACTTGTAAAGCGCCGGCCTCAAAACGGTTGCCGCGCCAGGCGTTCTGCCCATCAAAAATGAGCGTTTGACCAACCAGGGCCGGGGCCGTTGACTCCAGAATCTCAAATCGATACCGGCCATTGGCCCGCCAGGTTTCGACCGTAAGCCGACCGCCGCTGGGCGCGGCCGGCCAATCGATTTGCCAGACCGTGTGTTGAGGGCGGCGCCAGGCGGCGGCGATGGTTGCCTGGGCTATCGCCGGATCTGGCGACCGCTCAACCGCGCAGCCAGTCCAACAAAAAAGCAGTAGATTCGTCAAGATTAAAATTTTTATGGGCATTACCCAAATTATAGCAATTCCTATCGCCACAGGCTAATAGTCACTTGTAAGCCAATTTGGGATGTGGTATAATCCAACCACCTAAGCCAGCCGGTTTGTCAATGTAAGGAGGACGGACGTGATTGAAGTTACCATAGATAGTATCCGGGTGAGTTTAATGTCGCAGCATCGGGTGGTTGTGTTAAAGGAGGTTGATACCGACCGGTATCTACCGATCTGGATCGGCCCGTTTGAGGCCGATGCGATTACGATTCAACTGCAAGGAGTCCAGGTGGCCCGTCCGCTGACCCATGATTTGTTGAGAAGCGTCATCGATCAGATGGGCGCGACCGTTTCCCATGTGATGGTTAGCGAGCTAAAGAACGATACCTTTTATGCCCGGATTGTGATGGATGTTAACGGCCGAAGTATGGAGATCGACGCCCGGCCCAGCGACGCCATTGCCCTGGCTGTGCGAGCCAATGCCCCTCTCTTTGTGGCCGAGGAAGTGATGGAACTGGCGTCGATTGTGCCCGAACAAAGCCTGGAAGAGCTTGATGGTGAGGGTGATACGGTTCCGGCCCCTGTTTCCGCCGAAGAAGAAGAACAACTGGCCATTTTCCGCGATTTCATCGATGAACTTGATTTGGATGATTTGGGGCATAACTGAGCACCCTCGCAGCGCCGTAGTGATTGGGGCGAGACAAGTCGTATTGATGACGACCGGTCTCGCCCTTACTTTTCAATTCTGAGCCGATTGTCCACAACGCCAACAATCGGCGTCTATTGACGATTAGCCACATTTGTGTTATCATCCTTGTAGAAAATTTGTTCTATTGGGGTTGGGCGTTTATGACCGAGACATTACCCGCCACTGTTCCTGATAAACTACAACCTCATAACATGGAAGCGGAGGAAGCAGTGTTGGGATCGTTGTTGATTGATCCTGACGCCATTATCCGCATTGCCACCTTTCTTCAGCCAGAAGATTTCTACCTGGAGCGCCATAGTTGGGTGTACGCGGCTATCCGAGATCTGCACGAGCGCCGCGAACCGGCCGACCTGGTGACCCTGACCGACGAACTGGAGCGCCGCGGCCAGTTGGGGGAAATTGGCGGTTCGGCCTACCTGACCGGCCTGATCAACGCCACCCCTACCTCGATCCACGTTGAGTATTATGGCCGCATTGTCGAGCGGACGGCGGTGTTGCGCCGGCTGATCGATGCGGCCGGTCAAATTGCCCGCCTGGCCTATGAGGACTCCGCCGACGCCGCCGAGGCCGTTGACCGGGCTGAGGAGATCATCTTCAGCGTCTCGTCGCAGCGGGTTGACCGCGACCTGCGGCCGATCCGCCAGGTATTGGACAAATTCTTTGACCGCATCGACTATCTGCACGAGCACCGGGGCGAGATGATCGGTATTCCCACCGGCCTGGCCGACCTGGACAAGTTGCTGGGCGGGTTGCAGCGCTCCGATATGATTGTGATGGCCGGCCGGCCGGGGATGGGCAAAACCTCGCTGGCCCTCTCGATTGCGCTGCAAGCGGCTCGCCGCCACCGCAAGCGGGTGGCTATCTTCAGCCTGGAGATGAGCGACGAGCAGTTGGTGCAGCGGCTGGTGTCGGCTGAAACCGGCATCGACAGCCAGCGGCTGCGGTTGGGCGACATCAAGGATGATGAATGGGCCACTTTTATTCAGGCCACCAACCTGCTTTCCAATACCGAGGTTTTCATTGACGACACCCCGGCCATCTCCGCCCTGGAGCTGCGTACCAAAGCCCGCCGCCTCCACGCTGAGCACGGCCTGGATCTGCTGATTGTCGATTACCTGCAATTGATGCGCGGCGACAATCGCAGTGAGAACCGCCAGCAGGAGATCAGCTTCATCTCCCGCTCCATCAAGGCTCTGGCCCGCGAATTAAACATCCCGATTTTGGCTCTGAGCCAGCTCTCGCGCCAGGTGGAGTCTCGGCATGATAAGCGGCCAATGTTAAGCGACCTGCGCGAGTCCGGTTGTGTTACGGGAGATACGCTGATTTATTTGCCTGATAGTGGACAATACAAGCCAATTCGGGAATTGAAAGGTCAAACAGGTTTTCAAGTAACCAGTCTCAACACCGAAACCTGGAAATTGGAAACGAGCATTGTTTCCCGTGCTTTTTGTACAGGGGTTAAGCCAATTTACCACTTAACCACACAAACAGGGCGAAGTGTGCGGGCTACAGCTAATCATAAATTCCTGACGATTCATGGCTGGAAACGTTTGGATGAATTAGCTCAACATGATCTTATCGCCGTGCCTCGGTCCCTGCCCGGTCCATCCCGACAATCAATGAAGCCAGCCGAGTTGGCTTTACTCGGTCATCTTATCGGAGATGGCTGCACCCTGCCGCGACACGCAGTCCAGTATACCACCAGAGAAGCAGATTTGGCCGAACAGGTGGTCTCTTTGGCTTTAGAAGTGTTTGGCTCAAAAATTTCCCCTCGTGTTCAACAGGAACGAGGTTGGTATCAGGTCTATTTATCGGCAACTGATCATCTTACCCACAATACCAGAAATCCGGTTGCTGTCTGGTTGGATGAATTGGGTGTTTTTGGTCTTCGTTCCCACGAAAAACATGTCCCATGTGAAGTATATGAACAGCCAGCAACCGACATAGCTACTTTCTTACGCCACTTGTGGGTTACAGATGGCTGTATTCATCTGAGTTATGGGAAGAAGCATTACGCCAATGTATATTACGCTTCGAGTAGCGGGCAACTGGCGCGAGGAGTTCAGTCGCTCTTGTTGAGACTTGGCATTGTCGCTCGTTTGAGCCAACATAGACAGAATGGTAAAGGACGAGATCAATATCACGTAACGATTAGTGGCAGGGCAGACCTGGAGCGTTTTGTCACTGTGGTTGGCACAGTTGGTCAATATAAGCTTAAACATCTGGAGTCAATCAAACAGTATCTGGCCGAGCGCCCGGCTAATACCAATCGAGATGTCATCCCAAACGATATTTGGCGGATGTATGCGGTTCCGGCTATGCAACAGGTCGGCCTGACAACCCGCCAGCTGCACGCGCAACTTGGCAACGCTTACTGTGGTACGGCTCTGTACAAACAAAATGTCAGCCGGGAACGAGCAGGCCGATTAGCCCAGGTGGTAAAATCCAAAGAGCTGGCTTTGTTAGCCCAGAGTGATGTCTACTGGGATAGAATTGCTTCAATTGAGGTGGCTGGTGAAGACGAGGTTTTTGACTTAACTGTACCAGACTTGCACAACTTTGTTGCCGGTGATGTAGTTTTACATAATAGTATCGAACAAGACGCGGACGTGGTGCTGTTCATCTACCGTGACGAAATCTACAACCCCGATACCGAATTCCCCAACCTGGCCGAAATCATCGTTAGCAAGCATCGCTCCGGTCCAACCGGGATTTTCTCGGTTTACTTCAAGAAGAGCCTGGCCCAATTTGTTGATCTAGAGGTTAGAACCCAACCATTGGAATATTAGTAGCCCACCGTTGGCCTGGCAGATTATGGAGAAATTCAACGGTTTTCCCGCAGGTGAATTACGCTTTACCTCCGTACCGGATTTGTTCTTTGCCCGGCTATTGCCCCAGATCGACAGTCTGGTCGAGCTAAAGGTCACCTTGCATTTTATCTGGGTGCATTACCGCCAGGCCCGCCAGGCCATTTCTTTCAATGAGCTATTGACGGATGAAACGCTGGTGCAGAGTTTGGCCTTGATCGATGAGGCCGTTGAGGAGGCGTTGCGCCAGGGCCTGCATCGGGCCGTTGCCCGGGGGACGCTGCTCTACGCCCAAGTTGAAGATGATAACGGCGTCCACGACCTGTATTACCTTAATAGCGAACGGGGCCGGCAGGCGCATGCCAGAGTCCAGGCCGGCGAGATTGGGGTAGTGGCTACCAGTGGGGCTGAAGTCGCTCCGCCGGCCAGGCGACCGAACATCTTTGAACTGTACGAGGACAACATCAGCCTCATCTCGCCCATCATCGCCGACGAACTCAAAGACGCCGAGGCCACCTATCCGCCGGAGTGGATCGAAGATGCCTTTAAGATCGCGGTTGAAAATAACGTCCGCAAATGGAGCTACATCCGGGCTATTTTAGAACGCATGGCTACAGCCGGTCGGGGCGACGCTCAAAAACAAAAAGAAAGCGGCAAACCCTGGTATACCGATGAAGAATTTAAACAGTTGATTCAGCATTAGAATAGTGAATTGTGAATAGTGAATAACGCTTCCTCGTCTGCTATTTGCAATTTGCCATTTGTCATTCGTTTATTCGCCATTCGCTATTCGCCCATTCGCCATTCGCAGATGCCCACTTATGGAACAGATCGATCAGATTCTAAACCGAAACATAGCCCGGCCAAAGTCGTCCCGGTCTGACGACTCGCCGCAGGATGAGCAGGAGTATCTATGCCCTATCTGCGGCGGCAGCGGCTATCTCCGGTTGGATGTGCCGGTGGGCCACCCTGACTTTGGCCGGATCGTCTCGTGCCGCTGTCGCCTGGCTGAGCAGGAACAAGCCCGCACCCGCAAATTACGCCGGATCAGCAACCTTGATACCCTGGCTCGCTTCACTTTTGACCGCTTTGTGCCGGATGGTTACGGGTTAACCGCCGACCGGCAGCGCAATTTGCGGCTGGCCTATGAAACGGCCAAAGCCTTTGCTCAGCAGCCGTCCGGTTGGCTTGTTTTTTTGGGAAAATATGGCTGCGGTAAAACTCACCTGGCCGCGGCGATTGCCAACGAGGTGGTCAACCGGGGTGAGCCGGCTATTTTTGTGGTCGTACCCGACCTGCTGGACCATCTGCGGGCCACCTACAGCCCCTACAGCGAGGTCTCCTACGATCAGCGCTTTGAGGAGATTCGTTCCTGTGCTTTGTTAATTCTGGATGACCTGGGAGCCCACAGTTCCACCCCGTGGGCCCAGGAGAAACTATTCCAGTTGTTCAATTATCGCTACAATGCCCAACTGCCGACGGTGGTTACCTCCAATCACGAACTGGAAGAGATCGACATCCGCATCCGTTCGCGGCTGATCGATCCCGATTTGTCGCAGATCATCAAGATTTTAGCACCCGACTTTCGCCAAAGCGGCATCGCCCATGGCGTGGCCGAACTGTCCAGCCTGGCCATCCACGCCGATCAGACGTTTGAAAGCTTCAACCTGCGCGAGCATGAGCTGGATCGAGAAAAAGCTGAAAATCTCAAGCGGGCCTTTGCCGTGGCCCATGACTTTGCCGATCAGCCTCGCGATTGGTTGGTCTTTACCGGGACCTATGGCTGCGGCAAAACTCACCTGGCCGCGGCCATTGCCAATGAGGTCACCCGGCAGGGCGAACCGGCCCTGTTTGTGGTGGTCCCGGACCTGTTAGACCATCTCCGGGCCACCTTCAACCCCCACAGTAACACCTCCTACGACAAGCGTTTTGAAGAGATTCGTAAGGCACCGCTGCTGGTGCTGGATGATCTGGGCACCGAAAGCGCCACCCCCTGGGCCGAAGAAAAGCTGTACCAGCTCTTCAATTACCGCTATAATGCTCGCCTGGCTACGGTGATTACGATGGCCAAAGATGTCGATTTGAAGCCGCGCCTCAAATCACTCATCCTCGATGTGGGTCGCTGCACCCCCTTTGAAATTATGGCCCCCAGTTACCGCGGCCTCCCCATCCGCAATGTGGCCAAAAACCGCCGACGCCTGAAATAACGACGCTGGACCTGATTTTTTGACACCTACACAGGTGTAGATGTATAATCCCGATGGAGGTGAAGAATGGGTAATCTCTATCGAGCGCAAATTTTATTGGAACCGGAACAACACCGGACCCTGGCCGAGCTTGCCGAGAAGGAGGGCCGCAGTATTTCTGAGATTGTCCGCGAAATTGTCGGGCAATATCTGGTGGAACGTGAACAAGCCAGCCAATTGCAACGAGAATTACAGGCGTTAGCGACCTTAACCCAAATACGCCGTCAGATCGAACAGAAACATGGGGTATATCAAGGCGACCTTCTATCCGAAAGCAGGGCCGAGCGGGAACAAGAGTTCGACCGGGTCTGGAGCCAGGCCGAATGAGTTTAGTCATCGACGCCAATATAGTAGCCGCTCTTGTTCTGCCCCTGCCCTACTCAGACCAGGCCACCCGCCGAGTGGCAACCTGGAAGGAAGCCGGCGTCGTTCTGTATGCGCCGCTACTATTAGAGTATGAAGTATTGACCATTTTGCGTAAGGCCATCACCAATGGTTGGCTGACGACTGCGGCAGCCGCCATAGCCATGGGGACTGTTTCGACTTTGAACATCCAGTGTCACCTCCCCAGCCCTGAATTGCATGAGCAAGCACTATGCTGGGCCGAACGGCTTGGCCACTCGAAAGCATACGATGCTGATTATCTGGCTTTGGCCGAGCAATTACGAGTTGATTTTTGGACGGCTGACCGGCGACTGGCAAACGGGGCTAAACAGGCCGGCGCAGCCTGGGTTTATTGGATTGGGGAAAGCGAGCAAGCGCCGTAATGAGAATCACCGACGCCCAACTCAAACAAATCTACGCCCACGCCGGGGAAACCTACCCCTTCGAATGTTGCGGTTTCTTGCTGGGCAGCTTTGCTGAGGGTGGTCTGGTGCAGCAGGTACGACCGGCGACCAATCAAAACACCGAGCGGACCGACCGTTTCATCATCAGCGGCGAAGAGTACGCCCAGGTCCAATTTGCCGCCGACGAAGCCGGCCTGGAGATCATTGGCATCTACCACTCCCACCCCGACTGGCCGCCCATTCCCTCCCAAACCGACATGGAAAGCGCCTGGGAAGAGGTCTATTACCTTATTACCTCGGTCCATGAAAGAATACCGCTCAATACCAATGTGTGGCGTTTGGCCGGCGAGGGGCTGCGCCGCTTTGAGTGGATTCCCCTGGAAATTGTGGACGAAGCCGCGTTAAGGAACGATCGTGGAACGTAATTTTGCTCGCTACATCCGGCAGACCATCTTTCCCGGCATTGGTCAGGCCGGGCAGCAAAAGTTAGCCGCGGCCCGCGTCGTTGTCATCGGCTGCGGGGCAACCGGCACGCTCATTGCCAATCACCTGGCCCGCAGCGGCGTCGGCCACTTGACCATTATCGACCGGGATTTTGTCGAGTTGAATAACTTGCAGCGGCAGGTGTTGTTCGATGAGCAGGATTTGGCCGAGAATCTGCCCAAAGCCGTGGCCGCCGAGCGTAAGCTGCGAGCCATCAACTCCGACATAACGGTTCGCGGCCTGGTCAGCGATGTCAACGCCGAAAATATCGAGACGCTCATTCAAAGCGCCACGGTTGTGCTGGACGGCGTCGACAATTTTGAGACCCGTTACATTCTGAATGACGCCTGTATCAAGCACAACCTGCCCTGGATTTACACCGGGGCCGTGGCCAGCTACGGCATGAGCCAGACCATCATCCCCGGCCAGACTGCCTGCCTGCGCTGCCACTTTGAGGAGTTGCCTCCACCCGGCACGAACCCCACCTGTGACACCGCCGGGGTGGTTGGTCCGCTGGTGGCGGCCATCGCCAGCATCAGCGCTGCCGAAGCCATCAAGTTGATTGTCGGCCAGGGCGAGCTGAATCACGGAATCATCCACTTTGACGTGTGGTATAATACCTTTGAGCAGTTCGAAAGCCGCGGCCCGCGCCCAGATTGCCCGGCCTGCCAGCAGCGGAATTTTGAATTTCTTAACCAGGAGAAGGGCGGCCAGGCGATCACTTTATGCGGCCGCAACGCTATCCAGATTCGCCCACCCGGCGTCAGGCAGTTACACTTGAACGAACTGGCCAATCGCCTGGCCGAAGTCAGCCGGATTACGGCCCGCAATGAATATTTGCTGCGCTTCAATGTGGATAACTACGAGATCACCCTCTTTGCCGACGCCCGGGCCATCATCAAAGGGACCGAGGACGAAAGTATAGCCCGCGGTTTGTATGCCAAATACATCGGCGTTTGAAAGCTGTTTTTTGGAGCGCGTTCTCTTGAATTTACGAAATACGCAACACGAAATACAATAATTTCGAATGGAGTTACCAAGATGGATTTAGGACTTACCCATAAAATTGCCCTGGTGACCGCTTCGTCCAAAGGGCTTGGCCGGGCCAGCGCGTTGGCTCTGGCGCAAGAGGGAGCGCGGGTGGCCATCTGTGCCCGCAACGAGGAACAGTTGCAAACTACTGCGGCTGATATCCGCGCTACAACCGGGGCGGAAGTGCTGGCCATTCCGGCCGATGTCAGCCAGGCCGCGGATATCAACCGGCTGGTTACAGAGACGGTGGCCCATTTTGGTGGGCTGCATATCCTGGTTACGAATGCGGGCGGCCCGCCGGCGGGCTACTTTCAAGAATTTGACGACGCCCACTGGCAGAGCGCCTTCAACCTGACCTTAATGAGCGCCGTCCGGCTGATCCGCGCCGCCATTCCTCACATGCAGCAGCAGCGCTGGGGCCGGATCATCAACATTACCAGCCTGTCGGTGAAGGAGCCGCTCGACGCCCTGCTGCTGTCCAATTCGATTCGCCCGGCGATTCACGGGCTGGCCAAAACCCTGGCCAACCAGTTGGGCCAGTATGGCATCACCGTCAACAACGTCATGCCGGGCACCATCCATACCGACCGGATCGACCAGTTGGCTCAGCATGCCGCCACCCAATCGGGCAAGAGCGTTGCCGACGCCCTGGCTGATATGGGTAAGGTGGTGCCGCTGGGTCGAATTGGCCGGCCTGAGGAGCTGGGCGCGCTGGTCGCCTTCCTGGCCTCGGAAAAAGCCAGCTATATCAATGGCGCATCCATCCCGGTCGATGGCGGTCGCCTGAAAGGGACGTTTTAGGCGGCACATCTAAAGTTACAAATTTCAAATCGCAAATGGCAAATGGCATATTAGAAATTACAGATGGTCAATCGTAAATCGTCAATCGTAAATAGAGATGGGGGGATTAACAAATGAGCTTTTTGAAGAAGCTGTTGGGTCGAGGCGACCAGCCGGCGGAAGTTGCACCGCCGCCGGCCTACCAACCGGAGCCGCCACCCCAACCTGTGCGCATCACCGAGATATCGCCTCAGGAATTGAAAATCCAACTGGACAACGGTCACAATATTCTTGTGGTTGATATGCGTTCGCCCTGGGAGTATCAGGCCGGCCATATCCCCGGAGCGATCAATATGTTTGTCCAAACGATCCCGG
Organism: uncultured Caldilineaceae bacterium; assembly: GCA_964398055.1. Taxonomy (GTDB): domain Bacteria; phylum Chloroflexota; class Anaerolineae; order 4572-78; family J111; genus CAYNLK01. The sequence continues at coordinate 163,173 of CAYNLK010000004.1, forward strand.
CCCGCCTGAACGAACTGCCTCAGGATCGATCGATTGTTCTTCAATGCTGGCACGGCCATACCAGTCTGGATGCCAGCGCCTTTCTCATCCAAAATGGCTGGCCGGCCTCGAATATTGCCAGTTTGAATGGCGGTATGGCCGGGTGGGTCCAGGCTCACGGGCCAGGGGCGCTGGTCAGGGATTGAGGTGAATCATTATGCTACTACGCTACTTTTACGACTCAAAACTGGCCCACGCTTCGTATATGGTTGGCTGCCAGGCTACGCACGAAGCGATCATCATCGATCCGGGCCGCGACCTGGAGCCTTATCTGCGCGAGGCCGAGGCCCAGGAGATGTGCCTGGTCGCCGCGGCCGAAACGCACATCCACGCCGATTTCGTTTCCGGCGCGCGCGAGCTGGCCGGGCGAACCGGGGCCAGGCTCTACCTCTCCGATGAGGGGGATGAAAACTGGAAGTACCAATATCTCGACAGCGTTGAGCACCAGTTGCTCAAAGATGGCGACACCTTCAAAATCGGCAATATCAAGTTCGAGGTGCTGCATACCCCCGGCCACACCCCGGAGCATCTCTCCTTCCTGCTCACCGATACCGCCGGCGCGGACCGGCCGATGGGCCTCTTCACCGGCGACTTCGTCTTTGTCGGCGACGTGGGCCGGCCTGATTTGCTGGAAGAAGCGGCCGGCTTCAAAGGAACCAAAGAAATTGGCGCCCGGCAGATGTTCCAATCGCTGCAACGCTTCAAAACCCTGCCCGACTACCTCCAGCTTTGGCCGGCCCACGGCGCCGGCAGCGCCTGCGGCAAGTCGCTGGGCGCAGTGCCCTCCAGCACCGTCGGCTACGAAAAATTGTTCAACTGGGCGCTGGGCTACACCGACGAAGCCGCTTTTGTCAAAGCGCTGCTGGCCGGCCAGCCGGAAGCGCCCAAATATTTCGCCATGATGAAAAAGATCAACAAGGAGGGATCGGCCATTCTGCCCGGACTGCCCGTGCCGGAATACCTGCCCTACAACCGGCTCAAAAAGCTGCTGGATGACGGCGCAGTCGTGGTCGATACTCGCTCGTCAGCCGCCTTCGCCTCGCTGCACGTACCCGGCGCCCTCAACATTCCCCACGACGGTTCCTTTGCCAACTGGGCCGGCTGGCTGCTGGAGTACGATCGGCCTTTCTACCTGATTGCCGACTCCACCCGGCTGCGCGAAATTACCAGGGATTTGATCTCCATCGGTCTGGACAAGCTCGCCGGTTACTTTGAGCCGGCGGCCATCGAATTGTGGGGCGAGAGCGGCCAGCGGCTGGAATGTTACGAGGTTATCACCCCCCTGGAAGTGGCCGGCCGGGTCAAAAGCGGCGAAGTGATGGTGCTCGACGTGCGCAGTCGCAGCGAGTGGGAGGAGGGCCATATTCCGGGCGCCCACCATATCATGCTGGGCTATCTCCCGGAGCGGCTGGCGGAATTGCCGGCCGACAAACCGATCCTGGTGCAGTGCCAAAGCGGCAACCGCTCGGCGATTGCGGCCAGCATTCTCCGGGCCAACGGCTTCAAACAGGTCAAGAATTTGATCGGCGGTTATCGCGCTTGGGCCGTCGCCGGGCTGCCGATTGAAAGGGAGCATAAGGTTGAAGCGTTTGAGTCGCCAGTTATGGTCAAATAGGCTATTCCAGAGAAATAATTCTTCCGACGGGCAATTCGTTTTTTCCAGCCATTTGTGTTTCAAACATTGGCCGCCGTTTAACAAAATCTCGGTATGTCCAGTATAATCTAACCAAATGATTGGATTCTTTACCACAAAGGAGTGACAACGATGTTGACCATCAATGTTTACGTGCACGTCAAACCGGAGTACGTTGACGCCTTTCGGCAGGCCACCATTGAGAATGTCCGCCACAGCCGGGAGGAACCGGGTGTGGCTGCTTTTTATCTGTTGCAACAGGAGGATGACCCGACCCGTTTTCTCCTGGTTGAGGCCTACCGGACGCCCCAGGACCCGGCCCGGCACAAAGAAACCCCCCACTATCAAAAATGGGCCGAAACCGTCGCCGGCATGATGGCCGAGCCGCGTAGCAAAACCAGCTACGTTACTGTCTTCCCTACGTTTGAGCAGTAGGGGACCGGCCATGAACTTTGAATTTGCCACTGTTAGCCGGATTGTCTTTGGGCCGGGGACTTTGTCACAGCTCGGCCCGTTGGCCGCTGAGTTGGGCCACCGCGCCCTGGTGGTCATTGGCCGCACGTTGGAAGGGGCCAACCCCCTGCTGGATGTCCTCACCGGCCACGGCCTCGACATCGCCACCTTCACCGTGACCGGCGAGCCTACGGTCGCCCTGGTGGAGCAAGGCGTCTTCAAGGCCAAAGCCAACAAATGTGACCTTGTCGTTGGCTTTGGCGGCGGCAGCGCTATCGACGCCGGCAAAGCCATTGCCGCCCTGCTGACCAACAAGGGCCAGCCGCTGGATTACCTGGAAGTGATTGGCCGGGGCAAAAAAATCAGCCAGCCGGGCGCGCCATTCATCGCCGTTCCAACTACGGCCGGCACCGGCGCTGAGGTCACCCAAAATGCGGTGTTGGGTTCGCCGGAGCACCGGGTCAAGGTCAGTCTGCGCAGCCCGCTGCTGCTGGCCCGGCTGGCCCTGGTTGACCCCGAATTGACCTACGACCTGCCCCCCGCCCTGACCGCCAGTACCGGCCTGGACGCTTTGACCCAGGTGCTGGAGCCTTTTGTCTCTCACCAGGCCAACCCGCTGACCGACGGGCTGTGCCGGGAAGGGTTGGCTCGCGCCGCCCGGTCGTTGCGCCGGGCGTATGAGAACGGCCAGGATACGGCGGCCCGCGAGGATATGGCCCTGACCAGCCTGTTCGGTGGCCTGGCCCTGGCCAACGCCAAACTGGGCGCGGTCCACGGCTTTGCCGCGCCCTTTGGCGGGATGTTCCCGGCCCCACATGGGGCCACCTGCGCCGCCTTGTTACCCCACGTGATGGCGGTCAATGTGCAAGCTCTGCGAACTCGCCAGCCCGATAACCCTGCCCTGGCTCGCTACGATGAAGTGGCCCAAATTCTGACCGGCAGTCGTCAGGCTACCGCTGCTGATGGGGTGGAATGGGTGCAGTCGTTGTGCCGAGATTTGCAGGTGCCCGGCCTGTCGAGCTACGGCCTGACCCAGGCCGATTTCCCGGATTTGATCGAGAAGGCTCAACAGGCCAGCAGCATGAAGGGCAACCCCATTCAATTGACGGCCGAGGAGTTGGGCGAGATTTTGCAGCGGGCGATGTGGTATGGACGAACTCATCTATGCTTCAGCCTCGGCCCTGGCCAAAGCCATTCGGACCAAGCAGGTTTCAGCGCTTGAGGTGGTTCAGGCCCACCTGGCCCGCATCGAGGCGGTCAATCCCAAACTCAATGCCGTGGTTCAGGTTACGGCCGAGTCGGCTCTGGCCACAGCTCGCGCCGCCGACGCGGCCCTGGCCCGGGGCGAGCTGAAAGGCCCGTTGCACGGTGTGCCGTTCACGATTAAGGATTCGCTGGATACGGCCGGCGTCATCAGCACAGCCGGCACACACGGCCGGCGAAATTATGTACCGAGTCAAGACGCCACGGTGGTGGCCCGCCTGCGTCGGGCCGGGGCCATCTTGCTCGGCAAGACCAACACCCCCGAGCTGACTCTCTTCATCGAAACCGATAACCTGGTCTATGGGCGCACCAACAACCCCTATGATCTAAGCCGCTCGCCCAGCGGCAGCAGCGGCGGCGCGGCGGCCATCATCGCCGCGGGCGGCTCGCCGCTCGACCTGGGCAGCGACAGCGGCGGCAGTATTCGCCAGCCGGCCCATTATTGTGGCATCGCCGGCCTCAAAACCACTGCCGGACGAGCGCCCCGCACCGGCCATATCATTTCTTATGATGTCGGCCCGTTGGATATCCTGACCCAGCTTGGTCCCCTGGCGCGCTTTGTTGAGGATCTGATCCTGGTGCTGCCGTTGATTGCCGGGGTCGATTGGCGCGATCCGGCTGTAGTGCCGATGCCGGTGGCTGATCCCGCTACCGTCAAACTCAAGGGACTGCGGGTGGCCTATTTCACCGACAATGGCATCGCTGCTCCCACGCCTGAAGTGGCCGCGGTGGTGCAAGCCGCGGCGGCGGCCCTGGCGGTGGCCGGGGCGCACGTGACAGAAGCTCGACCGCCGGGGATTGAAACTACCAGAGATACCTGGTTTGAGCTGGTCACAGCCGACGGTGCGGCCTGGATTCAACGGCTGCTGCAGGAGGCCGGCACCACCGAGGTCTACCCGGCGCTGCGGAATCGCTTTTTGGGACGGGAGTCGTTATCGGCGGCGGAGTTCAGCCAGATGTTGACCCGGCTGGATCGCCTGCGCAGTGGGATGTTGGCCTTTATGGAGCATTATGAACTCATCCTCTGCCCGGTCAGCGCCTACCCGGCTCTGCCCCATGGCGCCACCGCCGACCTCAACGCTGGTTTCACCTACAGCCGCGTCTTTAACCTGACCGGCTGGCCGGTGGTGGTCGTGCGGGGCGGTAGCTCGCCGGAGGGGCTGCCGATTGGGCTGCAAGTCGTGGCCCGGCCCTGGGGCGAGGCGGTTGCCCTGGCGGTGGCTCGCCATCTAGAGACAGAGTTGGGGGGCTGGCAACCATCGCCGCTTTGATCAACCCCTAAAAGAAAGAAGCCCCGTTAACACGGGGCTTCTTGTTTGTGGTCGGCTTACTTTTCTATCGTGTGCTCCAGTTACGGGCCTTAGTGGACGTGACCTGAACTATGGGCGTGGCCGTGGGCTAATTCCTCAGCCGTGGCTGGCCGCAGGTCGGCGATTTTGATCTGGAAGTAGAGGGTTTCACCGGCCAGGGGATGATTCAAGTCGAGCAGGACTTCCTCAGGGCGAAGATCAGCCACATAAGCGACCAGCTCTTCGCCCGACTCGGTCTCCAACTGCAGCCCCATACCCCGGGTCAATTCCAGGTCAGCCGGGAAAGCATCACGCGGGATCAACTCAAAGGCATCGAGATTCTTTTCACCATAACCATCAACCGGCGCTACTTCTACCTCTTTTTCATCACCCACGGCCATACCGTAAAGCGCCTCTTCCAGGCCAGGAATGATCTGGCCAGCCCCTTGCAGAAAATCCAAAGGCGCTTCGTTGACGGTGGTATCGATCACCTGCCCATCATCGAGGCGCAGGGTGTAATCGAGACTCACCACCAGGCCATCGGCCACTACCAATTTGAGATTCGTCATTGGATCAACCCGCTATATTTTGCGCACATCGGAGGCAGCCGGCCCTTTTTTACCCTGAACCACGGTAAACTCGACCCGGTCACCTTCCATAAGATTACGGAATCCCTCGGCAATGATCGCTGAGTGATGCACAAAAATATCACCCCCGGACTGGCGCTCGATGAAGCCGTAGCCTTTTTTGCTGTCGAACCATTTGACGGTTCCAATTTCACGTTCGCTCATTTTTTATTCTCCTTTACTTACTGAACGTTTGTGATTGGCCCGCATGTTGTTCCTGGAACACAAAAAAACCGCTCAGACTAGTCAGTCTGGGCGGTGAATCTTTATCATCCCAACAGAACAAACCGCGTCCTACGGCGATAGAGTATGCCCCAACTTGGCGAGAAAGTCAAAATTAACTGGCCTCCTGAAATGTGACCGGCACTTTGGAAGCGCCGGTCACATCTTTATGGGCTAAAAGGGGCCGGTCAGGATAACTGCTCTGGCCTGCAGTGGGGCGGCGCTGGCGGCGTGGATGGCCTCGCCGGCGCTGTAAACTTTGGGCAGATGCTCGCCGATGTAGACCCGGGCCATGGCCCGCTTTCGCTCCGACAGCCGGGCGTCTTGCAGCAGCAGCCAGGAATTGAGCACATAGACGGCCATGTCGGTCAGGTCGGCGGCGTAATAGTCGATGACCTCCCGTTCATTGTCCTTCAGCTTGAGCGTGGCTTTTTTGAACAACTCGGTTGCCTCCGTGAGCGCCGCCTTGAGCGGGGCCAATTCCGAGCCGTAATCCTGGGCCGCCCACTCGTCCAGTAGCTCATTCAGCGCTCCGCCCAGCAGCTTGCCAATAGCGGCCACAATCTGCAACTGGCTGGTGCCCTCGTAGATGTTGGTCACCCGGATATCGCGGTAGTGGCGTTCCACATTGAACTCCCGCATATAGCCGACGCCGCCGTGCACCTGCATGGCCTGGTAGCAGACCCGGTTGCCCATCTCGGTGGCGTAATATTTGGTCAGCGGAGTCAGGGCGTCGGCCAGGGCTGCAGCCTGCTTTGACCGCTCGCGGACCGCTTTATCTTTGCTCTCGGTGGCGGCCAGGTGATGGTCGTAGGCTTTCGACAGGTCAACCCAACGGCTGGTTTCGTAGATCAGGGCCCGGGCCGCCTCGATTTCGCCCCGCATCGACAGCAGCATCCGCGAAACGGCCGGAATGTCCCGGATGGGTTTGCCAAATTGAACCCGCTCTTCCGAATATTTGTGCGCTTCGCGATAGGCCGCCTCGGCGATGCCCAACGCCTGAGCCGACACGGCCAGACGAGCGCCGTTCATTAGCCCCATGGCGTAGCGGATTAGCCCAAACTTGCGCTTGCCGATCAGTTCCGCCGGGGTGTTGTGGTATTGAATCTCACAGGTGGGCGAGGTGTGGATGCCAATCTTGTCCTCGATCCGGCGAATCTGGACCGTCTCATCCCGCTCTACCAAAAAGAGCGACAGGCCGCGGGCGTCGCTGCTATCTGCCTCGCTGCGGGCCAGCACCACCATTATTTCGGCCACGCCGTTGGTGATGAAGCGCTTGACCCCGTTGAGCCGCCACACCCCGGCCGCCTCATCATAGGTGGCCTTTGTTTGCACCGACCCCAGGTCGGAACCGGCGTCCGGCTCGGTCAAAACCATCGCCCCGGCCACCTCGCCGCGGGCAAAGCGAGGCAGCACGCTGGCCTTTTGCTCGTCGCTGCCAAATTCGCTGATGGTCGAGGCGATTTCTTGCAGGCCAAAGATGGTCATCAACCCGGCCTCAGCCCGCGACACGATTTCCACCATCATCTGGTAAATCGTCTCCGGCAGGTTCATGCCGCCGTACTCCCAGGGCAGCATCACCCCCATCAACTCGGCTTGTTTGAGCGCCTCGACGGCGGCCTGGGTAGCCGCGGCGTAGTAAACCTGGCCATCTCGATACTGGGCGCCTTCCCGGTCGGCCTCGGCGGCCCGCGGTGCAATCACATTGGCGCTGACTTCGCCCAGCACCTCCAGCAACAGGCGGTAGTTGTCTTTGGCGTCGTCGTAATGGCGGGGGGCGGTGGCGTACTGCTGCCGGTAGCTGTAACCATTTTCTTTCAGTTCGACCACTTCCCGCAGGTCGAGCTTGTTCAGGTGAAATTGCAGGTCCAAATTATCCAGAAAGAAGTTGTCTACCATGGCTTCCTCCCTACTTGGCTTTCTGGCGCAAGGCTTCGATAATCATGGGCACCACTTCCTTCAGATCGCCCACAATCTTGTAATGGGCAATGTCGAAAATGGGCGCGTTGGGGTCGGTGTTGATGGCGATGATCTTGTGCGACTCGTCCATGCCGGCCCGGTGCTGGACCGCGCCGGAGATGCCGGCGGCGATATAGAGCCGCGGCCGCACCGTGGTGCCGGTCTGCCCGACCTGATGTTCGCGGGAGATGTAACCGGCGTCGACCGCGGCCCGCGACGCCCCCACCTGGCCGCCCAGCACGTGGGCCAGCTCTTGCAGCAGTTCAAACTCCTCTTTGCTGCCGACGCCCCCGCCGCCGGCCACAATAGTGGCCGCGTCTTTCAAATTCACGGTTGACTGGCGCGTTTCCCGGCTCAACACCTGCAAAGCCAGGTCGCCCGGCTGAAAAACTGGCTCGACCTGTTCGATCACGCCCTGGCGGGTAGCATCCGGCTCGGGCCGGCGCATCACCCCGGAGCGGACGGTGGCCATCTGCGGGTGCATGGTGGGATTGACAATAGTGGCGATGAGGTTGCCGCCAAAGGCCGGTCGAATCTGGTAGAGCAAATCTTTGTAGATCTTCTTGTCCTTTTTAGACTCGTAGTCGCCAATTTGTAAGTCGGTGCAATCGGCGGTGAGGCCGGCCCGGACGGCGCTGGCCACACGCGGGGCCAGGTCGCGGCCGATGGGGGTCGCCCCCACCAGAAAAATGTAGGGCCGGTGGGCCTGGATCAGGTCGATAACCAGCCGGGCATAGGGCAGGGTGCGGTAGAATTCCAGTTCGGGGTGGTCGGCCAGCAGCACCCGGTCCGCCCCGGAATGAATGGCGGTTTCGGCCAGTTCGCCAACCCGGTAACCGCCCAGCACGGCCCACAGTTCGCTGCCCAGCTTGTTGGCCAGGTCACGCCCCTTGCCCAGCAGTTCCAAACTGACCTCGGCCAGTTGGCCCTCTTCCTGCTCGATGAAAACCCAGACGTTGCGTTGATTGGTCATATTCGTTTCCTTAATGAATGGACCGCCGACGGCTGACCACCGGAGGATTCAAATCAGCGGTCGGTCGCCGGCGGTCGGCGGTCAAGCCTCATCCGACGATATATTCCTGAATCAATTCCTCGATCAGGGCGGCAATGCCTTCTTTGGTGGCGCTAATCTCTTTGCTTTCGGTGCTTTCCAGCACCACAAAGTTGATCTTGTAGACCTGCGTCGGCGAGCCGGCCAGGCCCAGCTTGGCCTCGTCGGCGGCCACGTCTTCGGCCGTCCAGACCTCGATCTTTAAGTTGCGGCCGGTCAGGTACGCTTCCAGGTTGGCTTCGGTTTCAAACTCCGGCCAGCGCTGCAAGAGCGACCTGTACTCCAGCGGGGTGGCCGCCAGCTTGTACTCGATCCGCTTGCGAGCCGAGGCCGGGCGGGGCTGGTTGGCCGAACCGACCACGGTCAGCAGGCAGGGCAACGGGCATTTGACGATCTCGGCGCCCAGTTCCAAAGCCCGTTGAGCAACAATTTCAGCGCCGTCCAGGTTGAGAATCGCTTCGGCGTAGGTGATCTGGGGGATGCCCAGCTTTTCGGCGGTTTGGGGGCCAACCTGGGCCGTGTCGCCGTCGATGGCCTGCCGGCCGGCCAGGATCAGGTCGAACCGGCCCAGTTTTTGGATGGCGCAGCTCAGGGCATATGAGGTCGCCAGGGTATCGGCCCCGGCAAATTTTTTGTCGGTCAGCAGGATGACCCGGTCGGCTCCGCGGTAGAGCGACTCGCGCAGCACTTCGGCCGCCTTGGGCGGCCCCATGGTGATGACCGTGACCCGGCCGCCGTACTTGTCCTTGAGTTGCAAGGCCATTTCCAGGGCGTTGAGGTCTTCCGGGTTGAAGATGGCCGGCAAGGCGTTGCGGTTCATGGTGCCGTCCTTGGTCATCACTTCGCCGCTGATGTTGTGGGTGTCGGGCACCTGCTTGACCAGGACCACCATGTTGTAACTTCCATTTGCTGACATTGACACCTCCATAGTCAGGGATGAGGGATGAAGGACACTTGCGCCTGCGCGCAGTGCAGGTGTGAGGGATGAATTTGTCTTTATTTCATCCCTCATCCCTCCGCCTTCATCCTTCAAAATAAGGTTAGAGTATACCATTCATCACAGCAGTCAGCAAAGAATAAAAAAGGCCATTGGCGGCGGACCACCTGGCCTGAACTGGCTCCAAAATTCGACTATTGCGGTTTGGCCGAAGGATGTTACAGCCTCCGGCCAATCAGCCGGATTTTCGCGCCGCCGGCCGGGCCAGCAAGCGGCGGGCGACGTCTCCGGCTTCGCCCCGCTTGCTTTTGAGGGCGATGGCGTTGGCAACAGTCTGCTTCAAAATGGGCATCGAGTGGGCCGGCTCGCGCCGGGCGGCCACGGTGTTGTCCATCAGGGCCAGCAAGGCCTGGCCGGGGGTGAGTTGGCGGGGCCGCCACATTGCGCCGGGTTGGTATTCGGTGACGATGATTAAGCCCACCGGCAACGGTTCGACGCCCACTTGCCCGCCGAGCGTCTCGACTGGCGTTTTGCAGGGTTGGCTGTTGTGGCCGCGAATGGAAAGCGGGCGGGGATAGGGATGAACGAGTCCCTATTTATCCAACACGGCAAATTCATCGGAATAGTAGACGGCCCCGGCTTCGACCAAAGCCTTGACCAGCGTGGTTTTGCCGGCGAAGCTCCGGCCCGGAATGAGGATGGCCTGTCTTTGCCAACCAACCGCGACTGCGCCGGCGTGGACAAAAAGGCAATCCGAGGCCAGAAAGGCGGTCAGCAATTCAGCGTGCCGGGCCAGCGTGTCGAAAAGTTGAGGCAGTTCCAGGGTGCAGGCCAGCAGGGCCGAGCCGTAGTAGAGCAGGTGGTAGTGGCGCTGGCCCTGGCGTTGACTGGGCGGGGCCTGTCCTGCCGAAGGTGTCGAATGGGCCAGTCGCAGCGAGTACAAAATGTCTACCTCGACCGCATCATCGGTATCCCCTGGGGGAGCGGGCACCCAGCCCAGGGGCAGGTGTGGGGCGGCCAGTTCCAGCGCCGCCGGGTTGTTGCTCCGCAATCCAAAACGCAGGCCATAGGCCGTAAAACTTTGTCCAGCCGTCCAGCTTGGACGGTCTACGTTGGCCTGCCCCCTGCGGGCAGTGGTGTGGGGTAGGGTAGGTAGGGGGTTGGTTGACATCTTTATTCCTTGAGTAGGTTGGGTTGAATCCCCAAGGGGTGAAACCCAACCTATTCCTACTCCTGACCAACATTCGGGGGAAACGATATAGCGACTCCCGCTCCCCAATCGGCGGGATAACGGCCCGCCTCAACATAACGCCGAAAACTGGAATGCGCCCAATCCAGCGGCGCATTGACCAGACCATGCTTGACCGGGTTGTAATGAATGTACTCAACATGCCGAATGAAATCATCCTCATCCCGAATTTGATGTTCCCAAAAGCGACGCTGCCATACGGCTTTCTCTTGCTTGCTTTGTCGGGATGCAGAGACCTGCCCCTGATAAGTCGTTGCGCAATGATGACTGAAATAGCTTTTGATGAGCCGCCAGCGCGTGGAAAAATCGGCGTCCCCGGCCGGCAGCGTCCATAGACTGTGGATATGGTCGGGTAAGACAACGATGGCCTCAATTTTGAAGGGATGGCCAGTCATCACATAGCGGAAAGCCTGGCGCAGCAACACAATATTTTCCGGGGCGCACAAAAATTTGCGCCGGTTGTGGGTCACCAGCGTAAAAAAGTAGGTTGCGCCAGGGGTTTTGGCGCGGCGGTATTCCATAACCAGCCCAAAGAAGAGATTTTTGCCGGCGGTATTTTAGCCGATTATCCCTCAACAGGGAAATGGTGTAGGTTGGGTTGAACGGTAACGTGTAGGTTGAGTTGAACACCGTGAAACCCAACACCATACGCCTCACGGGATTTGTTGGGTCTCGCCACAGGCTCGATCCAACCTACGCATTACGCATTATGCAGCGCGTAGGTTGGGTTGAACATCGTGAAACCCAACACGATACACGATGTTGCGTTTCACCAGAGGGTGTTGGGTCTCACCGTAGGTGCTGCTGTAGGTTGGGTTGAACACCGTGAAACCCAACAAATCCCACCCCAACCCAGCCACAGGAAAGTGTTGGGTCTCATTCTTCGACCCAACCTACACGCTGGCTATACGTAGGTTGGGTTGAACACCGTGAAACCCAACACCATACTTCATCCTTCAAAATAAGGTTAGAGTATACCATTCATCACAGCAGTCAGCAAAGCGGGGCAAATTACCGAATAGGGTTAGTGAAATTTGTAACCAGAATTGACTGTCCTTGATAGTTGTCTTAAACTGTGATCAATCTTGCTTAAATCACGGGAAAAAAGCACCGTAATGCCGCATTCAACGGTGAGTCTATGTTGAACGTACCGAGAGTTATTGTCGTCAGCGCGGTGATGTTGATTGGCCTGCTTCTTGGCTTAACCACTACAGCCAGCGCGAACGATCCAGGTGATCTCGATACCGGTTTCGGCATGACCGGCATAGTCACTACTCCCATTGGAAACGGTGATGATGTTGGACAGGCAGTCGCCATCCAGGTAGACGGTAAGCTGGTGGTGGCCGGTAGCGCCAGTTACGGCGGTGTCCGTCACTTTGCCTTGGCGCGTTATGATCGTGCTGGTGGTCTGGATTCAACTTTTGGGAGTGGCGGTGTAGTGACTACAACCATTGACCTCGAGTGCTTCGGTCGGGCTGTAGTTATCCAGGCCGATGGCAGTATTGTCGTTGGGGGCGCCAGTATAAACAACGGTACCAACGGCGATTTTGCACTGGTGCGCTATCACACCGATGGCAGTTTGGACACCTCCTTTGGGACAAACGGGGTTATAACGACATCGATCGGTGGCGGTGATGACCAGGGGTACGCTGTAGCCATCCAAAACGATGGTAAAATTTTGGCTGCCGGTTCCAGCCATGATGGCAACGACTATAATTTTGCCGTGGTTCGGTACAATGCCAATGGCAGCCTTGACAGTTCATTCGGTCATAGCGGCGTTGTCACTACGCCGATAGGTAGCAGTAATGACTGGGGTTATGGAATTGCCATCCAACCTGATGAGAAGATTGTGGTGGCCGGTTCCAGCAATAGTGGTGCTGGCGGCAACATTGCTGTGGTCCGTTATGATAGTAGTGGCAGTCTCGATAGTAATTTCGGTAACAGCGGGATTGTGACCACCTCTATTGGCCTGGGCGCAAGCGGTAGCGCTGTGGCAATCCAGAACAACGGTAAAATTGTTGTGGCCGGAATCAGCCGGGAAAGCACCAGCGACTTTACCACGGTACGTTACGACAACAATAGCGCTCCGGACACTACCTTCGGCGTCAATGGGGTTGTAACCACGACAATCGGGCAGGGTGGGGGCGCCACGGCTGTGGCTATTCAACCCGGCAACAAAATTGTAGTTGCCGGTGTTAGTTACAACGGGAGCAATTATGATTTTGGGGTAATCCGTTATCTTAGCGATGGAGCGGTAGATAATACCTTTGGTAATGAGGGAAAAGTTATCACTCCTATCGGCAGTGGTGATGATAATAGCTATGGTGTAGCTATTCAAGCGGACGGTAAAATAGTGGTGGTTGGCTACAGCCACAATGGCAGCAATACCGACTTCGCCGTTGTACGTTATTTTGGTGATAGGTATCTGTATCTGCCCATTATTCTCAAGAGAACGTAGTTGACTATTCTGTGGAAAAATCTTCCCTGAAGAGGACAAACAGAGCGGTTATATTATACCAATAGTGTAGAGAACTACTTGGTCTATTTCAGCCATGCGACTCGTAGACAATGTGCCCCAGTAGCTTAATATTCCTGATTTGTCGAGAGCACGAATTTGATGACATAAAGCAACTGAGTCTTGTTTGAGTCCACCCTCATTCATAGGTACTAATACGCAAGAAGGGAGTTTTTGAAGTTTTAGATTTGTCGTGAACGGAATTACAATAACAGTCCGGCTTGTTGGAATTCGAAGTATCCGATTATTTTGATAAATTAAAACAGGCCGTTGACCAGCCTGCTGGGAGCCTTTTACTGGGTCTAGGTCTGCTAAGTATACATCACCCCGATTCACTCAAGTTTATCCTCTTGTTTCAGAATTTCAGCATAATGAGCTAGACCAAGATCTACTAGTTCCAAATCTTCCTCAACAGCCTCGGCATATAAAGCGATCAATTCCTCATCACTAAGAATGTCCCGAGTTGTCAGATTTTCTTTCAGAGTTAGCTCAAGCAGCAAATCTTGAACATTGGCTGATACTCGGTCAGGAAGAATTATAATGGCATTACGAATTAAACTTGCTAGATTGGTCGGATCAGCCGATGATTGATAAAGCGAAGCACCAATTGCAGAATTCGAAAAATCTTTATAAATAATATTTTGCGCTGAACCTGTTTTATATGCGTTCATATTTCCAGCCCTCAAACGTTCGATCATCCTGCACCCCTTCATGCATCACACCTTTACTTTGATCCACCACTCGACGTTTGGCTAAGCGACCTTCACTTACAAATCTATGACTTCCTGCATTAACACTCTCTACAAGGGCGCGTCTTAGTTCATAGTTGATTTCATTCTGTCCTTTAAGGAAAAGAAGTGGGTCATAAGGTGAAGTTAACTCAAGTTCTTTAGCAACATCGTCATAAATTGCCTTGATAATTTTATATTGCTCATCGTCTGGACTGAGAATATTTAAGCCAAGGTCGTCTCTGGCCTCTTGTCTATAGATCGTATAATCATGACTGCCGGACTCACTACATAAAAACTGAAGAAGTTTTTCAATCTTTCCATCATCCTGGATATGTTTTGACAAAAGTCTTTTGCCAAGCATCCTGATTTGGCTTCGTGTTCGGTATACTTGTCCTAGAACAAGTGGATGCACATGGGAACTTAAAATAGTAAGAACGGTGGTGAGGTCAGTGCTGGAGTTGATCTTAAGTTCTTCCTTGGCAAGTTCGATAAACCCATTTATTGCCTCCACGCTAACAGGAATACGAGCATTAGGTGGAGCCCCAGGAACTTGAGGATTAAGTGGTGTATTTACACTGGGGTCAATCGGGCCAAGTGTTGCCTGTTTAGTCATCAATATTGTATTCGCTCCAAGACAAAGTAATGTGCCACCGCTATGTGCCTTTGAGGGTATGATAACTTCAAATTCATCACAAAACTGACGAATTAGATTTGCAATACTCCAAGCAGCTAATGTTTGACCGCCTGTTGTGTAGAGATAAAGAGAAATTTTAGAAATACTTCCAATTGCATCTAAGTGATCAATAAAGAAATCTAAAACCTCTGGATGAATTTGAGTTTCAAGGCCTCGGCGGTCTCCAGTGATGTAAACGAGAAGTTTAGAATTACGCTTCTCTTCGAGTTTCTTATAGAGATCAATACGATCTTTGAACATCATTCCTCCACAACAACCATTATATCACGTTTTAGTGATGAGTTCTATACCTGAACTTTTGTTCTTTATTGCGTGGTTTAGGAAAGCTGGTGATGTTCAGGAAGAGTTGCTGATATTATTCATTTACTTAAAGCCTCGTACAAAGCCTGATACGCGGCTTTAACCTCTGCCGGAAGCGCCTCAATCGAAATCATAATTTCGGCCAAAATCAACTGGGGATTGGGCAGCGGTTCCTGCCACAGCCAGGCGATGTCGAGCCAGAAATGAGGCAGGGCCGCCGAGTGATAGCGACCGCCCTCGCTGAGGGGGGCGGCGTGGTACAGCTTATCCTCGCCCAAAACGTAGAAGTCGGCCTGCTGTTGGTGTGGCCGGAGGTCGATCAGCCAATATTCCGGCACGCCGGCCTGCTCGTAGTGGGTGAATTTACGCACCCGGTCCTCGCTGACGCTGCCCGGCGAAATAATCTCGATGACTAAATCGGGGCCGCCGGCGAATCGCTCCGGCATCAGTTTGGCGAGATTGTGTTGACTCACAAAAAACAGGTCCGGTTCACGAGCGGGACCATCGGGCCACAGTTTCACTTCAAAGGGGGCCTGGACCATCACCCCCAGGTTAAAGATTTGCAGAAACTGGCTGAGCAGGTTGAACAAAAAACCGGCAATTTCCTGATGCTGGTATCCTGGCGGCACGTAGCTGATGACCTCCTCGTTGACCCATTCCACGATCTGGGAGTCTCCGGCAATTTGCAGATAGTCTGCATAGCTCATTTTTTGGCGCTGGGGAACCTGCGTTTCGATTGGGTCTATCACTGTGGCGACCATCATCTCTCTCCATAACTCAATGACCAACAGTTACATTATACCACAACTCTGCTCCAAACCGATGAACCGCATCCCGCTCAATGGACGACAAGACCCAAAAAAGGCCACGCCCAATGGGACGTGGCCTTGAGGGTCAGCCTTGGGATGGTTAATGGTTAATTTACGGCACAATAAACTCGCCGCCGTCCACCCGGATGACGTTGCCGGTCATCCAGGCCAGGCCGGGCCGGGATAGCTCGGCGATGGCGTGAGCGACGTCGTCGGGGCTGGTGAGGCGGTGGAAGGGGTTGCGGCGGCGGGCAAATTCGATCATATGCTCGTGGCCGGGGATGGCTCGCAGGGCCGGGGTATCGGTGACGCCGGCCTGGATGCAGTTCACTTTGATGTTGCGAGGCGCCAATTCCACGGCTAACTGGCGGGTGTAACTCTCCAAGGCCACCTTGGCCGCGCTAACTGCACCGTAGGCCGGCATAATCCGGCTATTGCCCTCACTGGTCATCGAGAAGATACGAGCGTCATCGGCAAAGAGGTTAGCCCAGGCCAGCTCCTGCACCCAGTAAACCAGGCTGTTGGCCATCACGTCGAGCGTCATCTCGATCTGTTTCTGGTCTAGACTGGCTTCAGAGTTTTCGCCAATCATGGGTTTGAGCGAGCCAAAAGCCAAAGAGTGCAGCAACACTTTGACCTTGACCCCGGTTTCGGCCATCTTCTGGATGGCGCCGGCGCGTTTTTCCGGGCTGGCCGCGTTCATATTGATGAAGATGGCTTCTCGCCCGGCGGCTTCGATGTCGGCCTGTACAGCCCTGGCATTGGGCAATGTAGCTTTGGCGTCGAGATGAATGCCCACAATGTTCATCCCCCGGTGGGCCAACACTCGGGCTGTGGCTGCCCCAAAACCGCTGGACGCCCCCAGAATCAAAGCCCAGTTTACAAAGGTGGTACTACTCATAATTGGAATATTCCTCCTCTTGCAGCATGTCAAGCAGATAGGGTTGATGGGGGCGAGCATAACATTGAATTAAGATGTTGTCAATTGCTCTCAGGCAGTGTGACCTGGGCCAAGGGCAAGCAGGCGGATTTGAAAAAATAGAGGAGGACAGAAGCAAATCACCTTCTATCCCCCTCTTTTGGACCTGGACGTTGGTCCGTCCCCGGATTTTAACCGGCGCTACGACCGCTGGGAAGCGACTTCTTTACGCAAAATTGCCTCGCTGCGCAGGGCCAGCACCAGGCTGACGACCCCGACGATGACGTCGTTCCACATGGCCATAGGCATCAGGACATCGTAGCCGAACATAAAGGGTGAGACAATCAACCATAAGCTCACCCCGGCAATGGCCCACTCCGGTCCCCCGTCCTTTTGGGCCTCTTCCTGCCTTTGGGCCAGGATGGCCAGCAGCAGAATCAAGGCCCCAACGATGAAAGCGTTCCAAAAGGCTACCGGTACGTTCCAACGCAGGAAGACAAAGGCTGACAGAACTTCCCACGCCCCCAGGGCCAGGATAATCCAATTAAATCTTTTTATCGTTTTCACAGTAGTACCTCCTTACTCTACTCAAGTTGTTGGCCGAGACCAACCAACTTTAAACCCCACCTATTTTCATTTTACTTCATTCAAGTAAACAAACCGGTTAAAAAAGGTAAATATTTGGTAAACATACCTGAAGCTATTACAGCCACAGCTTTAACTCCTTGCCAACTGAGCCGCTGCCGTGTACCATTATTATAGATATTCCTCCAACCAGACCTTGTTTCGTGTCCCCAATTTTCTTGATCTCTCTATGTCTCCCCGGTGGGGGATAATGGAGCTGCGGACTATGGTCGAGCGCCGTCAAAGTCAGCAGTCATCCGCCGGCCTGGCTGGCTGGCGGGTGGCGGCCCCCTTCCCGTACATTGACCGGTACTTACTGGTGATCCGCTGGGTTGCCCTGGTGGGTGTTTCAGTAGTGATTCTGGGGACGGATACGGTGTCGTCGGGGCCGGCCGAGGCATATGACCAGCCGCTCCTCAGTCCGCTGGCGGCGCTGCCCGTGGTGATTGGCCTGAATCTACTCATTTCTTTCCTGGTCTGGGTCAAACAGCCGCTGGTCAGCGGTCAAGCCGGTTGGCTGCTGCTCGGCGATATTGGCCAGGCTACGCTATTCACGGCTCTCACCGGCGGTCTCAGCAGCCCATTTTTTGTATTATTTCCCATCGCCGCGATCGGGATTGGACTGGTTTTCTATTGGCAAGCGGCGCTGCTGCTCACAACCGCGCTCACCCTGCTCCACGCCGGTGTGGTTCTGCTCATGTTAGAGTTTGAGTGGAACATATTGGCGGCGGCCGTTCTTACCGCCAAATCCTTTGTTATCCTCACCCTGGGGGCTTTGGTAGCCTTATTCAATCGACAACTGCAACGGGAGAAGGCGGCTCGCCGCCAAACAACCCTGGCGGCGGCCCGGGCAACCGCCCTGAATCAAATCTTCTTGCGGCTGGCCGAAGAGAGCCTGGAACCCGACCAGATCCTCGAGACTGTGCTGGATGGCATCCGGGTTCTGCCGGCAGTCGATTTCGGCCTGGTCTTGCAACCTGAGGCGACCCCTGAGCAGTGGCAAATCGCGGCCTCTTCCACCAGCCGCTACCCCGTTGGCAAATCGATCACCGGGTTGACCTGGCCCGAGAATAACAACAACCTCTTTACGGTTGGAGCCGGCACCGGTCAGCCGCTCCCGAATTTTGTGGTGGGCGATGAGGTCACCCGGCTGATTTGCAGCCGTCTGACCACACCGGGAGGCGATACCCTGGGAGTGATTGTGATTGGCCAACTAACCGCGCAACCTTTGGGCGACGACGACCAAACCTTTTTACGTATCTTGGCCAAGGAAGCCGGCCTGGCTCTGCGCACGGCCTATCTCTACGTTCGCGAACAGGACCAGGTGGCTCGTTTGCGCCGCTTTGAGGAGCTTCAGTCGGTCTTTTTTTCGGCCATTGGGCACGAGCTAAAGACGCCGCTGACCGTGCTCAAAACCTTGACGCCGGCCCTGGCCCGGCTGCCGGAGTTACCGCCTGAGACCCAGGCCGAAATTACCGATGCCGTCGAACAAAATCTGGCCCGGCTGGAGCTGCTCATCACCGAACTGCTGGAGAGTTCCCGGCTGGAAGCCAAAGCCGTGGCCTTGCACCAGCGATCCATCAATCTGGCCAACCGGCTCCAGCGGGTGTTGGATAGCCTGGCGCCGGTGCTGGAACGCAAGCGTCAACAGGTTGAGGTGAAGAGCGAACCTGATCTGCCGCCGGTCTGGGCCGATGGCCGGCGACTGGAGCAAATCTTGTCGAACCTGCTACACAACGCCGCTAAATTTGCCCCGGCCGATAGCACCATCCAGGTTGAGTTAGCCACGGCCGGCGAGTTTGTGCAGGTTGGGGTGGTTGACGCCGGGCCTGGCGTACCGCCCCATGAGCGCGCCCGCATCTTTGATAAATTTTATATTGCCGCCGAAGACAAAGCCCTGGCCGGGGTGGGCCTGGGGTTATTTATCTGCCGCGAACTGGTTCAGTTGCATGGCGGACAAATCTGGTTGGAAGAGCGGCCCGGCGGCGGCAGTCGCTTCTGTTTTACTTTGCCCATCGCCGGTGAGGCCGTAACCAATGAAAAAAGCCAGCCATAAAATCCTGGTAATCGATGACGAGCCGGACCTGACCCGCGCCGTCAAGTTGACCATTACAGTGCAGGAGCCGGCCTGGTCTGTGCTGGAGGCGCATGATGGAGCCGCCGGCCTGGAACTGGTTGAGCGGGAGTCGCCTGACCTGGTGCTGCTTGATTTGGCGATGCCGGGGATGCACGGCTTTGATGTGTTGCGGCAGCTCCGCTTGTTTAGCAATGTGCCGGTGATTATTCTGTCGGTCAAGGATGAAGAGTTAGATATTGTACGGGGATTGGAGTTGGGGGCGGATGATTACATAGTCAAGCCGTTCGGTTACCTGGAGCTGCCGGCCCGGATTCGCTCGCTGTTGCGCCGGGCCGAGGGCAGCGCCGGGCCATTGGAACCGGCGTTTCGGTGCGGCGACTTGCAGATTGATTTCAACCGCCGCCGGGTGATGGTTGGTCAAAAGGAAGTCAAGCTGACCAACACCGAGTTTCGCTTGTTGGAGGTGCTGGCGCGCAATGCCGGCCAGGTTATCCCCAATGAACTGCTGTTGAGCCGGGTTTGGGGACCGGCGGCAGTGGATGAAATGGATTACTTGAAGGTTTTTACCTACCGGCTGCGCCGTAAGATCGAGCCAGATCCCAGTAATCCCCGTTATCTGCTAACCGAACGAGGTGTGGGTTATTGGCTGGCTGCTGAAGAGACCGATTAGACAGATGACCGGCACGTTTGAAGTGCCGGTCATCTGGTTTTAGTAACCTGTCTCCGGTAGTTCGGTGGGCCAGTTGGGCGGCGATGCTGCTGCCGTAGTTGGCAGAATCAAGTCGGTTGGGTAACGCGGCAGCAGGCGATAATCGGCCCGCGAAGGCTGCTCAGGATCGGAATATTGGCTGACAATGCCGACCACGGTTACCGGCGTACCCACTTCCAAATAGGGCTTTTTGATGCCGGTGCTGCGGCGCAGATACACTTTGGCCGGGTCGGTACCGTCATCCACCCAAAAGGTGGTATACCCTTTGAAACCGGCGGCCTGTCCCTGCAACATCACCAACATGCCCTCATACGGCTCCAGCAGGGAAGTAGTGGCAATCGGTAAGGGCGGGGGCGGCTCGCCGCTGTCGCCGGTTTTGATATCACCCCGTTCCGCTACCGCAATCTCCCACTCCTCGTGAAAGCTGCGCAGTTTCCCTTCGACCGCCACTTTATCCCCTAACTTGAGGTCAGCAAGGCGATGGTCGCGGGGCAGGTAAACCATAATGCCGGAGGTTTCATCTTGAATATACATCGTGCGGACCCCAAACAGGCCCGGCGGAACCGTTACCCGGCCGCTGACCCGTACCCAGGCGTTGCGGGTCAGCCGCTTGGCCTCGAATATAGTGACCGTGAGCGGGCCGGGGGGTGGTTTCTCCCAGTTGTTGGCCGAGGGTGAGCCGGCACAGTTGTCGCTCCAGGTGGGGCCGCCATCGGGCAGGCGACACCAACTTTCATCATAGCCGGGTGAGTGATCGTAACTGAAGCGGTCAACCACGCGGCCGTTCGGGTGGATCAGGCTAACGGTGTCGCCCGAATTGTTGAGACCAATTTTGGTATGAGCAAAATAGAAAGTGGCAAAGCCGCCGACCGGAATGGTCACGTTGAGCGGCACGTTGTAATAAGTTCCGGCCGCGTCGACCAGCCGCCAGCCGCCCAGACCCACTGGCCAGTCCAGCGGATTGTAAAGTTCGATCCATTCATCATGGTGATCGCCGACGCCGTTGCCGTCCCAATCCCAGTCGCCGGGGGCCGGTAGGATTTCGTTGAGCACCAGCCGTTCCGGCTCAAGCTGCCCCTCGATCCAGAGGGGGGTGGTGTAGGCGTTATTGCCGTCAGCCTGAACTGCTTTAACCCAGAAGAAATGGCCGGGGCGAGCCTCCACGGTGGTACTCCATTGGCCGGTGGAATTGACCACGGGTATCGTGGCCAGCAGCAGGTTCGTGTCGTACATGTAGAGGGTCAGCGGCTCAGGGTCAGGATCGACGAAATCGA
This sequence comes from uncultured Caldilineaceae bacterium, assembly GCA_964398055.1. GTDB lineage: Bacteria > Chloroflexota > Anaerolineae > 4572-78 > J111 > CAYNLK01. The sequence goes on from CAYNLK010000004.1 coordinate 184,546, forward strand.
CGTTGAGGGGAATCGAACCGCCTGCCGGCAGGATACTCCCCATCCAACTGTCGCCGCTGCGCAGGGCCAGGGCCAAGTTGCTGTCTTCGGTGGAGAAAACCCGGCGGCGGCGCAGGGCCTCTAACAAATCCGCTTCGGTCAACGCCGGGGCGACGACGCCGGTGCGGCCGATGGTATCGCGGCCCCAATTGGCGGTGTGGGTGTCGCCGTTGTTGGTGGGACCAACGCGCCAGCCGGCAAAGTTACTCTGAATGAAAGCCGGTTCGTAGGTTACGTAACCCTGGGCGTGATTACCCATTTCCTGCAACAAGAGCTGCGGCGCGGCACCGGCATGGAAGGTAAATTTTTCAAAATCGCCGTCGTAGCGGGGATCAGGGTGGTTGAACTGGGCGATGGCCGCCGGATTGGCCGCCAGCCAGTCGTACAGCTCCGGCAGGGTGTCGAAGCGGGGATCGGTGCGCTGGAGCAGGGTATCGCTGTTGAAGACGTTGATATGGCCGATTTTGTCCGGGCTCCACTCCACCCCCCGCAGCGCCACAAACTGGCCGGGCACGGTGGCGGCCTGGACCTGGAACAGGGTTTTGTCCCACTCATTTTGGGATAACCACCAGCCATGATCCGATATCCCATAGAAATGAAGGCCGGCGGCGCGGGCCATCGCCAGGGCATAGAAGGGCGGCCCGGCCCCGTCGGAGTAGGTGGTGTGGGCGTGCAGGTGGCCCCAATAAGCCTTCATCCCGCCTGGCAACTCGGCCGGCGGGACCGACACAGCCGGGGGCGGCGGCAGCGCAGTAAGCCGGCCCGGATTCGGCTCGGCGTGGACAAAATCGTGGGGCATGGAGTTGGTATCGGTGGGCCAGACCCGCTGCAGGCTGAGCGGCTCGGGGGCGGTGGCGTCCGGCTCCAGGCCAAGAGCGGTGTAGTCGCCGTTACGGAAAGCCACGCTGTCGAGAATTTCATCGTTGGGGCCGAGCAGCAGCAGTTCATCGCCGCTGTTGTTGAGCGACCAGCTACCGCTGCCCCAGGCAGTGTATTTGGCTAAAGCCCCAACCTCATAATCAGGTGCAGAACCAAAACGAGCCGCAAACTGGGCCGCGTCTTTGGCTATGGTCAAGCAGCCATCCATCGCCAGCAGCACGGCGGGCAACCTGTACATACTCTCACCACCATCATTCCTGGCTCGCCCTGTCTCTTCGTCGCCAACCTTGTAACCGTCCAGATTGACCTCAAACGGATTAGGATTGCACACCTCGACGAACTCATCGCCCTCGCTGGAGGGGGTCAGGCCATCGTAGAGGAATTCGCTGATTAGGAGAGGGGCGGGCGGGGGTGGCGGCGGTGGCGGCGGGTAGGTGGGCGAGTTGGGCTGTTTGGGCGTGCCATTGAGCGGATTGCCGTTGGCATCCAGGCCATTACGATGAACGGTATCGTTGCTGGCCCAATTGGTATCCGCATCCGGAAGAGAGGGATCGATCCGTTCCATACTTCTGTAATCCGGTGAGCCGCTGCCGGCCGGCCAGGCTCCGCCGTCACCGTTGGCTGTGTCAATCACCAGGCCGTTGGTGGACAAAAAGAGACTAACGCCGCTGTTAACCAGGCCGCTGCCGAAGCCTGGGGTCAGATTAGCCGCAATATCACTGATGGCGGTATCGTTATTTCGTTCCAGTAAGAAATAATCGTTCGGGCCGATGGCGCCGCTCAATGGTATGTTCAAACCATTGGTGCCGGTAATGACCCAACCGTCAAGAGCAATAGAGACGCCGGTGGTGTTCCAGAGTTCAATCCATTCGTGGTTACTGTTGGCGGCCGTACCGCCCCAGGCGACTTCATTGATAACCACTGCCAGAGGGGCTGGCGGCGCGGGCGCGGTTATAAAAGTGAAATTGTAATCTGACGCCATCTGATCCGGCGTCCCATCCTGGTCCGTAATCTGGGCGGCAAATAGTGTGACCGTACAGCTTTCGCCTGCCGCAAAGTCGATATTCGGGTCAATCGTCCAGCTAACCGGACCGCCGCTGACCACACTGTTGGCCGGGGTGTGGAGGCCGGTTTGGTCGCAATTGATCGCAAACCAATCTCCGGCCAGGCTGACCGGTTCGCTGAAGGTGATGGTGATATTGGCGTCAATAGGGATATCGGCGGCGCTGTCGGCAGGATTGGTCATGGTTAGGTCAGGTGGACTGTCGCCAGTTGGAATAGTAACCTGGATATTATCCAGCCCATACTCATCCCGGCTGCCGCTGCCGCCAGCGTCATCGCCAAGCCACTTGAGATACAAAAAGTCGCCGGTGACCAGATTGAGACCGGTCACGGTGGTGGAACGAGGCTCAACTTGCCAGGTGGGCGAGGCAGCCGCGCCTGCGGGTGTGGTGAAATCGAGGGAAGAAACGTTGGTGTAAACCAAATTATCCGGCGAATAGGCAAAATTGAGGGAGTTGGCCCGGTTTTGATCATTGAAATACCAGATTTCATAGGTAAGATTGAGCTGGTCAATAACGTCGCCGGTATTATTCTGGAGGCGAAGTGTAATGGCGCCGGGGGTGAAGTCATCGCCGCCGGGTTGGATAGCAAGGATCGTATTGCTGCCCGTATCAAGAGCATAAACACCGCCGGTGGTGACATGGCCGGTAGGTTTTCCCCTGGCAAAATCACCGGAAGTCTGGCTGTCGCCAAAGGAGATGTTTCCATCGGAAAAGCCGGCGACGATCCAAACATCGGAGTCCAGTTGACCCGGCGCCGGGTCGGGCGTAAAGCCGGCAGCGGTGAAATCGTCAAAATTTTCAGAGAAGGGAATAGGCCCGTTTGCCCGGATAGTCAGGGGTGGGCTGAGGAGCAGAACCAGACCCGCCAGCAGGGCGGAACTTATCACCTGGCGAGTAGTTCTGGTGAGGAGAAGATTGTTGTTCAAGATGGTCAGGCGTAAATCAAAAATAATCGTGAAGAAGTTGAAGTAACGGGTATCCGGCATCACTATTTCCTTGGTGTGTTATGGAAGTATAGAAATTATTCGATTGTCTTGGGTATTGGAAAGGCCAGGGTCGCCGGGCCGGCAAAGGAGATTGCCGGCTCAATGGCTAACCCGGTTGGCTGCCATTGTAGTAGATATCTTAACAAAAGTGTACCCCAAAAATTTGTGATTTTTTCTAGCTACTGCTCAGGGTGAATGTCGGAAGAGGCTATCGCAACCACTCTTCGGCAAGAGAATTCAAATTCTGGCCGGAGAGCCGCTCGGCGGTGGCCAGGAAGGTTTGGGGAGTAACGATGCGGTAACGATTTTCGGCGTAGTAGCTTTGGAGCACCTGCCGGTACATCTCCTCGCCGAGCTGCTGCCGCAAAGCATTGAAGAAGAGAGCCGCTTTGGCGTAGACCAGCAGCTCGTAGCTGGCCGGGTCGAAGCTGGCAGCCGGCCGGTCGACCCGGCCATTGATACCACCGGCCGCGGCGTCAAAGGGGATCAGCCAGCGGCCGGTCAGCAGCCGCTCAGCCTCGCTCTGGCCAAAGACGCCCCGGTAGTAGTCAAAGGCGCTATACTCGGTGAGACCTTCATCCAGCCAGGGCTCCCGGTAGGGATTATTACCGACCACGCCGTACCACCACTGGTGGGCGACCTCGTGGGCTACCAAAAAGGTCAGGAACTCCCGCTGATCCCGGTACAAATCTTCGCCAATCAAAATCAGGCCGCTGTACTCCATGCCCCGGAAGTTGAGCGGCGCCTGGACCACGTCCAGCTCGGTAAAGGGGTAGGGACCGTAGGTGTCGCTATAAAGGCGCAGCGAGGCGGCGGCGTGGGCCAGTACAGCCTGGGCGGCGGCCTCGTGGCCGGGGAGATAGTAGGAGGTAACCGTCGCTCCGGCGGCCTGCTCGCTAACGGCCTGGAACGGCCCGGCCAGCACGGTCATATCCCGCAGCGGCCCGCCGGCAATTTGCCAGGTGCGGCTGCCGTCGGCGTTGTCGATCACGTTGAGAGTAACGCCGCTGGCCACTACCACCAGGTTGGTGGGCAGGGTCAGATCGAACTGGTACAGGGCCGCCTCATTGAAGAGCACGTCGCCGTGGGCCGGGGGGTCGTCCAAGACCCAGTCGCCGCCCTGCCGGACGGCCAGGGTCGGGTAGAAGCCCGGCAGGCTCAGGACCGAACCGTCCCAGCCGAACAGGGTGTAGTTTGAACCGGCCTGGCGGGGCAGTTGGACGTTAAAGTTCAGTTTGACCGTGGCGTCCGGCGGCGAGTTGCCGTCGCCCAACGGGGGCATTGCCAGCCGAACCGCCGCGCCGCCGGCCAGAGGGACGGCCTGAACGGGCGCGCCGTTGATTTGCGCGGCGGTGACTTCCGCCGCCCCGCCATAGTTGTCCAGGTTGGGATAGAGGCGAAAAACCAGCTCAGGGCCGGCTGACGGAACCGTAACCTGCATCACCCCGGTCAAGGTAGCGCCGCTATCAGCCAATCGCGCCGTAATGTGGTAGCGCGGCAGCGGGCCGGCCACTTCGATGTCGCCGCGGAAGGCGGGTTGGAGGGCGGCGCGGTAATGGAAGAAAGGATCGGGGGTGGGGGTGGGAGTGATGAGACCAAGCCTGATCAGGGTTGAGTCAGGCTGCCAGGCGCAGGCCAAACCAAGCAGAATGAGCAATGCGCAATGAGCAATGAGCAATTTTGCCAGAGACAGGTTAGAGAGGGGCGGACGGTTCGTGCTGTGATTCGACATAGTCGAATTATACCATAACAGGCAGGTGGAGTTTTCTCCCGAAAACAAACATGTTGATAACCTTTAGACGTTTTGATTCTATGGTATACAACTCTCAAAACGTTTGCTCTTTGCAGTAAATCGTGCCACAATAACTACATTAGATAATTCTCGCAAAAAATAATTGGGGCAGATGATGGATAGTTTTCAACAGCTTTCTTTATTCTCATTGGATGATAAATTACCAACACCCTCAAAGCTAGACTTACTAGATAGGCCCCGTTCGCTCAAAGACTTTCAAAATCAGTTCTATTCACCCTCCCTCAATCAAAAACTTGGTGAATTTATCCAGTCTTATCGTTCAAATAATCATTTTCAACCCAGGTCAAAACCATTGCCAGAAAATCTGGTAGCCGGAAAAAATAGTTATGTTTATGATGCTCATACCTACCATACCAAAGTCCCCCCCCAAGCAATTGTAAGTTTAATTGAGTACTATACAGAACAGGGAGAACTTGTTCTTGATCCATTTTGTGGTTCTGGAATGACTGGTGTAGCCGCCCTCAAATCAGGTCGCATCCCAGTTCTCATTGATCTTTCTCCAGCTGCAACATTTATCGCTGTAAATTTCTTGATGGCGGTACCCCCTTACGAATATATGAAAAGTATTCAGCAAATTCTAGGGATCACACTCCATGAGGAATTATCTCTGTATGGCACACATTGTCGTAGATGTAATAAATTAGTTCCAATGGAATACGTAGTCTGGAGCTATGGTCTAATCTGTGAATTCTGCAATCAGGAGTTTATTCTGTGGGATGTTGCCCGTGATGAACGAGATAATGTACGTGAGAGTAAGATCAAAAAAGATTTCGATTGTCCTCATTGTGGAAAACATTTGGAAAAACGCAACTTGCAACGTACCCGAACTTATCCGGTTCAAGTTGGCTATCGTTGTTGTGAATCAGGTCCAAGAGAGTCAACTTCACCACCTGATGATTATGATTTAGGGTTGATCCAATCTATCGATAAGGCTGGTGTACCTACTGATTTATGGTATCCAACTGCAAAATTCCCGTTTGGTGTTAACACCCGGCAGGCAATCTCACATGGTCTAACATCCGTGGACAAACTATACACCACTAGGGGATTACATTCGATAGCCCGTTTATGGGATATCGCCCGAAGATGGCCCGATCAAAATATGAGCCTGGAACTTATGTTTACTGTAACCTCCCTTTATCAACGAGTCACACAACTGTCTGAGTTTCGATTCTGGGGGGGGAGTAGCAACATAGCAAATTACAATGTCCCAATGATTTTTAATGAACAGAATGTCTTTAAGGTTTTTCGTCGAAAAGCCAAAACGATTTATGACCACTTAGTAACCTGGAACGGACACCCTGATACACCATTTTGCGTATCAACTCAAAGTGCTACCGATTTGTCATCTATCCCTGGTAACTCAATAGATTATATTTTTACTGACCCTCCATTTGGTAGCAATATTAACTACTCTGAAATGAATTTTTTATGGGAGTCTTGGCTAGAAATATTTACCAACCCGGAAAACGAAGCCATTGTCAATCACGTACAACGCAAAAAAATTGTAGATTATCGGGTGCTAATGACGATGGCTTTCACGGAAATGTACCGTGTATTGAAGCCTGAACGATGGATTACCGTAATGTTTCACAATTCGTCAGCCAAAGTTTGGGCAGCTATTCAGGCTGCATTGGCCGAAAGCGGTTTTGAAGTTGAAAGGACGCAAACCTTAGATAAACGTCATGGAACATTTAAGCAGTTTGTTTCTGAAAATGCGGTAGGATATGATTTGTTACTCCATTGTAAAAAGAAAACAACACCAGCCCCAAATACTCAAATTGCAGATAAATCTATATCTTACAAGGCTATTAGTCAGTTTGTTGAACGTACATTACAACAAGATCCAGACGGTTTCGTTGTGCGATATTTGCACGTCAACCGTAAGAATGAATTAAATGCACGTAAACTTTATGTAAATTGGTTAAGGGAACGATTGGAAGCAGGCGAGACCGTGAATTTAGATTTTGAGGAATTTCGGAGAATTCTAGATCAGATTGTAGAATTGAAATTTGACAAAATCCTTACTGTGGAGAAGGAATAAACCGGTGCGATACCCAAAGACTCTGCCTGCATTTTCCAAAGATGAATATACAAAAGCTCATACGCTTTTGGCTTCAAGGGTTGCGGCAATGATGGGGCGAAAATTTGAAGAAGGCGATTGGTCTTATGTATACCACACCGCCAAGAATATCCCTGTTAGCGGTTGGAGCAATCTAAACATTGACGTGATTCATCAATCGCTTGGGGTTGAACACAAAATGTTGTGTGTTCGATCAAAAAAGAACATCAAGGAACATTGCGGGATAACTTTAATGCACCCTGCGGCAACACGTTCAATCAGAATATCTTCAACCGAAGGCGACCCCACTAAAGTTGCCCGAGAGGTACTCAATCAATATGCTGAGTTGATCGACCAACGCAGAGAAAAAGTTGTAGAGAATAGTCCAGGTGATGAACCTGATATGCGAATAGGCTGGTTGCTGTGGCAAGAGAGTTTGCAAGAATTCTTGTATTTTGAACAAGAAATACTCAAGCCTAACCCAGATGATTACTGGGCTGAATGGAGAGAAAGTGGCGGCGGTGGAATAAGAAAGACAAGTAAGAATCTGTGGGTCTACGAGGTTGAAACCGGAAAAAAGCGGTATTCAATTACAACAAGTGCAGGGGCGAAAATTCAACCATACTTTGATGTTCCACCACCTAATGATCCAAACCTGTATTACTTTCGGGTGCAAGGTGAAGAAATTGGTGATGGTTTGATTCGGATGTGGATTACGCCTACGACAGCTCTTATTCTAGAAAATGTGCTTGGTAAATTTGACGCGGATAAACTCAGTTCTGAAATTATCAAAGCGGCTCAAGAGGTGCGGGAAGTTGATGAGGATATTGAGGCAGAAGCATCAAGACTTGACCTTGCTGAACCCATTCTAATCAGCAAAGATGCCTATTTAAGCTTAAGGCAAGTATTCTCCGGTGTCAGCGATGAGCATATGATGCAAATATTTGCGCGATATATTACTCGGAGATAACTTAAAAACTTATGTGTCCAGAAAATAACAAAAAATCTAACCCGACTGCGTAACCTTGTGGCTAAATTGTGCAAAGGCAACAAGTAGCAAGTTAAAATTGATGTCCGTACTGAAATGACCGGCACTTTCGAATGGATTGGTGCCGGTCACTTTTTTAGTCAATCGCCCAGACTGAGGTACTTTTCGCCGCCGTCCGGGAAAACAGTGACAACTACGCTGTCTTCGGTCAGCGTTTTGGCAAGTTGGATGGCAGCCCAGGCCGCCGCGCCGGCCGAGTAGCCCACAAACAGACCTTCCTCCTGGGCCAGCCGGCGAGCCATGGCGTGGGCGTCGTCGGGGTAGACGGCGATCTTGCGGTCGGCAAAGTTGGGGTCGTAGATACCGGGTACAATGCTGGTGGCCATATGCTTCAGCCCCTCGATGATCGCCAGCTCGTCGGCCGGCTCGACCGCAGTGACCTCGATATGGGGATTGAGGCTCTTCAACCGGCGGCCCGCACCCATCAGGGTGCCGCTGGTGCCGATGCCGGCCACAAAGTGGGTCACCGCGCCGCCGGTTTGCTGCCAGATTTCCAGGCCGGTGGTGCGGTAGTGGGCCTGCCAGTTGACCGGATTGTTGTACTGGTCGGGCCGGAAGTACAGGTCGGGCTGCTCGGCCACCATCTCGTCCACGGTGCGGATCGACCGGTCGATGCCTTCCAGCGGGTCGGTCAGCACCAGTTCGGCCCCGTAAGCCTTGAGAATGGCCTTACGCTCGCTGCTGACGTTCCGGGGCATCACCAGCTTGACGTTGTACCCTTTGGCCGCGCCGATCATAGCCAGGGCGATGCCGGTGTTGCCGGAGGTGGCGTCGATGATGGTTTTGGCCGGGGTCAACAACCCGCGCTGCTCGCCGTCCTCGATCATGGCCAGGGCCGGCCGGGCTTTGACCGAGCCGCTGGCGTTGAACCACTCGGCTTTGGCAAAAACAACCACGTTAGGGGCGACTCCTTCGGCCGCAGCGATGCGATGCAACGGCAGCAGCGGGGTGTTGCCAATGCGGGCCAGCAGGCTGTCGCCCATCGCCCGGCGATTCTTGATCACGGGTCGGCGGGTCACAAACGCCGGACTGATCTTCGATTTGACGAAAGTTTCGGTCAGGTAGGTCATAGGATTGCTCCTTTGTAACGACCCCTCCCCCAACCCCTCATAGGGGGAGGGGGTACTCAAGCCAGCATCAACTCCTGCCGGCCATTGGTCGCATTAATCGACGGCGCGGCGTGCGGGATGCCGCAGAACTCCTGATAATCGATCAACTCGGTGACGGTCGGCTCATCGCCGCAGACCGGGCAGTGCTGATTTTTGGCTATCTTCAACTCCCGGAACTCGCCGTCCAGGGCGTCGTAGAGCAGTAACCGGCCGGCCAGCGGCTCACCGATACCCAGGATCAGCTTGATGGCTTCCAGGGCTTGCAGGCTGCCGATGATGCCGGGCAGCACGCCCAGCACGCCGCCTTCGGCGCAACTGGGTACCTCGCCGGGGGGAGGCGGATCGGGATAGAGACAGCGGTAGCAGGGGCTGCCGTGGGCGGTGTTATACACGGTCACCTGCCCCTCAAAGCGGAAGATGCTACCATCGACCAGCGGTTTACCCAGCAGCACGCAGGCATCGTTGACCAGGTAACGGGTGGGGAAGTTGTCGGAACCGTTGATCACCACGTCGTACTGGCCGATAATATCAAAAGCATTCTCGCTGGTAATTTGAGTCTGGTGGCCGATCACCTTGACGTCGGGATTGAGTTGGGCAATGGCCCGGGCGGCGGACTCCACTTTGGGCCGGTCGACATCTTCCAGCCGGTGGATGATCTGCCGTTGCAGGTTGCTGGTGTCGACCACGTCGAAATCAACGACGCCGATCGTACCAACCCCAGCCGCGGCCAGGTAGATGGCCGCCGGGCTGCCCAGGCCGCCAGCCCCGATCAGCAGGATTTTGGCGTCGAGCAGTTTCAACTGGCCCGCCTCGCCGACCTCGGGCATGATGGTGTGGCGGCTGTAACGGTGGCGCTGCTCCTCGCTGAGAATGCGGGGGATGGAGAAGGGATAACCGGCGTTCTTCCAGCCGTTGAAGCCGCCGGCCACGGAGGCCACATTGTTGTAGCCCATCTCTTGTAGGCTGCGGGCCGCCAACAAACTGCGCACGCCGCCGGCGCAGGTGATGGCGATGGGCCGGTTACGCTCCGGCACAAAGCTTTCGATTTGCAGCTCCAAAAAGCCCCGCGACAGATGCAGTGAGCCTTCGATCCGGCCCTGGGCCCATTCGTCCTGCTCCCGGATATCAATCAAGACCAACTTATCGTTTTTTTGTAGCTGGTCGTGCAATTGATGCACGTCAATCTCATTGATTTCTTGCCTGAGCTTCGCAATCAATTGATCACTGGTGATATAACTCATAAGTGTCCCCCCGTTTACCTGCCGCCGGCCATCGCCGGGATGATCGAGACCTCGTCTTTTTCACCTACCGGCGTCTCGTGGCCTTGCAGGGTGCGGATTTCCTCATCATTGATGAAGATATTAACGTAACGTTTGATGTTGCCGTTGTCGTCGCACAATTTTGATTTAAGCCCCGGATATTGGCTCTCCAGATTTTCCAGTAGTTCAGCGATGTTACCCCCCTTGGTAACGACTTTGCTTTGACTGTTGGTGTAGCGCCGCAGCGGGCTGGGTATTCGGACAGTTGCCATTTTTTCTCTCCTCAAAAATAAATAAAAAAACTCATCGCAACCAAACCAACGATGAGCCTGACTCAGTCAATGCCAAAATAAATTTTTGACTTCAGATTATTACATTGCCAACAGGAAAAAGGTTCAACCGGTCGAGAGTCTCATCGTCGTTCAAACACGGCGATGCGGGCCACCGCAGCCCCCCTCTCAACCGTTGAGGTGGGTGCTACCGCGCCCGCCTAATACATGTGCAGCACAGTTTTAGACCCATCACCATAATTTTTCCTGCCAACTTTATCGTCTGAATTCGATATCTAGACGACTCTTTGACAATATATCTTACCCTGTTTCACCGGATTGGTCAAATTAGTTTTGGTTCGGGCAAATTGAGTACCTTCATTTTGAAACTGAGCAGTTTTCCGTATGATACCCCAACCAACTTATGCAGGTACCCATTAAATCACCCATTTTAGAGGAGACAACGTGACACCAGCCCCAAAAACCAAAAAGAAATACCAAAAGCCGGCCTGGGTTAATATTGTGACCCAATACCACAAACCTTCGATAGGCCAAAGCATCTGGCAAATTGTGACCACCTTTATTCCCTATTTTATCCTGTGGTACCTGATGTATCGCAGCCTGGAGGTGGGCTACTGGCTAACTTTACTGCTGGCTATCCCGGCTGCGCTCTTTGTGGTCCGTCTCTTTGTGCTTCAGCACGATTGCGGCCACGGCTCCTTCTTCAAATCACAAAAAGCCAATGATTGGACCGGTATGGTTTGCAGTTTATTTACCTTTGTGCCGTACCATTACTGGCGGCGGACCCATTCGCTGCACCACTCCGCGGCCGGGGATTTGGAACATCGTGGCATTGGTGACTTTTATACGATGACGGTCAAAGAGTATAACCAGAAGTCAAAATGGGAGCGCTTCAAATATCGCCTCTATCGCCATCCCCTCACGATGTTTGTGATTGGCCCGACTATCGTCTTTTTGCTTGGCTACCGTTTTGATTTTCTTGGCCGTAAAGATTGGAAAAAGGAACGCCGGGGCTTGTTGGGGACCAACATCGCTCTTTTGGCGGTGGTAGTCTTGATGTCGCTGGCCGTTGGCTTCAAAGCCTACGTGTTGGTCCAACTGCCGATTGTTTTTATCGCCACCGGTATTGGCTCCTGGTTCTTTTTTGTGCAGCACAATTACGAAGATGCCTATTGGGCTCAAGGCGAAGAATGGGACTATACCACCGCAGCTCTCAAAGGCAGTTCCTACTACAAATTGCCCAAAATTTTACAATGGTTCTCCGGCAGCATTGGCTTTCATCATATTCACCATCTCAGCCCCAAAATTCCAAACTATCTGTTAGAAAAATGCCATCGAGAAAACCCGATGTTCCAGACGCCGGTAACTTTAACATTGACAACGGCGCTAAAGCAAACCGGTTTGAGTTTGTGGGACGAGGACAATAAGAAACTGATCAGCTTCCGCCAACTCAAAAAATCGCAGGCCGCGACTTTAAAGGCGGTGGAAGTCTCGGCTTAAGCTGGCGGTCACCCCTCAGAATTGTAACAAAGAGCCTGCCGTCGATGGCAGGCTCTTTGTTGGTTTCAACCTCACGCAAACGCAAACCTCAAAGGTTTTTGAAACCTTTGAGGTTTTCATCATTACTCATCAAACAAAAATGTCGACTCCTGGTAGTAGCGGATCTGCCGCCGGGCCAGCTTGTCTTTGAGCCAGCTTGCCAGCCATTGATTTTTGTCTGCGGTACTGCCCGGCTCCAGCAGCGCGGCCAGCGGCAGGTTGACCCGCAGCGCCCGCCGGGGAATGATGTGCCGGGTAATCCCGGTAGGCAGCTTGTGGCCGTTGTTGGCCAGGAAAATGATGTCGGCCGGAGTATAGGCCGGAAAATGGATCAGGGCCGTGATGTTGTCGTAATAGGGCAGCAACTCCGCCAGGCTGTTGGCTTTGACCCGGTGAATGGCCGACAAACCGCTATAGATGCTGACCAACTGGCACAGTTCGGCGGCCTCGGCGATCAAGTCGCCGCCGTGGCCGATGGTGCAGATTTCGCCCGCCAGTGAACTCAAAATGGCCGAGATTTGGCGCTCCCGTAACTGCCGGTGGGCAGTCTCCAGATTGGTATAGGTCAAATCCAGGCCCAGCCCAATCCGCCGGGTTTCAAACTCTTTCTCCGTGAGTCCACCCACAATCAAGTGGGCCCAGGTATCCAATTCGACCTGGTCATACGGTACCACCTGGACCAGGTGATGCGGCGCGGCTATTTCCCACAAGGCCGTCGTTCGATTCGCTCCGTCAAGAACCACATAACGTTGATTGCCGGGCAACGGCGCCACAATAGTCGGATTTTTGAGCAGGCCATCGCGGCACAATTTGTCAACCAGGGGAGTAACCCGCCGCCGGTCCACCTCTTCGTGGAGCACAATCGACTCGGCCGGCACCAGGCGCAGGTCAGGTATTTCTGTTTCACTCGATCGAGCCATTATCTCAGACCAGTCTGGTGGTTTAAAAGAAGCCCAGGATGGAAGGGTCTTCCATCAGTTCCGGACTCCACTGTTTGGGCAGCACCTCCACCTTGACCTCACGGTCGCAGGCGTGCTCCGAAGTTTCCTTGACCTGCTGAACCAACCACGGCCCGTACGGGCAGAAGGGGGTCGTCAGCAACATTTTTACCTGCACCGGTTCTGTATCAAGATCGATCGATTCGATCAAGCCCAACGCAATCACATCCAGATGCAGTTCCGGGTCCATCACACTACGCAGGGCGTCGCGCACCATTTCTACGGTCACGTTGTCGCCGTTAGCGGCGATAGTTTCGTCAGTCATGATCACTCCTTTTTTACGGATTTAAGGTGCCGGGCACTTAACCGCTTAGAGCGGTTGCTTTGGCTAAATATGCCTATATTTTATATCTGAAAGTGCCCGGCACTTGTTTCTTCATAATAGCTATTCTTTCGGCCGGATTAAAACGTCATCGCCTTCAATTTTCACTTCATACAACGGCACCGGGGCAAAGGCCGGCATGGTCTGGGCGCCGGTTTTGATGTTGAAGCGAGCGCCGTGGCGCGGGCAGATGATGTGCTCGCCCTCCAGGTGCCCCTCTACCAACGGGCCGTTATCGTGGGTACAGACGTCGGAGATGGCGTAAAATACGCCGTTCAGGTTGAACAGCCCCACGTCTTCATCGTCATATTCTACCAGCATCTTTTCCCCCGGGGCCAAATCCGAGGTTTTTGCAACTTTGATAAATTCTGTCATATGTCTTGGGCTAACTCCTCGTGGTTTTTAAATCAGGGTTGATTTTGCCGTTGAGTCTACCAGTCCTCGTCATCTTCGTCGATGTCCCAGCCCTCTTCGTTGAGACCGTAAACGCCCGCTTTGAGGGCTTTGAGCGAGAGCAAGGCGCATTTCATCCGCACCGGACCAATCTCGATGCCCAGCATCTCCAAAATGTCGTTCTTGCTGATTGCTTTGACCTCGTCCAACGATTTGCCCTGCACCATTTCAGTCAGCATACTGGCGCTGGCCTGGCTGATGGCGCAGCCGCGCCCTTTAAAGGCAACCTCGTCAACGATGTTGTCCTCATTTACGTGCAGGTCAATCCGGATCACATCGCCGCATAGCGGGTTGTGGGACTCGTGGGAATGGGTCGGCTCGGCCAGCGTGCCGGTGTTGCGGGGATGGCGATAGTGATCAAGTATGTTTTCTTTGTAAAAGTCGTCCATTTCTTACCCCAACAAATCTCTGACTTTGTCCAAACCAGCGGCCAGCCGGTCGACTTCTTCGGGACTGTTGTAGATGTAAAAACTGGCCCGGGTGGTGGCGGTCAGACCGAGCTTGTCGTGCAAAGGCATGGCGCAATGGTGACCGGCCCGCACGGCAATGCCTTCGCCATCCAGCACCGCGGCCACATCGTGGGGGTGAATATCGCCCAGGGTAAAGGCCACCGCCCCACCCCGGGCGGTCGGGTCGGGCGGGCCGTAGATGCGCACCCCTTCAACCTGGCTGAGCCGGTTGAAGGCATAGGTGGTCAACTCGATTTCGTGCCGGCGAACATGATGCATGCCCAACCGGTTCAGGTAATCCACGGCATAGCCTAGCCCAATGGCCTGGGCAATGGCCGGCGTGCCGGCTTCGAATTTCCAGGGCAACTCATTCCAGTCGGCCCCGGCAAAGGTGACCCGGCTGATCATATCGCCGCCGGTCATAAAGGGCGGCATCCCGGCCAGAATTTCTTTGCGGCCCCACAGAATACCGATGCCGGTCGGTCCCAACATCTTGTGGCCGGAAAAGGCCAGAAAGTCGCAATCGAGCGCCTGCACGTCGGTGGGCAAGTGGGGCACGGCCTGAGCCCCATCCACCAACACCAGCGCCCCAACGGTGTGCGCTTTTTGCACGATATCGCCGATGGGGGTAATGGTGCCCATCACATTGCTCATCTGGGTAATGGCTACCAGTTTCACTTGCGGGGTGAGCAGGCGGTCGAAGGCGGCCATATCCAGGTAGCCGTGCTGATCGACCGGGATATATTTGAGCGCGGCCCCGGTGCGGGCGGCCAACTGCTGCCAGGGAACCAGGTTGGCGTGATGCTCCATCTCGCTGGTAATGATCACATCGCTGGCCTTCACGTTGGCCTGGCCCCAGGTGTAGGCCACCAGGTTAATGCTTTCGGTGGCGTTGCGGGTAAAAATGATCTCACGCCAACTGCGGGCATTGATAAAGCGGCCCACTTTTTTGCGGGCAGTCTCATACGCCTCCGACGCCCTCTCGCTGATCTGGTAGATACCACGGTGAACGTTGGCGTTGTATTCGCGATAGTACCGGTCTAACGCTTCGATCACCTGAACCGGCTTCTGCGAGCTGGCCGCGCTATCGAGAAAGGTGAGCGGCTTGCCGTTAACCGTTTGCTGTAATATTGGAAAATCCTGGCGGATTGTATCAACGTCGAACATTAGGGGTAACTCCTCAACGGGCTGAACTGGCCGGTGATTAAGCGCGACTCGCAAATCCGATCAATCGACAGGCTTGACAGGCTGCCGGAGCTAGCGATCACCATACTGTTGAATCGCCTGTTTGAGCGTACTCAAGCCCAGGGTGGCGCATTGCACTCGGGCCAAAACAATCTCCCGGCCCAACTGCTCAATTAAATCATTATAGTCGATGGCCTGGATTTCAGCAAGGGGTTTATTTTGAACCCTCTCCAGCAGAATCGAGGCCGCGCCCCGGCTGATGGCGCAGCCCTCCGCCTCAAACTGAATTCTTTGGGCGATATTGCCGTCACCCACGCGCAGGTAAATGGTGATAATGTCGCCGCAGCCCGGATTGGTACCTACCGTGACCACATCCGCCTCCGGTAGAACGCCGTAGTTCCGGGGCGATTCGTAATGTTGCAGAAAGTTGTCGGTGAAATCTTGTCGATTCATGAGCCTAAGGATAAAAATAAGGGCAGGAAAGAACCACCTGATTCTCTCTGCCCCCCTGTTACTCGTTTTTAATCAAAAGTTGTGGCTGGGTCAGCGCTCAATCGGCGCGCCAACCAGGTTGCCCCACTCGGTCCAACTGCCATCGTAGTTGCGTACGTTGGGGTAGCCCAACAGATAGGTCAACACAAACCAGGTGTGGCTACTGCGTTCCCCAATCCGGCAGTAGGCAATCACGTCCCGGTCCGCGGTTACCCCTTGACCCTCGTACAATTCCCGCAGCTCCGCCACCGATTTGAACGTACCATCCTCATTGGCCGCTTTGGCCCAGGGAATGTTGCGGGCGCCCGGAATGTGACCGCCGCGTAGCGCCCCTTCCTGGGGGTAGTCGGCCATGTGGAGCAGCTCGCCGCTGTACTCGCCCGGTGAGCGCACATCGACCAGCACACCACTGGCCTGGATATGTTTCGTCACGTCATCCCGAAAAGCCCGGATACGGCTGTCGTCCCGGCTGGGCACGGGATAGTCGGTCTTGGGATAGCTGGGGACTTCTTTGGTCAGGGGGCGACCTTCTTCAACCCACTTTTTCCGGCCGCCGTTCATGATTTTGGCCCTGGTGTGGCCAAAGAGTTGAAAGACCCAGAAGGCGTAGGTAGCCCACCAGTTGTTCTTGTCCCCGTAGAAAACCACGGTGGTCTCCGGGCTGATACCTTTGGCCGAAACGAGTTGGGCAAAGTGGGGGGCGTCGAGGTAGTCGCGGATAACCGGGTCGTTTAGTTCACCGAACCAGTCAATTTTGACTGCGCCGGGAATGTGGCCGGTGTTGTACAGCAGGATGTCTTCGTTCGATTCGACGATGCGGATGGCCGGGTCGTTCAGGTGGTCGGCCACCCACTGGGTGCTGACTAAAGCTTCAGGCCGGGCATATTGACTCATCTTGACTCTCCTTGAAGATGGTTGTCAGTTGTCAGTTGTCAGTTGTCAGTAATCAGTTATCAGTTATCAGTTATCAGTTATCAGTTATCAGTTATCAGTTGTCAGTTATCAGTTGTCACTGAACAAGCTTGACTGATTACTGATTACTGATTACTGATTACTGATTACTGATTACTGATCACTGTCCACTGTCCACTGATCACTGAATATTGACTCCGGAGGCCGTTACAGAAGCAGCATCGGCTGGCAGCATCTCCTCTGTTCGAGCCGGGCCCCCCAATCCCATTCCGTTGCCGGTAACGACCTCCGGACTCCCAAATGGCATCTAATCGCCAATCTTGGCCGATACAGCATTGAACAGCTTTTCGCGCACCCGCTCGTTATACATCCGGTCGAAGACTTTGTGGAAGAAGCCTTCCACCACCAGGCGCACGGCCGTGTTGCGGGGAATACCCCGGCTCATCAGGTAGAAGATGTACTCCTCGTCGATTTTGCTGGTGGTGGCGCCGTGCGAGGCCCGCACATCGTTGGCGTCGATTTCCAGGCTGGGGATCGAGTCGCAGCGGGCCGTGGTATCCAAAATCATATTCTCATTCTTCAGATAAGAGTTGGTCTGCTGAGCTGTCTTGTCGATCTTGATCAGGCCGGTGAAGACGCTGCGGCTTTTATCTTTGACCGCGCCGTGATAGAGCAGGTCGCCCCCGGTGGCCAGGCCGATATGGTGAATCAGGCAGTCGAGGTCGAGGTGCTGCTTGTCCTGCATAAAATAGACGCCGTTGAACTCCATCGTGGCCCCGTTGCCGGGCAGTAGGCTGTCGTAGTAGCTCTTGCTCAGCCGGCCGCCCAGTTGGCCGGTTTCCCAGATGACCACGCTATCGTTTTGGCCAACTGAGCGTTTGACGTTGAAGTTGTAAACATCTTCGCCCCACCGCTGCACATCCACATGGCGAATTTGGGCCCCGGCGCCGGCGTAGATCTCGGTTACCTGGGCATTGAGCGCCTGGCCGTGCTCACCGTAGGAGATATTTTCTTCGATGTAGGTGGCGTTGGCAAAACGTTCGGCCACAATCAAGGTGCGCGGGAAGATGGCGCTGCCGGTTCCGGCCAGCACGTAAGCGGCCTGAAACGGCTTTTCTACCTCAACCTCTTTGGGCAGATAGAGGAAGACCCCACCCTGCCACAAGGCGCTGTTGAGCGCCGCAAACTTGCTGTTTGACGGCGGCACCGCCTCCGTACCCAGATACTTCTCCACTATTTCAGGGTATTCGGCCATCGCAGTGGATAAATCGGTGAAGATGACGCCCTGCTCGGCCAGAGCCGGATCGAATTCGCCATAGATAACCTGCCCATTGGCAATCACCAGCCGGCCGGCCGCGGCATAGTTTTCCTCAACCGCATCGCGGATCATCTCCGGCAAATCGGCCAAAACCGTCGTCGGCGCAAGCCCGGCCGGTTCGGCCAGCTTGAACCTTTCCCATTTGACTTTGCGCAGGTCGGTGCGCCGCCAATCCTCGTCGTTGGGAGAGGGCATGGGTGTTTCCTCAAAAACGGTCCAGCTGGTCTGCCGTTTCTGCCGCAGCCAGTCCGGCTCGTTCAATTTGGCCGAGACCGCTTCCACGTCGGCGCGCTTGAAAACGCCGGACTCAAGCGGCTTGTCGGGTGTTTTACTGGTGCTGGTTAGGATTGACATTTTAGCCCACCGACCCTTCCATTTCCATCTCAATCAGCCGGTTCATTTCCAGAGCGTATTCCATGGGCAGCTCTTTTACAATCGGCTCGATGAAACCGCTAACGATCATGTTGGCCGCCTGATCCTCGGCAATGCCCCGGCTCATCAGGTAGAAGAGCTGTTCCTCCGACACTTTGGAAACGCTGGCTTCGTGACCAATCGAGACATCCTGATTTTCGATTTCGATATACGGGAAGGTATCCGAAGCCGACTCTTCGTCCAGGATGAGGGCATCGCAGACCACGTTGCTCTTGCTGTTGGCCGCGTTGGGCGCGACTTTGATCAGGCCGCGGTAGGTGGTGCGACCGCCGCCTTTGCTGATCGACTTGCTGGTGATAACCGAGCTGGTGTTGGGCGCAGCGTGAACGATCTTGCCGCCGGCGTCCTGCAACTGCCCCTTGCCGGCAAAAGCGATGGACAGGACCTCGCCATGGGCGCCCGGTTCCATCAACCAGACGGCCGGGTATTTCATGGTCAGTTTGGAACCCAGGTTGCCATCGACCCATTCCATCGTGGCGTTCTTATAGGCTTGCGCCCGCTTGGTGACCAGGTTGTAAACGTTGTGGCTCCAGTTTTGGATGGTCGAATAGCGGCAACGAGCGCCTTCCTTGACGATGATCTCCACCACGGCGCTGTGCAGGCTGTCGCTGGAATAGGTGGGCGCGGTGCAGCCCTCCACGTAGTGAACGTAAGCGCCTTTGTCCACAATAATCAGGGTCCGCTCAAACTGGCCCATCTTCTGGGCGTTGATGCGGAAGTAGGCTTGCAGCGGCAGGTCCACGTGGATCCCCGGCGGCACATAGATAAAGCTGCCGCCCGACCAGACGGCCGTGTTCAGCGCCGCAAACTTGTTATCCTCCGGTGGAATGACCGTACCAAAATATTCCTGCACGATGTCGGGATGCTCGCGCAAGCCGGCGTCCATATCCAGGAAGATAACGCCCTTTTTCTCCAAATCCTCGATGATGCTGTGGTAAACAACCTCGCTCTCGTACTGGGCGCCCACGCCGGCCAGGAACTTTTGCTCGGCTTCGGGGATACCCAGGCGGTCGAAAGTGTTCTTGATCTCTTCGGGGACGTCATCCCAGGATTTGAAAGCCTTGTCGGAGTCAATCGGCTTGATGTAGTAGTAGATGTCGCTAAAATCGAGGGTATTGAGCATACCCCGGCCGCCCCACTGGGGCATCGGCCGCTCCATGAAATGGCGATAGCCGCGCAGCCGGTATTCGGTCATCCAGGCCGGCTCTTTCTTCATCCACGAAATCTCGCGGACGATATCCTCATCCAACCCTTTGCGGGCTTTGAAGGCGTACTTTTCAGGTACACTAAAACCGTACTTATATTCGTCAAGATTTACATCAAATTTTTCAGTCATATCGTTCAGCCTCCTGTGTTAATGGCAGTTATCAGTTATCAGTTATCAGTGGTCAGTTGTCAGTGGTCAGTGGTCAGTGGTCAGTAAGCAGTTGTTACTGTTCACTGTTCACTGATCACTGATCACTGTTCACTGATCACTCTTCACTGATCACTGATCACTGTCCCCCGGCTAACTCTTTAACCAGGTAATCGTAGCCTTTATCTTCCAGGTGTTCGGCCAGGTCCGGGCCGCCGGACTCGACGATCTGACCATCGTACATCACGTGGACAAAATGGGGTTTGATGTAGTTGAGAATGCGCTGGTAGTGGGTGATGATGATGAAACCCCGCTCCGGGCCAACCAGAGCATTGACCCCTTCGGACACCACCCTGAGGGCGTCGATGTCCAGGCCGGAGTCGGTCTCGTCGAGAATAGCGAATTTAGGCTCCAGCAGGGCCATCTGCAAAATCTCGGCCCGCTTCTTTTCACCGCCGGAGAAACCTTCGTTCAAGTAGCGGCGGGCAAAGCTCTTGTCGATCTTGAGCAACTCCATCTTCTCGTTCAGCAAATTACGGAACTGCACAATCGGAATGCCTTTGCTGCCATTGCCGTTGCCGCCGCCCTTGACCGCATTCACTGCGCTGCGCAGAAAGTTCGCCATGCTGATGCCCGGAATGGCGGTGGGATATTGAAAGGCCAGGAACAGGCCCATCCTGGCTCGCTCGTCGGGCGATAGTTCCAGCAGATTGACCCCATCCATCCACACCTCACCGTCCTCAACTTCGTACTTGGGGTGACCGGCCAGGGCGTAAGCCATGGTGCTCTTGCCGGAGCCGTTGGGGCCCATAATGGCGTGAATTTCACCTTGTTTGACTTCCAGGTTCAAGCCCTTGAGAATGAGCTTGTCTTCCACGCTTACTCGTAAATCTTTGATCAGTAGTGCTGACGTCATAATACCTTACTTGATCTCCTTAATTATTTTGTTTTCCTCGAATTGTGTTCCAGTTTCAAGACGGATTGGCCCACATCTGGCCCAAACCGGTCTGTATCAATTTTTTTTGGAAATGTCTTGAAACTATCCCGTATTGTAGCACGTCCCTTTGACTTTGTCAACTATTTAGTTATTAAATATTGCAAAGTTTGCAAAGCCGTGCTATAATCTTTCTCAGATATACCGTTCAACTGTTAGCAGCAGGGTTAAATGTTTGGTATTCACAACGAATAGTATCCTCAAAGGGAGCAAGACAGAGATGGACTTTGGCATGGAGAGTACCGCGCTGATCCATAAAAATATGCCTCTCACTCGCCGTCGAATTCTAATGTTATTAAAGGAGAAAGGCGAGCTGACCGCCGATGAATTGGCCGACCTGCTGGGCATCAGCGCCGTAGCCGTGCGACGGCATTTGACCAAGTTAGAAAGCGACCAGTTAGTCTCCTATCAAGAGGTCCAGCGCGGCATGGGCCGGCCCAGTTTTGTCTATCGCCTGGGTGAGGCTTCTGGCAGCTTCTTTCCCCGCCGCTACGAAGAGTTGGCCGTCAATGTGCTGGAAACCATTCAGGAGCTTTACGGTCGCGAGGCTATCGACGCGATTTTTCGCATGCGCACCAACCATATCATTGAAAATTACCGGCGCAAGATCAACGGCAAAACCCTGGATGTCCGGCTGGACCAGTTGACCAGGCTGCGGGCGGCCGATGGTTATATGTCTACCTGGGAAGCCGGTGTGGACAACACGTTCATTCTGCGTGAAGCCAACTGTCCCATTTTCCATGTAGCCGAAGGCTGCAATACTGCCTGTGACCATGACCTGGCCATGTTGACAGATTTGCTTCAAGCCGAGGTAGTTCGTACCAGCCACCTGGCTAATGGCGACGGGGCCTGCTGTTACCAGGTTCGCCCCAAAAATTACGCCGGCCAATAGACAGGTGAGTGGTTTTGGGCTATACTTTCGTCCTGTTTCTCTGTGAAACCGTTATGTAACGATAATGAGAACAAAAATTGAGCTGGAGATTAGAGATTAGGAGATTAAATCCAATCTCCAATCTCTATCTTTCAAGGAGTTTGTTTGATGACCACAGTAACCGCAGAACAGGTGTTGGCGGCCTTAAGCCATGTTATTGAACCGGAATTGCATCAAGACCTGGTCACCCTGAATATGGTCAAAGATCTCAAAATCGACCAGGGTGAGGTATCGTTCACGATCATGTTGACCACCCCGGCCTGCCCCCTCAAAAATCAAATGGAAGCTGAATCGGTCAAAGCGGTGATGGCGATTCCAGGGGTTGAGCAGGTGAAGGTTGGTTTTGACGCCAATGTGCCGGCCGATGCCCGGCTCATGGGCAAGCTGAATATTGGCGTCCGCAACGCCATCGCCGTAGCCTCCGGCAAAGGCGGCGTGGGCAAAAGTACCATGGCGGCCAACCTGGCCCTGAGCCTGGCCCGCGAAGGCGCCCGGGTCGGTCTATTGGATGCCGATATCTACGGCCCCAATATCCCCATGATGATGGGCATCGACGAGCGGCCGCGCATCCAAAATAATCGGGTCATTCCACCCGTAGCCTACGGCATCAAGTTGATGAGCATGGGCTTTCTGGTCGATCCCAGCCAGGCCGTGATCTGGCGCGGCCCGATGATTCACAATGCGTTGCGCCAATTCATCGAAGATGTCGATTGGGGTGAGCTGGACTATCTGGTGGTCGATCTGCCGCCCGGGACCGGCGACGCCAGCCTCAGTTTGGCCCAGAGTTTGAGCCTGACCGGCGCGGTCATCGTCACCACCCCGCAGCAGGTGGCCCTCAGCGACGTGGTCCGCGGGGTCAAGATGTTTGAGCAGTTGAATGTGCCCATCTTGGGCGTGATCGAAAATATGAGCTACTTTGTAGCGCCCGATACCGGCCAACGGTACGATATCTTTGGCCACGGCGGCGGCGCGGCCATGGCCCAACAGGTGGGGGTGGACTTTTTGGGTGAGGTGCCGCTGGAGCCGCAGGTGCGCATTGGCGGCGACGAAGGCAAGCCGATTGTGGTGGCCCAGCCGGACTCGCCGGCTGCTCAGGCCATCCGGGCTGTGGCCCGCCAGGTGGCTGCGGCGGTGAGTGTGCAAAATTTGGCCCAGTCGCCGCGCCAGTTCCAGGCTGACCCCACCCTGACAATTCTGAGTTAAAGATTTTGGCTCATGTTCAGAACAAGTGCTTGTTATGTAGGGGCGCAAGGCCTTGCGCCCCTACCGTGCACTTGTATTTAACATGAGCGAAGATTTTTATTAGCGACCTGAACGGGGACATAATCTGCTGGATTGTGTCCCCTTTTTTGTTGGGCTAACCCGCGCCTTCGGTAATTTGCAAGTACCCGATACTTTTTTTGAAGCGCCGGGCGCCTTTTACTAAACTCAGGTTAAGGTAGAACGGCAAATTTGTGGTACAATAATATCAGGTTCTTTGATGGCATAGGTTATCTTAATGGATGAGTGTAGTTGCGGTGTTGCCGTTATCGCTGAGGATGACGTGCAAAGAGGTTCATGTCGATGAAGACAATGGTTGAGGCAATCGTTAAGCAAGTTGAATCCTGTCATAAAGCCATCCTGGAGTTGTGCCAGGATGTCCCTGTGGCCGCGCTGACCGCGCCCGCTTTGCCCAATGGCTGGTCGGTAAAGGATACACTGGCCCACATTGCGGCCTGGGATTGGCGCTGCGCGGCGCTATTGAGCGAGTCGTATCATAGTAACACGCCCCTCAAAGTTCACCCCGATGTGGATGCGCTCAATCGCGAGATTTATGAAGAACGGCAAGGCTGGAGTTGGGAAGAAGTTGACAGCGATTTTCGGGGCGCCCACCGCGCCCTGATCAAAGCTATCCGGGAGCTGCCGCCGGCGCGCCTGGAGGATGTGGTGGTTCGGAAGAGTATCGCCGAAGAAACCTGTGAGCATTACCAGCAGCACTTCCCTCAGTTGGAGGAGTGGCGTCGGCAGCTGGCCGACAACCTGGTCATCAAATCAGGTTGAGGATACTCAGTAGATCCAAATTTACCGTAGGCGGGCATTGGGATGCCCGCCTGCAGAGGCATAGGGATGCCTTTGCTACCAAAAATTGGATATACTGATACTCACCAATCTGGGCTTGTCTCTTCTGTTACTTTTAATGCTACTGACGGTGACAGTCAGATAGACTCAATAGATCCAAAATTGAGGAGCCAGCACGCTCTGCGTCAGACACTGGCACCTGCGCCGCCAGTGCAGGTGTGCGGCCCCGTTCGGTATCTAAGGATGCCTCACTCCTCAAGAATTGGATCTACTGAGACTCATCTGGCCTGCAGTCATCACCTTGATTGTCTGTTTGTTGTGCTGTGCTGTGGGTCAATCAGCCTTTCGTCAAGTAAATCTGGAGAGCAATCCGATGAATTTTCCGGCAGAGAAAAAGACCCAAGCAAGATATCACCATATCCTACATCATCGCTCACGTTCAATGACTGCTTTCACCTTTGCGGTCCCCATTGGCATCCTGGGGGGATTAATTGGCCTCGGTGGGGCTGAATTTCGGCTGCCAGTTTTAGCTGGCCCGTTGAAATATTCGGTCCGCCAGGCCGTGCCGCTAAATTTAGCGGTTAGTTTGGTGACTTTGGCCGTTGCACTGGCTATTCGTGGACGCACCTTGTCTTTTGCACCATTATCGGCCTATGCTCCTGCCATCGCAGCCCTGATTGCCGGGGCCGTCATCACCGCTTTCATTGGCGCGACAGTAGCCAGCCGGCTCTCAAAACAGCAGTTTGAACGGGTAATTCTGGTATTGTTACTCGGCATTGGCTCAGCTCTCATCATTGAAGGATTTTTACCTCAACAACTACCAGCCCTACTACCAGACATTTTAGGGTGGTGGGTTATTGCCGGCATATTCTTTGGTTTAGCTATCGGCCTGGTAAGCAGTCTCCTCAGCGTCGCCGGAGGTGAATTAATAATCCCGACTCTGGTATTTGCGTTTGGGGCCGACATCAAAACAGCCGGCACCGCGAGTTTGCTGATAAGCTTGCCGACAATGATGGTGGGGTTGTTACGTTATGCCAATCGCGGCGCATTTTCCGAACGGCGGCCATTGGTTGAAACCGTTGCCCCAATGGGGGTCGGCTCGGCCATTGGGGCGATTATAGGCGGGCTTTTAGTGGGTATTACCCCGGCCTCGCTACTGAAAATTGGCCTCGGCCTTATCTTGATTTTCTCCGCCTTGCGGACATTTCGACATACGCAGCGGTGACAGCGTCATTCTCTAAATTATTTGGGTGTGACCAATTTCAGTTGTAGGGGCGTTCGGCGAACGCCCAAATTGGGCCAACTAACCAGGGCGAATGCCATTCGCCCCTACATTAAAACTCATTTTGGTCACACCCAAATTACTTGAAGGCACAACGCGCTACGCGTCCCGATCCGGCTTGGTCAACAGGCTTTCCAGATAAATCTCATTCACTCGTTTGTTTCGATGCACTTGGCGTCGTTTAACCAACCACCTCGGCAAGCCCCATAACCCGGCCAGTTGACCGCGCAGCCGGGCCCGGGCGGCTTCACCGCGCCAGGCTCGCAAGGCCTCGAGAGCAATTCTCAGTTGGGCAGCCACAATCGCTCGCCAGTAACGGCGGAAGATGGCCCCCGGCAGGTCTTTGGCCAGCACCCAAATGGTGTTGCGGCCGGTGTAATAACTGGCAATGACCCCGCCGCCGGTGGCGCTGAGCCGGTGATAGACCACCGCCTCCGGCGCAAAGACAGCTCGATAGCCGGCCAGTTGCGCCCGCCAATTCAAATCGACATCCTCCAGGTACATAAACAGCTCTTCATCGAACAGGCCAATCTCCGCCAGCATCGCCCGGCGATAGGCCACGGCGCCGCCGCAACCGCCAAAAATGTAGCTATCCCGGTCAAATTGGCCCTTGTCCTTTTGCCAGACGCCCCGGTTGATTGGAATGCCGTCCGTACCAAAACCATCGCCGGCGGAGTGGAGGATATCCCGCCGGTCAAAGAGTAACATTTTACTGGCAACGATGCCGGCGTCGGGGTAGGCGTTCAGGGCTTCGACCAGAGCCTCGGCCCAACCGGGGGCGACCTCGGTGTCGTTGTTGAGGGGCACGATAATCTCGCCGTGAGCCTGGGCAATACCCCGGTTGATGGCCCCGGTCAGCCCCAAATTTTGGCCTAACTCGATGATCTTGACTTCGGGATAGTCGCGCCGGGTCAGGGCCACCGACTCGTCGCCGGAGCCGTTGTCGACCAGGATGATTTCCAGGTGCGGGTAGGTTTGGGCCCGCAGGGCCTGGAAGCAGGTCGGCAGATGCCGGGCGGCGTTGTAATGGGGAATGATCACCGACAGCAGCGGCGTTGGGTTGGGGGCGGCAGGTTGTTGTTCCATATCCGGCAATTATAGCACAGGATGGCGGTTGGGGCAGGTGGCAGGTTTGGGGTAGAAGACGGCCACCTGATTGCGCTACATGCTTTTGATCGATTCAATTCTCCCAAAAAATGTAAGGGTCAATAACATTTTGAACACCGGGGAAAAATTTATGTTCCTGGAGTCGAGGCTTCAGCCGGTTACAGGGCTGAATTACCGGCTAAAGCCTCGACTCCAACTGTTCAATATCATTCTGACCCCTACAAATTCTCCCAAAAAACCAAAATCCGCTTCAAACAGGCTGAATTTAGTCAAAAAGGCCAATGAAGGGCCGGTAAAGTACCCCGGTATAATTGATAGTCAACCAACCTTCGTTTACAATGTTACTATCAATTTTGTCTCAGGTGAGTCAACTGACTGTGCTCAGAGTTTCGTTGAAAAAAAGTATGAATATCATTAAGAACCATGATAAGGCAATTGCCCGCTGGATCTCCCATCTCATCAGCCCCCATATCGTTGGGATTGTGCTCATCTCGGTGATGGCTTTTCGTTTTAGCGACAACCCCTGGTTGATTTTGCTGTGGTTAGCCTTGTTGATACCCCTATTGGTGCTGCCGCCTCTGATTTACCTGTTCTGGCTGGTTCACGGCGGGGCCATCGAGGATATCTATATGCCCCGGCGAGAAACCCGGCTGCGCCCGCTGGCCGTGCTGATGGTCTGGTTATTACTCTGTTTGGGGCTGATCCGGTACTGGCAAGCCCCCCCCCTTGTGGAACAGTTCATCTGGTCGGCCGCGGTTTTGATGGGAACTTTGGGGCTGGTTACCTTCTTTTGGAAAATCAGTTTCCACGGCGCGGCGATCTCGGCGGCAGTCACAACCACGATGCTGGTCGCCGGTTCCTCGGCCTGGCCGGTCGTGCTGTTGGTGCCGCTGGTTGGCTGGGCCAGGGTTCGCCTGGATCGCCACACCCCGCGACAGGTAATCTATGGCTCACTGGTGGGGGCCTTGATTGCCTCGATCTTTGTCTACAATTTTCTACTCGGCTTGCTCTAAACGGCTGACCTGCCTCAGCCGGTGGGGAAAGTTGGTAATAATGCCGCTCACCCCGGCCGCGATCAGGCGGCGCATCGTCTCCACCTCATCAACCGTCCACACGTTTATCTCAAAGCCGGCCTGGCGCAACTCGGCGATCAGGTGCGGCTGGAGGGCCGAAGCCGGGGGATGGTAGGCCTGGGCGGCCAGGCGGCTTAGCAGTTGCCGCGGCTCAGCCACAGCCTCCTCCACCAGCACCGCCGTGGCCAGGTGGGGATTTATTACCTTGATTCGCGCCAAGTATTGATGGTTGAACGAGGAAACCAGGGTCCGGTCGATCATCTCTATCTGCTTAAGCAGTTGGACCACTCTCTCGACGACGTGAGCGTCGCCTGCTGTACCGCTCAAATCCTTGATCTCCACGTTGATTCGCCAATCATTGGCTCGAGTGAAGACCAGCGCCTCGGCCAAGGTGGGCGCCCTCTCACCGGCGTAGGCAGCCAGGTCAGCCGCCGCTACCTGACCGGCCGCAATCTGGCCGAATGGGTCTGTTTCAGTATACCAGGAGCCAAAATCTAACTGTCGAATTTCGGCCAGGCTAAATTGATGCAGCAGCCAGGGCTGGCGCTGCGGAAACAGTTCCACCACGTTTGAGGTGCGGGCCAGGGTGTCGTCGTGCAGCAGGATGAGCTGGTCATCGGCGGTCAGCCCCACATCAACCTCCCACATGTCGGCTCCGCTGGTCAGGGCCAGTTGGGCCGCAGCCAAAGTGTTCTCCGGGGCCAGACTGCTAGCCCCGCGGTGGGCAATGTTCAAAACCTGCCTCAACTCTATATCTTTTCTCCTGGCTCATTATAAGCCAACCCGCCAAAATTGTTGATTTTGTTCAGGCCGAGTATATTTTTGGAATATCCGGAACGCAGCCACATTTGTTTGGCTTGGTATGATACAGCAGATTCACACCGTGGGGAAAACTCTTGAATGTCTCCTCCTATTGTGTCGATTATCGGTAAATCTAACTCGGGCAAAACCACCTTGCTGGAGCAGTTGATCAGGGAGCTGCGCCGGCGGGGGTACCGGGTGGCGACGATCAAACATCACGTCCACACCGACCGTTGGAGCTTTGACACGCCGGGCAAGGATAGTTACCGTCACGCCCAGGCCGGCGCTGAGCGAGTGGTGCTGATTTCGCCGCTTACAACCGTGACGTATGAGTATTCGCCCGAACCACCTTCACCCCAGGAAGTGGCCGCCCGGATGACGGGCATCGACCTGGTGCTGGCCGAAGGGTTCAGCCAGGCCAAATTGCCGGCCATTGAAGTTTCGCGAGCCGAACGAAACCACCCCCTCATCGGCGACCCCGACTACCTGCTGGCTGTGGCGGCTGATTATCCGGTTGACACGACCAGGCCACTGTTCGCCCTTGACGACGTGGTTGGGTTAGTCGATCTGATTGAGCGGGAAATCTTGCTAAAAACTCCTCCGACATTCAACAAAACCGGTACAATCTGCTAGAAAAGTACTAGTGGGCAGCATAATCAGGGACAGATGGCCCTATACTTTCTAACTATTCTGTCCTATTCTATGAAAGGGGAAAACATGGCATTTTACTCGCCTTTGGCCGATCGTGAAAAGGTTTTGTGAAAAGGATGCGCTCATTCCAGGCTATCGTCTTTCAAACATTTGCCATACCGGCGGCGGCAGTCTTCTTAATTTCTGTTTTGAGCTAGGGAATTCATAACAAGAGAGGCAGGATGAGAGACGCGGCTACAACCAAAACCCAACTCATCAAGGAATTAAGAACGAGGCGCCAACGGTTTACTGAATTGGCGGCAGCCGAAGAAGTGAAGGAGACGTCTGGATGAGTCATAAGATCATTTTATTGGTTGAGGATAACCCTGATGACGAGGCTCTGACCTTGCGGGCATTCAAGAAGAGCGATATCATTGACCAGGTGATTATTGTCCGAGACGGCGCTGAGGCCCTGGCGTATCTCTTTGCTACCGGCGCTTATGGCGACCGGGACCCTACCCAAACGCCCCAGCTGATCTTACTGGATCTAAAGTTGCCCAAAGTGGATGGCCTGGAGGTCCTGCGACGCCTCCGCGCAAATGACCGAACCAAACGGTTGCCGGTCGTTGTCCTCACTTCATCCAATGAAGAACGTGATATTATCGAAAGCTATAATTTAGGGGCCAATAGCTATATTCGCAAGCCGGTTGATTTTGTTCAGTTTGTAGACGTTGTCCGGCAATTAGGTCAGTATTGGCTAATCTTGAACCAAACTCCGCCAGCCGGAGGCAACGCAAGATGAGTATTTCCCTACGTGTATTGGTTGTTGAAGATTCCGAAGATGATATTCTGTTACTCAAACGCCAATTGCAGCGCGGTGGGTACGACTTAACCCTGGAACGGGTTGAGACGGCGATTCAAATGAGCGCCGCGCTCGACCGTCAGAGGTGGGATGTTATTATCTCCGACTATAATTTGCCGCAATTTAGCGGTTTGGCCGCTCTGGAGTTAATGCAAGCCAGGGGAATTGACCTACCCTTTATCATTGTTTCGGGCGTCATCGGTGAAGAAGTGGCGGTGCAGGCTATGAAAGCCGGCGCCCACGATTATGTGATGAAAGATGACCTGGCCCGGCTGGTTCCGGCCATTGAACGGGAACTACGGGAGGTTGAGGTCAGGCGAGAACGCAAGCAGGCTGAGGCGGAAATTCAGCGCCGTAATCGTGAACTGAGCTTGCTCAACCGGATTATTGCCGCCTCCGCGACCAGTTCAGAGCCGGAGGAAGTGCTGGAAACGGCCTGTCGAGAACTGGCCCAAGCCTTTGACCTGCCTGTGGTAACAGCAGCTATGCTCAACCAGGCAAAAACGGCCTCAAGCGTGGCGGCTGAATTTCTAGCCGAAGAGCAACCCTCACATTTAGGAGTCGCTTTAGCTGTTGCGGATGACCCGTTGTTTCAATACCTGCTGACCTATAAGGCCCCCTTGGTGGTAGACAATGCCCAAACCGACCCACGTTTGCACCCACGGCGCCAGGAACTGGATGAACGAGGAATCATCTCGGTACTCATTCTCCCCCTCATCAGCCAGAATCAGGTAATCGGCAGTTTGGAATTAGGGAGGCACGAAGCTCGGACTTTCTCATCCGAGGAGATCGGCCTGGCCTGGAGCGTAGCCGATCAAATCGCCGGCGCTCTGGCCCGAACCCAGCTTGATGAAGAACGGCGCCAGTTGAGCGCCGCCATTGAGCAAACGGCCGAAAGCGTCATCATCACCGCTACCGATAGCACCATTCTCTATGTCAACCCCGCCTTTGAAAAAGTTAGCGGCTACCGTCGCAGTGAGGTAATTGGCCGGACTCCCAAAATTGTCAACAGCGGTAGGCAGGATAACCAGTTTTACCAAAAATTGTGGTCGGCTATTGCCGCCGGTCAGGTCTGGCAGGGGCGTTTTGTCAATAAACGCAAAGACGGGCGCCTTTACATCGAAGATGCCATCATCACGCCGGTTCGCAACAAGCACGGCGATATTGTTAACTATGTGAGCGTTCAGCGAGACGTAACCCGAGAACTGCAACTGGAAGAACAGTATCGTCAGAATCAAAAAATGGAAGCCGTGGGGCGCCTGGCCGCCGGAATTGCCCATGACTTCAACAATTTGCTCACCGCCATCAATGGCTTTGCCACCTTGATCCAAAATGAATTGGCCTCGACCGATCCCCTGCAAGAGTTGGTTGATAAAATCCTGCACTCCGGCCAGCGCGCCGCCGAGCTGGTGCGCCAACTCCTGGCCTTCAGCCGTAAACAGGTGGTCAAACCGCAAGTGTTGAATTTGAACACGGTTATCACCAATATGGACAAGATGTTGCAGCGGATCATTGGCGAGCATATTGAATTGGAAATGATTCTTACGCCCGATGTATGGCCGGTCAAAGCGGACCCTGCCCAGTTGGAACAGGTTATTGTCAATTTGGCGGTCAATGCCAGCGATGCCATGCCTGAGGGGGGGCGCCTGACCATTCAAACTGCCAACGTCCTCATCGGCGCCGGCCCCGATTATGTTGCCGACCACCTGGATGTCCAGCCAGGTGAGTATGTGCTGCTCTGGGTTAAAGATACCGGCATTGGGATGAGTGAGGAAATCCAAAGGCATATCTTTGAACCCTTTTTTACCACCAAGGAGGTCGGCAAGGGCAGCGGTTTGGGTCTGGCCGCAGTTTTTGGGATTGTCAAACAGAGTAATGGCCACATTTGGGTGAACAGTGAACCGGGCCAGGGGACAACTTTTAAGATTTATTTACCCCGGGTAACCCAAGCAACCTCTGATTCATTTGTATTTAATATGATGGCGACTCTGCCGCAACAAGGTATGGAGACCATCCTGCTGGTAGAAGACGAAACAATCATCCGTGAGTTGGCAGCCCGGGTGCTGCGCCAACAGGGGTATAACGTTTTAGAGGTGGTGGATGGGCCGGAAGCCGTGCAGTTAGTGAAGGGATATGGTCAAAGAATTGATCTTTTGCTGACCGATGTGGTCATGCCACAAATGCACGGCAAAACTTTAGCTGAACAGTTGAAAACGATGTGCCCCGGCTTAAAGATCTTATTCACCTCAGGTTATACTCACTACTCGCTCACACAGCGCGGGGTGCTGAACTCCGACGATATGTTCATCCAAAAACCTTTTTCACCGGGAGAATTGACCGGCCGGGTGCGCCAGGCCATCGCTGACAGGGACTGATCGACCGGCCACGGTTACCGGGATTGCTCAACTAAACGCCACCAGGGTTTTAACTCCAGGGGCAGGGGTACGCCCTTCAGGGCGATTAAATGGGGGTCTTCACCCAGGGCGCGCATTTTTGACCAGGTGAAGTAGCGGTCCAGCGTAGTTTGAGGGTAAATATGGCCCATAGCCTGGTACCAGTTGGCCACGCCGCCCCCACTTCCAGTAATCGCGTCTTCTTCAAGACGCTTCTGGTAATGCCAATATTCAAAGGCCAGAAAGTGCCAGGTCCAGCTATAGTCATCATCGTCATAAGCGGAGATGCGCAGCCAACCGTAGGCGCGGGCCAGGGCGGTCATATCCACGTAATAACCGCTTGGAATCGCTTTTTCAATTCCGCCCTGTTCCGGGGCTACGTAGGTGCGTACCCGGGCGCTGTAGTTCCAGGGATTGTCAGTAACGGGCCGGCCGCAGCGTCCGCTTTGATCAACACAGCGCAGCAGCACTCGCCAAAATGTTTCCCCGCTGAAATCTTCCCGCACAATTTCGTGGGCCAGTTGGCCATTCAGGGTGTAATCGAATAGCGTATCTATGGCCCGGCCGCTCTTGTGCCAACTGGCATAATGAGAATTCTCGGTATAACTGGCCGCATCACGGAACGCGTCGGACAATTCACCCAAAAAATCGTAGCCAACTTCATTACGCAACTCAAAGCGCCAGCCCTGAAACGAGTCATCGACCGTATCGGCCAGCCAGGGGGTGCCGGTTTTTACATCATTCAACCGCACCAGGCGATACGCCCCGGTTTTATCATCAACGGTGACCTGCTCCTGGTAACGCGCTGAAACGCCGGTATCTGCCAGCGTGGACAACAGTTGCCCATATTTAACCGCGGCCGGATGCCAGCTCAAGCGACCCTGTACGGCTGTAACGCCGTTGATCTGCCGGGGCAGTTGGTGAGCCGAGTTGGGGGGCTGGATGGTAATAACTTCACCGTCCCAGCGATGAAAAATAGCGGCGATGGCCTGGCCGTCCGGGCTCCAGGCCGGCCCGTCTGTTCGCCCCAACCAGGTCACCGGTTCGACGATACCTCCGGCGGCCGGCGACTCGGCCGGATCGAGCGTGAATACCTCCCGGTCGCCCAGGTCGTTGCCCACAAAGGCTAGTTGCCGGCCATCGGGACTCCAGGCCGGCCACTCCTCGGCTGCCGGTGAATCGGTCAGGCGGGTAATCTGGCCGGTCTCGACTTCTAACAAGTACAAATCTTTGTTGTTGATAGTCCCCTTAGTCGGGTCGATCTCTGTGGCGCGCCAGCTGGTAAAGGCAATGAAGCGGCCGTCAGGACTCCAGGCCGGCGCAAAATCACCCGCCGCAGAGTCGGCCGTCAGGTTAACCGGCGCGGCGGCGCCGGCAGCGTCAATCCGCCAGAGATCCAAATTATCGTTGTGGTAAGATTCGTAAGCCAGGCTCTGGCCATCCGGGCTCCAGGTGGGGGCGCCATCGTAATGAGGCGAGTCGGTCAGCCGATTCTCCTCGCCGCTCAGCAGATCGAGCACATAGATATCCCAATTTTGATTCCGGCGGGAGGCAAAAGCAATTTTGCTACCATCCGGCGAATAGGCCGGATCGGTCACCTCAAAAACGTCATTGGTGATCTGGCGCAGGTCGGTGCCATCAGGCGCCAGGCTGTAGAGATCCCATTGGCCGTTGCGGTAGGCGGCAAAAGCGATCCGTTCGGCGGTGGTTGGAGCCGTTTGGCCGTGAGTTGGGCCGGCTCCCCCCAGCAGCAGAATCAAAGTGAGTCCAATTAGGGCTGATTTAGTCCCTGGTGACATGGTGAATCCCCCTAGCCATTGCGGCGTTCAGCGCCGCAAACGTGGCAAAAGTTGGCATCCGGTCGCAACGGGGTACCGCAGCGATAACAGTAGCTCGCCACCTGTTCGGAAACAAGCGTTGAGCTCTGCTCCGGCTGTTTTTGGCCAGGGCTGACCGGTTTTGGGCGAACCGATGGGCGATGGCTGCGCCGCGGGGGGCGACGCCGGCCCAATTCTTCGCTGCGGCGGGTTGACCACCACCAGTAAACCCCGGTTCCCCCCAATAAGATCACCCCTGCCCCGATCAAAATATAACCCAGCAGAAAACTCTGATCTCCCAGCAGCGTTTCCGGCTTGCTGTCAAGCTCAACCGGCCGGCTGGCCGCCGGTCCGGTTAAGCCAGCCTCAGTTTCCGGCCTGTCAACGGACAACTGGTTGCTGTCGCGCATGTAGGTCGTGGTCAAGGCAAAGGTATCTCCTGGCTTTAGCCCGGCTACGGCGATGGTGTTGTATCTTAGCCCATCCGCGCCGACAAAACTGTTGTCGGCTGGTGGGGTTAAGGCGAAGTTTTGCGTCCCAACCGGTTCCTGCACCTCAAAAGTGGTCGACTCAATCTCGTAAGGGGCAACAAACTCAAAGTCGAGCCGGCGAGTTTGCTCTTGTTTGGTCAGGATGAGCGGGTCGTAATATTCAAACTGAACGCGGGGTGATGGTGTGGTAAAGGTGAGCAGCAGTTCCTCGCCTTCATGGCGCAATTCGATGGCGTTGGGGCTGACATCAACCAACCGGCCGTTTTGTTCCGCAGCCACGGCGTGCATATTTTCGATATAACCGGGCAGGCGAAAGGTCACCGTGGCCGGTAATGGGCTAGTTGGATCGAGTTCACCCCGGTAGATAACCAGGACTTCAGGCCGATCGTATTCCGGCCACACTTCAACCAGTAAATTGCTTAACTTGAGTGAACTCTGAGCCTTTAGCGTTGGGTAAGGCAGCAGCAAAAACGGTATCAACCAAAACAAGATAATCCAGCCACTCCTCAACAACTTGGCGTTCATTCTGACCTCTAAATAGAGTAAAAGTGCGTTCTGAATTATAAATCAGCCGCCCCGTTTTTCAAAGAAAACATAACTATGATGTGGGAGTGAAGTCCTACCCCCAATATCCCATTGAATCCTTAAGTTAAGAGTGTTATAGTGTGAGCGTACGTTGTGGGCTGTTCTTTAACAAAGGGATGACGGTTGACTGGTTAGTTGGTTGGTGGGTTAGTTGTACTCAAACCTAAATTTCGATCAGCGGTTGCTTGGCGATGGATAAACGACTACCTTTTGAGTTCGACGAGCAAACTTATCTAAAACTATGTTCGATTTCGTCGCCTGACTATGACCGGACCAGCCCTCGCCCGGCCGCCCGCTCGTCCGGCCGGGCCGGTTCTCTCTTTATTTACCTCCTGCTGGGCGGAGTCATCTTGCTGCAACTTGGCGTGATCGTTGCGGCGTTGATTTTGTCCAGTCCAACGGGGTCACAGATAGCGGCCCAGGCTCAAGTCGAGGCGCTGCACGTACCGGCCGCCACCCCGGCTCAACCGGTTTTGCCCCCTCGTCTTTTCCCGGATGACCAGCGCTCATCTCCAATTCCCACACCGATGTGGCGGCCAACCGCGCAACCGTCTACCTCTACCCCGCCCGCCCCGACGCAGCCAACTGCCCAGCCACCAACACTGCCCCAGCCGCTTAACCTGCGCTGGCGGGGCATGGAAATCACCCAGGGCATCCAAGTTTTCAATGAACCGGAAAATCCCAACTGTGTACCCGACCCGGCCTACGCCAATTATCTTTTTTGCAACAACTCGGTGCCGCTGGTTGCCCGGCGGCATACCCTGGTGCGGGCCTACCCCGCCTGCCAGGGCAACTGCCCCACTACGGATTTGACCATCCGTCTCCGCCTGCTGAGAGATGGCCAGGAACAGGCCAGCCTGACCCGCCAGCTATCGGCCCAGACGCTGCAACAACTCAATAATCGACCTCTGCCGGAGCTGCGCGCTGCTCTGGCCCACTCGGTCAATTTTGAGTTTTTTCCCCCGCCCGACTGGATGGTGGGCCAGATTACCTTTGTGCTCGAGACTGTGCCGCCCAACCTGGCCCAGCCGGCTCCGGACGGCCTGACTCTCACCAAAGAGTTTGCCGTGCGCAAGCCGCTGCGGATTGCTTACCTGCCCATCCAATACCAGGGGATCACCCCGCCGGAACCGAGCGAGATTGATTACTGGCTACTGCGCATGTATCCTGTACCCGGCATCGAGTATTATCGTTTGCCGATCCCCACGCTGGCATGGCAGCAAGAGCTGGGCAAAGGCGAAATCCTGAATAAGCTACTGTTTACCTATTGGCTGTATGCCCAGTACCAGCCGGCTCTTGAATGGCCGGACCAACTTTTTGGCTGGCTACCCCAGGATTTTTTCAACGGTGGCGTGTCGGACCCGTTCTGGTGCCCCAATTGCGCCGGTCCTCACTCCAGCCGGGTGGCTTTTGGCGGCTTACGACCCGAGCCGGATATCGGCGGCCCCCGGATTTTGGTTCACGAGATCGCTCACAACCTGGGGGCGCAGCATGCCTGGTCGCCTACCCAGCGTGAGGACTCCCTCTGTTTCAAGGCCGAAGGAGTCGACATCCAGGTTGACCCTGACTGGCCTTACGCCGAGACCCCCAATATCCAGGAGTTCGGGATCGACCTCTACAGCAATCCACCGATCATCTATCCGCCCGCCTATTACGACATGATGGCCTACTGTTACCAGCCCTGGATTTCGCCCTTTACCTACCGCAAACTCTTCGACAGCCCCTTTCTGCAGCCAGATGCGACCGCGACACTGCCGCTGGCCAACTTCCAGCCGCAGGCCGAAGCCAGCCCCAACGGGACGCTATTGGTGAGCGGCGTGGTTTATCGGGACGGCACGGTCGCCCAGCCCGAAATAATTCAGTTGGAGGGCAATAGTTTTGCCAACGCCGCCAGCAGCTTCAGCCCGCCAGGCTTTACCCCGCCGGTCGGAGACGATTATTGTCTCGAGGTTCAGGCCGCTGACGGCGCCACCCTGGCTCAACAATGCTTTGACGTCGGTTTTGCCGATGTCGAAACCGGCCAACCGGTTGAGGCTGCGCCGTTCTTCGTCACCCTGCCGGCGCCGGCTGAACGGGAAATCGGTCAGGTTACGATCACTAAAAATGATGTCGCCCTGGTGGTGACCCGCCCCAGCCATACGCCGCCGGTCGTAACTGTCACCTTCCCCGATGGCGGCGAGGTGCTGCATGATCGACAAACCATCACCTGGCAAGCCTTTGATGCGGATGGCGACCCGCTGCTGTATGACGTGCTTTATAGCGCCGACGGCGGCCGGAGCTGGCTGCCGCTGGCCACTCGTTTACAAGAAACAAACTACACCTTCTACACCCACCAGATTGCGGCCAGCCGCACGGCCCTGCTGCGGGTAATGGCCAGCGATGGTTTCCACACCGGCGTCGATGAGTCTGATGGCCTTTTCACCATCGAGGCGCCCCAGCCGAATAGTATTAGCCTGCACAGTGCGGCGACGGTCCAGGTCGGCCAAACTTTTGAAGTTGCTGTAGCGGCCCATCAGCTTACCGAGCCGGGCCTGTTTGGGGTGCAGTTCCAGCTTCACTTCGACCCGGCGCGGTTGCAGGTTCAGGATATTCGCCTGCACCCTGATTTGAGTCTGGCCGCGGTTGAGTCCATCGACCAGTCCGGTGGGCTGGTCACAATTGCGGCCAGTCGCCAGGGCCGAGTCTCCAATTTGACCGGTGATATTACCCTGACCACCGTGACTTTTACCGCAATCTCTGAAACAACTGAGACGTACCTGTACTTGAGCCAGGTCAAAGCCGCCGCCCGGGGTGGTTTACCGTTGATTCTGGTCGAAACCCAACCCCTGTCGATCAACCTTTTACCCCGGTGACCGGCACTGACACCCCTATTTCGGAGCTGAATTTCAGATACCTGGGCGGCAATTCCAAGCCAAAATTAGTTGTAAGTGCCGGTCGCCCAAAAATTTGGACAGATCCGACAATCATTTCCGGTTGAACACGAGGGCTAAAGGTGGTAAAATAAACCAAAAGTATCGGTGTTATGAGGGATGATAACTTCGCTAAAGCGGATCAATAGTTTTGCCCCCCTGGTTTTTAACCTTAAACATACCCCCACCTATTTTCTACAACCGGCTCGGCTCTTTAAAACGTATGATCGCAGCAATCTGCAACCTGATCTGATGGCCGGACTAACCCTGGCCATAATTTTGTTGCCGCAGGCCATTGCCTTTGCTCTGGTAGCAGAACTGCCCCCCCAAATGGGTCTTTACACGGCCATTGTGGGGGCTGCTGTTGCCGGCCTATGGGGTTCTTCTAACCAGGTCTATACCGGTCCGAGCAATGCTATCTCGTTGTTAGTGCTGTCGGTGTTGCTAACTTTAGCCGAACCAGGCACTTCCGAATTTATTGTCGCTGCCGGCGTGATCGCAGTGATGGCGGGTATATTTCAATTGGGCATGGGCCTGGCCCGGTTAGGGGTGTTGGTTAATTTCGTCTCCCACTCGGTTATTGTGGGTTTTACAGCTGGCGCGGGTGTGCTGATTGCTGTTAACCAATTGCGTCATTTGTTGGGACTCCAATTTTCAAGCCACGGTGTGCTGGAGACTATCCGCGAGGTCATCTTCCACCTGCCGGAAATTAGCTGGCCTACGGCAGTTCTGGGCATCGGCGCTATGAGCCTGATTGTGTTACTGCGGCAGCTCAATCCCAAATTGCCGGGCGCCTTCATTAGCATGGTGGTCACCTCGGTCGCAGTCTTTCTCTTTGGCCTGGTCGGCCTGAAGGTGGCGGTTATAGGTCAGTTGCCCAGCGGCTTACCGCCCCTGGTCGACCTTCCCCTGTTCGATCTTAATTTCATTTCCCGTCTGTCAACCGGCGCCCTGGCCGTGGGGGCCATTGGCCTGGTTCAAACTATAGCAATTGGGCGCTCCATCTCCACCCAAACCGGCCAGCGGCTGGACAGCAACCAGGAATTTGTGGGCCAGGGACTAGCCAATTGCGCCGTCGGATTCTTATCCGGCTATCCTGCCGCCGGGTCATTTGCCTCTTCCGCAGTCAACTTCAAAGCCGGAGCGCGCAGCCGGTTCAGCGCCATCTTTTCCAGCATTTTTGTATTGGCGGCTTTATTTTTCCTGGGACCGTTGGCGGCTTACCTGCCCCGGGCGGCCCTGGCCGGGGTGTTGATTGTGACCGCTTACGGCATGGTTGATCGGGCTGAGATGGCTCGCATCTGGCAAGGCACCCGCGGCGATGCCCTCATCATGCTGGTCACCTTCCTGGGCACGTTGTTCCTGGATATCGAATTTGCGGTCTTGTTGGGGATTTTGCTCTCTTTTGCCCACTACATCATGAAAACCAGTGTGCCGCATGTCTTTCCAGTATTGCCCGACGCCTCTTTTAAACATTTTGCCCGCCAGCAACCTGAGCAAAGCCCGTGTCCCCAGTTGGGCATCATCAAGATTTCAGGCGACTTATATTTTGGCGCAGTCAATCACGTTGAGGACGCTATCAATCAACAACTGGTCAGTAATTCCAGCCAACGTTTCTTACTGCTGCGGTTGCAGGGTGTTAATCACTGTGACTTCAGCGGCATTCATATGTTGGAAGCGGTTCGACGAAGTTGTCAAGAACGGGGCGGCGACCTGTACCTGATGAAAGTTCAGCCGCCGGTGCTGGCCTTTATGCGTTCAACCGGCTTTTTTAACCAGTTGGGGGCTGACCATTTTCTATCCGAAGACCAGGCCATTGGACACCTGTTTCATAAGGTTCTAGACCCGGCCATTTGTATTTACGAATGTCAGGTGCGGGCGTTTCAAGAGTGCCAGAATTTGCCCAAACGTGCCTATCCCCTGGATATCCCGCTGTTTACCGATATCCCGGCTGAATATGTCCCTACCATTACCCCCCAGGCCCTATGGCAGCAACTGCGCAACGGTGGTCCGCCGCTCCAGGTGGTCGATGTGCGTGAACCCCGTGAATTTGAACAGGGCCACGTGCCCCAATCAAAACTAATCCCCTTATCCCAACTGTTATTAGATACCTGGGACCTGCCTGACAATAATGAAATCATCCTGGTCTGCCGCAGCGGCCGACGCAGTCTGCGCGCCGCATATGTCTTGAAGCAAAAAGGATATCAAAATGTCCGCATTTTGCAGGGCGGTATCCTGGCCTGGGAGGCGGCCGGACTGCTGGAAGCGCTTGATTAATAGACAGACTCTCTGAATCATAAGTAGAAGGACAAAGAGATGCCAAGCGAATTATCATCCCGAAATATTGGCCTTGACCTGGTCCGGGTAACCGAGGCCACGGCGCTTACCGCGGGTCGCTGGTTGGGTTTAGGCGATCGAGAGGGAGCGCATCGAGCCGCCACCGAAGCGATGGCCAAAGCCCTGAATGCGGTTGAAATGGATGGCTGCATTGTGATTGGCGAAGAGGGCCGGCTAGGGCACTCACCGCTCGATACCGGGCGCAAGGTGGGTACCGGGAATGGCCTGGCTGTAGACGTGGTCGTTGACCCTATCGATGGCACCGAGTTGGTGGTCAAGGGACATTTGCGGGCTATCTCCGTGGTGAGCGTTGCCCCGCGTGGCTCAATGTGGTCTCCCCAATCGGCCGTGTATATGGATAAGATTGTGGTCGATCGCGAGGCCGCGGCAGCCCTGGTGCCGGAATGTATGGACGCGCCCGTAGCCTGGACGCTAGCCCTCATTGCCCGGGCCAAGGGTAAATCCGTGCGCGACCTGCAAGTGATTGTCTTAGATCGACCGCGGCATCACCATTTGATTGAAGAAATTCGTTTGGCCGGGGCGCGAGTGTTGCTGCGCGAGCATGGCGACACCGCCGGCGCGCTGACGGTGGCCATGCCGACTACCAGCGTAGACATTTTGATGGGGGTGGGCGGCGTGCCGGAGGGAGTTACAGCGGCCTGTGCGGTTAGAGCTTTAGGGGGGGCTATGCTGGGGCGGTTGGCGCCTCAGTGTCAAGAGGAAAAAGAGGCGATTATTGCGGCAGGGTTGAGTACCCGGCGTATTCTAACCTGCCATGAGTTAGTTTCTAGCCAGGATATCGTTTTTGCGGCTACGGGCATCACCCCTGGCCCGGTCCTGGATGGGGTGGATTACCGGGGCGAGGAAGCAAAAACTCACTCTATCGTCATCCGGGGCGAAACCGGCACCCGGCGCATCATCCGCACCGAATATGACCATCTCAGGGATGTATTGGGTTATACAGATCAAATCAGCCGTTCAACTTGACGAAACTTGGCTAACATGGTAAATTTTAGTGTCCCCTATGTGGGGAAATTACCTGTTCGGTAAATTTTTACGCTTTCGAGGGGCGTCTGCGAGGATGTCCCTTTTCTAATGCCACAAGCTGTATAAGGTTGTTACAATTTTTTGGAGAAGAGGGAGAGTCGGTCATAAGTACAAAAGATTTCCGTCGGATTAACGAAGAGATCACTGCCCCCGAAGTTCGTCTCATTGATGTCGATGGGAAGCAGTTAGGAGTAATGAGTACCGACCAGGCGCTCGCCATTGCCCAGGAGCGCGATACGGATTTGGTTGAAGTTGCTCCAGCCGCCAAACCTCCAGTTTGCCGTTTGATGGACTACGGCAAGTTTCTGTACGAAGCTCAGAAACGGGAGCGTGAGGCCCGAAAGTCGCAGACAAAAGTAGAAATCAAAGAGATTCGGCTGCGTCCAAAAATTAGTGACCACGATATGAACTATCGATTGCGGGATGCCCGCAAATTTTTGGAGCGGGGGGCTAAAGTTAAGATCCGGCTGCGCTTCCGTGGCCGAGAGGTTACCCATCCCGAAGTAGCCACCGAGTTGATGAATCGCGTGGCTGAAGAGTTAAGTGATGTGGCCATTGTGGAAAAACGACCTTCACGCGAAGGGATGACGATGCTGATGATCCTGGCTCCAAATTAATCTTTTAGGGGCGCCAGCTTTGTTCTGTTGATGAGATATTGAAACTGGTTGGAAGGAATTTTTTGATATGCCTAAACTAAAAACGCACAAGTCAACTGCGAAAAGATTCAAATATACCGGCTCCGGCAAGTTGATGCGTACCAAAATCGGTAAGAGCCACTTGCGCCGTAAAAAAAACAAGCGGGTCAAGTATCTTTTTGACACGATGATCGAGGTGGAAAACTCCGGCTCCAGGAAACGTGTTCAAAAACTGATCCCATACGCCAAAAAAGGGAATTAGCGAGGTTATCGTGAGAGTAAAAGGTGGTCCCCAAACACAACGAAGACATAAGAAGGTACTGTCCCTAACCAAAGGCCAGCGTGGTAGTAAGCATCGCCTGTTTAAACGAGCCAATGAGGCGATGATGCAGTCGCTGGAATATGCCTATCGCGATCGTCGCAACCGCAAACGAGATTTTCGGCGGTTGTGGATTGTTCGGATCAATGCGGCAGCTCGTCAAAATGAGTTGAGCTACAGCCAGTTTATGCACGGTTTGAAACAAGCGGGGGTCGATCTGGACCGCCGGGTTTTGGCCGACATTGCGATACATGATACCGCCGGCTTCAACCAGCTGGCCCAGGTTGCTAAAGCTGCTTTGTAACAAGTTCAGCTTAAGAAATAAAAAGACGAGAATCAAAGTTCTCGTCTTTTTTGTTCTCTCGACGGGTTTTGGGTCAACGAACAACCGGCGCATAGGCGCCGTCGGTATATTTGGTGTGGGGATTCCAAATCATAAAGCCGCTGCTGCCGGCCTCAAAAGCGGCCCTGATTTGAGCCTGAATCTCATCTCGACCGTAGACGCGCTGGTCAAAACGATAATCCGGAAAATCTTGAAGCCAGGGCCGGATGGTGCAGTTGTAACGGGCGGTGCGAGTCACGGCCCGGCGGGCGCTCTCGTGGACGACTTCATAGGGATGAGCGGCCGGATTCTTATAGCCGGGGATGCCACTGCCAAAGGTAGAGGGATAAAGCATCGGGCTGAGAACATCGACGTAGGGACCCATCCGGTCAATATCCTGGCCAATGAGGGTGTCATCTTTGCGCCAGCAGGCATAACCAAAAATGCCGGCGCCCAGCTTGACTCCAAAAGGCCTGAGCTGGCCCTGGGCCGCGCTCAAGAAGCCGGTTACGGCCGCGAGCCGCGTCTCCCGGGAAACTTCCTGCGAAAATTGAGGAGCACCGGCCTGGCTGGGCATTGGAAAGCGCACGTAGTCAAATTGGATTTCGTCAAAGCCCATCTGAGCCGCCTCGATAGCGATTTGAATGTTGTAATCCCACACCGGTCTGAGGAAAGGATCGGCCCAACTTTGCTGGTCTCGATCAAACCAGACCTCACCGGCGCTGGTTTTGACGGCATATTCCGGGTAGCTTTTGGCCAGGGGAGTGTCTTTAAAAGTAACCAATCGAGCAATGGTGTAGATACCGCTGTTCTTCAGTTGAGCCAGCAGTGTGGCCAAATCTTTGGCCGTAGGGTGAGCCGCCCCGATCTTGTGCGCCAACGGAATCTGGGTGGGGTAACTGAGCAGTCCATCATCCCCCTTGGCGTCAATGATGACAGCATTGAACTCAGTGGTGTCCAGCAGTTCCAAAATCCGCTGGCGAGTTTCGGGGTGGCCAATGGCAAAGTAACTCACATATAGGCCGCGAATGGCATCGGCCGGGCCAAGCGGCGGAAAGCCAGGCTCAAGGCCGATGGCCGGCCTTATTCTCTGGGCTGGGGTTGGTTCGGGCGCCAATTCCAGCGCTTCCTCGGCCAGGTAACCGGGGATGATTAACTTTTGGCCTGGAAAAATGAGATTGGGGTTGATGATATCATTGGCTTCGATCAAATCCTTGATCGTTAAACCATATTTCCGGGCAATCGAGCTGATGGTATCGCCACGCTGCACGGTGTAACGAAAGACCAACTCTTCTTCAGCCGCTGGCGCCGGGAGTGGCCGGGCGATGACCGGCGTCGGGGCCGTTACAGGCGGCGGTGGTTGAATATCAAGCTCCATCTGGGTTGGAGGGGGCGTGGTTATCTCCCCGGCCGGTTCGGCCGCGACCGGCGCGATTTCTTCCCAGGGTAGAGCCGGCTCTTCAACCGGCCGCTCGACCGCTGGCGGCGCCGGTTCAGCTTCAATGACTGGCTCAGGCGCCGGTTCGGCGACAGCTTCAGCCGGGGGCTGCCAGTCGGCCTGGGGAACAGTGATCTTTTGGCCTGCCTGCAAACTGTTCGGATCGGCCAGGTTGTTGGCCCTGGCAATGAGGTCATAATGGACCCCAAATTTCCGAGCGATTGAGAACAGCGTGTCGCCCGGTTTGACGGTGTACTCCTGCGGGCCGCCGGCTTCCTTATGAACCAGATACTCAAAACCGGTCGGCGGCGCGGCGCCTAACCAGACCATTAAGCGAATATATAGCTCTTTTATAACGCCAAAGATACCCGCCATGAGCTTGCCTCACTCTTGAGATTGAATTCCCCCTTATTATACCACAAAATTATTCAATTCGACATAATCATAATCGATTTAATAGACAACAGGACGATAACCACACTATTCAAGAGTAATCGTCCTGTTGTACCCTGTTGCTTTTGAAACCGGCTAGCCTGTCAAGTCAACTGGCTCGATGGCTGGTTTTCTATTCCTTTTTCTGGCCAGACTCATAGCCGGCGGCAATGTCGAAGAACACCTTGAGGGTGTCTACAGGTAAGGGGAAGATGATGGTTGAGTTCTTTTCGGCGGCAATTTCATTTAGGGTTTGCAGGTAACGCAATTGTAAGGTGGCCGGTTGTTTGCCAATTTCATGAGCTGCCTCAGCCAATGTTTTGGAGGCCTCATATTCACCACTGGCATGGATGATTTTAGCCCGTTTTTCTCGCTCTGCTTCGGCTTGCCTGGCCATCGCCCGCTGCATCGTTTGGGGCAGTTCCACATCTTTGACTTCAACGATAGACACTTTTACGCCCCAAGGTTCGGTTTGCT
Source organism: uncultured Caldilineaceae bacterium (assembly GCA_964398055.1). Lineage (GTDB taxonomy): Bacteria > Chloroflexota > Anaerolineae > 4572-78 > J111 > CAYNLK01. The sequence continues at coordinate 229,489 of CAYNLK010000004.1, forward strand.
CATCGATAATCTGCTGCAACTGGTCGTTGACCTTTTCGCGATTGGCCAATAACTCATCCAGCTCGCTCTGGCCAATGACATTACGCAGCGTGGTCTGGGCAATCTGCCAGGTAGCCCGGCGGTAATCTTCAACTTGAATCACGGCTCTGCCGGGATCCATCACCCGGAAGTAGACCACTGCATTGACCTTAACCGTCACGTTATCGCGGCTGATGGCTTCCTGGCTGGGTACGTCCAGAGTCACCGTGCGCAAATCGACCTTGATCATCCGGTCGATGAAAGGGATGATGAAAAAGAGGCCCGGCCCTTTGGCCCCCACAAACCGCCCCAGCCGGAAAATGACGCCGCGCTCATACTCTTGCACCACCTTGATGGCCGAGAAAAGCAGCACCAGCAAGAGAATGCCAATAAAACCAAAACATGGGATCAAACCAAGCAATGCTTCCACAACTTATCCTCCTTGTAATTTGAATTATGTGAAATTAGAAACATTTAATCTTATTATAGACCAAGGGGGCAAAAAAACAACTAAATCTCAATGGCCTGGCTCAAGCCGGAATCAACTTGCGGATGGCCTCGGCCAGATTTATACCCTGCTCGATATGGAAACGGATGAGGCGGCGCTTGTTTTCCCGGAGAGCGTTGTAATCTCCCTGAGCCTGAGCCGCCACCAAAACGGCAAAACTGTATTTTTCACCGGGAATGGCCACGTCGGCGGCGGGCGTATGGGTAATCTGGATGAACAGGCCGTTATTACCGTCGCCCTTGTGAAGTTGGCCGGTAGAGTGGAGGAAGCGCGGACCATAGCCAACTGTCGTGGCCGCGCCCAGCCCGTTGCGTAGCGCCAGTCGCAGCTCGTTGAGCGCGGCGTCGATTTCCTCGCCATACGGGAGGTAAGCCATAATCGCCACATAGTCTCCCAGCCGGTACTGAGTCAGGAACGCTTTGAGCGCCGTGGTCGCTGTCTCACCCATAGCCGGGCCATAGACGTCGATATCGTTATAATCCAACGTCGGGGCTTCCACGGGCAGGTAGCCGGTCCGGTCGAACTCGGCCATCAGGGCACGGGCTTTGCTCTTGGCGGATTCCACATTGGGCTGGTCAAAGGGATTGACTTTGAGCACCGCTCCGGCCGCGGCCGTAGCCATCTCCCAGCGGAAGAACTCCTGGCCCAAATCTTCCAATTCGTCCAGGTGAATAAAGATGACCGGATGGCCGGCCGCTTCCAAAACGTCTACCTGGCCGTCCAGCTCGACATTATCGTCGCCGGCCAGACGCAGGTACACAAACAGGCGGTCATTGTTGTAGCAGGCGGGTTGGCCCAGCTCTTCGTCGACGACCGGCACAATGCCTTGACCCTGCTTGCCCAGGCTCTCGGCAATGAGCTGCTCCACCCACATGCCAAAGGCGGCAATTTTGGGCGAGGTAAAGAAGGTGATCTTGTCCCGGCCGGCCAGGGCCAGTTCGCCCATGGCTGCGCCCAACTGGAGGCCGGGGTTATGGATGGCGTGGCTGCGGCAGGCGTCGGCCATGGCATTGGCCCGGCGCAGCAGTTTGGGCAGATCGACGCCAATCAGCGCCGCCGGTGCCAGCCCAAAGTAGGTCAAAGCCGAGTAGCGCCCGCCCACCTCCGGCGGGCCAGAGAAGATACGCCGAAACTTCTGGTCGCGAGCCAATTTTTCCAGGCTGGTAGCCGGGTCGGTGATAGCAACAAAATTTTCGCCGGGGTTGGCTTTGGCTTGAGCGACCAGGTCATAGAAAAATTTATAGAAGGAAAGGGTTTCCAGCGTTCCGCCCGACTTGCTGGAGACAATGAAGAGCGTTTTGGCCGGGTCGGCCAGTTTGTTCCGCACGGCCAGCACCTGCTCGGGGTTGGTGCTGTCGAGCACGGTCAGCGGTAACCCGTTTGCTGCGCCAAAAGTGGTCATATAGAGTTCCGGGGCCAGGCTGCTGCCGCCCATACCCAGCAGCACCACCTCCTGAAAGCCGGCGGCTTTGACTTCGGCGGCAAAGGCGGCCAGATCATCGGCCTCGGCCAGCATCGTCTGGCCAATATCCAGCCAACCCAGCCGATTGGTCAACTCCGGGGTTTTGGCTGCTTCAACCGGGTCAGCTACCCAGACGGTACCATCTTTATCCCAAATACGAGCCGCCAGCCTGGCCGCGTCCCAGGCTTTGAGCCGCACATTTACGGCCTCTTGATAGCCGCCCAGTTCCAAAGTCAGCGGGCTGACCTGGCCGGAGACGATGATCTCCCGCTTCTCTTCCAGGGCAGCCAACAAATCGGTAAAGGATTTGGCAAAGGCAATCACCCCCTCCTCCTGCAATTGCGCGGTCACTTCGTCGTAACTGAGATTGAATTCTTTGAGGCGGGCTAATATCCCTTCAGCCTCGTCCAACCCTTCGGTCAGGCTCAGGCGGATCTGGCCGTGATCTTTGAGGGCGACGATGGTGGCCGGCGGGGCCGTGTCGACCGTATCCGGTCCGATCAACTCTTCGGCATACAGCACGTCCCGGTAGGCCGGATTCTTGGTGCTGGTGCTGGCCCAGAGCGGGCGCTGCACCCGGGCGCCTTTAGCCGCCAGTTGCCGGAAGCGCTCCTGGCCAAAGATTTCTTGAAATTTCTTGTAGGCCGCCTTGGCGTTGGCAATCGCCATTTTGCCCTGCCATGCCCTGGCTTCAGGCCGGCCGCTCTCTTCCAAAAGCCTGTCCAGCAAGGTGTCGACCCGGCTGACAAAGAAAGAGGCCACGGACGCCACCTGGCTCAGGTCGCCGCCGGCCTGATCCAGCTTTTCCAGCCCGGCGATGTAAGCATTGGCCACCTCGATATAATTCTGCAAGGAGAACATAAGGGTGACGTTGACGTTGATGCCGGCGCCGATGACTTCGGTGATGGCCGGTAGGCCGGCCTCGGTGGCCGGGATTTTGATCATCAAGTTGGGCCGGCTGACCGTCTCAAAGAGTCGCCTGGCCTCGGCAATTGTGCCTTCCGTGTCGTGGGCCAGAGTGGGAGAAACTTCCAGGCTCACGTAACCATCCCGGCCGTCGGTCCGCTCGTAAATTGGATACAACACCTCGGCGGCAGCCTGGATATCTCTAATAGCCAGGGCTTCATAGAGATCTTTGACCGGGACGGTTGGGTCATCGGCCAGAATCTCTTGAATTTGCTCGTCATACGCCTTGCTGCCGGTGATAGCCTTTTGAAAGATCGTTGGGTTGGAGGTAACGCCCACAATGTAATCCTCGGCGACCAGGCGGGCCAGCTCACCCGTCTCGAGCATACCCCGCTCGATGTTATCATACCACAGGGATTGGCCGAGTTCGGATATTTGTTTCAGGGGATTGTCTGCCATGAATTTTCACTCCTTGATTTGCTGAAAAACTGAAACGTGAAACGTGATGACTCTGCTAAGAACAGCTTTACGTTTCACGTTTTACGGTTTTGCCTGATATTTTTTAAACTGCTGCTAGAAAATCGGTTTTACGACCGTCCATACACCGGAATGGCCGCGCCGTTGATGGCCGTATCCGGCTGAACCAGAAAGAGCAGGGTCTCGGCGATGGTGGCCGGCTTGACCCATTTGCTGAAATCGGCCTGGGGCATACTCTGGCGGTTGGCCGCGGTGTCGATGGCCCCGGGCAGAATGGCGTTAACGGTGATGTCGTAATCCTTCAGCTCGGCGGCCAGCGACTCGGTCAGGCGTAGGACGGCGGCTTTGCTCATGGCGTAGGCGCTATAATTGGCCCGGCCGTGCAGGGCATCGCGCGAACCGGTGTTGACAATGCGGCCCCAATTCTGGTCGATCATCGGTTTGACCGCGGCCCGGCAGAGATGGTAACAGGTGCGCACGTTGATGTCGAGCATCCGCTCCAAATCGTCAAGGGCGCTGTCGCCGGTCAGCTTGCCGCCGGTGAAGCCGCCAGCCAGGTTCAACAGAATATCGACCCGGCCAAATCGTTGCAAGGTCGCCGCGACCACTTGTTCAGCCGCGGCCGGGTCAACCAGATCGACCGCCAGCGGTAAAGTTCGCTCCGACCCCAACTCGCCGGCCAGGGCCTCCACCGCGTCCGGGCGCGTTCCCACCAGAACGACGGCGGCTCCGACTTCGTGGAATTTCTGGCTGACAACCGCGCCCAGGCCGCCGCTGGCGCCGCTGATGATGGTCACTTTGTTGGCTACAGTCATTTTTGTTTCCTCATTTAGGGTAACCGGCTTGTGATCTGTTGGTCAATTAGCCGCGATTTTATTCTTGAATGGAGGGATGTTTGAAGTATACCACAACCTGTTCCATAAGACTAACGAAGCTGCGCCTCAAACCGCCAAGAAAAATGGCTCACGGATGACACGGATTTCACTATTTTTATCCGTGAAAATCCGTGAGCCAGATTCTTGGTATCTTCTCAATAATTCGGGGTGAACGTTTGTTCTTGGGCCTTCTTACCACCATATATAGGCTTGCTCATTGGGCGATCTCCAATATATGGGGTTAGAGATGCTACGCACAAATGTTTTACCCCTACTTTTTGAGAAGATACGATTCTTGTTTCATTTGTGCAAGACTCAGCTTATGAAGATATCTAGAGTGGGCATTCTGTGGGTGCTCAGGCAAGTTCAATAGTGAGCCAACTCTGTGGATGAACCTACCTTTTCTGCTCCCCCAACACCCCCAACCCAATGCCGGCTAATAACAGCACAAAGCCGCTGAGTTGAAGGGGGGCAAAGGTTTCACCAAAGAGAAAATAGGCAAAGATGGCCGAACCAATTGGCTCGCCCAGAATGGAGATGGAGACAAAGGTGGTGGAGAGATGGGCCAAAGCCCAATTGAAAGAGGTATGGCCTAACAACTGCGGCCCCAGCGCCAGCAACAGGATCCACAGATAGGCTAACCACGAGTAGCCGAACAGCGGCGCGCCGGCGACCAGCGCGCCGGCCAACAAGGCCGCCGCGGCGGCAGTGTAAGCCAGCCAGACATAGGCCGTAGTCGATAAGCGGGTGCGCAGGTTGCGTCCAATCAAGAGATAACCGGTCACCGTTATCGCCCCGAGCAGGGCCAGAAAATCGCCCCACAGGGCCGTATCCGCCTTATCCGCCGGGGCGATGAGATTTTGCCAGTTCAACTGCCAGGCCGGGCTGGCCGCCGGCTGGTAAATGAACACCCCGCCATCGCTAACGGCAATCAACAAGCTGCCGGTCAGGGCCGCAGCTAGGCCGATCAGGGTATAAGCGGAGGGGCGCTCGCCAAAGAAAAGAAACACAGCCAGGGCGACCCACAAGGGATTGGTCGTCACCAGCGCCGCGGCTGAAGCTACCGAGGTAAAAGCGAGCGATGAAATCCAGGCGGCCATATGGGCCGCCAGAAACAGGCCGGCCGCCACGCCCCAGCCGACATCGCTGCGGGCGAACTGCCGAATTTCCGGCCCGCGCCGCTGCCAGGCCAGCGGGGTTAGAATAACTGTGGCCAGGATGAGCCGCCAACTGGCAATAATCAGCGAGGGCGCGCCCTCACTTTGGGCCAGCCGGATCAGAATAGACGAGGTGGCAGCCGTCAACACGCCGACCAACAGCACCAGGTACGGGAAAAAAGGTCGTTGGGTCAAATTGATCACTCAGAACAACTGGCTAAATAATACAGTTCTCCCTGCACTCCGTCAAACAGAGCGCCTCGGGCAGGCTATGTTTGCGCCTGTCCAATTTTTTAGGTGACCGGCACTTCCAACGAATCTTGGTCTGGAATTGCCGCCAAAACGCCATAATTTTGGCTCGGAAACCGTGGTGAAAGTACCGGTCACCTTATCTACCTAAAATTCTGGACGCACCCGCTATGTTTGTGGTTCTTGTCAGCAAGGGACAGTTTGTGCTACAATGCACCAGGTGAATAGTTGCGAAAATTCTATGAACGAAAAGCAAGACGCCAAACCAGCCAACCGCGGTGAGGTGGTTTCAGTTTGGAGCAGCGTCATCGACGTTCGTTTTCCCCACCAGTTGCCCCCGCTTCACAATCAACTGCTTGCCGGCAACGATGGCCGGGTGGTCATCGAAGTCGTAACCCATCTCAACGCCCAAACGGTGCGCGGCATCGCCCTGACCCCCAGCCAGGGGCTGGCCCGTGGGGATACGGTCGTCGATACCGGCGGCCCACTCACCGTCCCGGTCGGCAAGCGCCTGGTCGGCCGGGTATTCAATGTGTTAGGCCAGACCATTGACGGCCGGGAAGAGATCAGCGGTGGGGAGTGGCGAGCGCTGCTCCAACCGCCGGCGCCCCTGTCCCAACAGGTGACCAGAACCGAGATTTTTGAGACCGGCATCAAAGCTATCGACCTGCTGGCGCCCCTGGAGCGGGGCGGCAAAGCCGGCATGTTTGGGGGCGCCGGCGTGGGTAAAACCGTGCTGATTGCTGAAATGATCCACAACGTAGTTGGCCGGCACGAGGGGATCAGCATCTTCTGCGGTATTGGCGAACGCTCGCGCGAAGCCGAAGAAATCTACCGCGAGATGCAAGAGACCGGTGTGTTGAACAACACGGTTTTGATCTTTGGCCAGATGAATGAGCCGCCGGGGGCCAGATTTCGGGTTGGGCACGCCGCCCTGACCATGGCCGAGTACTTTCGCGATGAGGCCCGCCAGGATGTGCTGTTGTTGGTTGACAACATCTTCCGCTTCGTCCAGGCCGGGGCGGAGGTTTCCGGGCTGTTGGGGCAGGTGCCTTCGCGCGTTGGCTACCAGCCAACCCTGGCCACGGAACTGGCCGAGCTGGAGGAACGCATCTGCAACACCGTTACCGGGGCGATCACCTCGGTGCAGGCCGTGTATGTGCCGGCCGACGATTTTACCGATCCGGCCGCAGTCCACACTTTTGCCCACCTGTCGGCGGTGATTGTGCTGTCGCGCAAGCGAGCCAGCGAGGGGTTCTATCCCGCGATCGACCCGCTGCAATCCGGGTCGAAGATGTTGGCGCCCCATATCGTTGGCGAGCGACACTACCAGGTGGCCCGCGAAGTACGTAGAACCCTGGCCAGTTATGAGGAACTCAAAGATATTATTGCCATGTTAGGGTTGGAAGAACTCTCCCGGCAGGATCGCCAGGTTGTCTATCGCGCCCGCCGGTTGGAGCGGTTTTTAACCCAGCCTTTCCTCACCACCGAACATTTCACCGGCCTCGAAGGCAAAATGGTTGACCTGGCCGACACAGTGGCGGGCTGTGAGCGCATCCTCAACGACGAGTTCGCCGACCACCCGGAGCGGTCGCTCTACATGATCGGGCACGTTGACGAAGCAACCAAATCATGAGACTCAAGGTATTATTGCCCACGGAAGTGCTGCTTGACCAAGAAGTGGTCAAGGTGATTGCGGAGGCCGGCAACGGTTTTTTCTGCCTGTTGCCGCGCCATATCGACTTTGTGGCCGCGCTTGTGCCCAGCCTGTTCGCCTTTGTACCCGTGGAAGGGCCAGAGGAGTTTCTGGCCGTTGATGAGGGGGTGTTGGTCAAGTGCGGCCAGGAGGTGCTGGTTTCAACCAGAAACGCCATCCAGGGACCGGATCTGGGCAGGTTAAAGCAATCAATTGAAGAGCAGTTCCGGCTTTTGGATGAACGGGAGAGAACCGTGCGCTCTGCCCTGGCCAAACTCGAAGCTGATTTCGTGCGTCGCTTCATCGAGCTGGAGAAACCGTAGCATGGATGACTACCCGGAAAGAAATCGCCGCGGCAGCCGCCATCGCTTTAGCCGGCGGGTGGAGGCCGAAGAGCAGCGTAAGCTGCGGGCCAGGCGCAGACGGGAGCGAAGAATCTGGTTTGGCCTGGGTATGTTTGGCATTGTTGGTTGGTCGGTGGCCGTACCCACCCTGGCCGGGGTGGCGCTGGGCATTTGGATCGATACCCGCTGGCCGGGGCGCTACTCGTGGACGCTCATGCTGCTCTTCTGCGGCCTCATTCTGGGCTGCCTGAATGCCTGGTACTGGGTTAGCCAGGAGCGAGAGATCATCGAACAGGAAAAAGAGGAGCAGAACCGTGAGTGACGTGCTCCGGTTGGGGTTGGCCCTGTTGGCCGGGGCCGGCTTGGGCCTATTCTACTTTGGCGGCTTGTGGCTAACGCTGCGTCGACTTTCGACTAGCGGCCGGCCGGAACTCTTGATCCTGAGTAGCTTTTTGGCCCGGACAGCCATCACCGTAATCGGTTTCTATTTTGTGATAGACGGTCAGTGGGATCGGTTGGCGGCCAGCCTGGCCGGTTTTTTGCTCATGCGTATTTTCCTGGTGCAGCGTTTGAAACCGCAGCCACCAAAACCTTGATGAGGTGAAGAGGCAATGACGATTAGCCCGGATAACATCATATTCTGGCAGTGGGGACCGATTGTGCTGAATATGACCATTGTGGTAACCTGGCTGCTGATGGCCTTGCTGGTTATTGGCTCGTGGCTGGTAACCCGCCATCTATCGGCTGAACCCGGCTTGTCGCGCGGCCAAAATCTGCTTGAAGTGGTAGTGCTGGCTATCCAAAACCAAATCCGCGAGGTAAGCCAGCAGGAGACAGGTCGCTACCTGCCCTTTGTGGGCACGCTGTTTCTGTTTATTGCCGTGGCTAACCTGCTCAGCCCGGTGCCGGGCTACCACCCGCCGACCGGCTCGCTGTCTACCACCGCCGCCCTGGCTATTTGCGTGTTTGTGGCGGTGCCCCTGTACGGCATCTCGCAACAGGGATTGGGTGGTTACCTCAAACAATATGTGCAGCCGTCGCCGTTGATGCTGCCGTTCAACCTGATTGGGGAGGTTTCGCGCACCCTGGCCCTGGCGGTTCGTCTCTTTGGCAACGTGATGAGCGGCTCCATGATTGCCGCCATTTTGTTAGCCATTGTGCCGCTGTTCTTCCCCATCGTGATGCAACTCCTGGGGCTGCTAACCGGGTTGATCCAGGCCTATATCTTCGCAATTCTGGCGATGGTCTACATCGCCTCGGCAACACGCGCCCATAATGATCGGCAGTCGCAACAAAATCTAGCCAAAGGAGATGTGGAATATGGATAGTGTAAGCCTGATTGGCATGACCTCGATCGCCATGGCCGGGTTAACCATCGCCATCGGCTCAATTGGACCGGCGTTTGGTGAAGCGCGGGCGCTGGCGCAAGCCCTCAGCGCCATTGCCCAACAACCGGATGAGGCCAATACCATCACCCGGACCCTGTTCGTGGGTTTGGCTATGGTGGAATCAACGGCCATCTACTGTTTTGTGATCTCGATGATCTTACTTTTTGTCAACCCATTTTGGAACTATGTTATCGCCCAGGCCGGAGGATGAGCCGTGTTGATTGATTGGTTCACTGTCGTTGCCCAGGCCCTCAATTTTCTGATCCTGGTTCTCCTGCTCAAGCGTTTTCTGTACGGTCCAATCATCCGGGCTATGGAGGAGCGCGAGGCCAGAATCGCGGCCCGGCTGGCCGAGGCCGGCCGGATGAAGGAGGAAGCCGCCCAGGAGGCCGAATCGTATCGCCAACAGAGCCAGGAACTGCAAGAGACGCGGGCCGAGCTGCTTGACCGGGCCAGGACAGAAGCCGAAGCCCGGCGCCAGGAGCTGCTGCAAAAGGCTCGCGCAGAGATTGACGAGGCCCGGGCCAGGTGGCAAAAGGCGCTCCAACAGGAGCAAGATGTTTTCCTGCAGGAGCTGCGCCGGCGCACCCTCAGCCAGGTCCACGCCACCGCCCGCCGCGCCCTGGCCGACCTGGCCGGCACGGAGCTGGAAACGCATCTGGCCCACGTCTTTATTCAGCGCCTGCAGCAGACAGACGAAGATGGCGAAGTGGCCGCGGCGCTCCGCCAGGCCGGCCAGGAGATCGTTGTCCGCAGCGCCTTTGAAATCCCGGCGGAGCTGCGCCAAACCATCTTAGGCGTTGTGCAGGAGCAAACCCAGGACAATATTGAGGCTCGTTTTGAGACGGCGCCGGATTTGATCTGCGGTATTGAACTGGCCGCCGACGGCTATAAAATTGCCTGGAGCCTGGCCGACTATCTGGACTCGCTGGAAGAGGAGCTGTTCAACTCACTCGAAGACGGGGAAAAGGCCGCGTAACCGTATGGCAGTTAAAGAGACGAGACTGGTAGACGTTTTGGATGGCGCCTTTACCGCCTTTAACCGGGCGCTGGAAAGCCACCAGGCCGAGCTGGCGGTCCAGGAGGCCGGCTTCGTCAACTACGTGGGTCACGGAATTGCCCGGGTTGACGGCCTGCCGGGGGCGCAATTGGAGGAGCTGGTCCGGTTTCGCCGCGGCGAAGTGGGGATGATCTTCAACCTGGACCCAGATGAGGTTGGCGTCATTCTCCTGAGCGAGAGTAAACAGTTGCAGGCCGGGCAGGAGGCGCGGCGGACAGGTCGCATCCTGGATGTCCCGGTCGGTGAGCATCTGCTGGGGCGAGTGCTGGACCCGCTAGGGCGTCCTTTGGACCGGCGCGCCCCGCCCCGTTCGGCCTTCCGGCGGCCGGTTGAGCGCCCCGTACCGCCGATTATGGACCGCGCCCCCGTTACCGTCCCGCTCCAGACCGGCCTCAAAGTGGTCGACGCCACCATCCCCATTGGCCGAGGCCAGCGCGAACTCATCCTGGGCGACCGGCAGACAGGCAAAACGGCAATTGCTCTGGACACCATCATCAACCAGAAAGAGCAGGAGGTGATTTGCGTTTATTGCGCCGTTGGTCAGCGCAGTTCCGCGGTGGCCGGGTTGATTGCCGACCTGCGTGAGCGCAACGCCCTGACCTACACCACCGTAGTCGTGGCTGCCGGTGAGGACCCGCCGGGCCTGCAATTCATCGCCCCCTATGCGGCCACAACAATGGCCGAGTACTTTATGGAGCAGGGGGCCGACGTGCTGATTGTTTACGATGACCTGACCCGCCATGCCCGCGCCTACCGGGAGCTATCGCTGCTGTTGCGACGACCACCCGGCCGGGAGGCCTTTCCGGGCGATATCTTCTACATCCATTCGCGGCTGCTGGAGCGGGCCACCCACCTGCGCCCAGAACGCGGCGGCGGCTCCCTGACCGCCCTGCCCATTGTGGAGACCGAGGCCCAAAATGTTTCCGCCTACATTCCCACCAATATTATCTCGATCACCGATGGGCAGATTTACCTTTCGCCGGAGCTGTTTCAAAAAGGCATCCTCCCCGCTGTGGATGTGGGCGAGTCGGTTTCGCGGGTGGGGGGTAAAACGCAACTGGCCGCCTATCGAGCCGTGGCCGGCGACCTGCGCCTGGCCTACTCGCAGTTTGAGGAGCTGGAGGCCTTTGCCCGTTTCGGCACGCGGCTAGATGACGAGACCCGCCAGACCATCGAGCGGGGGCGGCGCGTCCGCGAGGCGCTCAAACAGCCGCAATACCAACCCATCCCGGTGGCCGAGCAGATCATCGTCCTGCTGGCCGTAACCTCGGGCGTTTTCGATAGGCTGCCGCCGGATCAGATTGGCCAGGCCGAAGTAGTGATTCGCCGGAGCGTGGTCAAGCGCCTGCCCCAGGTGTGCAAAAAAATTGAAGCGGGTGAAAGCCTCAGCGACGCTGACCGCGATGCCCTGATCACCGCCGCCAAAAACGCCCTGGCTTCTCAGTTCGAGCTGGACCAAAATGGAAACACTTGAGGGGATCAAACGCCGGATCGACAGCGTTGAGGATCTGCAATCCATTGTCAAAACCATGAAGGCCCTGGCCGCGGTGAGCATCCGGCAGTACGAGAAAGCCGTCGCCTCTCTGGCTACCTATGCCCGGACCATCGAGCTGGGTTTTCAGGTTGTCCTGCGCAATCGGCCGGGAGAATTGGCGGCAACCGGAGTGATCCGCCGGTATCGCCTGGGGGCCATTGTCTTTGGCTCCGACCAGGGGATGTGCGGCCAGTTCAATGAGCAGATCGCCGCTCATGCCATCGCCGGCATGGCCGAACTCGAAACGCCGCCAGAAAACCGGCTGGTCCTGGCCCTGGGTGGGCGAGTCGTGGCTCGCCTGGAGGAAGCCGGCCAGCCGGTGGAGGAAGTCTGGCCGGTGCCCGGCGCCGTGGCCGGGATCACGCCGTTGGTGCAAGATATCTTGATGAAGCTGAACGAATGGGGTTCAGAGCAAGCCATCGACCAGGTTTTTCTGTTTTACAACACCCCGGCCGCAGACAGTCCCTATCGCCCCCACATGTTGCCCCTGTTGCCCGTTGACCTGGAGCGACTACGTGGCCTGGAAAAGAAACCCTGGCCCTCCCATGTTCTGCCGACCTTTAGCATGGAGTGGGACCGGCTCTTTTCGGCGCTAATCCACCAATATCTGTTTGTCTCCCTATACCGCGCCCTGGCCGAGTCGCTGGCCAGCGAGAATGCCAGCCGGCTCGCGGCGATGCAGGCCGCCGAAAAGAATATTGAAGAGAAATTGGTCGAACTAAATGCGCTGTTTCACCATCAGCGCCAGAGTTCCATCACCGAGGAACTGCTCGATATCGTGTCCGGCTTTGAGGTCTTGACCGGCAGGGCGGTTTGACCCGGGAGCGGGGTTGGTGTACCATTTCAAAAGACGATTCTTTGGAGCGAACGTGCCATTTCACCTCGTTGAAACGCCCAAGCAGGAGGGTTTTGATGAAACTTTTAATAACCTATGCCAGCAAATACGGCTCCACAGCCGGGATTGCCGAGGTCATCGGCAAGGAACTGCGCAAGCGCAATTACGAGGTCGAGGTCAGGCCGGTCGATCAGGTTGGCAGCCTGGAGGGATACGACGGCTTCGTTATCGGCAGCGCGGTCTACGCCGGTAGCTGGATGAAGCCGGCGGCCAAATTTCTGCGGGCCAACCAGGAGCTGCTGGCTGGCCGGCCGGTCTGGCTGTTCTCCAGTGGCCCCACCGGCCCGGGCGACCCCAACGAGCTGCTGGACGGCTGGAGCTTCCCGGAGAATCTGGCCAAGGTCCGGGAAAAGATCCAGCCCAAGGATGTCATCCTTTTCCACGGCCAGCTCGACCTGGATAAACTCAACTTCGCCGAAAAGATGATCGTCAAGTCGATCAAAGCGACTCTGGGGGACTATCGCGACTGGCTGGTGATTCGCGGTTGGGCCAGAAAGATCGACTTGGATGTGCAGGCGGGCTAAGTTCAACGTCTAACCAGACGCGTCAAGCATTTTAGGCAAAAAACAAAACAGGGACTCGTCCAAACGAGTCCCTGTTTTGTTATTTAACCGCAGGTCACACCAGAAGTACGTCTTACTTGGCCTTAAAGCCCTTTTCTAACAAGGCCACCTGCCCGGCCGCCAGGCGGGCAATCGGCACGCGGAAGGGCGAGCAGCTCACATAGTTCAGGCCAATCTTGTGGCAGAAGAAAACCGACTTGGGGTCGCCGCCGTGCTCACCGCAGATGCCCACTTCCAGGTCGGGGCGGGTCTGGCGGCCCAGCTTGACGCCCATGTCCATCAGCTTGCCCACCCCCTCCTCGTCGATGCTGGCGAAGGGGTTCTCCGGCAAAATCTTGCGCTCCATATATTCGATCAGGAAGCCCTTCTCGGCGTCGTCGCGAGAGATACCAAAGGTGGTCTGGGTCAGGTCGTTGGTGCCGTAGGAGAAGAATTGGGCATACTCGGCCATCTGATCGGCGGTCAAGGCGGCGCGAGGAATCTCGATCATCGTCCCAAATTTGTAATCAACGCTGAGGCCCTGTTCGGCCATTACGGCCTTGGCTTCTTCTTCCAGAGCGGCCTGCTGCGTTTTCAACTCGTTGACGTGGCTGGTCAGCGGGATCATCACCTCGGCATGAGGCTCAAAGCCTTCTCTCTTGACCTGGCAGGCGGCCTCGAAGATGGCCCGCACCTGCATCCGGGTCAGCGCCGGCAGGTGAATCCCCAGGCGTACGCCGCGCAGACCCAACATCGGGTTAGCTTCGTGCATCCGTTCGACCGCGGCCAGCATCTCTTCCTTTTCGGCCAGGGCTTGCGGGTCTCTGCCGGTGATCCTCAGTTCGGTGACTTCGCGCAGCAGCCCATCGTGGGCCGGCAGGAATTCGTGCAAGGGCGGGTCGATCAGGCGGATGATAACGGGCAGGCCGGTCATCGCCTTGAACAGGCCGGCAAAATCTTCCCGTTGGTAAGGCAGCAAGGCGGCCAGCGCTTCCGCCTGGGTGGCCTCGTCTTTGGCCAGGATGAGCTTCTGCACGTGGGGCAGACGTTCGGTTTCAAAGAACATGTGCTCGGTGCGGCACAGGCCGATGCCCTGGGCGCCAAATCGGCGGGCCCGCTGGGCGTCGACCGGGTAGTCGGCGTTGGCCCACACTTGCAGGCGGCGGGCATCGTCGGCCCAGCTCAGCAGTTTGATCAGGTAGGGGTCATTGATGTCGGGCACCAGCGTTTCCAGTTTACCCACAAACACGTCGCCGCTTGTGCCATCGATCGACACCCAATCGCCCTCTTTGATCACCCGACCGTCCACGCTCATCTGGCGCTTGGCCAGGTCTATCTCCAGGGCAGCCACGCCGACCACGGCCGGTTTGCCAAACTGGCGCGCCACCAATGCAGCGTGACTGGTGCGGCCGCCGCGGCTGGTCAAAATGCCTTTGGCCGCCAACATGCCATGCACGTCATCCGGCTTGGTTTCGGGCCGGACCATAATCACGCTCTTGCCCTCTTCTTTGGCCCACTTCTCGGCCAAATCGGCGTCAAAAGCAATCTGGCCCACCGCCGCGCCCGGCGAAACGTTCAAGCCGACGGCGATTTTATCGCCGGCAGCCACCGCCGCTTTTTTGGCTTCGGCGCTGAATTGGGGGTGGAGGAAGAAGTCAACCTGATCCGGGGTAACCCGCAGCACGGCCTGTTCTTTACTGATCAACCCTTCCTCGGCCATATCGACGGCAATTTTGACCGCGGCCTGAGCAGTGCGCTTACCATCGCGGGTCTGCAACATCCACAGCTTGCCCCGCTCGATGGTGAACTCGACGTCTTGCATCTCTTTGTAATGTTTTTCCAACCGTTCGCAAATTGCGGCAAACTCGCCGTAGGATTGGGGCATTTCTTCTTTGAGCTGCTCGATCGGCTTGGTCAGGCGGATACCGGCGACCACATCCTCGCCCTGGGCGTTGATCAGGTAATCGCCCTCGATGTGCTTCTCGCCGGTGGAACCGTCACGGGTCATCGCCACGCCGGTAGCCGAATCGTTGCCCATGTTGCCAAAGACCATCGTCTGGATGTTGACACCGGTGCCGAGATCGTGCGGGATTTTGGAAGCATTGCGGTAGTCGATGGCCCGCTTGCCGTTCCAGCTTTTGAAGACGGCTTCCGTGGCCAGCTTGATCTGCTCCAGCGGGTCTTGGGGAAAGTCACGGCCGGTTTCTTGCTTGAAGATCTTCTTGAATTCTTCGGTTACTTCCTTCCACTGGGCCGCGTTCAGATCCGAGTCGCTCTGGACGCCAGCTTTCTGGCGGGCCTCGGTCAGCACTTCCTCAAACGGCTCATCGGCAATACCCATCACCACACTGCCAAACATCTGCACTAGCCGGCGGTAGGAGTCGTACACAAAACGCTCGTCGCCGGTCAGCTTGACCATCCCTTCGGCCACCTTATCGTTCATACCAATGTTGAGGACGGTATCCATCATACCGGGCATCGAGAATTTGGCCCCGGAACGGCAGGAAACCAGGAGAGGATTGGAAGGATCGCCAAACTTCTTACCGGTCTTCGCTTCAACGGCTTTAAGGGCCTCCAGCTCTTGCTCCCACATCCCTTCGGGGAACTTTTCCCCGGCGGCCAGGTAGGCGTTGCAGGCTTCGGTAGTCACGGTAAAGCCGGGGGGCACGGGGACGCCGGCCCGGGTCATATCGGCCAGGTTAGCCCCTTTGCCGCCTAACAACCCCCGCACCTTGTCCCAACTACCGCCGACTTGCGCTTCGGCGGCTTCAACTTCATCAAACAAATAGACCCATTTTTTACTCATTTAGTTAATCCTCCAGAAGATTGAGACGTTAGTAAATTTTCAAAGCCAGTTTTCTGGCTTACGATTGGCCGGTTGGCAACACACAAGCACCTCCGCTAAACGCGAAGGTGCGGGACATCATCGACCCACTATTAAACCAGTCCAGCCAGTAACTATTGTGAACTACGGCACAATTTTGCTGACCAGCAAATCATTATACGCGTTTATGGAATTTTAGCCAAGTTTATGCAAAAGTCATTTGAAATAGTTGGTCAGATAATAAAATGTAAATGTCATCGAGCCGGGCTGGAAATTGTGCCTGCCCAGCCTGGAAGATACCCAAACGATGGGCGTCAACGTGGCGGCCCCGGAAATTCTGGCAGCCAAAAAGCTGACGCTTACTGAAATTTATGACCTCCTCAAGACAAAAGAGTATATTGACCTGACCCAAACCCAAAGACGGCTCAGGGTTCCCCGCCCGCGTCTTTGCTATTCTGCCGTAACAGCGCATTTTTCAGGTGACAGTCACTTAAAAAGTGACTGTCACCTGGTTGTCACCTGACCCTACCCTATACCTCTGTCCAGCAAACCGCATCAAACGCCACCATCGGGATGTTGCCCTGAAAAGGATGTTCCCCGGTCACATCGTTCAGCCGGACGTAACCTTCGCCCGGCTTGAAGGGATAAGTGCCTAATAAGACCCAATCGTTGAAATATTCACTCTGGTTCACCGCCACTTCAGCCTGGCCGTTGGCGTGGACAATCCGGTAGCGGGCGTTGGTAGTGGTGGCATAGTTTTCGGGAATATAGACCCAGACCTGCCATTGGCCGGCTTTGGGCAAGATTGGCCGCCACTCAGCCCAGTTGGTCTCGACTTCGGCAGAAGCATAGGTCCACAACATGCTGCCCTTGAAACCGAACGGGGCCGTGTACCAATAATCAACATGTGCCTTGCGGAAGCGGCCGGCTTGCGGGTCGGTCTGCTGCGAGTCGACCACAACCTGAATCCGGCTGATGGCCTGAGCTGTTTGGGCAAAGTTCTCGGGCCGGCGAGCGTTAATGAAGGGGGTCGGGCTAAAGTAATTAGCCATCACCGCCCCTTTATCTTTAACCATCGGCGTCCAGTTGCCGATGGGCAGTTTGTTACGCCGTATCTCAAAATGGAGGTGGGCCAACCAGCGGCCCTGGGGAAACTCGGCCGTTTTGGCCCCTTTGCCCAGCGTACCGATCTGCTGGCTTCGTTGCACCTGTTGCCCCACCTGGCTGACCATGATCCGCTCCAGGTGGGCATATTGAGACCAAACCCGCGTGCCATCCGGCAGGGCATGTTCCAGTAAAACGATGTTACCCCAACTGGGCAGATAGTTGCCAAATTCCATCACCCGGCCGTGGGCAATAGCATAGATGGGATCGCCCAGGTCGGTATCGCCGCCGCCACGGCCGTTCCAATCCTCGCCGGGATGCCATACCCCAAACGATTTGTAATAGCCGGGGTCGGCCAGAACGGTGTCAATTTTGTGGGTCTGGAAAACGTCCACGTTGTCGCCCCGCGGTCCCACCGGAAAATCAAAGCCGTCAGAGATGGGCACGCCATCGGCTGTTTCTTGAGTCATGTTGCCTCCTGTTTTGGGTGGTTGAATGATTGTGGTTAAATTCGCCCGGCTACAGCAAATTGTTGGCAAAGCGGAAAAAAAGTGAACTGTGATGTTGACCTGTCACCAAGCCCTTAAATTTTAACACACGGTTACAGCCAGGTCAACCATTTGGAAATTTTGGGTCTGTCCAATTTTTTAGGTGACCGGCACTTCCAACTCATCTTGGCTTGGAATTGCAGTCAAATCGCCTTAATTTTTGCTCAGAAATCGTGGTGAAAGTGCCGGTCACCTTATCCACCTAAAATTCTGGACGCACCCAAAATTTTTGATCAGTCGAAAATGAAATTGCCGAATAATTTAATTACTGATATACTGATCATCAGAAAATCAGAAAAATATGGAGTAATCGATGATAGATACTATCAGCATTCAACTGGGACAACGGGGGGTGCTGACCTTCCCCAAAACTCTTCGCCAGCAGTATGATCTGCAACCCGGCGATGAATTCACCTTACTTGATCTGGGGGGTGTATTCGTCCTCAGCCGCCGTGGTTCTGGCATTGACTCTCTGGCCGACCAGATTACCCAAGCTCTCACGGAGCAGGGTGAGACCATCGAGTCTATGTTAGCAGCCCTGCGCGAAGAACGGCAAATATATGGCAACCAAAGCTGAGGTCTTTCTGGATACCAGTGCTTTGTTTGCGGCCATCTGGTCAGCCAGCAGAGGTGGGCGGATGATCCTTAAATTGGGCGAAGCAGGCGCAATTCAGTTGTTGGTCAGCTCACAAGTACTTACTGAATTAGACAATGTACTGCGCCGCAAAGCCCCGAAGATATTAGGCGTGCTGACCCTGCTGCTAGATCAGAGTGGGGTCAAGATAGTTGCGACCCCGCCGCCGGAGATACTGGCCGAGTGCCAATCGCTTATTGCCTATCCCCCCGATGCTCAGGTATTGGCGGCAGCCTGGAACGCTGGCTGTGATTATTTTGTCACTCTGGATCGGCGACATTTTCTGGATGATCCTGCGGGATGGTTCAATTACGGTCAGAGATAGGTTGACACTTTTGGCAGCTTAAAAAA
>CAYNLK010000005.1:0-226673 GCA_964398055.1 uncultured Caldilineaceae bacterium
TCATCAACAACTCTTTCGACAATTTTTTGTCGATGTGTGGCCCTTAAGGGCCTAACTAACTAACCATCTAAAAATTTGGAGGCGCAAAAATGGCTTTACTAAAAGAAGAAGACCGCCAACATTTGATTGAGCATTTCAAAGGATTAGAAACGCCCGTCAAGCTGGTGGTATTTACCCAGGAGATGGAATGTCAATATTGTAAAGAAACCCGGATGATTGCCGAGGAGTTGGCCGACCTGTCGGACAAAATCTCGCTGGAGGTGTACGATTTTGTCAATGACGGCGAGATCGCCGAGCAGTACAACATTGATAAAATTCCGGCCACAGTCGTGATGCAAGGCGGAGACAACCCTAAAGATTACGGCATTCGCTACTTTGGGATTCCCTCCGGCTACGAATTCAGCTCACTGATAGAAGATATTATGATGGTATCCAGCGGCGAGTCGGGCTTGTCGGCCGCAACCAAGGACATCCTGGCCAAACTCGATCAGCCGGTCCATCTGCAGGTGTTTGTGACGCCCACCTGCCCGTACTGCCCTCAAGCCGTGCGCCTGGCTCACCAACTGGCCTTGGAAAGCGAGTTTGTGCGGGGAGATATGGTTGAAGCCATTGAATTTCCCCACCTGTCGATGAAATATCAAGTTCAGGGTGTGCCGCGGACGGTGATCAACGAAACAGTCCATCAGGAGGGGGCGGCCCCGGAAGCGATGTTGCTGGCTAAATTGCAACAGGCCATTGCTTAACAGGTGGCAGGTAGCAAGCAGCCAGTCGCCAGAAATCTGATAATTTGAATGGAACTGGCCCGCATCAAACAAAAAGCCCGGCGCTCACAATTCAACGCCGGGCTTTTAAGTTAGCCTTTATCGTAATGGCATAAATTTTGAACCCAGGGCCTGGTGGGTCATCCCGATGGTGACAAACGCGGCCGGATCGACTTCGGCCACAATCCGCTTGAGATCATTGACCTGAGGCCGAAAAATAGTGCACCTGAGCATGGCGTGCGGCTCGCCGGTGTAACCGCCGGTGATCTGCCACTGGCTGACCCCGTGACCCAGGCGGGTTATCAGAGCGTGCGACATCTCTTCAGCCCGGTTGGTGATGATGGTCGCTGTCCGGACGCTGCTAGGCCCTTCCAGGGTGTAGTCGGAGGCGATGCCGTTCAAAAACAAGGTCAGTAAGGCATACAGGGCAATCTCCCAGCCAAAAACAGCCCCGGCAGCCAGCACAATCACACTATCGGTGTAAAGATAAATCTGGCTCAACGGCACGCCGGTTTTCATTTGAATGATGCGGCCGATAATACCCGTGCCGGCCAGCGTACTCCCGGAACGGTAGATGAGGCCCCCGCCAATGCCGCCCACCAGCCCGGCATAGACCGCGCTCAGCAGGACATCTTGGGTGAGCGGATATTGCAGCAGTAAACCGGGCAGATAGGTCAGGAATAAATCGGTGGCTACGGAGAAGATCATCACCGAGATCACCGTCCGCACCAAAAACAGCCACCGCCCCAAATAAAAGAAGCCCAGAATCAACAAAGGAATATTCAAGACAAAATAGAGCGTTCCCTGCGGCCAGCCGGTGAAATGATTGATGATGATACTGATACCGCCGACCCCGCCGGCGGCAATGTTGTAGGGGATCTGAAACAGACTGTAACTTAAGGCGGCTATAATTGCCCCCAGGAACATCAATAAAGCCCGGCGAGTCTCTTGCCAGAGCTTCCGCCACCCGATCGACCGCCTCAACTTTGATTTCGATTTCCTCGGCTGCGGCCTGGTCGCGGTTTCGGAATGTTCAGAATTTGGATCAGGTTGAGCGGATTCATTATTCGGCAACTTTATCTGGGTCATTCGATTATTCTCCCTAAATGAGCGATGGACAGCAAAAAAACCACCAAACGGTGGACGCGCAACCTATTATAACATAGGAAAGATTTGACCGTCTAACAGCTTGTCGGAGAGCGGTTGCAATGGTTTCAAAAGAGCCGGGGTCAAGGCTTCAGCCGGTTCCAGAACCAAATTACCGGCTAAAGCCTCGAATCCTGAATTCTCTCCGACAGCCTGCCAGACGCGACGGGGCAGGGAAAAATCACTCAAGGGCAATTGGGAGCGGCGCAGGTTGAGCTACTGGCCCGGGGAATTGCTCAGGCTGGTAAAGATTTCAGCCGCAAAATTTAACATCAGCTCTTGATCGACCAGTCCAGCTTCGGTAGTTCCACTGCCGGCCAGGATCAGGTAAACCGGCGAACCGGTTTGGTTGATTTCAAAGGCCTTGAACATGTCAACCCAACGATAAAGCTGTTGCAGTTGCGCCGGGGTCAAACGGCCGGCCCCCAAATCGGTGGCCTGACCGCCGTCACACAAAGCAATTGAGGCAAACACTTTGCCGGTCAGGTCAATCGTCAGGTTATCGCAGAAGCCAGGCTGGTTGTTCTGGCGCCGCCAGGCCAGCGCCAGCCCCCAAGAAGCGCCGCTTCGACCAGCCTCGGCTTCCAGGCGGACCAATTGAGTCCACTCGGCGATCATGCGCTGCTCGGCTATGGTCGCGACGGTATCGCCTTCGCCCTTAAAGCTGATCTCGCCGGCCGGCGTGTCAGCTTCAAAGGAGGCGTAGGTTTGGCTGAACTCGGCCAACTCCTGGGGACGACCCACTTCCTTGAGCAGTTGACCCCACATCAAAACAGTCCCACAAGGGCCAAAAGCCACCCCTTCAAGGCCAACCGAGGCGGTCTGGCACAGCTCACCACCCTGCCGCCAGGAGATAACCACCTCGCCGATGTCTGGCCGGGGGGCATAAGCCAGGCGCACATCGCTGAAAGTCTCATCGATGTGGTAATCGTAAAGCTGACCGCCAGCCTGGATCGAGACAATGTAGCCGGGCGTCGCCGCGCCAACACACTCCTCCCCAACTCTGGGCAGTCCCAAACAAGAGTCCGGCCACTCGGTTTGGTCGGCATAGATCACTTCGACCTGATCAAAATCAAGGCCCAGTTGTTGGCGCACCAACTGGCTAACCAGTTGACTGGCCTCCTGGGCTTTGGCGGCATCGTCAGCCACCGGCGTCAAGGTTAGGGCCGGTTGGGGCTGGCGATAGTAGCTAAGGCTGGCCGTAGCCGTTACCCCAAAATTATCACTGGCGGCGACAATTACCAACTCCGGTTCGGTAATGGGCCGATGATCTGACCAGGTCAAGGGCAAGGGAAAATCCCCACTCAGCGTGCCATCTTCAGCCACTTCGGTCAGGTCCAGCGGCTCCTGGTCGACTGCCCCACCGGCCACCCCTAGAAAGAATCGAACCGTTTGCCCGACCGGAAAAAATTGGCCGGTGACGGTGATGACCGTGCCCGGACCACCGTTTGAAGGATTAAGGGTAATGACCGGTGCTCGGACCGGGGTGTTATCCGGGAGCAACGTGGTGGGCGAGAGGGTGGGCCGGGGCTGGTCAGCAGGTTGCCCGGTTGATTTCATAGGCGCGGTCAACAAGCCGCAACTTACCAAAAACGAGCCTACAAAGATGAGCAGGCTCAGTAACTTATAGAGACTCATTTCTTTACACTCTTCAAGACCATTATGGATTGAATTTCTCCGGCGCGACCCCGTAACGGCCCTGACCGCGCCTGGCTACAAAGAGCCATTATACGCCCGGAGGATGTAAAAGGCGTGATAAAAAGCTACGAAAACTGTCAAAAATGTTTACTGGATATGGGATTTATAGAATGGCTGGCTACTCCGGCTGAGCCAGGGCGAACAACCGGGCCAGTTCGGCCGCGCCCGCCTGATCGGTTACAGCCAGGACCTCATCCCCCTCCTGGAAGGTAGTGAGGCCGCGGGGCATAACAATTTCGCCTTGCCGGATGATGGCGGCAATCACGCACTCTCGAGGAAGGGCCAGATCGATGATGCTGACGCCGATGGCCGGCGCACCCGGAGGAATACGTTCCTCGACCAGGGAGTAATGCCCCCGATGCAATTTCAACAGGGTCATCATCGCCCCCGGCGGCATCTCCTCCTCGATCAAGCTGGCCATAATTTCGGCCTGGTTGACCGCAGCATCGACGTGAAATTTCTGGTCGAACAGCCAGGCGTTGCGGGGGTTGTTAATGCGGGCAATGGTTCGGGGTACATTGTAACGGCTTCTGGCCAGGAAACAGATGGCCAGATTATCGGCATCGTCGCTGGTGCAGGCCGCCAGCATCTCGGCCCGTTGAATCCCGGCCTGCTCCAACGTCAGCGGGTCGGTCGGATATCCCTCAAAGATTACCTCGGTCGGTAACTCGCGGTGCAACCGGGCCAGGATCTCCCGCCGATTTTCAACCAGATGGACCTGGTGATTCTGGGCGAGCAACAAGGCAGCCAGTTGCGCCCCGGTTCGCCCGCCGCCGCCAATCAAGACAAACATCTCAACACTCCTGAACCAAGTTAAGTTGATCCCGCAGCGCGGCCATATCGGCCGGGCGGGCGCTGATGTACAACACGTCGCCGGTTTCCAGCGTGAATGTTCGATCCGGAAGCATAGCCTGCCCGGCCCGGGTCAAGGCCACCAGCCGGAAACGATCTTCGGGCAGAAGTTCTGGCAGTGATATTCCGGCCGCAGCGGCCGGCAATTGCACTTCATAGACGCTAATTTCACCGCCGCCCGCCGAAAACAGCACCGCAGTGTCGGCGCAAGTCAACAACTCCTCGATCCGCTGGGCCCCCCAGATCGTCGAACTGACCACCGGCAGGCCAAAGGCGGCGTGCAGCGGTTGCCAGCGGGAGTCATAGTTGCGAACTACTACCCGCGGGACCTGATAGACGGCCTGGGCCAGGTGGCCCACCACTACGTTCAGGGTATCGGAGTTGGTTACCGCGGCCAGGCCATCGGCCGCCTCGATACCGGCCCGGTGAAGGACATCCTGGGCTAGTCCCTCACCTTCGATCATTTGGCCCCGAAAATCGGGATGCAGATTGTTGAAAGCAGCGGGCGACTGGTCAATCACGGCCACCTGGTGACCTTGCTGGTACAGTCGAAAGGCCAATTCAGCCCCAACCCGGCCACAACCAAGAACAATAATCTTCATATCCAGTCCTTCCCTGAAAATAACTCAGTAGTAGGTTGGGTTGAGCGCCAGGGAAACCCAACCTACTTCCCTGTCCAACGTCAATCTACCTGATAAGGCACATCAGTAATAACGATTCCGGGTCTGAACAACAACGCAATCCGCAACAAAAAAGCAGCCTGGGTGTGCAACAAGTTATGCCACCAATGGCGGGGCACAAACTGAGGCACAACGATGGTAATAATCTCGTTGGGCTGGCGACTGGCGTCAATCTGGTCGATATATTCCAGCAGCGGTTCTAGCAGGAGGCGATAGGGTGAGTCCAGGATGACCAGCCGGACGCCGTTGCCCCACACTTCCCACTCTTGCCGTACCCGCTGTGCATCATCGGGGTTGGTGGAGACATGGACGGCCGTAATGTCGTCGGAGAGCAAGCGGGCGTAACGCAGCGCCGCCAATGTACCCTGGTGCACGCCGCTAACCAGCATAATGATCCGGTGACGGGAGATACGCGGCGGCGCGCCCTGGTAATTCCTCAAAGTCAGGTGAGCAGCCAGGTTGCGGTAGTGGCGGTGGATGGACAGAAAAATAAAGACCAGCGTCGGTATCAACAGCAGGACAATCCAGGCTCCATCTCTGAATTTAGTGGCCGCAAAGATCATAGCCACAATCGCGGTACAGACGGCGCCGAAGCCATTGATAGCCATTTTGATCTTCCAGCCTGGTTCATAACGAAGTATTGAACCCCGCTCCTGAACCTCCTGTTCCGGGGCCAGGCGGCCTACCTTCCACCAGCGATGGGCCATGCCCCCTTGTGACAGGGTAAAAGACAAGAAAACACCAATCGCGTACAAGGGGATCAGGGCGGTAACGCTGGCCTGGAAGAGTACAATCAGGAGGGAGGCGACGATAGCCAGCGCCATGATCCCTCGCGAGTAGACAAGCCGGCTGCCCCGGTAGGTCAACTGGCGAGGCAAGAAACCATCACCGGCCATCAGCGCGCTCAGGCGGGGAAAATCTGCGTAGGCGGTATTGGCGGCCAGGATCAGGATGAGGGTGGTACCGGCAATAATGGCCAGGTAGAGAAGATTGTATCCAACAAAAACGGTGCGGGCCAGTTGCGAGATCACCGTTTCAGCTTCCGAAGGAACAGCGCCGATGGTAACGGCCAGAAAGGTGATACTCAGGAATAACGTACCCAGAATGGAGGACATCCAGATCAGGGTGACGCCGGCGTTCCGGCTGCGTGGCTCCCTGAAGGCCGTAACCCCATTGGAGATGGCCTCCACGCCGGTCAGGGCGGCAGTTCCGCTGGCAAAGGCCCGCAGGATCAAGAACAGAGTCAACGGCTGGACTGCGTGAATCAACTCAATGGGCGGCGGATTCTCAACCTGCCCTAATGAACCGGTCAGATAGCGAAAAAGACCAACGCCGACGGTCAGGAACATCATGAACAGAAAGAAGTAAGTGGGAATAGCGAAGGTAATCCCCGACTCTTTGACTCCCCGCAGGTTGACCAGCATCACAAACAACACCAGGCCCACCGCCAGATGAACCCGGTAAGCAAAGAGTTCGGGATAGGCCGAGACAAGCTGGGCCACGCCGGAAGAAATCGACACGGCCACGGTGAGAATATAGTCCGCCAGCAGGGCCGCACCGGCTACCTGAGCCGGTAGTTCGCCCAGGTTATCGCGCGCCACAATGTAGGCGCCGCCCCCGCCGGGGTAGGCATGGATGGTCTGTTCATAGGAGATGGTGACAATGGCCAGCAATACCACAATGGCGATAGAGATAGGAAAGGCATAGACAAGAGCGGCCGTCCCGGCTATGGCCAGAATAACCAGAATTTCCTGGGTAGCATAGGCGGTGGAGGAGAGGGCATCAGAGGCAAAAACGGCCAGTCCGACCGCCTTGCCGATGGTTTGGTGCGGCGCATCGGCGGTGGGTAAGGGCCGGCCAATCAACCAACTGCGCCAGGTTCGCGGCGGCCGCCGGCCCGAGGGGCGGTGGACGACCGTTGTGCCCTGTTCTTTATCGATAATGGCCATAAACTGTTCTACCTTTTTGTGGGGTGGCGTTTTGACCTATTTCGCGCCAGGTAAAGCGCATAGACCAGGCAATGAACCCGGCAGAAGACCCCTCCCCAGCGCGAAATTATATGACCGGCGAAAAAAATCAGCAAACAGAATATCGCCGCCATCATCAGCCGGTACAATGCTGCCAGGAAAATTGCTCAGTTGCTGGCGAGTTGTGTTATAATCCCATCCCTTTGCTATTCTATTCAGTTACACTTCCTGGACGCAACTGGCTATGAACCACTCTGATCTAATCCTCTTTTTTCTGCAATTGGCCGTTATGTTAACTTTTGCCCTGGTTTTTGGACAGTTGATGCACAAACTGCATCAACCAGTGGTGCTGGGCGAACTCATTGGCGGCGTTGTGTTGGGTCCTACAGTCCTGGGCCTACTTTTCCCCAACACCTATGACTGGTTATTTCCAGACTCGCCTGCGCTTGTGCTGGCGCGCAGCTCGGTGATTTGGCTGGGTATGGCTTTTTTTATGTTTGTGGCAGGGTTGGAGGTGGATTTAAACCATCTCCGGCAGCGAGGTCTGAGTACGGTTCTGATCAGCCTCTTTGGTGTGGCCGTACCCTTTGGCCTGGGGTTCATGGCTGTGCTGCTCTGGCCCGGCCTGTGGGGAATTGAGGCAAAAACCGAGCTGCTGACCTTTGGGCTATTTATCGGCGCGGCGCTGTCTATCTCGGCCTTGCCGGTGATCGCCAGAACCCTGGCTGATCTGGGCCTTTTGATTAAGGAATTGGGGACGATCATTATGGTGGCCGCGACCGTGAACGATTTGATTGGGTGGTCATTCTTTGCCGTAATCCTGAGCAACCTCAACGCAGTTGACCAACCCGGGCAGGGCTTATGGAACACGCTGGGATTCACGCTACTCATGTTTGTGGTCATAATCGGGGCGGGGCGCTGGCTGGGCGGTCGTGCCCTGCCGTGGGTACGGGCCAAGCTTACCTGGCCCGGCGGATTTATTGGCGTTACGGCCGTGGTTGTGCTGGCTGCTGCGGCCGCAACCGAGGCGGTTGGCGTTCATGCCTTTTTTGGAGCGTTTCTGATTGGGGTAGGTCTTCGGCTGAGCGTTGAAAAACCCCACGACGTTTACAAGCCGATTGAGCAGTTTGCGGTTAGTTTCTTGGCCCCGATCTACTTTGTGTCGATTGGACTCCAGGCCAATTTTGCCCTGAATTTCGATTGGCGGCTGGTGTTGTTGGTTATTGTGGTGGCCTCGGTCGGTAAGGTCGGCGGGGCCAGCCTGGCGGCCCGCTGGAGTGGCATGTCGCTGACACAGGCGCTGGTGATCGGCTTTGGGCTGAACGCTCGAGGAGCGATGGAAATTATTCTGGCCTCAATTGCCCTCGAGTACGGCTTAATCGATCAACGCGTTTTTGTAGCCCTGGTAACAATGGCCCTGGTAACGTCGATCTTAAGCGGGCCGGTAATCAAGAGGCTGATGATGAAAACAGGGCCGCCAGGAGTCGAAACAGGTTCAAGTTAAACGAATGGAACAACCTGTCAGGAGTTATGTTTCCTGTTCGATTGTCGCAACCTGGAGCAATTCTTTCGGCGTAAGTTGGTAACGCTGAATCGCCTCATCGAGGATGTGGTTGATGAGTTGCTCATAGGACCAGCCATAGGCGGCAGCCTCGATGCACAAGTCGGAATAGCCGGGGTTCAGGCCGGGCAGCGGGTTGATTTCCAGAATATAGGGTTTGTTACCGTTATTGGCGTCCAGTCGAAAATCGACCCGGGCCACATCAAAACAGCCCATCACCCGGAAGGTGGCCGCAGCCAGCCAGTTCAACTCCTCGACCATGTCTTGGCTCAAGGAGGCCGGACAGATATAGTGAAAATCGTGGGCCAGCTCTACTTTGATCCGGCTGGTATAAATGCCGGACTCCTCGGCCGGATAGGCGCCCATATCAATCTCCAAAGTTGGAAAAATGTGCAGCCCTTTCAAGATGCGGGGCGCGTCCTCATCTTCGGGGACACGCCGGGCAACCGGCAGTTTAAGATTACCGACCAGGCCAACCGTTACTTCGCGCCCCTCGATATACTGTTCCACCAGCGCCGGTTGGTTGTACTTTTCAAAGATGCGCCGGATTTGGGCGCGGAGTTGAGCTTCATCATGCACAATCGACTCCGGGCTAACGCCCATGCCGGTGCCCTCCCGGCTGGGTTTGGCAAAGAGTGGAAAGGGCAACGCCGGGTCAAGGGGTTCATCTTCCCGCTCAAACACCTGAAAGGCCGGTGTCGGCAGGCCGTGATAGGTTAGCACCCGCTTGGTCATCGGTTTGTCCAGCGCCAGGGCCAGGGTCAACACCCGGGAGCCGGTGTAAGGAATCCGGAGCATTTCCAGAATCGCCGGTACCTGAGCCTCGCGGGAGTCGCCAAAATGTCCCTCACAAATATTAAAGGATATCTCCGGTTTAACCGCCAGCAGGTTGTTGTAAAGACTTTGGTCGCCTTCCAGAAAAATCACCCGATGGCCGCCCTTTTCCAGGGCCATCGTGATAGCCTGAATAGTTTCCCAGGAATCGAGATCATCCCACTGATCGGGCGACATACCGGGCCAGGTTGGGGCATTCCTCTTTAGATTCGCCAATAACGCCACTCTCATCGTCTGTTCTCACTCCTTATTTCAGTCATACTATTTGAATCAAATGAAACAGAGCATTGGTTAACCTGGCCGCAACAATGAAACGTTTGTTTCACTCCAAACCCTCATTTTCCTCGGACTCAACTGTTTCCCAGGCCAGTTCAACTGGCGTAAGGCTGACGATTTCCAGCGAGGCCCAACAGTTTGGACAGGTGAGTTTCTGACCCTGGTGGGGATTAGCTCCCAACTCGAGCTTTTCACCACATTCCGGGCAAAGCGCCATAACGGTTCCTTGGTCTTCCTTCATTTTTCCCCCTGTTTTTTGGCTAATTTTTGACGGTCGATTTCGGTAAAGCAGAAACGCTCCTGGTCTCATGCTAACCGCTTCCGATTTTATCGTCAAAAATCGCCAAATCTAATTGACCCGGACATCTTGTATCGATCTTCTGCAGCACCGTTATCATGCGACGTGAGTTGGGCGAATTGTCCAATGGCTGATGCAGGTCAAAGTCGCCATACCAGCCAACAATTTGGAATAAGTGCGCTTGCTCAACCAACAGGCGCAGTTCTTGGGGTAGCAGCAGCCGTTCCCGCGCCGTATCGCGAATAGTTTGCAGATGGCCGTTTTCTTGGATGCGCATTTCAATTTCAACCTGGGCCACCCCGGTGACCAGGTCAAAAGCAGGATTGTTGACCGCCCAGATCAGGTCAACCGCAATGCCATTTCGTTCACCGGTGTACCGGAATTGGCCGTAGTGTTGATAGGAACTATCACGCGGGTGAGTCTGCTCCAGCAGGTAAAGCCCCCGTGGGGTCAGATTAGCAGCAATAGTGTGCAGGTGTTGGTCGATATCTTGGTGGGTCAATAAAGCATCGAGGCCATCAAACATACAAATTGCCATATCAACCGGACTCTTTAGTTGAAAACTGCGCATATCCGCGGCCAGCCACTCAACCCGGACCCCCTCCGCTACGGCCTGATCCTGGGCAAATTCCAACATCTCCGGCCGCAGGTCCAGGCCGACGGCGCGCACGCCCCGCCGGGCCAAAGCCCGGGCATGGTAGGCCGGTCCACAGGCCACATCCAGCAGCGACTGCAACTCAGAGCCGGTCCAATGGCGATAGACAGCCATAATGAAATCGGCCTCGCGGCTAACATCTCGCCGGAGGGCGATATCATAATAAAAGGCGCGCTGATAGAGCTGATTATATTCGGCCATACGTGGCCTCCCTGCTCAAATTTCTTTCAAGCCACGTCAACATCAATGAAACAGCTTTCAACTCCACCGTTGGTCTGGTGGTTGAAAGCAAATCGGTTAACAGACGGCAATATTTTCTTTTCTTTTTTGCTGAGAGACAGGGGTATTGTCCAAATGTTGAGTCACGTCCCAGGTTTGTTCCTGAGGCAGAGATATGTCAGCTTGACCTACCCGGCGCAAAAACCAGGAATCTTGTTCCAGACCGGAGCGGTTATAGCTATTCCCCCAGCAGACTCAACTGCAATGGTAGTGGACAGAAGTATAAAAGAGATGTAAAAAAGCTATGAAAGATGTCAAAAACGAAAATTGTTTGTTAAATTTTTGCAATAACTATCTGTCGTCTCACTCATCTTTCCCTTTGAAGGTGTAACCAATCCCGGGCACCGTCAAAATGTATTGGGGATGGCGGGGGTCTGGCTCCACCTTAACCCGTAGCCGGCTGACCAGGCCGCGCACCAAATCTCGATCACCCTGACCGGTATACCCCCAAACTCGCTCCACAATCGTTTCGGTGGGAATGATCTGGTTGCGATTCATCATAAGCGTATATAGCAGGCGAAACTCCAGATGAGTCAGCCGCTGGAGCGGCCGGTCAGGTCCCTCAATCGTCCGGCTGGTTGGATCCAGGGTCAGACCGGCGGCAGTCAGGCCGGGCAGGCTGAAAGTCGGTACGCTGCCGCTCCGACGCAGCAGCACCCCCACCTGAGCAATCAACACTTTGACCCCAAAGGGCGGCGCAATCACCAGATCGGCCCCCATCTTGAGTAACTGGGCGTGCAGACGCTCATCGGCGCTGTTGAGGGCCAAAATTAACGGCGACAACGTTTCGGCTCGAATCCGGCGGACTTGCTCCTGGGGAAGAACCTCAGGCAATGAAACCAGCACCAGGTCAGCCGGACGATCAGCCCAGTTCTGGATAGCCTGCTCCAAATCTCTGGCTGTACTGACTGCCAGGCCGGCTCGCTGCAAGACCACCGAAAAAATTGCCACATCGTCAGGATCGTCTGCAATTAAGAGTGCATACATTGTTCCAAACCTGCCCCAAAAGTCGAATAATTCAACCTAACTATACTCCAACTCAAAAGTTGTCGCCATCACTGGCTCACTATTTTTGTCGCCATCACCGCCAAGCCATGCTGTTGTGTCCATGATATGGCTATGATATACTCCCCACATAGATACAATTTGTCAATTTTGAGGCCTGGGAAATGAGTAGAGAATCTTTATTTACTATAGATATCGAAAGTTATTTACGGGAGGCGCGTATTCCGTTACGACTGCCTGTGTGACGCTGTCTGGTTGGCCGCTGGTTCTATCGTTATGGTATCTTTACCGGGAGGGAAATCTCTACTGCGCCACCCAAAAACAGGCCAGAGCAGCGCCCCTAAACCCTGCCCGGCCTGAACTCAACCGGATATTCTGCCGATGAATTTACTCATCCGTGACGTGACTGGCAACGATCTGGCCGAAGTTCTCAGGCTGAATGAAGCGGCCATACCATACGTGAACAGCGTCGATCCGACCAAGATGGTCTGGTTCAGTCAAGCCGCGGCCTATTTTCGGGTAGCGGAAATCGAGGAGAGAGTGGCCGGTTTTCTCATTGCTATCGCCGCCGGAACCGATTACCCCAGCCAATACTTTGACTGGTTTTGCCAGCGTTACACCAATTTTATCTACATCGACCGGATTGTGATTGCCAAGTGGGCCCAACGTCAAGGCGTCGGCTTTGCCTTGTATCGTAACCTGGAGCAATACGCCTTCGCGTCAGCCTGGATCCTGGCCTCGGATGTCTACAGCGACCCGCCGAATGAGGTTTCCCTGGCCTTTCACGCCAGATACGGTTTTGCGGAAGTCGGCCGGCAATTGGTCGAAAATGGTACCAAGGTCGTCACCAAATTTCTGAAGCAGCCTACTGCGACTACAATCTGAGGTATATCATCAATCTCGTTATGTCCGCTACCGGCTTTAAGTGGGCCATTATCGCCATCTGTTTGCTGGCTTTTATCACCATCGCCGGCCTGACCGACCAAATCTTTGAACACGTACCCCACTCGGAAGATGAAGTGGCTTATGTTTTTCAGGCCAAAGTGCTGGCCCAAGACCGCCTGGCCGTGGACACGCCGCCTCAGCCGGAAGCCTTCTGGACGCCCTTTGTGGTCGATCACAAGGGGCTGCGCTTTGGCAAATATGCCCCCGGTTGGCCGCTGCTGTTGAGTCTCGGCGTCCGGCTCCGGGCGCCCTGGCTGGTCAACACTCTTCTGGGTACAGTCACCCTGGCCCTGATCGCCTGGCTGGGGCGCAGTTATTACCGGCCAGCGGTAGGGCTGCTGGCCGCCGGCCTGGGGTTGGTAACGCCCGGCTTTTTGTTTCTATCGGCTTCGCTGTTATCCCATCCCGCCTCCCTCTTTTGGGCCACGCTGGCCCTGCTGACCCTCTTTTTTGCGGTCACGCTCCGGCCCGGCTGCGCCCTGTTGACCGGCCTGGCCCTGGGCGCGGCCTTTGTCACCCGACCCTTTGCCGGGCTGGGTTTGGCCATTCCTATCGGTATCTTTGGCTTGATTCTGGCTGGCCGGGGGGAATTCACGTGGAAGGGTATGCTTTGGCTGCTGGCAGGCTTGATCCCGGCCACCGCCCTGCTACCACTCTACTGGTGGGCCATCACCGGCGACCCGGCATTCAACGCCTACGTTCTGGTCTGGCCGTATGACCGCATTGGCTTTGGGGCGGATATCGGTCCCTACGGTTATGGGCTGAAGGAAGCCCTTTTTATCAACACTCGCCTCAAATTGACCACCCTGGCTAACGGTCTCTTTGGCTGGCCAGGCTGGACCAATTTACTCTTTATCCCGATTCCCTTTCTGGCCCGCCGGGCCAACCGCTGGGACTGGCTGCTGCTGGGGGCCATCCTGGGCACAATTTTTGTTCACAATTTCTACTGGGCTTTTGGCGGCGCCGACGGCGGTTTTCCACGCTATTACTACGAAGCC
Source organism: uncultured Caldilineaceae bacterium (assembly GCA_964398055.1). GTDB lineage: Bacteria > Chloroflexota > Anaerolineae > 4572-78 > J111 > CAYNLK01. Next base: position 13,956 of record CAYNLK010000005.1, read on the forward strand.
CTGCCGGCCCTGCTGCTGCTGACAGCCCGGGGCATCGTCATTTCTATCGAGTATCTGAACCGCTTGACCCTATTCGTAGCGGGCGGCAACTTTAAGTTCGGCTGGCTGGCGGTTGGGCTGGTTCTTCTATTTGTGGCTTACAACCTTGTCTGGAATCTGCCGCCCCTGCTGGCCGCCCAAAAAGGCAAATACAACATCACCCCGGCCCCATTGCAAGCCGTCGCCCAGGCCAACCTGACCGAGCCGGCGCTGGTATTTGTGAAAAATGTCGAAAGCTGGAGCGATTTTGCCGCACCCTTTGCCGCCAACAGCCCCAGCCTGAATGGACCGGTTGTCTTCGCCATTGATTGGGGAACTGAACTCAACAAAAAAGTGCGCTCTCAATTTTCCGAGCGCACCTGTTACGAACTTGACGGCAACAGCCTGCACAAATGTGAACCAGTGACCAGTGATCAGTGATCAGTGATCAGTGACCAGTGATCAGTGATCAGTGATCAGCAGGTCTTCAACAAGAATTACCTTCCTACTCCTTACTTCCTACTCCTTACTCCTTACTCCTTACTCCTTACTCCTTACTCCTTACCCCCTCCTCCCTACTCGCCAGTCCACTTCTTTAGCACAATACAGGCATTCTGCCCGCCAAAGCCAAAACCGTTGATCAAGGCCACCTTGACCTGGGCCTGGCGGGGCGCGTTGGGCACGTAATCCAGATCACAGGCGGGGTCCGGATCATCCAGGTTGATGGTCGGGGGAATAAAACCCTCGTGCATCGCTTTGATCGCAGTCACGGCCGACACCGCGCCCGCCGCGCCCAAGGTATGGCCAGTCATACTTTTGACGGAGCTGATGGCCACATCATAGGCGGCTTCACCCAGGGCCAGCTTGATGGCCTTGGTCTCGATGGGGTCATTGATCGGCGTGCCGGTGCCGTGAGCGGCAATGTAGTTCACTGCACGCGACTCGATCCCGGCGTCTCGCAAGGCCCCACTCATCGCCCGAAATGCGCCCAGCCCATCTTCGCGCGGCGAAGAAATATGGTAGGCGTCACAGGTAAGGGCGTAACCCTTGACTTCGGCTAGAATTCTGGCCCCACGCCCCAGGGCGTGTTCCAAACTCTCTAGCACCACCACCGCCGCGCCTTCGCCCACTACAGTGCCATCCCGGCTGGAATCAAACGGGGTAATCGCCCGCTTGGGCGTATCATTGCGGGTGGAGAGCGCGGTCATCCGGCCAAAAGCGCCTATTCCCAACGGGGTAATGGCGCTTTCGGCGCCGCCGGCCAACATTATATCGGCGTCACCCCAGATGATGCGCCGCATCCCCTCGCCAATCCCGGAAATACCGGTGGCGCAGGCCGTCACCGAGGCGTTCACCGGACCCTGGGCGTTGTGGGTAATGGCCACAAAGCAGCCGGCCATATTGATCAGCATCGCCGGCAATGACACCGGATTGACTTTCTTGATACCTTGCTGCTCCAAAATCAAGCGCTGTTCCTCAACCACGTCGGTGCCGCCCAGGGCGCTGCCGATTTCAACCCCCACTCGGGTGGGGTCCTCCAGGCTCAAATCCAGGGCGGCGTCGTCTAACGCCTGCTGAGCCGCCGCTACGGCGAAATGCAAGAACGGGGCCATGCGGCGAGCGTCGCGCTTGTCCATATAGAGCGTTGGGTCAAAACCCTTCACAAAGGCAGCAATGGTGCAGGGAAAACCGGTCGTATCAAATTTAGTAATCCTGTCCACCCCGCACTCGCCGTTCATCATCGCCGCCCAACTCGAAGCCAGGTCATTCCCCAGCGGGCTGACCATACCCATCCCGGTGATCACCACCCGTCGCCGGTTACCATTTGTAAACATAACTAATTGTCGCTCCTTCAACAATAGAGATGTAGGAGATTACCTGCCGACACCACCTACTAAAACACTCAAGTTGCCCAAAAGATACTCCATTTGACCTTAATTGACAAGCCTTTGAGATAGAAGTAAAATCGATTCAATGTTTGGTTTTTTGGGTATGGTCCAGGTTTTTTAGCCAGAGGAGTGGCTCAATGTTAAAATTGACGTCTCGCCAGCAGACCTTTTTAGACAAATTGTTTGAGCTTTACCGTGAGTTCAAAGAACCGGTTCACTACTCGATTGTGGCTGAAAAATTAGGCGTAAACAAATTTTCGGCCTATGACATGCTCAAAGTGTTGGAAGAAAAAGGGGTCGCCGCGTCTTCCTACGTCCTGAGCAACGATCAGGTTGGTCCGGGACGGTCCCAGGTGGTCTTTTATCCCACCCACAAGGCCGCCCAATTCTTAACTCAACTGCGGGATGAGGTGCGCACCAACGATTGGGTCAAAGTCAAAGAGCGACTCTTGCGCCGCTTGGAGGAAGCTCGCCAAAGTAACCCCATCGAGATTCTCAAAGAGTCTCTCGCTAACTTAACCGAGTCTAAGACTCCGCTCAACTACTGTACGGAGATGATCTCAGTGCTGCTGCTCAACCTGGAACGGTTCCACAACAACAAATTGCAGCCGGCCCTGGAAACCTTGAGCGCCTCCGGCCAGGTCGGCCTGGGCGCCCTGGCCGGCTTAAGTTTAGCCACCACCCTTACCAACGAAATCGACGACACCAGCCTGACAGAAAAACTATTGACCCATACCCAACGGTTTCAGAAACAACTGGCCGAAATGAGCGATGAGAGCATTTCCAAACTGTCGGCTTTCTTAAACGACGCCAAAACTTTGCTGGACCAAAGCAAAAAAGTGGAGGAGCGGGAGTTTTCGGTCGTTGAAAGTTAGATGATCCACCTGGTCGCCGACTCCACCGGTTACATTCCCGCCTTGCTCATCAAACAACTTCACATTTCGATTGTGCCATTGAAGGTGCAGTTTGGCCGGGAAAGTTACGCTGAATTTACCGGCCTAAGCCCTCAGGAATTTATCAGCAAATTAGCCGCCGCCAAAATTTTTCCCACAACCTCCCAGCCAACCAGCCGCGAGTTCCTGGCGGTCTACCAGCGCATCTTGGCCAGGCAGCCTGAGACGGAAATCTTAACCGTAACAGTTAGCAGCAAATTAAGCGGCACCTACAACGCCGCCGTCGCCGCGGCCAAAGAACTCCCGGCCACCCCCATTACCGTTTTTGATAGTCTATCGGCCGCGCTCGGGGCCGGGGTGATGACCATCACCGCCGCCGAACTAGCCGCGCAAGGTCGGTCGATGGTTGACCTGCTGGTCCGGCTAAGCCAGATGCGACGGGAAATGAACGTGGTGCTGATGGTAGACTCCCTGGAGTATCTCCGCCGCAGCGGCCGGTTGGGGGCGGCGGCGGCCTGGTGGGGCGCCCTCCTGCAAACAAAACCAATCCTAACCATAAACCAGGGCCAGATCGAGCTACTGGATCGAGTTCGGACTAAACAAAAAGCAATCAATCGTTTGGTGGCAGAGTTAGGGTCCCGCCTGGCAACGCCCAATCAACCGGTGCTGGCCGGGGTGATGCACCTGGCCGCCAACGCCGACATGGCCAGACTGGCTGAACTAATTCAAGCCCGCTTTAATGTCACCCGCCTCTTCACGGCCGAATTTGGCCCGGTAATCGGAGCGCATCTGGGGCCGGGGGCGCTGGGGGTTGGCCTCTGTCCGGAGGCCGGTTGATCCCAACGGTTGAAGCACCAATCAGGATAGTTGATGACGACTGATGAAGAAAACATAATCGATGAAAGCCAGCTCGTTGAGCAAGCCAAGGTTGATCCGGAGGCTTTTGGCCAGCTCTATGAGTTGCATGTCGAGAAAATCTACAACTACATCTACTACCGGGTCGGCAACCGGCACGACGCCGAGGATTTAACGGCCAAGGTTTTCTACCGGGCCCTGAACCACATCCCCCGTTTCAAACACAAAGGCAAACCGTTTGCCGCCTGGCTGTATCGCATTGCCCACAACCTGGTAGCCAACTGGCACCGCGATCACAGCCGGCGTCAGGTGGTGGCTCTGGAAAACTCCAGCTTGCACAGCGACCCGCGGGAAACGCCCCACCACGCGGCCGAGCGCGTCGACGAGTCGGAGATTTTGCTGGCGGCCATCAAAAAGTTACCATCGGAGCGTCAAAAATTGTTGATGCTAAAATTTGCCGACCGTATGTCAAATGCCGAAATCGGCCGGATTATGGGCCGGAGCGAGGGTGCAATCAAATCATTGTATCACCGCACCCTGGTATCCTTGAGGGAACTGTTGGCCGAGCACGAAAATCTGGTCAAGGAATTTGAAGAGGATAACGGCTAGATGCTCAAAATTGTAACTGATACGACCTGTAACCTGCCGCCAGCCTGGTTTAATCAATACCGGATCACCATTGTGCCGTTTAATATCCAGTTTGGCCTGGAGACCTTTCGCGAAGGGCTTGATATCAGCCCGACCACCTTTTACAATCGCATCCAAACGGAGCAAGCTCTGCCCACCACCTCGCAGCCGGCCATCGGTGATTTTATCGACACTTACCGGCAGCTCGCCGCCGACGGCAGCGAAATTATCTCGATCCATGTTACCAGCAAGCTGAGCGGGGCCTGGCAGGCGGCCGTTTTGGCCGCCCGGCAATTGCACGGCCAGGTCACCGTCCACGTGGTCGATAGCCTGACCGGTTCGGTGGGGCTGGGCTTGATGGTGCGGGAGGCGGCGCAATTGGCCCAGGCCGGTTGGGATGGGCCGAACCTGGTTCGCCACCTGGAGGACCGGCGCAATCAAATAAACGTTTTCATTATGCTCAAAGACCTGCGCTATGCTCGCATGAGCGGCCGGGTGGGGGCGCTACGCCATACATTGGCCGCGCTGCTAGACGTCAAGCCGATCATTGGGGTGGTCGAGGGCGCTCTGGTTCCCCTGGAGCGGGTGCGGGGTCAGAAAAAGGGCTTTGCCCGGATGGTAGAACTGGCCACCGCGGCGGTCGAGCAGAGGCCGGTCTATGTCGGCATGACCCACGCCCTGGCCCCAACCGAGGCCGAACAACTCCTGACCGAGCTGCAGAGCCGCTTGAATTGCCGGGAAACCTTCCTGACCGAGCTGGCCCTGTCGCTGGCGGTTCACTTTGGCCCCGGCACGGTCGGCTTTGCTACCTACCCTGTAGACGCCTCCCCCGCGGAGGCCGCGCCGGTGGGCCGTATCCTCTGAAATAGTTTGGGGTTATTAGGGTTGAAAATGAACATTAAAACTATTGTGAGACGTCGCCATGAATGGGAAAAAACTCAAAGAAATTCTGGCCTCACACGCCGATCAGTTGATTCAGAGTCGGGCTGACGCTGAGCCGCCTTATGGGCCAACCGAAGCTGACACCGAACTGAGTTCACTGCTGGGTGTAGCCGAACGAATCAAATCTGCCCTGACGCCGGTAACCCCAACTCGCCGCTTTGAAACCGATCTCAAGCGTCAGCTACTGACCATGGCCCATCTACACCAGGCGGAAGGTTACAAACCACCCAATCCGGCGCGAGATTTATTAGTCCTTATGGCCATTATTGGCTTTTTTCTATCCCTGACCGGGGTACTGCTGGCCCTGAAATTGCGGGGCCAGGGCATCTAAACCCCAGCCAGGTTAGGAGGGAATTATGCCGCTACGCTATAGCCAAATCAGTGGTTGGGGCAAGTATGTCCCGGAAAAAGTGATCACCAACTTTGATTTGGAGAAGACGTTAGATACCAGCAACGAATGGATTGTTCAGCGGACCGGCATCAAAGAGCGTCACGTGGCTGCCAACAATGAGACCACCGCCACAATGGCCGTCGCCGCGGCCCAACAGGCGTTGGCGGTGGCCGGTCTTACCCCGGCTGAGCTAGACCTGATTATTGCCTCAACGTCCACCCCCGATTATTTTATGCCAGCGGTGTCGAGCACCATCCAGGCGATGCTGGGGGCCGATTGCCCGGCCTTTACCCTCTCCACGGGCTGCACCGCCTTTGTCTACGGCCTGGTTACGGCCCACCAATTCATCGCCACCGGCGCGTTCGATAATATTCTGGTCATCGGGGTCGAGCTGGTCAGCCGCTTTGTCGATTGGACCGACCGCAACACCTGCGTGCTGTTTGGCGATGGGGCCGGCGCGGTCGTGGTCACACCCAGCGCCGAACAGTGCGGTGTACTGGCCTTTGATCTGGGGTCGGATGGGGAAAAGGGGATGGTGCTGAGGATGGAAGGAGGCGGCTCGGCCTACCCGTTCAGCTACGAAGTGCTGGAACGAAAGCAAAACTACCTGCAAATGGACGGCCAGGCCGTCTTCAAATTCGCCACCCGCATCTTGCCCCAATCCACCAAAACCCTGTTGGAGCAGGCTCATTTGTCCATAGCGGATATCGACCTGTTGATCCCCCATCAGGCCAACAGCCGCATCATCGAGTTGGCTATCCGCAGTCTGGGTATTGACGCCGGCAAAGTTTTTGTGAATCTCGAAAAATATGGCAACACCTCAGCCGCGTCCGTTCCGCTGGCGTTGGTTGAGGCAGTGGAAGAGGGTCGAGTGAAAGCCGGCGACAAGCTGGCCCTGGTCAGCTTTGGGGCCGGCCTTACCTGGGCCAGCGCCCTGGTGGAGTGGGGCGCCAGTCCGACCGGTAACGGGCAGGGGAATGGGGCGACCGCCAACGGCTGACCGACGACCGCCGCGGAATGGTAATCGTATTCTTTTCGGTGGTCGGCGATCTGCGGTCCGTTGTCAGCGGTCTGCCCAACTCCGCAAAAATTCAACCAACGTCCGTACCATAATGCCGGTTGCGCCAGTGGTCAGATAACTGCGGGGCGTTTGTTCCGGGCTGTTGCTGTAAAACTCACCGCCGGCAATATCCAGGTGCGCCCACGGCCATTCACCCACAAAGTGGGCCAGGAAGCGCGCCCCGGTCACCGGGCTGGCGGCGCGACCGGCGGAATTCTTGATGTCGGCTACCTGGCTCTTCAATTGGCGGTCATACGCCTTATCCAACGGCAGCCGCCACAGCGGCTCACCCACCTTTTGGCCCGCCGCCAGCAGCGCCTCACTCAGGTCGTCAGCCGTGCAGAACAGGCCGCTGGTACGCTCGCCCAGGGCAACGACCTTACCGCCGGTCAACGTGGCAATATCGATCACCGCAGCCGGCTCGAATGTGTCGGCATAGCAGAGCGCGTCGGCCAGAATCAGGCGACCTTCGGCGTCGGTGTTGTTCACCTCGATGCTAACCCCGTTTTTGGCAATGACCACATCGCCCGGTTTGTAAGCAGTGGCGCTGACCAGATTCTCCACCAGGGGGATCAAGCCGATCACCGGCTGCGGCAACTTCAGCAGAGCAATGGCTCGCATAGCCGCAATCACGGCTGCCGCGCCGGTCATATCCCCTTTCATGCTCTCCATGCTGGCGGCCGGCTTCAGCGAGTAGCCGCCGGTGTCAAAGGCCACTCCCTTGCCGACCAGCACCACCGGCTGGCCCGCAGCGGGCCGGTATTCCATCACCACCAGGCTGGCCGGCCGGGCCGCGCCCTGGTTAACGGCCAGCAGCGCCCCCATACCCTCCTGCCGCAACTGGGTCTCGTCCAGGATGGTGCAGGCCAGGCCGGCTTCGGCACCCATGGCCCGGGCCGTCTCGGCAATGGCCGCGGGCGAAGCCACATTGCTCGGCTGGTTGCCCAGAGTCCGGGCCAGGTAAACGCTTTCAGCAATAATCCGCCCGCACCGTACCCCCGCCTCGATCTGCTCGATCTTGCCTGGGTCAAACTCCACCACCATCAGCGAGTCGACCTGGCCGTTCTCGTCATCTTCATCTTTCTTGGAACGGGGCGCGTCATATTTGTACAGAGCCAGCAAGCTGCCTTCGACCACAGCCTGGGCTGCCTCGGCCAAATCCAGGCCGCCGCTGCCGCCGCCGTGGACAATGGTCGCCACGGTGGCGGCCCCAACTTTTTGAGCCTGTTTGATGGCCGCGCCGGCGGCCTCCCGGGCCGCTTCCAGATCAAATTCAGCCGCCTGGCCCAGCCCAACCACAATCACCCGCCGGGCCGGGATGGCCCCCCGCGGATAGAGCACCACCGTCTGGCCCAATTTACCCTTGAGATCGCCGGCCTCGATCAGCTCGGTAATGGCGCCATTGAGAGCCTTGTTGACCACGCCGGTAGCGCCGGCCGGTTGGGTAACCCCCTGAAACAGATTGACGATAATTGCCTCAGCCTCTACGGCCTGAATCCCACCTTGCTGAACAGTAACTTTCATGAATATTTCTCCGTAATAGATTGATTAGTTGTTTTTCAATTTGGTGAGCATAGACCTTTTCGGTCCAGGTGACCGCTGATGGCCGACCGCAAACCGCAGCAGGGTGCAGTGTTGCCTCCAAGTCGCCTGACGGCGGTCGGTGGTCATCGGTCGGCGGTCCGCAGTCAGCAGAAAGCCGCCTTCAATTCCCGCAATTGGGCCAGCGCCGTTTCGACTCTGGTCCGATTCTCCGGCCGGTTGAGCCAACGACTGACACCGGAGGGGTGGGGCAGCGGCACAATGGCCAGCCCAGCCCGCTCAAACACCTGGCCGATGAAGGATTCCAGCGGTTGACCTTTGAGTTCGGGCAAAAACCACTCGATGGCGACCCGGCCAATCGGCAGGATGATTTTGGGCCGGACAATGGCCAACTCCTGCTCCAACCAGGGCCGGCACAAAGCCCGCTCGGCCGCGGTGGGGAGGCGATCCCCCCGGCCATTTTGGCTGGGACCGGGGTAACATTTGGTAATGGCCGACAGGTAATGGGTGGCTCGAAACTCCGCTTCCGACCAGCCGGCCTGCTCCAGCCAGGCCCACAACAGCGACCGCCGCTTACCCCGGCGCAGTCCAAACGGCCGGCCGGCCTGGCCGGTCTCCACCTTGGCCGGAGCCTGGCCAACCACCATCACCCTGGCGCTGGCCGGCCCGCTAAAAACCGGCCGGATGCCGATGAAGTAACCTGCCTCGGCGCAGCGCCGGCACGCCCTCAAGCGGCCGTGCAGTACATCCAGTTGAGCCTGAGGCTTAGCAATATCGCCAACATGCTCCACGCTCTTCGCTCCACGCTCTCCGCTCTACGTCTGATTCGCAGCCTCGATCTTAAACGACGTCTTGATCTCGACGTTCGTCTTCAAGGTTTGGCCGACCACACAATATTTCTCTTCCGACAATTGGATAGCCCGTTCAACCGCATCAGGGTCGAGGTCTTCGCCTTTGATAATGAAGTGCAACTGAATTTTATAGTATGGCTTGGGATAGTCGTCGGGCTGGTGGCCGATGACCATCACTTCCACATCGGCAATCTTTTGGCGCTTCTTTTGCAGGATACTGACCACGTCCATACCGGTGCAGCCGGCCAGACCGAGCAGCATCAATTGCGAAGGCGAGGCATCGCGGCCGCCCCGGCCGCTCATCTTGATCTGATTACCGCGGGTATCGGTACCAACGTAGTCCAACGCCTCACCGGTCCATTTGGCGGATACTTGAATGGTTCCCATTGCTGTTCTCCTTTTCGTGATTAGGTTTGTGATTTCTTGGGCAAAACCAGGTGGAATTATAACAAGAGAGAGGAGTTTAGGCTATCTGGATAGGCCGGAAGATGGAAAAATCCCTTGATTTTGGCCCAAGAAAAACGTATAATAATTGGGTACATCTATAAGCAAAGGAAATAGTTCTTGGCGGAGATCGAACTACTCGACACCTGGACGCCGTCATCAGGCCGATTAGATACAACCGAAAACTGGTACGTTGAACCTTTTACTAAAAGAAACGGCTGCAAGGTTCCCGGTCAGTGTGGCGGGGATTGCAATTGCGGCTGCCCGTACAATACGATGACCGAAACGGAACGGCTGCCGCTCATTGAAACGATTGCCCAAATATTTCCCAATGAATGGCTGGCTTTCATCATCTCGCCGGAAGAGGATGATGAATTTGAGCCATTGCACGGCAAATTGATCGCCCACAGCCCCAACCCCGATCCGGTTTACGACGCCGTCGATACCGTCTTGTGGAATCAGCACGTGTACGTCTTTTTCAACGGCGATTTTGAGGCGCTCAAGGCCAGCTACGGCCCGCAGTGGGAACGCCAAGCGGAGCCGGTTGAGCGGAGCAGTTCCGGTCCGAGGCAGATGGAAGTTGGCGTCCCGGAATCGTTACCGGCTGACCTGGGCGAGTTGATCTACAGCGCGGTTGACCAATTATACGGCAGTTCGAACCTCAATGAAGCGATCCGTCGGCTGCGCCTGGCCCGGGTGCGGGCAGCCACAGCCGCAGACAATAAATTGATGGCGCTGTTAGACGGCGCGCTCGATCGAATAGAAGCGCCCTTACCCCAAATTGAAGAAGTCATCTGGTATCTGGAAGATGGGCTGGTTGACTTGGATGGGCTTTAAACCGCAGTTCCTTAAAATTGATTGATGCCTCACAGGTATCACCACCCTATTTCAAAACCCTCTTAACCTTACAACAGGATTCTGAACCGGCTTGCACCCTCAGCCTGAGTACGGTGAGCCTGGTCGAAGGGGACGACTTCTGCGGCGCGGTCAGCCCAGGACCAATTGGGGAAACCGAAGCCAAATTTCCGATTGTTCTGGAGGCGAAGTTTTATAGTAGCACTGGAGTACAGCAAACAACCGCAAAGTCTGGCAAAATAGTGATGACATCAAAAGGGGGTTATGATGGATAACATCTGCCGAATACGGTGGTTAGGCTGTGTTAATTATGGCCAGGCCGTTAAATTACAACAAAAGCTGATCGTCAAACGCGCCGCCAATGATATTCCCAACACCTTGTTGCTACTGGAGCATCCGCCAACCTATTCAGTTGGACTGGCCGGCCGGCGGGAGTTATTACTAACCAACCGGAGCGACCTGAGCCGGCAAGAGATTGCTTACTACGAGACAGACCGCAGCGGCTCGATCATCTACCATGGCCCGGGGCAACTGGCCGTTTATCCCATTTTGAATTTGCGGGATTTTGATTATAACTATCATAGTTATGTCGAGGCGTTAGAAAGCGTCATCATTCGGGCTTTGCGTACTTTTAGAGTCCACGCTTTTCGCCAACCCGGCCAGCGAGGGGTGTGGGTGCTACCCCGACACGAACCCTATTTTGCCTCCACATGGCTGGAAACAGAGGACGAGGTGGCCAGAATCGCCCTGATCGGCGTCAGAGTAAGTGATCTCCAGGTGACCAGTTTTGGCTTCTATCTCAATGTAGCGCCTGACCTGCAATATTTTGACTCGATTATGCCCCGAGGACTCCGCAGTTGTAAAGTAACCTCATTGAAACAGATTCTAAACAAACCGGTCAGAATTGGTGAGGTGATCAACCCTGTGATACAATCCTTCTGTGATTTTTTTCAGCTCGACCCTGTACCGGAGGAGCTAAAGTTGGCGACGGTCGTCAACCAGGCTGAACGATCACGTACAAAAAGTAATCCCCACCTATAACCTCAAGGATCAGGTAACGTGACTAAATTAATCGATCCCAACCACATCGGCCTCGAGACAAACTTACCCACCCGCAAACCCGATTGGCTCAGAGTTCGACTACCCGGCGGCCCGGCCTATCAACAGGTCAGGCAGTTGATGCGCGGCCACCGCTTACACACCGTCTGTGAGGAGGCGATGTGTCCCAACCTGGGCGAGTGCTGGAGCCGGGGCACAGCCACCTTTCTGCTTATGGGTGACACCTGCACCCGCTCGTGCGGTTTTTGCCATATCAAAACCGGCCGGCCCGCGCCGCTGGATGAAGATGAACCGGTTCGGGTGGCCGAAAGCGCCCTGGCCCTCAAGTTGAGCCACTGCGTCTTGACCTCGGTGAATCGGGATGAGCTGCCAAACGGTGGCGCCCACATTTTTGCCAACACCATTCGCGAGATTCGCCGGCGACTGCCCCACTGCACCATCGAGGTGCTGATCCCTGATTTCAAGGGGAACCGCGCCGCCTTGCAAGAGGTCATGGCGGCCAGGCCGGAAATTCTCAACCACAACACCGAAACCGTGCCGCGACTCTACCGAACGGTGCGACCCCAGGCTAACTACCAGCAGTCGTTACGGGTTCTGGCGGGAGCTAAGGAGCTGGATGCCGGCGCGCTGACCAAGAGCGGAATTATGGTCGGTTTGGGGGAAACCCAGGCCGAGGTGGTGCAGGTTATGCGCGACCTGCGGGAGCACCGGGTTGACATCTTGACGATTGGGCAGTATTTGCGCCCCTCGCCGCTGCACTTGCCGGTTCAGCGCTACGTCCATCCCACTGAATTTGAGGAATTTCAAGAGATTGGCCTGGAGTTGGGCTTCAAGTGGGTGGAAAGCGGGCCGCTGGTCCGCAGCAGCTACCACGCCGAAGGCCAGGCCCAAATGCTGGCGATCCCCTTGCGCACATCGTAAGGGATTAGCTTAAGGCGGCGGACCCTCGTCCCACCAATCGGGCGGTTCATAGGGGAAATCGGTTTCATCTTCGCTGAAATCAGGTGGCTCAAAAGGGGGTGGCGGCGGGCCGGCTTTAACCAGGAAGTCAGGGGGAGCCATTGGCGGCACCGGCCCAAGCGATAACTTGTCGGCCCCTTCCAATTGGAAGCCCGCAGCCTCGATCATCCCTTTGACCACGCCCACCTCACCGGGAATCTCCCAAACTTTGCTTTCAGGATCAAACCGGCGGCCCGGCAGGTTTTTGACCACGGCCAGCATTTCCTGAAAGCCGCCGCCCACTACCGCCAATGGATGACCGGCCACCAGCACCCGAATCCGGTCGCCGCCAGGCCGGGGCCGTGGGGGGGGAGACGAAACCGGTGTACCGGCCACCGGTTGGCCACCTTCCAGCCGGTAGCCGCTGAGATCCAACTGCCGCTGGATCTCGGCTATAGAACCGGGCAACTGCCATACTTTCAGTTCACCGGAAAAGCGGCGGCCATTGATCTGCTTGATGGCGGCTAACATCTCCTGAAATGAACCGCCGACCACGCTAAATTCCTGACCTTCAATCTGAACCCGAATACGATCCTGACGCTGTGTCATTTTTGACGATCCTTGCAAACATAACACAACGCCTCCGTACTGAGCGTACCGAGGCGTTATAAAAGTGGGCAAAGTGCCTTACTCCCACATATATTTACTCCACGCTTGCCGGACTTCAGTGCTGCTCAGCGCGACAATGGCAATATAACGCGGGCGTTTGGGTTGATCGAGCAACACCATGTTGGCTTCGGCCGGGGTGCGATTGCCCTTCTTACCATTACATTTTTCACAGGCCGTAACCACATTTTCCCAGGAGGTCTTGCCGCCGCGTGAACGGGGTAAAACGTGGTCAACTGTAAGAAATTTACGGGGCGGAATGACCCCACAATATTGGCAGGTAAAGTTGTCCCTGGCCAATACAGTCCGCCGGGTCACCGGCAGAGAGATACGAGCCGGAATCTTGACAAAGTAGACCAACCGGATCACCAGCGGCACCGGCAGAGAAAAGTTCTCGGCGCGGAGCCTGGCTTCAGCCGCCTCGATCAACTCGGCCTTTTCCTTCAACAGCAGCACCACGGCGCGTTTGACCGAAACAACACTCAAAGGTTCGTACGTTGCGTTGAGAACAAGCACCTGGCTCACAAACCGCCTCCAATTTCCCCCCGCCACAATTGGCTAACATTATATCAAACTAGATTCAATGGGTCAAGTGGAAGGCTACCTCCAGAAAAAACACAAGATGTGGGTATCATCCCTGAGCTATACTATATGTAGGGGTATTATGAAAAAAAAAAGCCTCTGCCACCGGTGCGGCAGAGGCTTTTGACATGTACAGCCTATTACCGTTTGACAAATTTCACTGCATCAAAGGCGATTTGAGTCGAGACCGCCGTTTCCCCGGTATTGTCGTAGAGGGTCACACACTCGTCGCCGCTGGCCCCAAAGTAGTAGATGCCCAGGCTGACAAATTTGTTGCGATGTTGGTTCTGATCGATAACCCGCTCATCTCGCCGGTTAAAATGCTGGATCACGTAGCGAGCGTTGGCAGTGGTGGCCCGGTCGCCGGGAATATAGACGAACACTTCATAGTTCCCGGCGTCGCTGAGGTGGGGATACCAGCGACCATAGTTCACCGGCGTCCGGTCGGTGTTATAAGTCCAGAAGAAGTTGGTGCCATAACCCCCCCTGCTCACAAAGCGATTGTCAAGCGGTCCACCCCACTGGAAATTGGGGCTATTGTTATCAATAATAAGCCCGGCGCCGCTCGGGTCTGGCTCGGTATTGCCATAATCCCCGGGGTCGCCCCTGAGGCTCACGTGGGCCACGGCGTTGCCAATGTGGTCGTAATACTCCACTACAAAGTTCCGATAACCTGATTTCAAGGCTACGGACAACCTCTTGAAAACAATCTCCTGGTCGTACCAGGATTCGTAAATGATTTTACCGTCCACGTAGATGCGCATGCCATCATCGTGCTGGATATCAAAGGTGTAATACCCCTCACGCTCCAGGAATATGGAGCGAGTCCAGCGGACGGAGAAATTATCACGGGTAATTTTGGGATCGGGTGAGCCGCTGTTCCAATCAAAGTTGATGGCGCCGTCCTGCCTTACAACGGTCGGCTCGCCCGCCAAATCTTTGTTGTTGAAATATTCACCCTGCCAGGCCTCGACAATGGCCTGTTTGTCGCCCAGTTTAAGCCATTCCAGGTGCACAAAGGCGCGGCCCGTATCCTCAAAATAGGCCACTTGAATCTGGTGATCGCCGCTTTTGTCGATGTAGACCTTAGCCTTGACATCCTGTTTCGGACCAATGTCCCAGGCATCGATAATCAGTTGACCATCCAGCCAGACCCGCGCCCCATCATCGACGCTTAAGAGAAAGAGGTAGGTACCCTCTTCGATATGGCGGGTGGTCGAAAAGCGAGCCGAAAAACGATCCGGTGGAATTTCCGGGGCCGGTGATTTGTGGCCCCAGTCGATGCTCAGCGGTTCGACAAAGGTGACCAGGCGAGGTTGGCCCGCCAGGCTGGGGTTATCATAATATTCAGCCCGCCAGCTTAATTTGGCCAGCGGGGCCGCCTGAGAGGTAAGGGGTAATAGAGCCAATATGAGGATTAAGGCAACCAGTATCCAGATAGATTTTTTCATCATTGCTTCTCCTTCAACAACCCCTGGTTTAATCGTCTTGCTCAACCGGGCTACGCTGCCGCATCGTGGCGGTAACGGCTCCCACAAATAGAACCAGTAACAAAATTCCACTACTGATGATAATGTACCTCACCGACTCATCGGCGCCTTGACCCGACACAGGCAGTTGGGAACTCTCCGCCTGGGGCACGGCTTTATCCGGCTGCGACGTAAGGTCTGTTTGAGTTGGCTCGGCTACGGCGCTATCGATTTCAGCCAAAACCAATTCAACCGGACTATCGGCGTGCGCCTCAGTGGCGGCTGAGACAGAATTACTTACCGCGGCCGCCTGGACTTGCGGAGCTTGAAAACCCGCCGGGGCCGGCCCAACCAGGCTCAGCTCGTCAAGATCAAATATGCCGGAACCGTTATTGATCCACTTTTTCCAGCCCCTGATAAATAGAGTCAACTGGTTGCTCTTGGCGGTGATGGTGGTTTCATACCGATCGATCCGGTAGGCGCTGCCGGCGGGCAGGGTCAGCGGCTGTTCGTCCCAGGGCAACTCCTGCCAGGCTTCATCGTCAAGTAACTCCCAGGTGGTGCCGCCATTATCATCAACGGCGTACTGCAACCGATAACCATAATCAGAAGCGCGAATGTCCCCTTCGGTGGAGCGAATCAGGCCGTTGATGGTCAATTTGTATTGTTCGCCCGGGACCACGGGCACGGTTTGATAGATGCCGGCGTAGCGGTTCAGTTCGGCTGCATCTTTGATTTCGATCATTTGGGCATTCTGGCCGGCGACAACAACCTGGTTCCAGCTATCGCCGTTCCAACCCACCATGGCATTACCGTTGCTGAAACCGCCCCAGCCGTAAGCAACCCCAAATTCACCCTGAAAACCTTCCTCAAAACCGCCATTGAGAATAAGATTCTGGGATATGGCGTTGTCTTGAGAAAAAGCGGGGGCTGGCAAGTAGAACAAACCAAGCAGCACCATCAGGCTAAAAACCACCCTCGACCCAATACTATCCATTTTGACCATAGCGCCCCTCCTTGTGCTACGGCGATCATGACGGCAATAACCCAAATTGACATATTCATTTTACATAACTTTGAATAACCTGTCAATTACTTGTCATAATCTTATTCCACTCCGGATATCGCCGCCAGGTTGTTGGGTCTGTCCCAGATTTTAGGACAGACCGGGAGGGATTTCGGGGAGTGTCCCCCCGTTCCCCCTGTGCTTCCCAAAATTTGGGACGCACCCCAGGTTGTTGATTGTCTCGAACTTTATTATACTTATGGTGTTGGGACAGTTAAGGATACAGTCTCTTGATGATGGAGCTATTGATGGACGAAATCAGGTCAGCAAAACCGACAGACAACCCGGCTAACCGGGTCATCATCCTGGTCATAGGCGATTTATTGACGCTACTGCTGTTTGCCTGGATCGGGCGCAGTAACCACGCCCTGTCCGTAACGGACGTTGGGGCTATTATTGCAACAGCTGCCCCATTTGTCATGAGCTGGTTCGTGGTCACGCCCTGGTTTGGCCTGTTCAGCGCCGAGGTAAGCCAGAATTGGCGCAAATTGGCGCCTCGTCTGCTGCTTGCCTGGGTCATTGGGGCGCCGCTGGCCCTTATCGTCCGGGCGCTCTGGCTGGGTCGATCGATCCCGGCCGGCCTTCACCCAACCTTTGGCCTGGTTGCGTTCGGTTTTACCACCCTGTTCATGCTGGTCTGGCGGTTGGCCTATTGCTGGTGGGCCAACCGATGAGCAGGTACCAACGCCCCTGGTGGCTGCTGGTCAACAAACCGGCCGGCTTGATCACCACAGTCCGGCAAGAAAGCCGGCCCGGCGAGCGCATCTTCTTGATTCACGCTGAACCGTTGCTGCAAGGGCTGACCTGGCTAACCTGGGGCCCGGCTGCGGCGCTTGTGGCAGTGCTACTCCTGGCCGGGCTGGCCCTCATCCTGAACGTCAAAGAGCAATCCAACCTCAGCCGGGGCCTGTTCATCATCGCTTTTCTGGCTCTGCCGGCGCTGGCATGGACAAGCACCACTCTAATCCTCAACCGGCTTGCCCGGAGCCATCTCCAGGCCGAACGTCAGGCCGATACCCGCCACGTGGTGATCAGGCTAAGGCCAGATAGCGGCGAGCTCTATTTCCAGGCTAGCAGTAACACTGAAGAACAACGAGTGGAATTTAGCGACATCCAGCAGGTCAAGATTACCCAACCGGTTGGGGAACGATCCGGCCAAAACGTCTGTCTCACTATTGAAACCAGGGCGGGTCCGATCACCATTCTGGATGAAACAGTGGGTACTCATCTCCAAAAAATCGACCTGGCGGGTGAGATTGAGCAGGCCGTCAAAGCTTATGCCGGCAACTAAAAATCCCCCTCCGGCTTGAAGGGGGATTTCTAATCAACCAGCCTCGCCTAATCCTCAATCTCCACTTTTATCTGGCCGCTGATCACCTGGGCCTGAATCTCCTGCATAATATTCTGGATCGGGGGGGTCACTACCTTGAAGACCGTGGGTCGAATTGGGGCCATCATCAGGCCACCCTCGGCAAAGCCGTAGCTCTTGACTACGCCCCCCTCAAAGCGGTCTTCAACCACTGCCTGAATCACATCCTGAATTGGTTTGCCGACGTTCTTGATGCGGCTGGTCAGCACAGCATGGGGAGCCAGGTCGCTGTGGTCGCCGCCGGTGCTGATGATCCACTTGCCAAATTCGCCGGCAGCCTCAATGGCCCCCAAGCCGCAGCGACCGGCCACCTGATAGATCACGTCAACCCCCAGGACGTACTGGGTTTCAGCCAGCATACGCCCCTTGGCCGGGTCATCGAACTCACCCGTGTAGTCAGAAATGAAGCTAATGGATGAGTCGACATTTCTGACCCCGTGGGCATAACCAAGTTCAATGCGGCGCACTACGGGGGTCACCCCGCCACCGATGAATCCAACCATCCGGGTTTGGGTAACCAGCGCCGCCAGGACTCCCACCACAAAGTCACCTTCGTACTCCCGGTAAACAGCCGACCAAACGTTATTCCCTTCACTCGTCACATCGACGATGGCAAAGCGTTGATCGGGATATCGGGCCGCCACCTCGCTCACCGGAGCTGCATTGCCGTAGCCAACAGCCAGAATCAAATCAAAGTCAGCTTGAGCCCATTTTTCCAGATGCTCGGCATTAAGCAGCGGGTTTTCCCAGGGAGCAGTCTCAAACTCAATCCCGTAGCTTCGCTGCGCTCTTTCAAGACCGGCAAAGGCAGAGTCATTAAAGGATAAATCGCCCAGGCCACCAATGCTTAACTGTAATCCAACTTTGATGTTCTTAGACATAGCTTTCTCCCCCTTGAAAAAGGATGTAGGCCCAGAATTATCAGCGCCAGGCGGTCGAAAGGGTTTACCAGATGAGGGCTTGGCTGCCTGGTCAGATTGGTTCCATTATATCATTTCTCGATCTTCTTGACAATAAATTTTCGGTTTGATTTGGTGAAGCAGCTGGTGATGCCGGCTCATTCTGCCGGGGTCGCCGCCGGCGAAGGGGTGGGTATGGGCGTAGATGTGGCCGAAACATTACGATACGTATAACGGATAATAAGCCAGCGTCCATCTTCTTGGGCCAGAGTATAAATAAAGTCAAAAACCTCCTCTTTATCGGTCTGGGTTGGACCGCCGTAGCTCCATCTTTCTCGACTGGTAACGGTCACCTCAGCCCGCGCACTGGCCTGATCGACCGTGGGAGGTTCCAGATACTCAAATTGAACCTGAACCGGCTTGGCATATTGTTCATGGATTTTGACGGCAAAGTTCCTGGCCACTTGCAGGGCTAATCCCCGCCAGATCGTCTCCATTTGCTGCAATTTCTCAGGGCTGGCATCGGTGATGGCCTCGCGCAGCAAAATATTACCTTCTTCGACAGTCCCGGCAACCGCTTTTCGCTCAGCCACGGTCAGGGTCGCCTGCGGGGAGATAGTTCGAGTAGCCGTGGCTGTCCCATTGTTCGGCCGTGTTAAAGGAATGGTCGGCGAAGCAAGGGGGACGGGCGTGAGTGTTTCGAGCGAAGATGTCGGGGTCGCGCTGGGGCTGGGTTCGGGTGTTGAGGTGGAAGTCACCGTCGGAACAAGCGGGGTTGGGGTGTCAGATGGAGTTGGGCTGGGCGCAGGCTGAGTCGGGGTGCTAACCACACTCGGCGGGGTTGGAGTCTCGGATGGAGTTGGGCTGGGCGCAGGCTGAGTCGGCGTACTAATCACGCTCAGCGGGGTCGGGGTCGCCGGCGATGAGGTGAGTTCCACAATCGTTACCAGAGTGGGGGTCGGGGGAATCGGCGTTGGAGTGGCGGTCTCCGGTAAGGCGACCGTGGCCGGCGCACTAGGGGACAGGGCGGTGAGGATTGTAACCGGGCTAAAGGCGGTAAACATCAGCCAGGCCAAACTGCCCCATACCAATAACCACAATACCACCCCCAGCCCAAAAGCGCTCACCCGGCCAACCGGGCTGTAGCGCGAGGTGTCGAGCATAATGGGGCCCATTGGCTGATGGCCCCGCCAAACCGCCAGGATTAGCAGTGGCCCGATGAGGATCAGAATTAATGGCAGAAATAGGATCAACAGAATCAGGCGAACCAAATCGGCCAGCACGATACACCTATTTCCTTTCTACTCTACCCCCACGTAAACAAAAAATCGGTGAATTGTGAATACGCTTCACGCCCAAATTTAACCACAACAGAGCAACTTACACAAACGGCAGGACGTTTGATTAGTCAACCAACTTAGCTTATTGGCCCTAAAAACCCCAAAAATTGGGGTTTTGTATCTAGCTAAAATGGGGTATTCTAGATTCTGGTTACTGCTTTTGTAGCATCGTCAAATCTGCTCACGTTTGTTCCCGAAAAGAAAAGGGGGCCGCAATGAACGAGACTGACCAAGGAACACTGGCTGAACCCAAGATGTCAAAAGTCACCATTTTCAGCAGAAGCAACAAGAACAAAGTGGCCGTGGGTATCACCACTGTGGCTTTGTTAGCTCTGGGTAGCATCTTTGCAATCAATTTTCCCCTGGAAACGATGATTGTGACTTTGTTTATTGGGAGTGTCTTTGTTTTGGATCGCCGCTAGGGTTAATCAAAGTATCTTTAGGTCATATTGCTCCTTATACGTCATAAAGCGTCATAAAGGCCGGTGTGGGGCCCACCGGCCTTTATGGTTTCAAGAACAATGAATGATTCCGGGCAAACTATCAATAAAAAACCCCAGCTTCGACTGGGGTTTTTTGAGGCTGGCTTGGTTAAATTGAACAGTTACATTAGAGATTCACGCACCAACAGGTTGGTCTGCCGGATTTTTAGGGCCAGGTCGGCGGCAAAATTGCGCATCACAATAAAACCCACCTGATAGTCGCTGGTCAGGAGATTCAGAAAGTCATCCCGGTCGATGACCAGTAACTTACAGCTCTTGGAACCGCAGCGAGCCGAGGCGGATCGTAGACCGGGATCAACAATGGCCACTTCGCCAAATGATTGACCCCGTCGCAAAACGGCAATGGTCGTGGGCTGATACTTGTCGCCGCCGCTACCGATGGTGTCGGGGTCCACCTGAATTTCGACCTCACCGTCCATAATAATATAGAATTCACGGCTGGGTGAATTTTCCTCAAAAATCAGCTCCCCCTCATTGAAACTCTGTTCCACGCAAATCTGGTTCACCAGGGCCAACTGCTCGGTGGTTAACTCCTGAAAAATATCAACCTGTTCGAGGACATAGGTGTAACTCATCTGCTACTCCTCCTCCACGACTACGTAGGTGAAATATCACTCATCATAACTCTTTAATGGTAGCACAGCAATGTTAAGACGTCAATGGGACTTTTGGTTTTTGGAACACAACCTGCTATCAGGCCGGGGCCGCCTGCCCATCGTTTCCGATGAACCTTACTTGAATTTCTGGCTCGCCGGATTATTCGCCCAATCGTTCATTAGTCAGTATAATATCAGAAATTTTTTGGCAGGCAGAGCATGGCCCGAGTTTACGTAACGCTGGACATCGAGACGACCGGCCTTGATCCGGAGCGGGACACGATCCTGGAAATTGGGGCAGTTCGCTTCAAAGGCAACCGCACCCTGGATACATTTGAAACTCTGGTTGATCCCGGTTGCCCCATACCCTACAAGATTCAACAATTGACCGGCATTACCCCGGCCGACATAGCCGGCGCGCCGCCGCTCAACACGGTCTTGCCGGATTTGGCTCGTTTTGTGGGCGACAGTCCCATCATTGGCCATAATATCAATTTTGATCTGGGTTTTCTCCGCCAGCACGGCCTGTTTCAACACAATCCCGGCATCGATACGTTTGAGTTGGCCAGTATTTTGTTGCCCCACGCCAGTCGCTACAGCCTGGGCGCGCTCTTAAAACACCTTGATATCGATTTGCCGCCAGATGGGCAGTCGCACCGCGCCCTGGGCGACGCCCAGGCCACCCGCCAGCTATTTGAAGCGCTCCTCGATCAGGCCCGGCGGCTGGATGGTCGGATCATCGAGGAGGTGGCCCGCATCTCCGGCCAAACCGACTGGCACCTGGCCGATGTGTTTCGGGACCTGAGCCGGGAACGCCGTTACAGCCCGCCGCTGGGGACGATTGGCCAGCAACTGGCGGCCAAGGGGCTAATGAGCACCACCGCCATTGACGGTGGTTTTGCCATGATGCAGGTCGAGGCTGGCGCAGCCGGCTTTGATCCCCCCCTCAAAGCTGCGCCCACTTCCAAACCCCTGGACATCCCTGAATTGTGCCAGATGTTGGAAAGAGGCGGTCTATTTGAACAACATTTTCCCGGTTTTGAGTATCGGCTGCAACAGGTTGACATGCTGGCCAGCCTGGCCGCCGCCTTCAACGAATCAACCCATCTAATGGTCGAGGCCGGCACCGGGACCGGCAAATCGATGGCCTATCTTATCCCGGCCATTTATTGGGCGGTTCAAAACGGTGAGCGCGTGGTTATCTCGACCAACACCATTAACTTGCAAGACCAACTGCTCAATAAAGACATCCCGGCGCTCCAGAAAATTTTGCCGGTCAAATTCAAAGCAGTGGCCCTAAAAGGCCGCAACAATTACGTCTGTCCGCGGCGGGTGCAGTTGTTCCGGGCCAAGGAAAACCTCAGCCCTAAAGAGCTACGCCTGCTGGCCAAACTGCTCATCTGGCTGCCCAGCACCACCACGGGGGATCGGGAAGAGCTTTTTATGCCGGACTATGAGGAGCAGGCGCTCTGGAGCCAGGTGGCTTCCGATGGCAATCTATGCTCACCCCGCCATTGCACCGCCGACTCCTGCTTCTATGCTCGCGCCCGCCGCAACGCCGAGTCGGCCCACGTGATTGTGGTCAACCATGCTTTGCTGCTGGCCGATGTGGCCGTCGACAGCCGGGTCATCCCAGAGTACAAATATTTGGTCATCGACGAAGCCCATCACCTGGAGGATCAGGTGACCGATCAGCTCAGCTTTACCGCCAGCCAAAAACTGCTGGAGCAACTCCTGACCGAGTTGAGCCAACCACTGCGCGGCAGCCGTCGCACCGGCTTAACCCACGAAATTGCCCGGCGAGCGGTGGCGGTAGTACCCGGCAGTGTCCGGGGAGATGTCAACGATATTATCAATCGGAGCGACCAGGCCATCGACCGCAGCCGGCAGGCCAGCCAGCAGTTGTTCAATGCCTTAACCAACTTTGTGAACGAGTTCCCCGGCAGCAATCGCTACAATCAAAAAATCCGCCTGACCGAGCAGACTCGCGCCCATCCGGCCTGGTCAAACGTCGAGTTGACCTGGGACAATGCCGGCGCCACTCTGGCTGAAGTCTCCAAAGCGTTGAGCATCCTCTACACCATGCTCACCGAACTGGAAAGTTACGATGTCCCCAACTGGGAAGAGTTGCTGGCCAACCTGACCTTCTATCGCGGCCGGCTCGACGAGATGCGCGGCAACCTACAGACCATTCTGGCTAAACCGAGCCAGGATCGAATCTTGTGGGTTGAGCAGGATGCCAGAAACAAGAGCGTGTCGCTGCACAATGCGCCACTGCATGTGGGCAGCCTGGTAAACGAGCATTTGGTGCGGCCCAAGAATTCGGTCGTGTTGACCTCGGCCACCCTGCGCACAGCCAACTCGTTTGACTATTTTCGGGAACGCTTGCATTTTTGGGACGCAACTGAGGTGGCGGTGGGTT
The DNA here is from genome assembly GCA_964398055.1 of uncultured Caldilineaceae bacterium. GTDB lineage: Bacteria > Chloroflexota > Anaerolineae > 4572-78 > J111 > CAYNLK01. The sequence goes on from CAYNLK010000005.1 coordinate 37,233, forward strand.
CGCCCTTTGATTACGAACATAACACGCTGCTCTACCTGCCCACCGACATGCCCGAACCCAACAATCCCGGCCACCAAAAAGCAGTGGAAAGCTGCCTGATCAGCCTGGTCGTCCGGCTCAAAGGGCGCACCCTGGTGCTCTTTACCTCGTACAGCCAGTTGCGCGCCACGGCCAATCAGATCAAAGACCCTCTGGCCGAGGCCGACATTGTGGTCTACCAGCAAGGCGACGGCACCAGTCGCCGGCAACTGCTGGAAAATTTCAAAACCGCCGAACAGGCCGTGCTGCTGGGAACTCGCTCTTTTTGGGAGGGGGTCGATCTGCCTGGCCCGGCTTTGAGCTGTGTGGTAATGACCCGCATGCCATTTGCCGTGCCCACTGACCCGATTATCGCCGCCCGGTCGGAAACCTTTGATGATCCGTTCAACGACTATTCCATCCCTCAGGCCATCTTGACTTTTCGGCAGGGCTTTGGCCGGCTCATTCGGACCAAGGACGATCGGGGAGTGGTGGTGATGCTCGACCGGCGGATCATAAGCAAAAGCTACGGTCAGGCCTTTCTCGACTCGCTGCCTGAAGTTACCGTGCAGCGCGGTCTGCTGGCCGACCTGCCTGAAATTGCCGAAAACTGGGTTGATTATGGAGGAATTTAGACAATTAGTAATGAGCAATTAACAATGAGGGGTGGTCAGTTTTTGATTTATAATTGCCAATATTGTTGGAGGAAATAAGAGAAGAACTATGATCGATGTAAATGCTTTACGTAAAGGGACAACCTTTACCCATGAGAATGAACTCTACCGAGTATTGGATTACACCCACAACAAAACGGGGCGCGGCGGCGCGACCATTCGGGTTAAAGTGCGTAATCTGCGCAGCGGCGCCCTCTTTGAAAAAACTTTCAACGGCGGTGAGCGGGTGGAGGATATCCGGCTGGATCACACCGAAGCCCAATACCTCTACAACGACGGCGAACTCTACTACTTTATGGACACCGAAACCTACGAGCAGCCGGCCTTCAATCGGGAGGTCGTCGAGGATATCATCCCTTACCTGACCGAGGGGACGGTGGTTAAAATCTCCAGCTACAATGGGGAAGCGCTCGACATTGAAATTCCCCTGACCGTTGAATTGGAAGTGATCGATGCGGAGCCAGGCTTTGCCGGCGACACCGCCCAGGGCGCGACCAAACCGGTCACAGTCTCCACCGGCCTGGTGGTCCAAACGCCGCTCTTTGTGGAGGTCGGCGATGTTATCCGCATCGATACCCGCACCGGCGCCTACATTACTCGCGTCTAACCACTGCGACAACCAGTAGGCTTGGTTATGTATCAAATATTGTAAAATTGACCGGCGTACTACGTACAACGTGAAACGTTGCCGGCTTACGACGAACGTTTCAGCCCGTACGTTTACCGTGGAAAGTGAAGAAAGCTGTGAAAACCCCGGCCGGCAAAGAGTGTCCCTTTTATTACGCCGATTTTCATCGCGGCCGCAACGTCCAGGCCTGCCGCCTGATCGAGCGCAACCTGGACTCACCGGCCTGGCAGCCCAGTCTGTGCCACACCTGTCCGGTCCCCGAAATCTTGCAGGCGAATCGGGCCGATACCCTCAAGTTGGATGGCAAAGTAGTCAAAAAGTTTTTTGGCTTCAAGCAGCAGGTCGAAGTGACCGGCTGGTGCAGCCAGTGCTTCAGCGAGGTGCCCGACCCCAGGTTGGGTTGCCCCAACTGCCGCCGCGCCGACCAACGGCCGTCCATTTTTGATCTGGACGAGGGGCCGGGCTAGAGCTTTACTCGCCTCTCGCTCCCCCGCCTTAACCCGTCTACTTCAAAATTGGGGGGTGATATTTGTCATTGTAGCTAGTGATATTTGTCACTAATATTTTTGTAGAGACAATGCTATACTAATAAAGGCTATTCTTCTAAGCAACGAAACCGACTCTTGAGGCAGGCAGTAGCAGCAAATCCACCTGTTCATTGACTGGTCATCATCTGCCACAGCCGGCCTGATTTGAGGCTATTATTATGCGAAAGTTTTTGTTTTTCAATCTTGTCCTGATCATGGTAATTAGTGTATTTCTGCCGGCCACCACAGCGGCCCAATCAGACTCTGACCAGCCAGTGGTACGGGCAGTGCTTTTCTACTCACCCACCTGCCCGCACTGCCACGTGGTCATCCAGGAGCTATTGATGCCCATGGTCGAGGAGTACGGCGACCAACTTCAGATCATCGGCATCGACACCAGCCAACCGGACGGGGGACAGCTTTATCAGGCGGCCATCGAGCATTACCAGATTGCCCCGCAACGCCGCGGGGTGCCAACTCTGATCATCAAGGATATCGTTTTGGTTGGCAGCGGCGAGATTCCAGCGCAATTTCCGGGCCTGGTGGAGGAAGGGCTGGCTGCTGGCGGCATTGACTGGCCCAGTCTGCCGGGTTTTGCGCCCGAACTGGCGGTCGAAGCGGCTTCTGAGCCAACTGCCGAACCTCAGCCAACCACTCCGCCTACCCCCCCCCAAGCCGTCCAGAGTGAACCGGAAATCGCCTTAATGCCCGCCCCAACCGATCTGGCCGCCCCAGCGGCGGCGGAATCGTTGTTGGGCATCGACCAACAAGCTCTGGCCGCGGTTGAAGCCCAGGCTCCTCCACCCGACCCGGTCGGCACGGCGCTGGCCGCCGTGATCCTGGCGGCGATGGCGCTGGCCTTGCTTTACGCGCTCTGGCGGGTGACGGTGGGCGCGCCGCCCCTGTCGCTCGCAAACCCCAACTCCTGGCCCCCGGCGACCAGTTGGCTCATCCCCAGCTTGAGTTTGCTGGGGTTAGTGATCTCCCTCTACCTGGCCTATGTTGAAATCACCCACGTCGAAGCCGTCTGCGGCCCGGTCGGCAACTGCAATATAGTTCAGACCAGCCCCTACGCTCAAATTATTGGTATTCCGGTTGCGGTGTTGGGTTTGGTCAACTACGTGGCCATTATCGTCCTGTGGCTGGCGCAAAAATATTCCGCCGGCTCACTGGCAAACCTGGCCACATTGGCCCTGGTGGGACTGACGATCTTTGGCGTCGGCTTCTCGATCTACCTGACCCTGCTGGAAATCTTTGTCATCCACGCCGTTTGCGCCTGGTGTCTCAGTTCAGCCGTAATCTCGACGAGCCTGATGCTGCTGGTGGTGACGCCCGTTACCGGTAAACCGGGGTTGCAAAAGGCCCTCTCCCACTAGACCCAACCCCTTAACTCTCCTACAGTCTCGTTCCCACGCTGAGCGTGGGAACGAGATCATCCATTGATTGTTAAGTACGCCGGCTTCGTTTCACGGCCTGGCCGCAGCATTGGCCGGCCGTCGCCAATTCAACACTTTGAAGAAGCCATTGACGACCATAACCCCCAGCAGAATCAGGCCACAGCCAAGATAGGCGTTCCAGCCCGGCTGCTCATTCAACACCATAATTCCCAAAGCAACCCCAATGACCGGGACCAGATACGTGACCATCGACACGTAGGTGGCGCTGGTCCGCTCGATTACCCGGTAATAGACCACAAAAGCCAGAGCAGTGCCCACCAGCGACAAGGCCAGCAGCGAAGCGAGCGCCGGCCAGGCCGGCAGCGGTAGCTTATAAGGCTGCTCGATGAGCCAGGCCAGCGGCAAAATGTACAGCGTCGCCATCACAAGTTGAGCCGCCGGCCCAACCAGCGGCGGCAGGCCGCGCAGATTCTGGCGGGTATAAACCGTCGCCACGCCGTAGCTGGCTGCGGCCAGCGTCGCCGCCAGCAGGCCCCACGTGGTCGCGTGGACGCCCTCAACCAGCGACGGGGCAATCAACATAAGCAGGCCGCCAAAGCCCAGTAACACGCCCACCGCCTTCACCGGCGTCAGCCGGTCATCGCGGGTGAAGAGATGGGCCAGCACAATCGTGAACAGCGGCGTCGTGCCGTTCAAAATAGAGGCCAGGGCGCTGTCGATGTGTAGCTCGCCCCAGCTAAACAAGGCAAACGGCAACGCATTTGAGAACAATCCCACAATGGCAAAGTGACCCCAGAGCGGACCAAAGCGAGGCAGGCGGCGGCCTTGCAGCCGTAAGATAAGATAAAGCACCAGAGCGGCCAGCCCAACCCGGCCGGCAACCAGGGTCAAGGGAGGGATGTCCCCCACCGCCACCTTGATGAACAAGAATGATGGCCCCCACAAAGCCGCCAAAAATAACAACCACAAAAAATTCCTGAATCCCATGGTTTATTTCCCCTTCAAATCGCGGCTGATTTTCCGAACCGCAAACGGTGATAAGTCATCAACACTTAAATTTCACTCGTCACGTCCGGCACAACCAAGAGACTCTCTTTAAAAGTAGATAGAACAATACTGGTGATGGAGCGTGAGACCGCAGCCTGGCCGCGAATCCGCTCAATCAAAGTTTCCAAAGCTTTTGGACTGGCGGCCCGGACCTTCAAAATGTAACAATCCTCTCCGGCCACCCCGTGGCACTCCAGCACATCCGGCTCGGCCAAACAAACATTCATCACCCTGTTCTTTGACTCAAGGTAACTCTCCGTGGTCGCTCCCACCGATATTCGAATGAAAGCCGTAATCGGTTTACCCAAAGCTTCGGCATTCACAATAGCCACATAACCTTTGATGACCCCTTTCTTCTCCAACTTTTTAACCCGCTCGTGTACCGTTGAAACCGTCAGGCCAACTTCTTTGGCCAGGGCCGCATTCGACAAACGGGCGTCTTCCTGCAATCGCATTAAAATCCGGTAGTCGATCTCGTCAATCATTCGAAAAATTCCATAAGATACCGTAAATTTTCCGGTATTTACTCATAATAATAGAAGATATTACGACAATATAGGTGTTTTGTCAATAGACCAATTTTTGGATTTCTACGAGTCCAATCGACATTATTGGAAATAAGCACAATCGCTATCTCACATTATTTCAAGCGACCCGCAAGTGGGAACGCCCATTCAGAGTCACTTTTTAACCACGATTCGAGGGATTCCTCGTTCCGCTCCGCTGCACTCGGAATGACATGAGCGACCAATTTTTATTCCCGATAATGTCTAATTTTTTGGCAACTTTTTGGCCTGCGGTCTCACCCCGGACCGATTGGCAGAGTTTGAAGCCCGTGCATATAATAGGGCCTGACGCCACAATTTTTCTACCGGGAGAACCGTATGCAGACCAAACTTGCCCTATTTCCGCACGGCGCAACCATCGACGCCAACGGCCACCTGACCCTGCGGGGTCACCGGGCAGCCGACCTGGCCGCTCAGTTTGGCACACCCCTGTACGTGTACGATGTCGAAACTATCCGCAGCCAAATTGCGGTGTATCGCCAAGCGTTGGCCGCTTACCCTGGCCCGGTCCGGCTGACCTACGCCAGTAAAGCTTACCTGAGTGTGGCCCTGGTCCGGTTTATGGCCGCCGCGGGCGTGGGGCTGGATGTAGCCTCGGCCGGCGAATTATTTATCGCCAGCCGCGGCGGGACCGACCCGGCCCGGATGCAGTTGCATGGCAACAACAAAAGTCAACTCGATTTGAGCGAAGCCCTCCGCGCCGGGGTGGGGCGGATCGTGGTCGATAACGCCGCTGAGCTTGATCTTTTAGCCCGGATGGCGGCCGAGCGGCAGCAAACCGTCAACATCTGGCTGCGCGTTACCCCGGCCGTGGCGGTTGAGACCCATCACCGCTATACCGTCACCGGCACGGCGGACAGCAAATTCGGCTTTCCGCTGGCCGAGGCCAGGCTGGTCGCCGCCAGATTGGCCGAGGAGCATGGCCGCTCGCCGCTGCGATTAACCGGTTTGCACGTGCATTTGGGTTCCCATTTTCACGATGTTGGGCCGGTCACCGTAACGATGGAGCGGCTGCTGGATTTAGCCAAATTTCTATCCGAAAAATATCAATGGACCTTGCGGGAATTGTGCCCCGGTGGAGGCTGGGGCGTCCGCTACCATCCCGATGACCCCCCCATGCCGGTCGAACCGTTTGTGGCCGGGGTGGTTGAAGCGGTAGTCAATGGCTGCCGTCAGCGAAATTTGCCATTGCCCGAGTTGGTTATGGAACCCGGCCGCTCCCTGGTGGCTCAGGCCGGGGTCGCCCTGTACACCGTCGGGGCGCGCAAAGTCATTCCGGGAGTCCGCACCTACGTGAGCATCGATGGTGGCCTGGCCGACAATCCCCGCCCGGCCCTGTACCAGGCCCGCTACACCGCCCTGCTGGCCAATCGGGCCAACGCCGCCGAGACAGAAACCGTGGCGATAGCCGGTCCGTTCTGCGAGTCGGGCGACATTTTGATCGAGGCGGTCGAGTTGCCGCCGGCTGGGCCAGGGGATATTTTGGCCGTCCCGGTCGCCGGGGCGTACCAACTGTCGATGAGCAGCAATTACAACGCCGCCCGGCGACCGGCGGTCGTCTTCAGCGAGGCCGGGCAGGTCAGGCTGGTACAGCGGCGAGAGACTTTTGACGATTTAGTGGCGCGGGAGTTGTAGCCGCCTGCGCCGCCTCCCAGCCCAGGATGGCCTTTTTACGAGTTGAACCCCAGGCATAATCCCCGCTGCTGCCCAGTCGGCGAATAACCCGGTGGCAGGGAATAATAAAACCAACCGGATTATGGGCCAGGGCCTGACCGACGGCCCGGGCCGCGCCGGGCTGGCCGATCCAAGCAGCCACATCGTGGTAGGACACCAAAGCGCCCGGCGGAATGGCCAGCAGAGCCTGCCACACTTTGAGTTGGAAATTAGTGCCCTTGAGCACAACAGGTAAAGACTGTTGCCGGCTGACCGGATCAAAAATCTGCTCGGCTAAGGGACGGGTCAGGCTGGCGGCGGGCTTTAGCTCGGCCAGCGGCCAGTTGGTTTTGAGCCTGGCCAAGGCCGCGGTTTGCTCGCCTGGCGGCAAAAAGGATAAAGCGCAGATACCCCGGTCGGTGACGGCTAACAGACAGTGGCCAAATGGGGTTGGGTGAAAACCATAACGGACGGTCAGCGCCTCGCCCCGGCTCTTGAACTGGCCGGGCGTGATGGCCTCGCAGGTGACGAACAAATCGTGCAGCCGGCCCGGACTGGATAGGCCGGCCTCGTAAGTTGTGTCCAGCAGACTCTTCGACTCGGCCAGCAATTGTTTGGCATATTCAACGGTCAAAAACTGGAGGAATCGTTTGGGGCTGATCCCGGCCCAGCGAGTAAAAAGGCGTTGAAAGTGGTACTCGCTCAGGCCGATGCTATCGGCCACTTCTTTCAAATCGGGTTGGCGGCGAAAATTCTGCTCCAAAAAAAGAATGGCTTGCTCGACCCGGCTGTAATCTTCGGTCCATTGAGTATATTTTTCCGTAATCATTGTTGCGTTACCCCCCTGGTGGTGGATTTTCTGACTCTCTTGGATTTCACGGGGTAATGAACTCAATTCCGTAAAACGTGAAACGTAAATTCACGCATTACGTTTTACGAGGTCAACCCCTGAAATCCAATTGAATCGATTTTTTAGATAAATCCAGTATAACCGGGATACCAGGCAAAAACCACCCGTTTCTTGCTATCTCCGGCCAACGCTTAACGCAACTGCCAGCTTTGCCCGCCGTCCACACTCCGGTAGAGGCCACTGCCCGTAGCCAGGAACACAATATCGGGGTTGGCCGGGTGAACGGTGATGCCTTTGATATAGTAGGGATAGCCCGTATCGGGGTTGCGGCGTAAGCCATTACTGAGGTCGAACCAGCTCTCTCCCCCATCGGTGCTCTTAAAGACGCCTTTGGCATCGGGATTACTTTCATAACCGCTGCCGGCGTAAACAATATTGGGGTTGCCGGGCGCAAAGGCAATGGCCGAATAAGCCGAATCGGCCCCGCCATAGATCAAACCGGCACTGACCGGCCTAAAATCCCAGCCGTTTTGAGTTTTGATAATAGCGGCGTGGGGTGCATTGATCCCGGCCAGGAGCACATCTTTCTGGGTGGGGTGAGCCGCCAGCCCGTAGGCGCCTTCGCCGGTATTGAAGGGCATCGGCGCAAACGAACGACCGCCGTCTGTGGATTTGTAGATAGCCGCACCCAACCCGGCCACGTAAATCGTACCAGGATTGAAAGGGTCCACCACAATCTGGTGCAGCCGGCCAACACCCAACCCGGCCCCATATTCCTGGGAGCCCCAGTTTTCACCGCCATCCGTGGAGACCACCAATCTTTCGCCGACCCCGCCATAAAGCAGGTTTGGATTCTTGGGATCGATGGTCAACACATCCACCGTGCGATTCGCCACCAGGCCGTTCATTTTTGCTTCCCAACGGTTGCCGCCATCGCTCGATTTGAGCACGGCGTTCCAGGTTGGCCCGTACAGGCGAGTCGGGTCGGTCGGGTCGATGACCAGGGCAACCAGACTGGCGCCGTCCACCGGCAACTTGGCCCAGAGACCATCGCCGCCGTCACTGCTGCGATAGACGCCATCACCCTTGACCAGGGCGTAAACCTCACCAGGATTCTTGGGATTAAGATCGACATCGATCACTTCCCGGGTACCAAGCTGCGGGACCGACTCGACAAACTCGAGTGGAATGGGGGTGGGGCCGACCTCCACCGGGGCGATCTGGGTGGGAGTGATGACGGCCGCGGCGGTCATGGTCGGCGTCAGGCTCAAAGCCAGATCGGTTGGGAGCGCGGTTGGAGTCGCAACTTGCCCCAGGGTATCCCTGTTTTGACCGGGCGAAGTTGGTTCAGGCGACAGGGCTGCGCCGGGGCTGGTTGGAGTAACCGTAGCCGCCAGGCTGGCCAGGGTGGGCGTCGGTCCGGCCTGAGTTGGCCGGTCTTCGACAGCAGCCGGAATGGTTGCTTGGCCGACATGGGTAGCCAACATAACCGTTTGAGCAGTTCCGGCAGGAGCGGTGGTCGAGCCGCCGAATTGAGGCAGCCACGCCGGATTCACTAGCCAGGAGCCGGTCAGCCCAACGATGGCTAACGCCAGCAAGCTCACCCCCAGCCACAGACCACGCCGGCCTCGTCGAGGCGTGGGTTGAGGCAGGGGAGCGGCAACCGGGGTGAGCAGCTCACCGGTTGGCTCTTTTGTCGCCGGTCGAGGCGGCTGGCTGGCCAGCCGGGCCGGTTTGGTGGTGGTCAAATAAAATCGAACCGAGCCAACGGTCAACAGGTCGCCCGGGTTGAGGGGGTACCACTCGGAACCCAGGCGGCGGTCATTGACAAAGGTGCCGTTGGCGCTGCCATTATCTGAGATCAAACAGCGCCCGGCCACCACCTGAATACGGGCATGGCTGCGGGAGACGCTCAAATCTTCTACCTGGAAATCAGCTTCGGAGTGGCGGCCAATATTTAGCATGCCCGCGCCGAGTGGATAGCCCTGGCCTTTGGCGTCAACCAGCCAAAAAAGCGCCTCACCCAGCGACGCCGCGCCGGCCGGCTGGAGTGGCGCCGGGGCCGATTTTTGCGGCGCCAGGGTAGAGCGCCGGTCATCCGTCCCGGCCGCGTCCGAATGAGCCGCGGCGGCTAACTCCTCCAGCCAGGCAGCCACCGATTGGGGCCGGTCGGCCGGCTCGATTTGCATAGCGTGGACAACGGCCTGGGCCAGTTGCGGGCTGACCTTTTTGTTGAGCTGGTCAGGTGGTTGAAAATTGCCGTGGCTGGCCACCAGGCTGATGCTGTCGGGCGGCTTTTGAGCGGTGAGAACCGCGTACAGCGTTGCTGCCAGGGAATAAATGTCTGAGGCCGGGGTTGTGCCTTGCTGGCGATATTGCTCCGGCGGCGAAAAGCCGGGGGTGATGCCCTGGGCCCCGGCCAGGGTGGCCGCGTTCTCGCTAACAACCTGCTTGGCAATGCCAAAGTCAACCAGCACGGCCTGGCCCTCGGGCGTAATTTTGATGTTCTGAGGTTTGATATCGCGGTGAATAATGGGCGGATGCTGTTGGTGCAGGTAACTAACGGCCCGGCAAACCTGCATGAGATAATCCAGGGCTTGCTCTTCCGGCAAGGGCTGTTGTTGGCGCTGGACCAGCTCCCACAAATTTTCACCCTCGATGAAATCCATCACCAAGTACTGTTTACCTTCCGCCGAAAAATGGTGAATCACGCGCGGCAAGGCCGGGTGGCGCAAGCGAGCCAGAATCAGGGCTTCTTGTTTGAATTGGGCCACCCGCGCCGGGGTCGATAACGAGTTCTCTTTGATGGCCACCGGAATTTTCAAATGGAGATCAAAGGCGCGATAAATGGCCCCCATGCCGCCCCGCGCCAACAGGCTATCAATGCGAAATCGTTTTTCCAGAATGGTGTCTTCCGCCAGAGTCATAAGCCAACCGATGTAACCATAATTCACAACTAGCTTGCGGTCTGTTATTATATCACAAGGCAGCCGCCTTTGAGTAACTGGCCTGATCGAAAACAGGTTCAAATTAGCCAAATTTTAGATTTACAATTATGCTATCAGTTCTGAAATTTCCGGTACGATCAAGGAAAGTATGGCCCAAAAACAACCGTTGCGAATTATGATTGCCGATGACGAGGCCGTCATTCGGATGGGGCTGAAGACTATGATCACGGCCCTGGGACACGATGTGGTGGGTACTGCCGCCAACGGCGACGATACCCTGACCAGAACCAGGGAGCTCAAACCTGATTTGTTATTATTGGATATTAAAATGCCCGGCCAGGATGGTCTGAGCGTGGCCGAAACGCTGGCGGCTGAAATGCCCTTGCCAATTTTAATGCTGACTGCCTACACCGAAAAAGCGCTGATCGAACGGGCGGCCAACGCTGCGGTGATGGGTTACCTGGTCAAACCCATCAACGAGGATAAGCTGGGGCCGGCAATTGAAGTCGCCGTGGCCCGCTTTGAGACTATGCGTGCGACCGCCCAGGCCGTCTACAAGTTACGCGATCAGTTGGAAGCCCGCGACCTGGTCGACGCGGCCAAACAGATTCTAATGGCCACCGGCCTGTCTGAAGCCGAGGCCTATCAGCGCTTACAGATGACGGCAAGGGCCAAGCGCCGCTCGATTCGCCAGGTGGCCGAGGCGGTCATTGCCGTGGGCCAACAGCGCCAAATCTCAGCCTGAACCTTAAAATCCGGCCAAAGGGGTTGACAATTTCTTAAGAGTTTGCTATAGTATGCGCCATTAAGTTGAATATGTCCTTTAGAGCGGCCGCGAAGCCCTCAGTTGCGAGCACAGATTCGCACTGGGGGCTTTTTGTTTTTCCAAATTTCGGGACCCGGCTCGAAACAACGGGGTAGGCGAGATGGTTGTCCTGATAAATCAACAAACTTTCAAATCTGAGCCGAGGCTTACCTTAGAATAGTAAGGGGGAATCCCCCCAAGCTATGCTCACCAAGAGAGGAGATTTATCATGAAATACCGCAAACTATATCGAGCTTTGCCCCTGGCCTTGCTGCTCACGGTAGTGTTGGGCGGCGTAGCCTACGCCCAGGATGGCGGCCCAACGACCGAGAGTCAAATTGATGTGATCTGGTTGTTGGTGGCGGCTTTCTTGGTCTTCTTCATGCAGGCCGGCTTTGCCATGGTCGAAAGCGGTTTTAGCCGGTCCAAAAATGCAGCTAATCTTTTATTGAAAAATTTGATGGATTTTGCTGTTGGCACTTTGCTCTTCTTTGCCATCGGTTTTGGTTTGATGTATGGCGCCTCGGCTGGCGGCTTTATCGGCACCGACAACTTCTTTTTGAGCAATCTTGGCTACGGCCCGGAGAGCGCCTATGAGTGGGCCGGTTTCCTGTTCCAGTTGGTCTTTGCGGCCACCGCGGCCACAATTGTCTCCGGGGCTGTGGCCGAGCGACTCAAATTTTCGGCCTACCTGGTCTACAGCATCATCATCGCCGGCCTGGTTTACCCTATCTCCGGTCACTGGCTGTGGGGCGGGGGTTGGCTGGCCGAGTTGGGCTTCATCGACTTTGCCGGGTCGACCCTGGTTCACAGTGTGGGCGGCTGGGCCGGCCTGGCCGGGGCGCTGGTGCTTGGCCCCCGCATCGGCAAATTCAACAAAGACGGCAGCAGCAATGTGATCCCTGGCCACAGTTTGACCCTGGCCGCTTTGGGGGTCTTCATCCTCTGGTTTGGCTGGTTTGGCTTCAATCCCGGCAGCACCCTCAGCGGCATGAATCCGGGCATTGGCTATATTGCGGTCACCACCAATATGGCGGCGGCGGCAGGGGCCGTATCGGCCTTGTTGATCAACTGGCTCCGCACCGGCCATCCCTCCACCGAAATGGCCCTGAATGGGGCTCTGGCCGGCCTGGTGGCGATTACGGCCGGCTGCGCCAGCGTTACGCCGGTGGGCGCGCTGTTGATCGGCCTGATTGCCGGCCCGGTGCTGGTGTACGGCCTCCTGTTCATCGAGCGAATCTTAAGGGTAGATGACCCCGTGGGGGCCATTGCCGTTCACGCCTTCAACGGCGCCTGGGGCACCCTGGCGGTCGGTCTGTTTGCAGCGCCGGCTGCGGGCGGGCTGACCGGAATGGGTGAAGTGGCCGGGTTGTTCTACGGCGGCGGCTTTAGCCAGGTGATCACCCAATTGATCGGTATCGTCGCCATCGGTGTCTGGGCCTTTGTGACGATTTTCATTGTTTTCAAAGTAACCGACGTGATTATGGGTATCCGGGTTTCACCGCAAGAAGAACTGGAAGGTCTCGACATCACCGAGCACGGGACCATCAGCTACCCCGAATTTGGGACGCGGGTGGTCAACGCCCAGCCCGGCGAACGGATTATGATGCCGGTGGTCGAGTCGGCCAGTTAGGTGGTTGGTTAGTTGGCTGTTGCGTACTGCGTATTTCGTTTGGCTTACGTAGTACGCAACACGCAGTACGAAGGCTATGAATTGCTCTTTTGTTTTGAAATTGAGCATCACGGAGTGACCCTTATGAAGATATCGTTGGAACAGAACCAGGCAGACTCAGTGGATAGGATCCCCTACCTGATCCGGACTGAAATCACCAGCCTGACCATCGATCTGGAGACAGTTTTCCAGATTCCGGTTCACCGGCACCGCAACGGTCAGGAGATGTACAACGCCGAGGTCTGCGGTTTTCGAGTGGAAGCCGGCAGCCCGGCGGAGTTGACCCCGTTGGTGGAGCGGTTGGTGCGAGGATTGGTCAATATGGCCCGGCTGCCGACGTACGTGTTCATTGCGCGGCGGTCGCGGCAGATGTATCCGGTGTATACCCTGGGCGATGAGGTTTTTGCTACCACGCCCGGCGGGCCGGTCTTCCGGCACGTCGAGCTGGCCAAGGTACGGGAATATCTGAGCGATTATCTGCACGCCGTGAAAGAATTGGGCACGCCCGGCAAAAGTGATACGCTCCACGTCCGGGGAGTGAATATGGGCACCCTGGCCTTGATCCGACCGATTTTCTACCTCAAAAAACGACCCCAACACCTCAACGATAACGAATTCTGGGCGCCCGTGTTTATGGCTGATGATGGCCAGAGCATTTACACGTTTGCGGCCAGCGGCAAAAGGGAGGTCGATTTGGCCGGAGGTTATGAGGCCCTGCTGCTGCGAACCCAAGTCGCCCAGGCTTTGATGGCCGATAAACGCCTGCAGGAAAACTTTGAACTACGCCCGGATCGCTTGTTACCCGGCTACTGGGCCCAGGTCAAAGCAACCTTGAAACCATTTCCGGCTAGATTGGTTGCCAACGAGGCCCTGGAAATTTTTCAGAATGGTCGCGGCCTGGTGGCTGTGGAGCATCGCCGCGACGAAGACCGTTACAGTCTCTATATTGGCCGGGATATCAATGATCTACGGGAACGGACAGCCAGAGATTTTCTCCGCCGGGGGCTGATTGACCGGCTGGAAGAGATCAAAGTTGAGGAGGTGATGACGTAAGCAATAGCAACTTTTTTGGGAAAAGCCCGTCTTATCCCCGGCTAGCTAATCAAGTAACAAGATTTGATGGAACATAATAAGGCAATAACAAATTCAAACTATCAATAATTAAGGAGTATTACCCAAAATGAGCGTCTCAAGCGTAAAAGAAGTTTTTGACCTGATCAAGGAAAAAGATATCAAAATGGTGGACTTGCGTTTCACCGACCCCTTTGGCCTGTGGCATCACTTCAGCCTGTCTACCAAAGAGGTCTCTGAGGATCTGTTCGAGGACGGGATTGGCTTCGACGGCTCCTCCATTCGGGGTTTCCAGAGCATCGAAGAGTCTGATATGATCCTGATCCCAGACGTGACCACCACCTTTATCGACCCAATTTTTGCCGCGCCGACCATTGTCATGATCTGTGACATCTACGATCCCATTACCCGCCAGCCCTACAGCCGCGACCCGCGTTACGTGGCCAAAAAGGCCGAAGCTTACCTCAAGCAAACCGGCATCGCCGACATCGCCTTCTTTGGCCCGGAAGCGGAATTCTTCCTCTTCAGCGATATCCGCTATGGCGGCGGCACCAACTCCGGTTTCTACTTCCTGGACAGCCCGGAAGGTTGGTGGAACAGTGGCAAGGAGTTCGGCGCCCTGGGACCGAACCTGGGCGGCCAGATTTTACCCAAGCGAGGATACTTCCCCTGCCCGCCCACCGACACCCTGCAAGATGTTCGGAGCGACATGGTCCTGGCGATGGAGTCGGTTGGGCTACCGGTGGAGGTTCATCACCATGAGGTCGGTACCGCCGGGCAGTGCGAAATCGATCTGCGCTTTAGCCCGCTGACCCGCATGGCCGACTACCTGATGACCTACAAGTACATTATCAAGAGTGTGGCCCGCAAGCACAAGTTAACGGCTACCTTTATGCCCAAGCCGCTGTTTGAAGATAACGGCAGCGGCATGCACACTCACATGAGCCTGTGGAAAAACGGCCAGACGGTGATGTTCGACGAAGCCGGCTATGCCCAACTGTCCGACACCGCCCGTTACTACATTGGCGGCCTGCTGAAGCATGCCCCGGCCCTGCTGGCCTTTGCCGCGCCCACCACCAACTCGTACAAGCGGCTGGTGCCCGGTTACGAGGCGCCCATTAACCTGGTCTACTCCCAGCGCAACCGCTCGGCCATCTGCCGCATCCCCATGTACTCCAAAAGCCCCAAGGCCAAGCGGGTCGAGTTTCGCGCCCCCGATCCGAGCTGCACGCCTTACCTGGCCTTTGCCGCCCTGCTGATGGCCGGCCTGGACGGTATCCAGAACCAGATCGACCCGGGTGAGCCGATTGATAAAGACCTGTACGATCTGCCGCCGGAGGAAGCTGCCGCCATCACCAAGACGCCCGGCTCGCTGGACGCAGTGCTGGCCGCCCTGGAGAAGGACCACGACTTCCTGCTGCAAGGAGATGTCTTTACCGAGGACCTGCTGGAAGCCTATATCGGCTACAAACGAGAGTTTGAGGTCGACCCGGTCCGTATCCGGCCGCATCCCCACGAGTTCACCCTCTACTACGATATCTAATTCCGACGGCTCATTAAACTAAGAAGGGGACAACCGGCGCGGTTGTCCTCTTTTTTTGTTGCGCCCACGTTAATTCCGCCGCCAGCAATCGGCGGTGACTATTTTTCCGGCAGCCCACTTTATGCTATTATTTCAACTGTTTATTTTGGGAACATATTAAGCTGTCCAAGAAGGAAGGCAGCAGCGATGAACAAGCGTGAGCGGGTTTATGCCGCCCTGGAAGGCCAGCCGGTCGATCAGGTGCCGTTGAGCCTGTGGCGGCATTTTCACAAGCAGGACCAAACGCCGACAGGGCTGGCCTCGGCTACCCTGGCCTTCTACCACAAATATGATTTCGACCTGATCAAGTTGACGCCCAGCGGCTTTTACGCCATCGAGGACTGGGGGGCGCAGATTGCCCTGTCCAAAGACGACGACACCCCGCCCCGCCTCAAGAAACCGGTCATCAAAGAGCCGGATGATTGGCGGCGCTTAAATACACTCGAACCGGAAGAGGGCAGCTATGGGGCCGCCCTCGAAGCTATCCGGCTGGTGGCAGACCAGTTGGATAAGGATGACGCGCCGCTGCTGATGACCGTCTTCAGCCCCATGACCATCGCCTCCAAATTGGCCGGCGAAACGCTGCTGGAACATGTGGAGAGCCATCCGACCGAGGTCCAGATTGGGCTGGCCACCATCGCCGAAACCACCGCCCGCTTTGCTTACGCCGCCCTGGAAGCCGGCGCCCACGGCATCTTCTTTGCCAGCCAGTTCTCCCGGACGGATCTACTCAACGTAGAGGATTGTTTGTCATATGTGGTGCGGTATGATTTGATTGCTCTGGAACGGGTCAAAGCGGAGCCGGCGCCGCTGGTGCTACATCTGCACGGGGAGAACATCTATTTCGACACGGTCAACCAATATCCGGTCCATGCCGTAAGCTGGCACAATCACGAAACCGCCCCAACGCTGGCCGAAGCTTTAACTCTGACCGGCAAGACCCTGATGACCGGTTTGGATAGAGCTTTGCTGGAAACGGGTAAACCGGATGAAATTGCAGCCCAGGCCCGGAGTGCCATCCAAAAAACCGGTGGTCAACGTTTGATTCTGGCCCCGGCCTGCGTGATTTCAACAGCTACCCCGGCCGAAAATCTGGAGGCAGTCATCAAAGTTGACCGCTCGACGGGTCACACCACCCCGACCCAATCATCACCGCGGCGCTGAGCCATGAAACCGACTCGCCGTCTTTTCAAAAACCTCCAATAGCTCGTCGACAATGTTTGCCCAACTATAGCGGGTTACCCACAGCCGGGCCTGCTCGGCCAGGTGATCGCGCAACACCCGGTACTTCAGCAGCAAGGCGATCTTGTCGGCCATCGCCTGGGCGTTGCGACCGGGCACCAGGTAGCCGTTGTAGCCATCCTCTATATTGAAAGATAGCCCGCCCACGTCCGAGGCGATTACCGGCGTGCCGCAGGCCATTGCTTCCAGAGCAACCATCCCAAAGGACTCGTACAGCGAAGGCATCACCACCATTTCCGCCGCCGCATAATAATAGACCAGGGTATCTTGCTCTTTGGCCCCCAACATTGTTACCAGATCACCAATGTCCAACTCAGCCTGGAGAGCCTGCAAGCGGGTAAGCTCGGCCTGTTCCAGCTCTGAGTCCGGGTTGGGGTCGCCGCCAATGATGCAGACACACACATTTTCCACCAGGGCCGGGGCCTGTTTTCTGAGCAAGGCCAAAGCCCGGATCAAGGTATCGATGCCTTTGAGCGGCTGGATGCGGCCGACAAACAGGAGCATGCGGTGGTCCGGCGGCATACCCAGGTAGAGCCGAGCCTGTACCGGGTCCATCGGCTTGAAACGGTCCAGGTCGACCCCAGGCGGCACAATGGCGATTTTGTCCGGCGCGGCCCCATAAAAGTTGACCATTTCTTTCTGCTCCTGGAGTGTGGCCGCAATCAAGCCATCGGCCAGGCCCATCAGCTCTCGCTCACAATGATGGCGACGTTCCGGCTCACGCTCAGCCGGAGTCTGGGCCACCCGGTTCTTCATTTCCGCCAGGGTGTGGAACATCTGCACAAACGGCACCTGCCAGGCGCGGCGCAAGGCCTGGGCCACCAGACCAGATAACCAGTAGTGGCTGTAGATAAAATCATACCTGAAACCATCTGTCACTACCTGGGCCTCGACCCCAGCCACAAATTCGGCCAGGTGATCATAGATTTTGTTTTTATTATAAGGTTGCTCCGGTCCGGCCTTGATGTGAATCACCCGGCTGTGATCGGCCAATGGGGTGATCCGGGCAATGGCCGGATTTTGGGAACGGGTATAGACATCCACCTCAATCCCCCGGCGGCTGAATTCTCGGCTCACATCCCGCACGTAGACATTCATACCGCCGGTCTCTTTACCGCCCAAAGTGGCCAGCGGACAGGTGTGAACGCTCAACATGGCAATTCGCTTAATCATAGTTTTCTCAAAAGGTAGCAGGTTACAGGTAGCAGGTTACAGGTAGCAGGTTACAGGTGGCAGGTTGCAGGTTACAGGTTGTATGGCGCCACCTCCGACTTGCGACCTTGCTACTTGCCACTTGCTACCGGGTTATCGACAAATCATAGACCGGCTCGGCTACAGCCCCAAAGCGGAATTTATAAATCTCGTCGCCCCGCAAGAAATCGTAACGACGGCGCCCCAACCTGATTGCCTCCTGAATCGTGTAGGCGGTCAGAACGTTGCCGGGGCTGAGACTGGCAAACTGGTCGGGATCGTAACCGGAGTTGTAGAGGAGGAACTCATTGTTGTAGTCAAAACAGAGCATCGCCGCGGCCTCAACACCATTGACCTGAATGAAGAAGAGTTTTAGCCAGCCAGCCCGGGCGATTTCAATCGCCACAGTCTTGAAAAAGCGAATCAATTCCTCGCTCCAAAAATCCTCCTTAGCCTGGGCGGATTTCTGATGCAGTTGAATGAATCGCTCCATGGCTTCGGCTAAACCGGTCTCAGATTCAAGCGCATACCAACGAGTTTCGGCCTCCCGTTCGATTTTGCCCATTTTACGCCGGATTTCGTGGCGCTGTTTCTTGTCAAGCCCGGCCAGGTAATCAGCCCAACTTTCCGGCAGGGTGATAACCGGACAGACATCTTGCTGTTGCACTATAGCCTGCCAGCCGCGACTGCGGGCCGACTCGGCCAAGCGAGTGTGGGTAACAGAATCGTGGGTCAGGCTGCACAAGTAGAGCTTGTCCCAGGCCGGGCCATTGCCGCCAGCCAGACAGTCCAGCAGGGCCTGGTGCACCGCCTCCACATAATCCCGATCGACCAGCAGGTCCAGATAGTCGGAAATATCTACGCAGCCAACAAAGCTCAACTCACGCTGACCCGCCGCATTGGTCGAACCATACAACGGGGCCAGGCCAACCAATTGACCGTCCGCGTTGCGAACCGTGATGACTACCAGATCATCATTCCCCAAACATTGCCACCAGGTGCGCTGATAGGCATGTCGCATAAAGAAGGGGGCATGAACCGACCGTACCAGCAGGTCATCCCACTCCGGGACCAAAGTTTCAAAAATAGTTGCGTCAGTATAGACTGCTGTTTGCATAGACACCTTACCAGCTTACGGGGCCTCTTCGGCCAGCGGCAGTTCTTGCCAGTTCAGTTGAAAGATTTGAAAGCCATTTTGGCAATCGATTTGGGTTTTTAGCAGAATCGGTTCAGACACCGGCCGGTCATTTTCATAAAGCTGCACCCAGAGTTGGCGTGGGGCCGGTTTGGCCCGGATTAGAATGGTATAAGCCCCATTTTGATCGGTTGTATCCAACGCCAGCAGGCCGCCGCCTTCTTCCTGCCAAACCACTATCTGAATACCGGCCAGCGGATTGTCTTGCCGGGTGGTTACCTTACCCCGAAAACCGTAACTGTCGCAGTTAGCAAAGCCTTTGATCGGTTCCTGGGGCACAAATGTTACTTGCAGCGGCCGGCGCAGGCCGGGAGTGGTTGCAGGCAAAGGCGCCGTCGGCAAACTCAACCGGGGGCGACCGGGGGTGGGGGAAACCATTGCCGTGGACGCCGGCAGGGTGAACAATAAATAGGCCAGTACGGCCATCACACAAAGCACCGCTCCACTCAACAGGCCGATGATTCCAAACCACAATCGATTTTTTGAGGTTTGCGGAGCCATACCTATTCTGCCAAAAAAATAGGGCACGCACGGGTGGCTATGCCCTAACCAATTTAATTTACTGGGGAGCAGGGATTCGAACCCCGACCGACAGATCCAGAGTCTGCTGTCCTACCATTAGACGACTCCCCACTGCTCAGGGGATATTCTAACATTTTCGAGGCATTAGGGCAAATTATGATCGACCGGGCTGTTCCAAATTTTTAGGTGACCGGCACTTCCAGCTAATCTTCGTTTGGAATTACCGCCCAAGTGCCTTAATTTCGGCTCGGAAATCGTGGTGAAAGTGCCGGTCACCTTAACCGATAGGCTACTTGCCCAACCCCCTCCCTCCGACTAAAATTACGCCCATGCATGCAACTGGTAAATTCTTACACCGCCTGGCGCCGCTGTTACTGCTCATCATTTTGGTTGCCGCCGCCGGTCTACGCTTCTACAACCTCAATTGGGATAACGGCACGTTTGCCCACCCCGACGAACGCTCAACCGTGGCCTTCTATGCGCCGACCATCCGCTGGCCGGCTGAGCCGGCCACGCTGCTAGAGCCGCGAGCCTCGACCCTGAATCCCTTTTGGGACGTCCAGAATCAAAGCCGGCGCAGCTACACTTACGGCCATTTTCCGCTGTATACCCTGGTTTTGGTCGCCAATTTACTGTCCAGGTTGACCCCCCTGGCAACCTGGCTGGAGCTGCCGCCAGCGATCGGCCAATTTTTGGCGACCAGTCAATCCGGCCACGGTTACGCCCAGATTGGCCGGGCGCTGATGGCTCTGGCCGACCTGGCCTCGGTCTACCTGCTCTTTCTCCTGGGGCGACGCCTGTACGGGCTTTGGGCCGGGCTATTGGCTGCGGCGCTGTCGGCCTTTACCGTGCTGCAAATTCAACTGGCTCACTTCTTTGCCGTCGACCCGGTCTCGACCACCTTTACCCTGCTGGCCCTCTACGGCGCAATTCTAATGGTTGATCACCGCTCGACAGGCGCGACAACCATTACCGGGATCGGAATTGGCCTGGCGGTAGCCTCCAAGTTCAGCGCCTTGCCCATCGCTTTTGCCCCCGTCGTCGCCGCGTATATGGTGATTTCCCACCGGCAACCTGGGCCAGATAACTCATCACTAAATGAGCGAATCTCAAATCTTGAGTCTCCAATCTCCAATCTCCATTCCCAAACCCCCAATCGTAACTCGCAAATCGTAAATCGCATGATCGGCCTGGTGCTGCTGTCGCTCGGCGTTGCCTTTGTGATCTTTGTTGCCACTTCACCCTATGTGGTGCTAGACTTCGAAAATTTCAGACAAGCGGTGTTGGTGGAACAGGGTCAAATGGTCAGAGGCATGGCCGATTTTCCCTTCACCCGGCAATATCGTAACACCCTGGCCTACTGGTACTTTTTGGAGCAGCAGGTCCGCTGGGGGATGGGCTGGCCGCTGGGGCTGCTGGCGATGGCCGGGCTGGTCTGGGTCGGCATCAAAGCTGTCCGGGGGCAGGCCCAACCGGGCGAGTGGATTGTGCTGTGGTGGATCATCCTCTATTTTGGCCTTACCGGTCTCTTTCTGGCCAAATTTATGCGCTATATGGTCCCGGTGGTGCCGCTCTTTACCCTGTTTGGGGCCGGTTTGGTGGCGGCCTTGTGGCAATGGGGAAACAAGGCAGAGGAGCAGGAGGGCAGAGGGGCAGAAGGGCAGGGGAGAGAAACTGCTCCCCTGCCCCCCCGCCCCCATGCTCCTCTGCTCCGCAAACTCAGCAAGGTCGCGGCCATCGCCCTGGCCGTCATTGCCCTGGCGGGCGCAATGATCTGGTCAATCGCCTTTGTCAACGGAGTCTACGGCAGCGAGCATACCTGGGTAACCTTTGCCCGCTGGATTTACGCCAACGTGCCTAACGGGGCCTGCATTGCCTACGAGCATTGGGACGACCGCATGCCCACCGACATCCCCGAACCGGGCGGTAACGCCGGCGCCCACCGCTACTTCCAACCGCAACTGCCCATGTACGACGACGACACACCGCAGAAATATGAGTTGCTACGCAGCACGTTGATGAACTGCGACTACATCGCCCTGGCCAGCAACCGGCTGTGGCGGACCATCCCCCGCCTGCCGGAACGGTATCCCATGAGCAGTCGCTACTACGAAGCTCTTTTCTCCGAAAACAACGAGCTGGGTTTTGAACAAATCTATAGCGTCGAGACGCCGCCGCGGTTGGGACCGTTCCGCTTTGACGATCAGGCGGCCGATGAGAGCTTCACCGTTTACGATCACCCCAAACCCATCTTATTCAAAAAGACTCGCCAGCTTTCGGCGGCAGAGTGGGACGCCATTTTGGGTAATACCTGGCAGGGCGCCATTCCCGGCTACGTGGGCCGGCCAACTCTGCTGATGCGTCTGGCCGGCGCCGGCGATAGCCCGCGACCGCCGGTCGGACAGTCGCCAGAGCAGGCCGGTAAGTCGCTGCTGTTGGATGTCCCGGTCAACCAACTGCCGGTTGTGGCCGATTTCCGCTGGAACACTCTGGCCAATAATTCCACCCTGGCGGCCATCCTGATGTGGTGGGGGGTGGTCATGTTGATCGGCCTCATCGCCTGGCCGCTCACCTATCTCCTCTGCCCCAAGCTGCCGGATCGAGGTTACGGCCTGAGCAAGAGTTTGGGCTTATTGCTGGTTAGCTATTTTGTCTGGCTCAACAGCAGCCTGGGCGGGCTGGGCAATCGCTGGGGTACGGCCGTGCTGGCGGTAGTGATCCTGTTTGGCTTGAGTATCTGGCTGTTTATCCGGCAACGCCGCCAACTCTTTCAATTTTGGCGGCGGCACAGCCGCCTGATTCTGGTTAGCGAGGCTGTTTTTACCCTGGTCTATCTTTTCTTTATCTTTCTGCGCCTGCTGAACCCGGACCTGTGGCAACCCTGGTTGGGCGGTGAAAAGATGTTGGAGATTGGCTTTTTGAACGCCCTTGTCAAAAGCGCCCACATGCCGCCCTATGACCCCTTCTTTGCCGGCGGGATCATCAACTATTACTACTATGGTCTCTTTTTGGTAGGGGTGTTGATCAAGCTCACCGGCATCCAACCGTCAATTGCCTTCAACCTGGCCGTGCCCACTCTGGCCGGGCTGACGGCCATCAATGTCTTTGGCCTGGCGACCAATCTGGCCACGGGCCAACTCCCCTTCGGCCGCCTGGGGCCGGCCAGCCGCCCACCCCAAACCGCAGGCCAGTTTGACCTCAACACCAGCGGGGCCGGCTTGCTGGCGATTCTGCTGGTGCTCTTTATCGGCAACCTGGACGGCGCCGGCCAATTGATGCGTGATCTGGCCCGGCTGAGTAGCAGCAACTTTCAAAGCGCTATTCCCGGTTTGCAGACCCTGGTGCTCTCGATAGGGGGAGTGACCCACATCTTTCGCGGCGAAACCCTGATTACCTACAACTACTGGGACCCCACCCGGGTGATCCCGGCCACTATCAACGAATTTCCCTACTTCAGCTTTCTCTTTGCCGACCTGCACCCCCATATGATCGGTATCCCTTTCACCGTGCTTTTCTTGAGCCTGGCCTACAACTGGTTCCGCCCCAACGAACCAACCTCCCTTCGGTCGCAACCGGCCATCCAGCCATCCAGCCAACCTCCCTTCATCCCTCATCCTTCATCCTTCATCCTTGCTCTGCGGTGGCTGGCTCTGCCTTTTGTATTAGGGGCCGTGGCCGTGATTAATACCTGGGATATGCCAACCTACCTGGGGCTGATGCTGGTGACATTCCTGTTAAGCCGCTATCGCCGCCTGACCGGGCAACTCACCGTGAGCCAGGCCGCTCTGTTGTTGGGACAGGGCCTACTCTTTGGACTGGCTCTGTTAGCGATGACGTATCTCCTGTATGCCCCCTTCTTCCTCAACTACCAGGCCATCGACGTCGGTTTGGGCCTGGTGCGCGACCACACGCCCCTCGACCAGCACCTCAAGATTTGGGGACTGTTCATATTTGTGATTGGTTCCTGGCTGCTCGTGTCGCTGCTCTACCCGGCGACTCGCGCCGGCTTGCTGCGGGCGCTGAGCCTTTACTTGCGCCGCTGGAATGTTGCCCCCCACCTGACTGAGATTTACCGGCAAATCGTCTCTCGCCAGACTCAAGGTTACTTCATGGGTTGGTGGAGCCTGGTTGGAATGTTGGCTATCTCGATAGTTCTGGTATTGCTCGGCTACCCGGTACCGGCCTATTTATTACCGCTACTGACCCTGACCGTACTCTTACTATTCCGCCGCGAAGTGACCGCCGAAACGGGTTACCTGGGTGTGTTGACTTTCACCGGCCTGTCAATTCTGCTGGGGGTGGAATTCTTCTTCCTGCGCGACTTTCTGGGCGGCGGTGAATATTACCGCATGAACACCCTGTTCAAATTCTTCATCCAGGTGTGGGTGATGTTTGGCCTGGTGGCAGCCGTGGCCCTGCCCCAATTGTGGCAGTGGGCCTGGCGCTGGCCGTGGCCGGCTCAACTGGCCTGGCGCGGGGCCATAATGGTCCTGCTGATGGCCAGCCTGGTCTACCCGCTGCTGGGTACTCGCACCCGCGTCGACGACCGTTTCCCCGGCGACCATAACCGGCCGCCGCTAGGCAGCCTCGATGGGCTGGCCTATATGAGCGTGGGTACCTTTGAGTGGCCCGCCGGCAGTCCTATCGAACTGGCGTACGACTACGAGGCTATCCGCTGGCTGCAAGAGAACGTGCCCGGCACGCCGGTTCTGGCCGAAGCCAAGGTGGGCTACTACCGCGAAGGTGGAATGCGGGTGGCGGCCTACACCGGACTGCCCTCGATTTTGGGCGGGCTGCACCAAAGCGAGCAGCGCTACGCCTCCCAGATCGGCGACCGGGATTTTGTGGTCAGCGAGTTTTGGACCACGCCCAACCCGGAGCGCACCCTGGAGTTGATCGACCGGCTGGGCATTGAGTACATCTACGTCGGTCAGATCGAACGGATTACCCATGGGACCTATATCGAAGAAAAATTCCAGCAGTTGTACCAGCAGGGCGCCCTGGAACTGGTCTTTGCCAATGAGAAAACCAAGATTTACCGGGTGGTTCGATGAAAACTGAAGATGAAATCCAGCCGCACGACAAAAACTTCAGCCTTCATCCTTCAGCTCTCATCCTTCATTTTGCCGCGGAGTTGAGCAACGACGCCATCCAGCAACTTTTGGCCCCGGCCGGCTTCAAGGATTGGCGGCAAGCCTACGCCTGCCTGCGGCGCATTCCGACCACCCCCGAGGCCAGGCTGGCTTTGGCCGATCTACTGCCTACCCTGTTCATGGCGCTGAGCAGCGCCGCCAACCCTGATCGAGTCCTGGTTAGTTTTGAGCGATTTAGCCACAACGCCCCGAACCAACTGCAACTGCTCCGCTATTTGCGTGGTAATCCGCGCGCCGTCGAAATCCTGGTGACCCTGTTTGCCGGCAGCCAATTTCTCACCGAAATCCTGCTGCGCCATCCCGAATATCTCAATCAACTCACCGCCCGCAAACACGTGGCCGAGTTGAAGACGGTCGAGCAGTTGCGGATGGAGCTACAGGTGAAACTGGCTCCGCTGCTGGCCAATCACCACAACGGCCCAATTCCGCCGGCCGAGTTAACGCCTATTTTCGACGCCCTGCGCCGCTTTCAGCGGCAGGAGCTGCTGCGGATTGGCACCTACGACCTGCTGGATTTATTCGACCTGCCCACCGTTACCGCCCAGCTTTCAAACCTGGCCGACAGCCTGGTGCAGAGCTGTTTACAGCTGGCGGCCCGGCAGTCCCAGACCGAACCGGCCGGTTTTGCCGTGTTGGGCATGGGTAAATTGGGCGGCGCGGAGCTGAACTACAGCTCCGACATCGACCTGATTTTTGTGGCGGCCGACCGGGCCGGGGCCTATTTGGGCCTGGCCCAGCAGTTGATCGACGGCCTGGCCCGGACCACCGGCGAGGGCTTTCTCTACCGGGTCGATATGCGGTTGCGGCCGTGGGGCAACGCCGGCGCGCTGGTCTCTTCGCTGGCAGGCCACCTGGGCTACCTGCAGCAGCATGCCCGGCTGTGGGAACGGCAGGCCCTGCTCAAGGCCCGGGTTATCGCCGGCGACCAGGCTGTCGGCCAGAGGCTGCTACGGCAGGCCAAACCGTTCCTGTTTAACACCCCGGCGGAGGTCGTTCGCCGTGACGTGCGGGCGATGAAGGAGCGAATTGAAACCAAATTGCGACGGCAGGGGAATAGTTGGGGTGAGGTCAAGCTGGGGGCTGGCTCGATCCGGGATATCGAGTTTGTGACCCAATATTTGCAGTTGGTGCATGGCCGGCAGCAGCCCAAACTGCACCGCCGCAACACTCTGGACGCCCTGGCCCAACTCTCGGCCGGCGGCTACATCCAGCCGGCGGAATATCGCATCCTGGCCGATGGCTACATCTTTCTGCGCACCGTGGAGCATCACTTGCAACTGATGCACTATTGCCAAACCCACACTCTGCCCGGCGAAGCCGAAGCCCTGACCCACCTGGCCCGCCGGTTGCGCTTTCCCGGCGCTGAGGCCGGCGAAAAATTTGTGGCCCGCTACCAGGAACACAGCGTCGCCATCCGCACCGTCTATCGCCGGTATCTCGATACCGGTGAAAATGGAGGGGAAACCGTGAGCAATGAGGCTAAACCGAGACACAACCCCAACCTTCCCGCGGCCCACGTGGCCCGCCATACCCGCCGGATGCCGGCCACTTATGCCGCCACCTTCAGCCAGGCGGAGATCGCCCACCACACCGAACTGATCGACCGGCTGGGGCCGGACAACCTGGTCGAAGTAGAGGCCAGCCCGCGTGACGAGGGTTTGTGGCAGGTGACCATTGTCGGTTTTGATTATGTGGGCCAGCTTTCGCTCATTTGCGGGCTGCTGTTTGTCTACGGTTTTGATATTGTCGACGGCCACGTCTTTTCTTACGGTTTGGCCGAAGAGACCGTCCAGCCGCAACCGGCGCCGCGCCGCCCCAAACCTCGCTACCAATTGCCCAAAAAGTCCGGCCAGCCGGCGCAGCCCAAGATTGTTGACGTTTTTACCGTGCGCCCTTTGCAGCCCAACGTCACCGCGGCCGCCTGGCTCAACTATGCGGCTGACCTGGCCGAGTTGACTCGCCTGCTCCACGCCGGCAAGCAGCATGAAGCCCAGGGTGAGTTGGCCAAGCGGGTGGCGGTGGCGTTGCGAGAAATGGCGGCCGATACCACCACCCTTTATCCGGTTGAGATCAAAATCGACAACGATTCATCGGAAAAATTTACTATTCTGCATATCGAGGCGCTCGACACCATCGGCTTTCTGTACGAGTTCACCAACGCCCTGGCCCTGACCGGAATCAACATCAACCATATGACGGTCGACACGGTCGGCAACCGGGTTCAGGACACCCTCTATGTGATCGACTCCCTGGGACGCAAGATCACCGCGGCCAACAAGCTGCGGGAGCTACGGGCGGCCACGGTGCTGATCAAAGAGTTCACCCATTTACTCCCCCGCTCGCCTAACCCGGAAGCGGCCTTGCTGAATTTTCGCCAATTCGTTGGCCAGCTCTTTACCCGGCCCAACTGGCCAGATGAGCTGACCTCGCTGGAGCGGCCCGAGGTGCTGAACAGGCTGGCCCGGTTGCTGGGGGTCAGCGAGTTTTTGTGGAACGATTTCCTGCGGATGCAGTACGCCAACCTGTTTCCGGTCCTCAGCGACGTGACCGGACTGGCCGCGGCCAAATCAAAACAACAATTGCAGGCTGAGCTGGCCGGCATACTGGCAGCCGCAACTGAGGCCGACCAACGCCGGCAAACCCTGAACGAGTTTAAAGACCGGGAGATGTTCCGTATCGACATGCGCCAGATCCAGGGCCACATCACCAAATTTGGCCAATTCTCGGCCGAGTTGAGCGACCTGGCCGAAGTGGTGGTCGAAGCGGCCTATCAACTGGCCTGCGTCGAATTGAAGCAGGAATATGGCGAGCCGGTTCAGGAAAATGGTCAGCCTGGCCGGATGGCCGTCTGCGGGCTAGGCAAGTGCGGTGGCCGGGAGTTGGGCTTTGCCTCGGATATCGAGCTGATGTTTATTTTTGAAGGCGGCGGCAAAACGAGCGGCCCACGGGTCATCACCAACGCCGAATTTTATGAAAAGGTGGTTCAGGCGGTCAACCGGATCATTCAATCGAAGCGGGAAGGCATCTTTGAGATCGACCTGCGCCTGCGCCCGTACGGCCGCGCCGGCAGTATGGCCGTATCGCTCGACTCCTTCCGCCGCTACTTTGCCCGCAGCGGCGACGCCTGGCCCTACGAGCAGCAGGCCCTGATCAAGTTACGGCCCATTGCCGGGGATATGGAATTGGGCCAGGAGATCGTTAAGCTACGCGACGAATTGATCTACACCGGTGAACCTTTTGACGTGGCGGCGATGCGAGCGATGCGGGAGCGGCAGGTGAGACATCTGGTCACAGCCGGCACGGTCAATGCCAAGTTCAGTCCGGGCGGGCTGGTCGATATCGAGTATCTGGTGCAGGGTCTGCAAATCAGCCACGGCCACAAAAACCCTCATTTGCGTTGCCCCAACACCCGCGAAGCGATGGTAGCCCTGGCCGCGGCCGGTATTATGGCCCAGACCGATTTCAAACAGCTCTACCAGGCCCACAAGTTTCTGCGGCAGCTCATTAATGCCCTGCGCATGGTCCGGGGTAACGCCAAGGATTTGACCGTGCCGCCGCCGGACAGTGAGGAGTTCGATTTTTTGGCGCGGCGGTTGAATTACGGCAGCAATCTGGCCCAACTCTGGACTGACCTGACCAACCATATGACCGGCGTGCAGGAACTCAGCCGGCAACTGTTGGGGTGATACTCGCCTGGCTTGAGCGTATACACAATGATACGTGATGCGTGGAACGTGATGAATTTATGCCGAAAGTCTTCACTTATCACGTTGCGCGCTTTACGTTTCACGTTTCACGCTTTACGTTTTACGTTTTACATTTCACGGTAAATTGAATCCACCCTAATGACACAATGGAACTCACTATCCTGACCTGGTGGTTGGTTGTTCTCATATTCGGCCTGATTGGCTGGCCGCTGGCTTTTAGCTTGCTGCGCCACTTGCCTGATCGGGGCTTTGCCCTGGCCCGGCCGGTCGGGTTATTACTCAGCGGCTACGTTTTGTGGCTGGGCGGCACTTTTCGGCTGCTGCAAAACAATGTGGGCGGGATTATTACGGCGATGCTCACCGTGTTAGCCGTAGGCTTGATCTGGCGCTGGCAGCAACGGCGCGGTGGTGATGACCTGTCGATGCTGGCCTGGCTACGGCGAGAATGGCGCTATGCCCTCACCGTCGAGTTGCTCTTTGGTCTGGCGCTGGCGGCCTGGGCTATCTTCAAAGCTTACAACCCCAACATCGAGACGGCCGGCGGTGAGAAATGGATGGAGATCGCTTTTATCAACGGCGTCCTCCGCAGCGACTATTTTCCGCCGCAAGACCCCTGGCTGTCGGGCTTTGCCATCAGCTACTATTATTTTGGCTACGTCTTGATGGCCATGGTCACCCAACTGACCGGCCTGGCCTCGGTGATCGCCTTCAACCTGTACATTCCTACCTTATTTGGGCTGACGCTGGTCGCCGCCCTCGGCATCGTCGCCAATCTAATTACCCTCTACCAAGCCTCAAACCAACCACCTAACCAACCAACCAGTCAACCAACCCTCACCTCCATCGCCATTCTGACCGGCCTGGTCGGCTCGCTATTTGTGGCAATTCTGGGCCATTGGGAAGGTTTGTTGGAAGTGGTGTACCAGCGGGGTTTGCTACCGGCCGGCTTCTGGCGCTGGCTCGACATCCGCGACCTGCGCGACCCACCCCTCGGTCCCGGCGATACCTGGATTCCCGACCGCTTCATGTGGTGGTGGCGCGGTTCCCGCGTCCTCACCGATTACACCCTGACCGGCCAGGAACAGGAGGTTATCGACGAGTTTCCGTTTTTCAGCTTCTTACTGGGCGACGTTCACCCCCACGTGCTGGCGCTGCCCTTTGTGCTGCTGGTGATCGCCCTGGCCTTGAATCTGCTAGTCAATCAAAAATCAGTGGTCAGTGGTCAGCCGCCGGTGGTCAGCGGTCGACGGTCAATAATAATTATCGAGACTTTGTGGCAAGCTCTAAAGAATAGCTGGCAAGACTTATTAGCGGCCACCAGCAGCCGGCTGGCCTTTATGCTCTACGCCGTCTGTTTAGGCGGCTTGAGCTTTCTGAACACCTGGGATTTTCCTATCTACCTAAGCGTGGTCGGGTTGGCCTATCTCGTCTGGCTATACCGGCATTATAATGAACAGAGTAGGTTGAAAGGTGAATCTCACCCCCAATCCTCATCTTTCATCACTTCGGGCCTGATCGGCATAGCCATTTTGGGTCTGGCCGGCGTAATTCTCTACCTGCCCTTTTACGCTACCTTCCAGTCTCAGGCCAGAGGGATCCTGCCAAACCTGTGGAATCCAACCCGCCTACCCCAGTTTTTTGTCTTCTTTGGCCCATTTCTGGTGGCGACCATCGCCCTACTGCTGGTTCTGTCAAAGCAAAGCCGCGGTTGGAAAAAACAGATCGGTTGGACTGTGCCACTGACGGTACTCGGGCCGCTGCTGCTGATGCTGGTGACCTTAACCGGCCTGCTCATCAGTCCGGCCGGCCAGGAATATGTGCAGGGGCTGCTCAACAACCCCGACGTGCAGCAGCTTCTCGGCCAGACCACTATTGGGGCGCTGGTGCAAGAGTCGCTGCGGCGACGGCTGACCAACCCGTGGACCTTTCTGCTGCTCGGCGGCCTGCTCGGTTGGAGCCTGGCCCTGCTCATCGGGCAAACCACCAGCCAACCGTTTAACCTCCCTTCGGTCGCAGCCAACCACCCTGTCCTCAACTTCGTTTTGATCATGCTGCTCGTCGGTCTGGCTTTGCCGCTGGCCGTCGAATTTATCTACCTAAGGGACAATTTCGGCATTCGCATGAATACCATCTTCAAATTTTATTTTCAAGCCTGGGTGCTGCTGGCGTTGGCGTCGGCCTTTGCCATCTATTTTGTTTCCAGAAATTTGCGGGGCGCGGCAGCCTTGCTCTGGCAGGTCACGATGGTGTTCCTGGTCGCCGCCGGGCTGATCTACCCGACCCTGGCGATTGCCGCCAAAACCGACTATTTCCGACATGAACCAACCCTCAACGGCATCGCCTGGATTGCCGGCTACCGCCCCGGTGACTACGCCGCGATTGAATGGCTCTGGGCCAACGCGCCCGACGACGCGGTCATTCTGGAAGCGCCGGGGGCCAGGTACGCCGCTTACCAATATACCGGCCGCGTCTCGGCCCTGACCGGCCTGCCCACCCTGCTGGGCTGGGGCGGTCACCAGAGCCAGTGGCGGGGCAATTACGACGAACCGGCCCGGCGGGAGCCGGACATCGAGACGCTGTTCAACACCTCCGATCTGGGCCAAGCCCAGGCATTGCTGGACGAATATAATATAACCTACGTTTACATCGGCCCGCTGGAGCGAGAACGTTACTCCCCGCAGGGACTCAAAAAGTTTGAGCGGTTGATGCAGATTGTCTTTCAGCAGGATGATGTTACAATCTACCAGAGGAAATAAAACACCAATGGCGGTAAATGCAAATAAACCGGATAGATGGAAAGTAGATATAGCCCAATCGGTAGACTTTTACAATGACTGGTTTATGAGGTTCGCACCCAAAGCGTATCGGGATACGCGCGTGGAAACAACCCAGCAAGTTTTATCTGCGCTGGAGAAAACAACTGCCTTGACCAACATTAATCCCGATGCACTGGCACAAAACCCGTTCGTACTGCCTATTTTGCGGATGTCAACAGCACCCCCCATCGCTCGAGATCGTTTAACAGGTCTGGCCGGTGTGTCTCCAAACCTCGTTAAGGCTATGGAGGTCGATCACCGCATCCCTCCACGGATGGGTAGGGATACTGTGACGTTTGAGCTACAAAAAATTGGACAGATTATCATTAGACTGGTTGATGCAGACATATTTTCATGGCTTGAACCCGGCCAATCGCCATCGGAAACAGAGATGCATCGCGCGGCTACAATTGTGGCAGATCGTCTCTGCGGTGCGGTCGCAGATCCAATCATTCGCAATGCTCAGGAGAAAAGACAGCTTGCCGCTATCCAACAATGGCTGGAACAGCGAGGCTATAGACTTATTGAAACAGGCGATAAAGTCAGCTTCAATCAGATGAAGCCGGGTACTTTTACATTTCGGCTCAACGTGCCGGTAAAGCAAGCAAGTCGAGCTAAACCCGTTAATATCCCGATTGACACGGTAATTATGCCTCACCGGTCCCAACCTGGTGATTTGCCACTGTTGATCGAAGCAAAATCTGCCGGCGATTTCACCAATACCAACAAACGGCGCAAGGAAGAAGCAACCAAAGTAGCGCAATTACGAAGCACCTACGGTGAGAGAGTGCGGTTTGTGCTTTTTCTATGCGGATACTTCGATAGCGGCTATCTGGGTTACGAAGCAGCAGAAGGCATAGATTGGGTCTGGGAACATCGTCTGGATGATTTGGCAGAATTTGGGCTGTAGATAATGAACAAAACTGATGCACAGAGCATTGATACTGTAGAAACACAACGATTGCAAACCCAGTATCAACTTGATGAGCGGAAGAACCAGGTTGAACGAAACCAATTGGGGCAGTTTGCCACCCCACCAGGTTTAGCTACGGACATCCTGGCATACGCCAAAGCCTTAATATCTCCAGCTTCACCAATCCGTTTCCTTGATCCTGCTTTTGGAACCGGTTCATTTTATACGGCCCTTTTGCGATCTTTTCCACCCGCTCAAATCGCTCAAGCATGGGGTTATGAGATTGACCCCTACTACGGAGAAGAAGCCAAAAAACTTTGGAGCAATACGCCTCTGAAACTGTCTATAGCAGATTTTACTCGAGCCAAACCGCCTAGCTCAAATGATGATCGAGCCAATCTTCTCATCTGCAATCCACCTTATGTTCGCCATCATCATTTAGCTGCTGATGAAAAATTGCGTTTACAAATGATTACCAGACAGTTAACTGGCCTGAAGTTGAGTGGTCTGGCCGGACTATACTGTTACTTTCTCCTGATTGCGCATGGTTGGCTGGCTGATGGAGGTCTGGCCGGCTGGCTGATTCCAAGTGAGTTTATGGATGTCAATTACGGTAAGCAAGTCAAACAATATTTACAACAACACGTAACCCTGCTTCATATCCATCGTTTTAGCCCCGATGATGTAAAGTTTGAAGATGCATTAGTCTCCTCGACAGTAGTTTGGTATAAGAAAGAGAAACCCCCGGCAAATCATCGGGTTGAGTTTAGTTATGGCGGCGAATTGACAAAACCAAAGATGTCTCAGCTTGTCTCAATGGATACATTGGAATGGTTAGTCAAATGGACTTCATTACCAAAAACATCATCAAATAGCATACCCCATAATCTCAGCCCGATAAACCCCCATTTAACCCCGAAACTATCGGATTTATTCAATATAAAGCGGGGACTGGTCACGGGGGCAAATAAATTCTTTATCCTTGAACCGGAACAGATATCGGAGAAAAAACTTCCAGCAGAATTTTTGTCGCCAATTCTACCCAGCCCTCGCTATCTTTTGACCGATGAGATTGCAGCCGACGAAAACGGTAATCCTTACCTGGATAAGCAGCTGTTTCTGTTAACCTGCAATTTGTCGGAAGATCAGGTGCAAAGGCTTTATCCGTTGCTGTGGAAATATTTGCAAAGCGGAGTTCGGCAAGGTTTGCCCAATCGCTATCTGTGCCAGCATCGTACCCCCTGGTATGCTCAAGAAAATCGTCCAGCGGCGCCCCTTCTTTGCACCTATATGGGGCGTCAATCAGCCCCAGGTAACAGACCCTTCCGTTTTATTTTGAATCACTCCACGGCCACGGCCCCAAACGTATATCTAATGCTGTATCCGAAACCCACCTTAGCGGCAGCAATCAAGAGCACCCCCACTTTACTGAGAGCGATATGGCAAGCCCTCAATCAAATCCCGCCGGAGACTTTGATGGGTGAAGGACGAGTTTATGGCGGCGGTCTACACAAGATTGAGCCGAATGAATTGGCCAATGCGCCGGCCGATAGCATTTTGGCAATTTTACCTGAGTTGTCTGAGAGTCGCGTCAAACAACTATCTTTATTTTGATGGAACACATCCGCGTGCAAATCTATGTCGATAAAACCAATCGCCATCTTCTACGAGCATCCCGACTGGTTCAAACCGCTCTTTGCCGCGTTGGACCGGCGCGGGGTGAGTTACGACAAACTGCACATCGGTAGCCACACCTTTGACCCGGCCGTAACGCAGTCGCCCTACTCGCTCATCGTCAACCGGGTCAGCGCCTTTCCGTCCGGCGGCAGTCCGCCCCAAATCATCTGGTACGTCCAACACTACCTGGCTTATCTGCACCGGATCAGGGCCAACGTGATCAATGGCTACCATTCTTTTCTGGTGGCCACCTCCAAAGCCGACCAGCTCACCATTTTTGAGCAACTTGGGGTGCGCTACCCCAGGGCCAGGGTGATTCACCAACCGAAACAAGCTATTACCGCGGCTACCGGGCTGAATTTCCCGCTGCTCGTCAAACCGAACATCGGCGGCAGCGGCGTCGGCATTCAAAAATTCGAGTCGATGGCTGAGTTGGGGCATGCCGTAAGTTCTGGGCTAATCGACCTGGGCATCGATGGCGTCGCCCTGGTGCAGGAGTATCTTCCGGCTAAAGACAAAATCATCGTGCGGGTCGAAATTCTGAACGGTGACTTTCTGTACGGATTGCGGGTACCCATTACCGGCCACAGTTTCAACTATTGCCCGGCTGATGGCTGCAATATCGACAACCCCGGTTTGCCGATGGAGAGTTATAAGCCGCCGGCGGAAGTCATCGCCCAGGCCAAACAAATTCTGGCCGCTTCACAAAGCGACCTGGGGGGAGTAGAATATCTGGTCAATGAAGTCGATGGCCAAATCTATTTCTATGACATCAACCCGCTCTCTAACTTTGTGGCCAATGCGCCGGAGGTTGTCGGCTTTGACCCAACCGAACGATTCGTGGATTTTATTTTGGCGCGACAGCGTGACACTTACCGCTCATAAGCGTATAAATGATGAAGAGGATATTGACGACCGGTAGCAGCCCCTCGTGGTTAGGGCAGCTCACCTGGCGAGGCGTCGCCGGCCTGGATGCCGACGCATTTGCCGAGTTGTACCGGGCCTTCGGCGAGGCGGTCTTTAATTATTGTCTCTTTCGGGTGGGCAGCCCGACCGTAGCCGAAGATTTAACTGCCGACACCTTTGAGCGGGTCTGGCGGGCGCGCCGCCGTTACCGTCCGGAGCGAGCCGGTTTCAGTACCTGGCTCTTTACCATTGCCCGGCACGTGGTGACCGACTGGCAGCGTCGACAGGCCCGGCGACCCTGGTTCAGGCTGAGCGACCAGCATCCCGACGAGACGCTGTCTTTGGAAGCCCAGGTGGAAGAGTCTGAGGAACAGCTCCAGTTGCGCCGCCTGCTGCGAACTTTGGAGCCAGCCGAACAGGAGTTGATTGCGCTCAAGTTTGGCGCCGGGCTGACCAATCGGGAGATCGCCCGCCTGATTGAAAAAAGCGAAACAGCGGTGGGGTCGGCTATCTACCGGATTATGCAGAAACTACGGACCAAATGGAACACGACCGGCTGAATCAAAGCAAGCCCAATCCAATTCTGGCCGAATTTCAGGGCAAGGATGCAGAACTGGCCGAGCAGTTGCTCCGGCTACGCCGGGCGCCAGGCGCGGCGCTGCAACAGCGGTTGCGGACAATTCCCCACTCCCAAAAACCGGCCAGACATCTTGGTCCGCAACTGGTCTGGGCCGGATTGGCCCTGCTGCTGGTGGTGCTGCTGGCGACAGCAGTTTCGCCTACGGTCACGGCCAGGCTGGGCCAATTCGACAAGGTCATCGGGCAAATCCACTTGACCATATTGGATATCTTGCCCGGCCGTCCTACCCCCGTTGTGATTGAGAAAACGCCGGTGTCGCTGGCCCAAGCTCGAGCCGCGATCCCGTTTAAACTGGCCGCGCCCGCCTATTTACCGGCCGAGTTGGGCGAGCCAGAGATTTTTGTCCTCAAATTAGACGCGCCCATCGTGACTATGCGCTGGCGAGACCGCGCCGGCGGCTTTGTGCAGTTAGTAGCCCATCCAGCCAATGAGGCGCACAATCAAATCAAAAATCTCATCGGGGCAGAAAGCAGCCAGACCATTTTAATCAATGGCCGGGAAGGGGTGCTGGTCTCTGGGGCCTGGGATGAAGCCAGTCGTACCTGGAGTTATCAAGAAGAAGTGACTACGCTGATTTGGGAACTTGACAGAGTTCAGTACAATTTATTGTCGTACAGCCGTGTTGTACCAATAGCGGAGCTGATTAAGATCGCCGAGTCAGTACAATGAATCCGACATGTGACAGTTGTGTCAGTATCTTTGTAGATTGAATAGGGTAGTTGAGGTATTTGGGGAGACTAGCATGTTGACAGAATATATTCGAGCGGCAATGCACCAAGCAAGATACGAAATTTTGTCTGATAGCACCTTCTATGGCGAAATTCCGGGCTTTCAAGGAGTGTATGCTAACGCTAAAACACTTGAAGGTTGCCGCGAAGAGTTGCAAGAAGTTTTGGAAGGATGGATCATTTTGGGTGTCCAACTGGGTCACTCGCTGCCTGACCGGAGAGCATACCGACCTTGACAACTAAAATTAGACAAAAAGCACGATCGCATCCTTTTCAGGCTAAAGAAATCATAGAAAACAAAGTAGCAGAACCAGCCCTGTTGGAAACGGTAGAATCCACCGCTGCCCCGCTGGCCTGGCTAACCATCGAGGTGTTGCTTTACGGGCTGATTGTGGTCGCGGCCCTGGGGTTACGATTGTGGGGTATCGGCAGCACGCCGCTATCAAACAGTGAAGCCGTCCAGAGTCTGGCCGCCTGGAACGTTTACCACGGCCACCAGCCGGAAGCGAGTCTCTACAGCCCACTGCTGCTCTCGCTAAACAGCTTGACCTTCTTTCTGATCGGAGCCAGCGATGGCTCGGCCCGGCTGGCGGCTCTGCTGCTGGGTATGCTCCTGGTCATACTACCGGTCACCCTGCGCCGCCAACTCGGCCCACCCGTGGCTTTGCTGGCCTCGTTTTTGCTGGCCATCTCACCGACGGCCATCTTTTTAGCGCGCACGGTCAACAGTGAGGTAGCCGTGGCGGTGGGCGCGCTGATGATCGTAGCCGGCTTTTTCAATTGGGTCGATGGGAATCAGCAGCGTTGGTTGTGGCTAGCTGCCGGCGGTTTGGCTGTGTTGCTCACCGGCGGACCGATGGCCTACTCAATCTTGCTGGTCTTTACTTTGATCGTGCTCATCAAGTTGCCTGCTTTCAAGGTATTGGTCACCGGGACTACAGCCGGATCACAAACCGATTCGGCCGCACCTCCTGCCGAGGAGTCGGGCAGCGGACCTACCGGGCTTGGCCAGGCCGGAATATTTCTGGCGGTGATGCTGGTACTGTTGGCCACCACTTTTACCTTGAACATGAGCGGCTTCGGGATGCTGCCCGGCCTGCTGACCGACTGGCTGAGCCGCTTCGGTTTCCAGGCCCAACCAGAGGCCGGCTTTAACGCCGTCTTCTTATTGACGATCTATGAACCCCTGCTGGTTCTGGCCGGCCTCACCGGCCTGGCCTATGTGCTATTACGCCGCGACCTGCTGGGGCTGCTGCTGGCGTTCTGGTTCGTTGGTTTGCTGCTGTTAGATCTGGTCATGGGCGGACGGCCCAACGGCAATATCATCTTGCTGGTAGTACCCCTGGCCTTTTTAGCCGCCATCGCCCTGGCCGACTTGCTGGCCGCGGTCCGCCGCGGGGGCAGTTGGGCCAATGAGGGCTTGTTGCTGGCGGCCGGGCTGGTGATTTTGGCCTTCGGCTACATCGGGCTGACCGGCTGGCTGCTACGCAGTTGCGGCCCCGATGACCGGCTGTGCCAGTACAGTTGGCTGCAACCGGTGGCCGCCCTGGTCCTTTTTGTGGTGATTGTGGCCTTTTTCGCCTACCTCAACGATGTTGGCTCGGCGCTACGCGGCGCGGCCCTGGTAGCCGTGGCGGTGGCCCTGCTGGCCACCATCAACATCGGCTGGCGGTTGAATTACGGCCCGCTGATGAACCTGGGCTACCAACCCCTGGCTGGCATCCCGGCCTCGACCGGGCTGGCGCAGCTCACCCAGACGCTGACCGACCAGTCGGTAGCCCGCGTCGGCGACGCCCGGCTGATCGACATCACTCTGGCCGGCGTCGACAGCCCGGCCTTGCAGTGGCAGTTGCGCGACTTCAGTCGTCTGAACCAGGCCAACAGCCTGTCGATCAACACCGCCGCCACCGCCATCGTCACCCCGGCCGGCGCCACCACCAGCCTCGATTTAGGGCAGGCCTACCTGGGCCACGACCTGCCGCTCGACGCCGTCTGGTCACCGGTGGGGCTATCGTTCAAGGATTTCGTCAAGTGGTTGATCTACCGCCACGTTGACGAACGTCCGCAGGGGAATAAGGTGATTCTGTGGCTACAACCAGAAGAGAACTAAATTTTTTTTGGTCAGATGTTATAACTGCTCAGGCATGTCATTTCGACCCCCGAAGGGGGAGAAATCCCTGGAGCGGTACTTTTGGTAGCTAGATCGTTGGTAACCCCAGAATTTGGCTTGAATTTTTGCCAACTACCACTCTAATCATTGTCGTCCAACAGGGATTTCTCGATCTACGGTCTCGAAATGATATGAGACTGAGTAGTTACCATTAATCAACAACTGAAAACAAAACTCAGCCTTAAGTTTAACTGAAGTGGCTGCAATTGTGAGGACATTGAATGACCACCCAAACCAACTCTCTGTCTAAAAAACTTTCCCTCGACACGCCTATCCTTTCTTTTATCGTCATCAATTGGGAAATTGTATTGTACGCTACCTTTTTCATCATCGCCATCTTTACCCGCTTCTACGATTTGGGGGCGCGGGTGATGAGCCACGATGAGAGCCTGCATACGCTCTACTCCTGGAATCTCTACGCCGGCAAGGGCTACCAGCACGACCCGCTGATGCACGGGCCGTTCCTGTTCCACGCCAATGCATTGATCTACTTCCTCTTTGGCGACAACGACTACACCGCCCGGATTGCCCCGGCCCTGTTTGGCGTGGCCCTGGTTATCCTGCCCTATTGGTTCCGGCCCTGGCTGGGCCGATTGGGCGCGCTGGCGGCCTCCTTTTTGCTGCTGATTTCGCCCGGCATCCTCTATTACAGCCGCTACATCCGCAACGAGGCCTACGTTAACGTTTGGACGGTATTGATGGTGCTGGCCTTTTTCCAATATATGCGCACCCGGGCCAGTCGCTGGTTGATTATCGGCGCGGCGGCTGTCTCATTGATGTTGTCAACCAAAGAAGTGGCTTACATTCACGGTTTTACCGGTTTTACCTTTATCCTGCTGATGTGGCTGTGGGAGAGCGGCTCCAGCTCGATCCGTCGCTGGGTCAATTATGGATTATTGGCCCTGATCATCGGCCTGATGGTGGCCATTACCTATTTGATAACCCAAACCGGCAGTCCAACGCTGACGTCCACCGAAGGGGAGGCCGGCAGCGGCTTGAACCTTTGGCGATATATCGATGTCTTGATTATGATCGTCGAGCTGCTCATCGGCGCGCTGATCATCCAGCGCGGCGTCGACCGGGTCAACCGGCCGGTCAGCCAGGCCGTTAAAAGCCTGACCGGGCGGCTACCCGACCTGATCAAGGCTGTAGTGGTGGCCGTGGTCATTTTCGGGCTGCTCTATACCACCTTTTTCTCTAACATTGCCGGCCTGGCCAGCGGCACCGTCGGCGCGGTGACCTATTGGCTGGCCCAGCAAGAGGTTCAGCGCGGCGGGCAGCCCTGGTACTATTACCTCTTCCTGGTGCCTATGTACGAATTCCTGCCTTTCTTCATCGGCATCATCGGCGGGCTGGTCTACCTGATCCGCCGGAAAGGTATCCCCGCCCACGCCGACAGGGAATTCCTCAACCAACCCATTCATCCTTCATCCCCCATCCTTCATCCTTCCGACGGCGGCACCTTTGGCGCTTTTGCCATCTATTGGACGCTGTTACACTTTGCCATCTACAGTTGGGCCGGGGAAAAGATGCCCTGGCTAACCGTCCATATGACCCTGCCGCTGATCTTTTTGGCGGCTCACGTCATTCAAACAGTCCTGGGCCACTTCAACTGGGGCGAGGCCCACCAGAAAGGCGGCCTGATTTTGGGCGGGGCGCTCCTATTACTGATTCCGGCCCTAATCACCATCCTCACCGCCCAGCCGTTCCGCAGCCAGTCGCTCCAATCCATCAACGAAACGCTGAAGTTCATTGTCGGACTCATCATTCTCGCTGGTTTGGGAGTGGTGATCTGGTGCTACGGCCGGCGGCTGGGGGCGGCCCTGGCCTGGCGGACCGCTTTTGCAACTTTGTTCCTGTTCCTCTCCTTGCTGACCATCCGCTTTGCCTGGCTGCTCAACTACGTTAACTATGATTATGTAAACGAGATGCTGGTCTACGCCCACGCTTCGCCCGATGTCAAAACCGCGCTCAACCAGATCGACGCCATCTCTCGCCGCACCGTGGGCGATAAAATGATCAAAGTGGCCTACGATAACGACTCTACCTGGCCGCTGGAATGGTATATGCGCGAATATCCCAACCGGGCCTACTACGGCGAAAATCCCACCCGTGAGGCGCTGGACGCGCCGGTAGTCATCGTCGGCTCGGCCAATGAGGCCAAGGTCAAACCCTTCCTGGGCGATAAATACACCGCCACCCGCTACCGGCTGGTCTGGTGGCCGGTGGAGGATTATAAGGGGCAAACGCCCCGGAAACTGTGGGAAAATTACGTCGTCGGCCCGCCGCCGGCCAACCCGCTGGCCGACACGGCCGAAGCCCAGGCTGCCCGCCGCCAGGTGGTCCGCGACAACTGGCGCAAGTTGTGGAAAATCCTTTTCTACCGGCAGTATGAAGATTATCAACTGAACGAGTGGCCTTATGTCCATCGCTTTTACGTCTACGTGCGCAAAGACGTGCTCAACGACATCTGGGATTACCAGAGCGGGCCGGTGCAATTGACCCAGGCCGCCGTCCAGGACCCCTACGAAGGCAAGCGCACCGAGGTCAACGCCGTGCAGGTGTGGGGCAGCAACGGCGCCGGCAACGGCCAATTTGTGACCCCGCGCAACCTGGCCGTTGGCCCGGATGGCTCCATCTACGTGGCCGACAGCGGCAATCACCGCATCCAGGTTTTTGATCAGAACGGCAACTTCATCCTGACATGGGGCAGTCCCGGCGCCGAGCCGGGTCAACTCAACGAGCCGTGGGGCGTAGCCGTGGCCCAAGATGGCACCGTCTACGTAGCCGATACCTGGAACCACCGTATCCAGGCTTTCAGCTCGACCGGCCAATTCTTGCGTACTTTTGGCTCTTTTGCCAACGTTCAGTACGACGCCCAGGCCGAACCGGGCAAATTCTGGGGGCCGCGGGGGATTGCCATCGACGCGGCCGGCAACCTGTACGTGACCGACACCGGCAACAAGCGGGTGCAGAAGTTCAGCCCCAACGGCCAATTTTTACAGGCCTGGGGCGGCGGCGGGATCATTCCCGGCGCTTTTGAGGAACCGGTCGGCATCGATATCGATGAGCAGGGCAATATCTACGTGGCCGACACCTGGAATCGGCGGGTGCAGAAGTTCGACCCCAACTTCAACCCCATTTTGCAGTGGGAGGTGGACGGCTGGGCGAGCGAGAGCGTGGTCAACAAACCGTTCCTGGCCGTGGGGCCGGACGGCCGGGTCTTCATCAGCGACCCCGAAGGCTACCGCATCATCGCCTATACCCCCGCCGGGGAGGTCGATGTGACCTGGGGCCAGTACGGCCAGGATTTGGCCTCGCTGGCCCTGCCGTTGGGGCTGGACTTCGATAGCCAAGGCCAACTGCTGGTGACCGACTCCGATAACAACCGGGTGATGAAGTTTATCCCGCCAGCGTCGGGGCAGGCCAGTCAATAGACATTGACTTATCATTTTGACCCCATCGACCCAACCCAAATACAGCTGCTTGGCCGTTTATCCCCCGGCCAGCGGATTCAGCGGCTGTTGGATGCCCGCGAGCTGGCCGTTGGCCTCATCCGGGGACGGTTGCAACGCCAATACTATTAATTTAATTGTACCAGTATCCACTCTCAATAGCTTGGGAGCAAAGCATCCTTCGACAGGCTCAGGATGCTTTTTTAGCAGGATTAGGATGTTTTATGTTTTGCTCCAAGCGCACTGACACAAAGCGTATCGGCACACTGAGCCTGTCGAAGTGCGCCGTTCCCTGATTTTTCGAGAAGATACCTTCAACCTAATCGATAAACAAAAGCCAGCATCGACATCAGGGCCACGGTTTGCAGGGTGAAAATCGGCAAGGTGTTGACCACGTAATCGCGCATGGTGTACTGCCCGGCCTCGCGCACAAACAGGTTGTCGCCGTCGGTCAGGGGGGTGATATAGCCGGCCATCACGGCAAAGGCGGTGGCGATGGCAAAAGGCTCCGGCGGCGCGCCCTGGGCCGCGGCCAGGCTGATGGCAATGGGCGTGAACAAGGCCGCGCCCACCGCCCCGCCAATGACCTGAGCGACGAGGCTGGTCAGCAGGAAAAAGATGACCAGCGACCCCAACACGCCGAGATTCTGGCTCAGGCCGACAATCAATTGGGCAATCAATTCGGCGGCGCCGGTTTGTTGCAGGGCCAGGCTGAGCGATAACATCCCCCCAATCAACACCAGTAAACTGCCATTGATGTTCTGGTAGGCCCGCTCCGGGCTAACGCAGCGGGTCAGAATGAGGGCGACCACCGCCAGAACCGTGGCCGTACCCAGAGATGCCAGCCCCGACACCGCCAAAACCAACATGCCGGCCAGAATCGCCAGGGTCAAGGTGGCTTTGCCGGTGATCAGGTCGCCGGGCTGCGGGCCTAAATCGGTGACGGTCACCAAGCTCAAATCTTGCCCCACCCGGCGAATCTGGGCCAGCGGCCCCTGCACCAGTAAGGAATCGCCGGCAGTCAGAACCAATTCCGGCAGACGGTCACGGATCACCCGGCCCTGCCGGTGGACGGCCAGCACATTCAACCCGTAGCGCTGGCGAAAGTCGATTTCAGCCAGGCTCCGGCCAACCAGGGGCGACCGAAACGGAACCATCACCTCAGCCATGCG
Source organism: uncultured Caldilineaceae bacterium (assembly GCA_964398055.1). Lineage (GTDB taxonomy): Bacteria > Chloroflexota > Anaerolineae > 4572-78 > J111 > CAYNLK01. Next base: position 80,158 of record CAYNLK010000005.1, read on the forward strand.
CAGGGTTTCCTGCTCCAGCCGGTTGAACTCATCCAGATGAACCGGCCCCTTCATTTCCAGGCCGTGAACATTGGCCAGTTGCAAAATCCGGCCGGGGTCGCCTTCGACCACCAACAGATCGTCAAGTTCCAACACATAATCGGGTTTGGCCGGTTGCAATGCCCCGCCCTGGGGCTGCACGGCAATAACATTGAGCCTGGCCGCCAGCCGCAAGTCACGGCTTCCTTCCAACGATTTACCGATCAAATCAGAGCTGGAACGTACCCGCAGCCGGTAGAGCACATTATCCAGTTGGTAACTCTGCTGCACATCAGCCAGGGAGGGGCGGCGGTGTTCAGGCGGCAACTCGGCCCGCAACAGGCGGCAACCGGCCAGCCAATACCACAGAATCACTAACCCAACCGAGACCAGAGCGTAAGGGCTTAAACTGAATAGACTAAGGCGCGGCTGACCAGCCACGGCCAAGACATCGCTGACCACCAGGTTAGAAGCTGTGCCGATGAGGGTCAATTGATTGCCCACTGTGGCCGTGGTTGCCAGGGGCAGGAGCAGCCGGGCCGAGGCCAATTTAGCCTGGCGAGCCACGCGCAGCACGGCCGGCATCAATAAGGCCACTACCAACAGCCCATCCAGGAAGGCGGTCATGATGGCAGCAGTGAGCATAATCACCAACAGCAGGGCGATTTCACCCCGGCCGCCAAAGCGTAGAATCTGATTGGCGATGATCGTGGCGACGCCGGTGTCAAACAGGGCTGCACCCAGCACAAAGATACCGGCCACAATCAGGATGACCGGCTGACCAAATGGGCTGAAGGCTTCTGTTGGGCTGAGGACACCGGTGACGATGAGGGCTAACATCACCAACAAAGCGGTTACATCGGCCCGCAACCACTGATTGGCCAACACCACCAGGGTTATAACCAGCAAAAAGATGGTAAAAGCGGCTTCATATGGCATAGGGGCAAGTATAATCCCAAATCGACGCCGGAGACAACCCATAGGGGTAATTTAGGTAGCGAATTTTATTGAGCGATCAAGGGGAATAATCGGAGCAGGTTCAATTCTCCGGCGCGCCAGCATCGATCCAGGCACTGATGGCGCGAATCTCGGCCGGCAGCAGGCGCGGTTCATTCTTGGGCATCTCGCCTGTGGTGATAAGTTCTACCAGATAACTTTCGGCGGCATTGCCCGGTTCGATCACTGAGCCGTTCCACGAGCCGGTCAGCAGACCGGCGTAACTCCGCATATCCAGCCCCTCTTCAATCCGCAGGGTACCATCAGCCTTGGGGCCACCATGACACTTGATACAACGCCGTTCGAGAATAGGGAAGATATCATTGGTATAGCTGACCGCAACCGGTCCGGCAGGAGCAGGGGTGGGCGGTGGAAGTGGGGTAGCGGTAGGCAACGGCGTAGCCGTAGGCGTGACTGTTGGCGGTAGGCTGGGCGTGGCCGTGGGCAGCGGCGTCGGTGTATTGGTGGGCGCTGGACTGGGTGTGAAGGTGGGGGTGGGTGAAGGTTCGGGAGCGGTCGAGGTAGTTGCCACCGTCGCAGTCTCTGGCAGAGCCGGCTGGCTGGTCGGCGAGGGGGTAGTGGTGCTGGTGGAAGTCTGGGTGGGTGGAGGCGTCGAAGTAGCCGTAGGAGTGTTGGTCGGCGCTGGGGGGGAGGTAACGGTTGGCAGGGGCGTCGATGTCGCTGTCGCCGTCGGGGTGGTTTGCACGGCTACAGCCTGCCCCTCTTCATCGGCAAGTGAAGCTTCAGTGGGGTTACCGGCCCCGGTCAGGTGAAGATAGCCAAACAGCAGCCCTCCCCAGAGCAGACCAATGATAGCGGCCAGGGCAACTTGACGGAGCAGTTGCCCCAATGAGGGCCATTGAATCGAACGTCTTTTATCCGGCCCCGAACCGGTTTTCCAGTAACTATTGGTCATAGTTCTATGCCTAGAAACCGTACAGGATCACCCCGCCCAAAAAACCCAGCGTCGCCGCCAGGGCAAAGCTGCCGGCAAAACCTAGCAGATAGAGCACCATCGTGCCTGGCTTCCACAACACCTCGGCCTGCCGCCAGCGGCTGATCACCACCACCAGACTGAGCACGATGAGCGAAATCGCCAGGAAGAATTTGACGTTGGCCAAAGGCGCCTCCCCTTCAAAACGGACAATATTGTCTCGCATACCGGTGAGGCCGGCAACGATCGAAGCGATGGCAGCCAGGGTAAGGTTATAGAAGGCCGCCCGTTCCAGGGCTTCACTGCGCCGCCACAAAGCCAGCACCAAAAACAGGAGAGCCACGCCACTCAAAGCGATGGGAAAATGAACGGTCATGCTGTGCAGCGGATGCAGCTCGGTGAGAGCAGTAAAAAGGCGACTGATAAATTCTGTTGGTGTCATTGGTTTGGTTAGTTAGTTAGTTAGTTGGTTGGTTAGTTGTTGGTTGGTCATTGGGAAAGGGAGGGGGAAGAGCTGTACCGGGCGCTCATTCCCCCTCTTAAGAATTAAAAGGTTACGAGCGCAGGACCAGGCGGCGCAACGCCACCCCGATGAGGGTCATGCCACCCCCGATCAGCAGCCAGATGAGCGACCACGAGACGGTTGGAGCGCCACCGGACTGGGGTAGGGCTGGCGGCGGCGATGACGCTGCCTGTTGGGCGGCGACTTCCTGGGCCAGAAAATCGGCAATTAGAGTGGCTTCAGCATCACTGACCTGGTCAGGGCTATACATTGGCATATTGTTGCGGGGTGTACGCAATTGCGCCAGCACGACTTCAGCAGTAGGCATTTCACCTCGCTGAATAAAGCCGTTAATCGGGCCGGTGGTGGTATGGCAGGCAACACACCGTTTCTCCACAATGAGTAATTGGCCCTGGGGTGCATCGGCCGGTAAACCGGCATCATTGGGCGTAAAACCACTTACCGGGGCCAGCGAACTGACATAGGCGTGCAGATCGATGACCATCTGATCAGAAACTTGCTCGGCCGAAAAACTGGGCATATTGCGACGAGGAGTCCGTACCTGCTCAATCCATTCCTGGGCCGTTTTGGTGCTGCCGGCCAGCGGGCCAGCCCAGAGTCCTTGAGCCTCGGGACCGTGGCAACGCTGACAACCGGTCTGCTCTTCCCAAAGCAACTTACCATTAGTCGGGTCCTGGGCTGAAACTGTGGCAGTGGTTACTACAATCAATAAACCTATTACTAATACCGATGTGAAGATTCTATAGATAGCGGACATGTGTTCCTCCTCAAATTAGGTAGAGTAGCTCAACAATTTCCAAATAAATGCAGTTACTCCCCCCTCACCCCCCTTCTGATGTTAGAGTGAGGCTGGCTACGAATAATGTTAGCCAACCCAACCAAGTTGCCGGTCAAAATTGAAGGCATGATTTTACCGGCCTGCAAGCCGATTGTCAAAAGATTTTTTGGAAATAACCACACATAGAAGATACGTAACAGTTCAACAATTGGATGTATCGAAGGGCAAATCAAATAGAAAAGTCCATCCCACGACCGAAGACAGACTTTAACCGATCACCGAATCAGTCAGAGGGAACCACCCAGAACTTTGGGTCCGGTCGGGCCAGGGCTGCCGCCGGAGGGTTCGATAGTGATGCCAAAGCCGGTATAGCTGGATAGCGGGGCAACCGAATCGATCCAGAGCGCCCCATACCCTTCTTCACTCACCGAGAAAACCCCGCCGCTGTCGCGCTGGTCATCCTCGATCAACCAGAGTTGGTACTGCTGGCTTTCAGTGAGTGGCGGCAACCGGTCAACCACCAGGGTGCCGTGGTGACCATCGAGACTGATGACGATCAGGCCGCTGGCCGCCGGTACGGCTTCGGTGCCGCTCAAGACAACGGTCCGCATCACGCCGCCAGGCTGTTGGGCGGCGGCCAATTGGTTGAGCCGCTGCCACAACCAGAGATTACTGAGGCCCAATAACACGACCAAAATCAGGGCCGCGGCGACCCAGAGCAGGCTGGTTCGGCGCATGGAGACTAGCCACGAGGCCCACCAGGTTGACCGGGGTTGAGCCATGACCCTGGTTCGCGGCGGTTGAATCCGCTCCAACAACCTGGCTCTCAACTCCGGGCGAGGCGCAACTTTGGGCGCAGCCAAGGCCAACCGGCCAACCGTCGCCTCATAGGCGCGCAATTGGACCCGGCAATCGGCGCAGACAGCCAGATGTTCCGCAACAGTAATCAGCTCGTCCTCATCCAGGCAATCCAAGGCATAGGCCGGTAATAGGTCCGCAACATGCGCTTCAGCAGACATCAAAATTCCTCTTCACTTCACACTTCCTCTACCCTACTATACGTAACCAAATCGTTCTTGGATTTAGCAGGTTACTCAAACTGATCATCCGGTAATAGCTGGCGCAACTTTTGCACCGCCAGGCGAATACGGGTTTTGATGGTACCCAGCGGCTGCCCCAGCTCCTCGGCAATCTGGCGATGGCTGTACCCTTTGAAATAAGCGAGGGCCAGGGCTTGTTGCTGGTCGGCCGGCAATTGGGCTACCGCCGCCCGAATCTGGGCCTGCTGGAGAGCAAGCTCGGTCGCCGTTTCGGGATTATGACCATTGAGAAGCGCAGTGGCCGGTAGTTCAAACCAACTCAGGCTATCCTTTTCCGGACGACTGCGCCGGCGCCGCACCAGGTCAATCGAGCGGTGGCGAGCAATGCTGGTCAGCCAAGTCGTAACCTTGGCCTGGTTAGCCTGGTAGGTGTCGGCTTTTTCCCAAACCCGACTGAACACGTCGAGGGTGATCTCTTCGGCCGTAGCCTGATCACCGACAATATTGAAGGCCAGGCTAAAGACCAGCCGGTTGTACCGGTCATACAGGGCCGTCAGGGCGTCCGGTTGGGCTCGAGCAATAAGCCGGATCAGGCTTTCATCGGCCAGGGTTGAGTATTCCACAAAATGATGCATCCTCTTTGGAAGTCGATAGAGCTTATTTTACCACAAATTGGCCCATCGTTAGAACAATTTGCCTCCCCAATCAAAATAGCCTCGCTTATGAGGATTTAAGCTGAGTCCTCCCGCCAGATTCAACGACAATTGGGCATTAAATTGAGCTGGTTGGTTATCTCGGCTGGATTGAGCAGGCCCAATTGGCGGCTACGCTCTTGAGCGCGTTCATCGAACAAGATTAAGGCCGGAATCAACCACACCCCATATCGGCGGGCCGCGATTCGACCGACAGGACTCAAAAAATCTAACCGAATTACGGTCAATCTCCCGTCGAATTTTCGCTCTAACCCATCCACGATAGGTTTGTAAGTGACACAAACCGTTCAAAAATTGGAGTAGAAATAGAGCAGCGTCGGTTGGCCCTGACCAATTTGGGCGGTTAAGGCCTCAAAGGACTCAACCGGCGTTGGTTTGGCGTGCCAAAAGAGATGAACCAATAGCCACGCCGCCAGGGCCAGGCCGCCGACTGTAATCAAGGTTATTTTGAGTAAAGAAATCCCATTGATGAGCATGCTGGCACCTCGTTGTCATTGGCAATTTTTTCCAAAAAACAAGGCCCTATCTGAAGATAGGGCCCTGGACCAGTTCTAAAATAAATGATTTAGCTTTTGCGCGTGCTGAATTTGAAGGGCAAGTAAAGCGGACACCAACCGACCACACCGGTCAACAGCGGGATGAAGCCGATGATCCCGACGATAGTCCCCACCGTACCGGTCAGAACGAAAAAGCCGACCACGATGAGCACCAGTCCAACCACAATTCTTAGAACCCGATCGATACCGCCGACATTTAGTGTAAACATTGTTTGTCTCCTCGTTTAGATTGATTTAGCTTGGTTTTTGTAGGGCCATTTTCGGCCCTTTCACTCCTTTAGACGGGAACAAAGGTCAAAGGTTACAAGATCAGGTTTTGGTTTCAGGGCGCTTTAAAAATGCTTCCTGCAATTGGGTAAAGAGACGCTGCCGGCGGGCCGCCGGAATGGTACGCTGGCCTTGCCGGCGATACAGGAAAATGGTCTGCTGGGTGGTATCAAGGATCACCCGGCAATTCAGGCAGGTAGCCAGATGAGCCTGGGCCTCGGCGGTTAATTCTTCGGTGAGATTCTGATCAATATAATCGGATAAATAGGTTACTAATTCTTCACAGTCCATTTAACTATTCTCCTGGGCCAAAATTACGCGCTCGCTGAAATAGGCTGTTAACTGTTCCCGTAGCCGCAGGCGGGCGCGGTGGAGTTGCACTTTGACTGCGCCCGGTTTAAGGCCCAACACTTCAGCCGTTTCGGCCGTAGACAAACCTTCTATTTCCCGCAGCACAAAGGTGGTGCGCAGCCGCTCGGGCAGGCCGGCGATAGCCCGTTCCAACTCGTCTTGAGCTTCGGCCGAAGCCAGGATTGTTTCCGGGGCCTGGCTCCAGTCGGTAAAAAGAGCCGGCATAATCGCTTCGGTTTCCGTCGCTTCTGGCTCCTCAACCAGAGACTGATCTGGACGCCGCCGGCGTAATTGGTCGATGCTGGCATTATAGGCCACCCGATAAAGCCAGGTGCTCAATTTGGCCCGCCCTTCAAATTGATCAAGCTTTTCAAACAGGCGCAGAAAACTTTCCTGAACAATCGCTTCGGCTTCGGTTTCATCTCCCAACATCCCCAACGCCAGGCGAAAGAGCTTATCGGAATAGGTTTCAAAGAGGAAGGAAAAGGCCGCTGAGTCACGACGGCGTAAGGCGACGATTAAATCAGCTTCATTCTGCATAACGACTCCTCAGTATTTGGACGGGGTGGTAAGCCAAAGGTTACAGCTCAACCCTATTGCACACTATATTGAGTCAGTCCGGGTTCGCGGCCAACCCATTCGATGGGTGGGTTGGGATGGTAAGCCTCGGTTCTGTTCCAACCGGCCATCAGCCAGCAAAACTGTTGGCTGTTATTGAGCCAACTGGACGGAAGCCAGCCATTGATCATGTTGCCGGTCGAGGGAAAAGTCCCGATGAGCCGGCGGTTGGTCCAATCGGCGGTGACGGGGTCCCAGTCATAAAGATAGGCTTTACCGCTTTGGTGGCGATATCTGAGCCAGTATTCGGCGCCGCGGTTGCCCCGCGGTTTGCCGGTATCAGCGTTGCAGTCGCTGTCGATATAGAAGAAATATTCCAGCGGCCGGCCGGCCGGCGGCAACGGGCCAACCGTGTAAAAGGTGGTTCTAAGGAGATCGCCGTCAGTTTGAAGTGCGATACTGGTCAAATCATAGTCAGGCAAAGGCGTATCACCGTCCGCGTCGGCCACCACTACCTGGTTGACACCCGGTCGCACGATGATGTCGCCGGTTTTGGTAGCTCCCTGCGGCTCAACATTCCGCCCCTCATTGGTCCAAAAGGCCGTCGCCTGGGTAACCAACTGCGGTGTGGTGGCGCCGGCAGCCGACACCTGAACCCGCAGCGGCTCAACCCTGGTTTTCCTGGGCAGTTCCAGCGTGGAGAAGACGACCTGTTGACCGTCAAAGCCGCCCTGAAATGGCGGCGGCGCCTCCAATGATAGAAAGGTAGTGCTGGCCGGCAACGGTAAGGCAATCGACAGATCCCACATCCGCCGGCCGCCCACGTTGACCGGGTAAATAGTGTAGGTGATTAGCCCGTCAACCACGCTGGCCCCGGCTTCCAAACGCAGCCGCGAGCGGGGTTTTTCCCAGTTCAACGGGGTGCGGGTAATGTCGAAGGTGCTATCGGCGGTCAAGAAATCGCCGGGTTGTTCACCCTGCCAGGCAATCCAGGCGCGGGTGGTGAATTCGGTTTGGGCGGGATCGGTCACTTCGACCACAAAAGAGAGGTCTTTGAGAGAGCCGGTTAGGGTTGGGGTAAAGAAGGTGACTTCAACGCCGTCAAAGTCGACCCCGGTCGAGGGTGGGGCGCTGGCTTCAAGATAGTGCGTCCCTTCCGGCAACGGGATTTTGAAAACCACATCGGCCATCGGCCAATCGACCTGCTTGGAAAATTGAAGCCGGTAGGTTATTTTGCCATCGGCGTAGGCAGGCTCCAACTTAAAAGCAAATGGCGGCCATTGGGCGTAGACCGGCCCCGGCCCCAGCAAGAGAGCAAGCAAAATCAGGCCGAAAAGCCAGTTTAGAGCGTGTTTGAGTTTGGTCATGTTGTTTATCCTCCGTTGATAGGGAGGGGCGGACGGCCGTCCGCCCCCACCAGTTTTTGTTAACGATGATGTGCTACCGGTCTTGGCTGATTAGTCATTATCGTTATCGTCATCATCATCGTCGTCATTGCTGTTGCCGCCATGGTCGTCATTGTCGTTGTCATCGTTATCATTGTTGTTGTCATTACCATTATCGTCATCATCGCGATCGTCATCATTGTCGTTGTTAGAATTATCGTCGTCATCATCAAATTCATCATCGCCATTGTCGTTGAAATCGCGGTCATCGAATTCGTCATCAGAGAAATCATCATTGTCGTTGAAGTTATCATCGTCAAAAGCGCCGTTATCATTTGAATTATCGTCGAAGTCATCGTTATCGTTTCCATTGAGGTCGTCATCGTCGTTGGCGTTGCTGTTGGAGTTGACGCTGTTGTCATTTGAATTATCAACATCATTGTCATTGGCATTATCGTCGACATTATCGTTGCCGTTGTCATTGACGTTTTCCAGGCTATCATTGGCGTTGCCGCCATTGTCGTTCACATTATTGTTTTCATTGGTATTGGCGTCGTTGGCATTGCTGTTATCATCGTTGACATTGGCAGTGCTATTGTCATCAGTCACATTACTGTTGGCCTCGTCCCCGGCGACCATATTGGTGTTATTGGCCTGATTGTCATTGCTTGGCAATGAACCCGGAGCCTGGCAGGCGGTTACAACTCCGGCCAAGATTATGACCAGGATAATGACTAAGTTTGTTGAAAAAAGTTTAGAGCGTTTCATGGGTTCTCTCCTTGTGTTGTAATTATTGCTAGATTTAATACGTTGTGAACTTACAAACAGCAGATATACTTTTGTCTCAAATGTCTCAAAGCTTACAACGTCTTGTCTCCTTCCACCTGTCGATATCAACCTCCTTTCCCCTCATCCCGGTCCGGCTGTGGGAGCACCTGGAAGATAACCGCGTCCTCGCTGCGATAGAGTTCTCTTAGCTGCGGATCGGCCTCAGCTCGACGCAAAAACTCTTTGTGGTTCAAATCAGTCAGGACGTAACTGGCCCCAAACGTCTCGGCGATGGTCCGGGCAGGCGTCTCCACCCGCCCTTTGGTAACATCCACCCACAAGTCATACAGCTCGGCGTCGTACAGTTGCATATAGGTGGGATCCAGCCCCAGAGTGTAAGTGTTGTGGGTGTTGTAATAAAACAGGCGAGTAAAATCGTCCCAATCCGTCTGGAATACTCGACTGCCGGCCGGTGTGTTGGCCTGCAGCCAGGCCGACGCCCCGGCATACTGCTGGTAAGGCTTGGACTTTTGCAGGCTGGCCTGGCTGGCCTGGATATTCCACCAGATCGCCGGGATGAGAATCAGCGCCAACACCACCGGCGCCTCACGGCCAACCCACTTGCGGGCCTGGCTCCAGCCACTGAACAGCGGCCCCCAGGCCAGGGCCGAAAATAGCAGCGCAAACGCGGGGAAGTACTCCACAAAACGGCGGGATTTGAACAGCATCAACCCGAACAGCAGCGCTACCACCAGCAGCGTGGCTGTGGCCACGTTCATACGGCGCTCGTGCAACCCCAGAGCAAAGACGCCGGCCGCAAAGGCGACCAGGGCCAGCCCGGAATTTTCCACCAGAGTCCAGGTTTGATAGGGATACCACTCGTTGCCCACCCGGGTGGCGGTGGCGTCGGTCAGTTTGGGGGCCAGGTGGTGGTAAATGAAGGCCAGATTCTCGGGAAAGTAGGGATTGATGACCAACCCCAGGCCCACCCCTAATCCGGCCAAGAGCAGCGGTCTAAGCTCGAGTTGGCGTTCCAGCAGCCAGCGCACGGCCACGTACAACCCGACCACTACCAAAATCAACGGGAAGGCGTTGTATAACCACACGTACAGGAAGGCCAGCGGCAGCAGCCAGCGATACCGTTGAGTCAGGCTGAAGTGCAGCGCCAAAAACAGCACCAGCAGCGACGCCGCCTGGACCCGCGGCATACTCATGCGGTAAAGAAACGCCTCCGACACGGCCAGCAGCCCCAGCGACCACAGGGCCGCGTAAGGGACTCGCTGACCCCGCAGCAAGAGCCAGCCGGTCAGAAAGGTGAGAGCGGGCAAGATGACGCTGGCCCATTTGGCCCCCAACCGCAGGTCGCCGTAAGTGAAGGGCATCAACAGCACGTGATAAAGGAAATGGTGGTCGTAGTAGGCCTCGGTGTTCAGAATAGTCAGCGGCAGCCAGGGAAAAGGCGGCCGTAAGCCCTGCTCCCGCATCACCTGGGCCAATTTGATATGGTAGTAACCATCATTGCCGGCTAAATCAGGGGTCGCAAACTGGATGGCGGCCAAGACCGCGATAAAAATCACCAACAACAGTGCGCCGGTCAGGCCGACCCGCCAATTGATGGCGACAGCTGGCCAGATGAAACGGCCCGTGATCGGATTTAGTCGAACTGGCAAAGACTTGATCGGTTCTGCGCTCATAGTTCCCTTAACTCCCATTTAGATTTGTTTGAGTGGATTGCAGCATCGTCTGTCGGTAATTAACGTCGAAAAAGTGGCTCAGAAGTTACGCAGTTCGCCAAAATTGGCCAGATATTTAAGATAGTTAGATCGCTGGTTGACATCCTTAACGGCTTTTATGTCGTAAAACCTGGCCAAAAGTTGCGCCGGCCTGATGAATTTGTTGTGAATTCACCACCGGGCCGGAACTATGGCACATCCAGCCGCTTACATTTGACGTATAATTCTTTGCGATTACCATTCTTTTAAGGTTGGGCGCGCGTCTTTTTGACGCGAATTTCGACATATAATGCGACAAAGATACGATGATTAACGACGAGCAACTGCTGGCCCAGGCCAAACAACTCGATCCCGCGGCGTTGCGAGCACTGCACCAGCGCTTCTACGAGCCTGTGGCGCGCTACATCCAGTTCAAGGTAGGCGACCGGCAAACCGTGGAAGACCTGAGCGGCGAGGTCTTTGTGCGCGTGCTGGAAGGCTTGAAGCGCGGCTACGGCTGGCGAGAGACGCCTCAGGCCTGGATTATGGGCATTGCCCGCAACGTCGTGGTCGATTACTATCGCAAAAAAGAGCGACAGGCCGAGGTGAGGCTCAACGACCAGTTAGTCGCCGCCGAGCATAGCGACCCGACCCACCAGGCGGCCGAGAGTGAGCAACAACACCAGCTCATGCAGGCCATCCGGCAGTTGACCGACGAGCAGCGAGATGTGATTTTAATGCGTTTTATGGAGGGTATTGATATCAACGGCGTCGCCCAGGCGATCAACAAATCACCTGGCGCCGTCAAAGGACTCCAATATCGAGCCCTGCGCGCCCTGGCCGAAATCATGGGGGCTGTTTCGGCTGAAGGGGTGGTAGGAGCAAAAAGATGACCACAAACAACAACTTCAATCGGATGGACGACAAACTCGATCAGGCCCTGGCCCGGCTGGCCGTCGGCGCCCCCGTAGAGGTTATTCTGGCTGAGGCCGGCAACGACGCCGAACAGTTGCGGCCCCTGTTGGAAATTGCTGCGGAGGTGGCCAACCTGAAGTTGGCTGTGCCGATTCCACCGCCGGAAGCCAGCTTACAAAAGCTATTGGCTCACGGCGAAAAGTTGACACATTCAACTTGGCTGCCGGCGGCTGCCCGGCCCGGCTGGCTGGTAAATCTATTGAACATTTTTAAGGGGGGCTTCCGGCTGGCCGCCGGTTTGGCCACGGCTATGCTGCTGTTCTTGGTGATGAGTGGGACGGTCTATGTGGCGGCTCAACGCAGCCTGCCCGGCGACTCCCTCTACCGCCTTAAGCAGGTTAGCGAACGGGTTCAACTCAATTTGGCCGGCGACTCGCTCCGGCGCGAGCAACTGTCGCAGATGTTCAACCAGCGCCGCCGGGCGGAAATAGAGGCGCTGCTCAACCAGGGTAAAAGCGCCGAGGTTGCCTTTGAAAGCCAGGTTCAAGCGGTTAATGCCAGCACCATCATGTTGGATGGCCTGACCGTCCAGCTCGGGCCGGAAACCCAGATTGTTGGCCAACCAACTGCCGGGGCGCGGGTTCGGGTGCAGGTCCGCACCCTGCCGCCCAACAACCTGCTGGCCCTGACGATCACCGTGATTGAGCCGGGCCTGCCGCCGACGCCGTCGCCCACCGCCACCGCCACCCCGTCCAAAGCCCAGGCTACCGATACACTGCCGCCAACAGCCACTCTACCTAAAGCGCAAGCGACCGATACCATCGTCTTGCCGCCCACGCCCTCACCTACGCCTACGGCCAGGCCAACCCAGCCGCCGCTGCTCACCGGTGACAACCTCAACGATAACAGCCGGGCTGACGATTTCAACCAGAATAGTGATGACGACGTCAACGATAACGCTGATGAAAATGCTGACTTTGATGACGACAACTTCAATGATAATGACGATGAGTTTAACGATGACGACCGTGACAACAATTCAAATGACAATGGCGGGGATGACAACGACAACAATGACGATCACTCAGGCTCTGGCGGTGGCAGCAACGATAATTCCGACGACAATGACGACGATAGCAACAACAACAATGATGATGATGACGACGATGACTAAATTAATATAACCCGATGCTGTCCGGACGTATGTCGCTGCATCTGAAAGCAAAAGAAGCCCCGAGGGTAGTTGGGGCTTCTTTTGGATTCAGTTCCCTGATGACATTTAAAAAACGTATTCTAACCCAGCTCCTTCAACCGATCCCAGGTTTTGGCGGCCTGGAGTTCCAGGTCCGCCAGTTTCTCCCGCTCTCGCTCAACCACTTCGGCCGGGGCCTTGTTGACAAAGCCCGGATTGGCCAGCTTGGTCTTGCTGGCTGCTATCAGCTTTTCAAGTTGAGCGATTTCCTTCTGGCAACGCTCGCGCTCGGCCGCCAAGTCGATCATACCGGCCAGCGGCAGGAAAATCTCGATGCCGCCGGCAATCACCTGCCCGGCGGCCTGAGCCGGCTTCTCCGCCAGGCTCACCGACAGTTCCAGCCGCTCCCCATCCAACCGGGCCAGAGCGGTGATGATCTCCTGGTGTTTGACCAGCAAATCATAATGCTCGCCGCCGGCCAGGTAAGCGGCAATCCGTTTGGCCGGTTCCACGTCATATTCGGAACGAATGTTGCGAATCGCACGAATCACCTCGATCAAGACAGACATCTGGGCTTCGGCCTCGTCGTCGAGCAGGGCCGGACTCTGGCTGGGCCACGCGGCGATCATCAAGCTCTCACCCTCGTGAGGCAGATGCTGCCAGGCCGCCTCGGTGATAAAGGGAATGAAGGGATGGAGCATCCGCAGGGTCCGGTCCAACACATGGACCAGCACCCGGCGGGCGGTGGCCTGCGCCCGCGCATCCGTACCGTACAGCCGGATTTTGGCAACCTCGATATACCAGTCAGCAAACTCACTCCACAGAAAATCGTAAAGTTGGCGGCCGGCCTCGCCAAATTGATAACTATCAATGAGGCGGGTCACGTTGGCCACCAGCCGGTTGAGCCGGCTCAGAATCCAGCGATCCGGCAGGGTCAAACCGGAGAGGTTCCAGGTACTGCCGGCGCCGGATTGAAAGGCGGTGCCCAAATTGCTGACCACAAAGCGAGTGGCGTTCCAAATTTTATTGCTGAAGTTTCTATTGGCGGCAATCCGCTCGATTGACAGGTTCATATCATTGCCGGGCGTCGAGCCGGTCAGGAGGGTGAAGCGGAGGGCGTCGGTGCCGTATTGATCCATGATCTCCAGCGGATCGAGCACATTGCCGGCCGTTTTGCTCATCTTCCGGCCATGCTCGTCCCGAATCAGGCCGTGCAGGTAGACAGTGTGGAACGGGACCGTGCCGGTGAACTCCAAACCGCTCATAATCATCCGGGCCACCCAGAAGAAGAGAATATCGTACCCGGTCTCCATCACGCTGGTGGGGTAGTAACGGCGCAGGTCGGGGGTGTCATCCGGCCAGCCCAGCGTCGAGAACGGCCACAGGCCGGAGCTAAACCAGGTGTCTAACACATCCGGGTCCTGCTCAAGCCGTTGGCTGTGGCAGTGGACGCACTCGGTCGGGTCCTGGCGGGTCACGGTCATGCCCTGGCAATCGGCGCAATACCACACCGGGATACGATGGCCCCACCACAACTGGCGGCTGATGCACCAGTCGCGAATGTTTTCAAGCCAGTTATTGTAAACCTTGGTAAACCGATCCGGGATGATGGTAATCCGGCCGTCGGCCACGGCGGCCAGCCCTTTCTCGGCCAGGGGTTTGGTTTTGACAAACCACTGGGTCGACACCATCGGCTCGACAACCTCGCCGCCCCGCTGCGAGCGGGGCACCTGCATCCGGTACGGCTTGACCTCGATGGTCAAACCGGCGGCCTCCATATCGGCCCACAACTTCTGGCGGCACTCAAAGCGGTCCATCCCGGCGTATGGCCCGGCGTGCTCATTCATGGTGGCGTCTTTGTTCATCACGTTGATGATCATCAGGCCGTGGCGCTGGCCAATCTCAAAGTCATTGGGGTCGTGACCCGGGGTGATTTTGAGCGCGCCGGTGCCAAAAGCCATATCCACATAGGTATCGTGGATGACCGGGATGGTCCGCTTGAGCATGGGCACCAGGCAGGTTTTGCCGATCAGGTGGCGATAACGCTCGTCGTCGGGATGGACGGCCACGGCAGTATCGCCCAAAATAGTTTCGGGCCGGGTGGTCGCCACCGGCAGGAACTCGTCGCTGCCGGCGATGGGATATTTGAAAAAGTAGAGCCGGCCCTCTTCCTCGCTGTACTCCACCTCAAGATCGCTGACCGCAGTTTGCAAGCCGGGCGACCAGTTGATCAGGTATTCACCCCGGTAGATCAGTCCCTTTTCGTACAGGCTAACAAAGGCTTCGCGCACCGCCCGCGACAGCCCCTCGTCCATGGTAAAGCGTTCCCGCTGCCAGTCACACGAAGCCCCCAGCCGGCGATGCTGCCGGGTGATGATCCCACCATACTTCTCTTTCCAGGCCCAGGTACGTTCCAGAAATTTGTCGCGGCCAATGGCCTCACGGCTGGTACCTTCCTCTCGCAGCGCCCGTTCCAACTGCAGTTGGGTGGCGATGCCGGCGTGGTCGGAGCCGGGCACCCACAGAGCCGCCCGGCCATTCATGCGGTGGTAGCGGATCATCAGGTCCTCCACCGACGCGGTTATGGCGTGGCCCAAATGGAGGGCGCCGGTTACGTTGGGCGGCGGCATCGAAATGACAAAGGGTTCAGCCGTCTCAGGGGCGATTTCCGGCTTGAAGTAACCCTGACTCTCCCACCAGTCATAGAGCGGCTCTTCAAACAGGGCTGGCTCATAGGCCTTGGCCATATTTTCCGGGTCGATGGGTAAGTTCTGCTTCGTTAACTCGTTTGCCATATGCTCTACTCCTAAATTAAAAACCCCTTTCATCCTCAAGGACGAAAGGGATTCCCTCTCCGCGGTACCACCTTGATTGCCGGCGTTAATTACCTTGCCGACCTCTCTGCTCGCGCTAACGGGCGAACCCGAAGCAACCTACTGGGCTGGGCCGTTCAGTTGCTCAACTCCCAGGCGACCTTCGGCGGTGATGACTGAGCGAGGCTTCCAGCCAATAACCCCACCTCTCTGGCAGTCTCGGACCACCTACTCCTCCTGCTCAACGTTTTTGATTAAATTGATTAACTCTGAAAGCAGGCCATAGTATAAACAACTACGAATATACTGTCAAGTGCCCTTCCGGAGAAATTTAGGCCGGCTATTAACCCAGAAACCGTATCACCCAGATCATGGATTGGGCGCCAGCCCAGGCAAAGATGAGAGTTTTGATGGTTTTGCCTAACCAGCAGGCCAGTAAAAATTTAAAGTAGCCGTATCTCAACATACCGGCTGCAATTCCGGCCAGGTCTATGATCGGATTGGGCACCACCGATAACACAAAGATGGTCAACATGCCGTGATTTTCCACCCAGCGCCGCATCCGTTTGTAAAGCTGTTTGTTTTCGACCATGGCTGAACCGGTATAGCCGGCCAAGTAGCCGGTCGACTCGCCCAGGGCCTCGCCAATGCCGGCCACCAAACCGACCAAGGGCCAACTGAGGATGGCGCCCATACTGAAAGTAACCGCCAGGCTGGGAATCGGTAGGGCGATGGAGGCATTGGCAATCAGGCTAATCAAAAAGACACCAGGATAACCATACTGTTGAAATTGCCTGATGTAGGGAGCAAAGATAAAGATCAGCAGAGTAACGCCGCCGGAGATCAATAAAAAAAGCAGCCCGCTGACGACCTGGCGGGTGCTAAAGCGACGTTTTTGGGGGGCAGTATCGGCCGTAAGCGGCTCGGCCGCGCGGGTTGACTCGGTCAAGTTCCGCAGTTCCTTGCATAAAATTGATCATCATTTCTGGGTGGTTAGTGTACCATGAACCGCGGCGGAGTCAACTCATTTGGCCGGTAACTTAGGAGCGCTTCAAGATCAAAGCCCAATTTGACGCTGGCTCATTTTTCAGGTAAGTTCGCCAATTTTTGGCCGGCACGGTTAGATTAGGGTTGCGAGTCCAGGAACGGAGAAAATCTTCCAGCGGCACCTCATCCATGCCCAGGGTTGATCCGGCCAACTTGACCTTTCTGGACTTAAAGCCAATGCTTTCGACGAGCAGAAAATGACCGAACGAGCCATTATAATCCCCGGTTAATTGAAACTGCCCGCCGACGTACCTGGCCCGGACTAACACCAGCACCACCCCGCCCTGCCGCAAATGTTTGAGGATGTCCGAGGTACGATACTCTTCGCTGGATTCAATTTTGAGCGGATTACCCACCTGATTATTGAGCGTAACCGCAGTATTGATCAACCCCCACTTGGTAATCCCCTCGGCATTGAAGCCGTTGTTGACGGCAATATTGCGCAGGTGGCCGTAGCTGACATCAACGCCCATCCCCTGCCAGGCCGCAAACAGCGACACCGGCCCACAGGCGTTGTTTGTACCTGGCGGGAAAAACGGTTCCGGGTAGTAGATTTGGTTGACGGTCGGCGCATTGACCCGGTTATTGTTCCTGAGCAAGATTTTGGGGAGAGTAATCATTACCGGCGCCTGGGTGGGTCGCGGGGTAGGCGTAAAGCCCGGGGGAAAACCACCCGGCGCCAGAATGGGTGTAGGCACCGGAGTCGCCGGCCAGGTAGGGGTAGGCGAAGGCCGGGCGCCGGGTCCGGGCCAGGGGGTAGGCGTCACGATAGCCGCAGTTGGCGGCGCGCCCAGGCCAGCCAGCTCCGCTTTGGCCAAAGAGTCGGTGGCCGTGATAACATAAAAGAGACCGCCAACGATCAGTAAGTCAGCGATGACAATGGCGACCAGGAGATATCGCCACTGCTGTGAGGTCAGGTTTGGCAATTTATCCGCTCGCTCAAGGACGACATAATCTTCTCAACTTTACCATAAGCTGGAAAGAGAGTCAATCTCTATCTTGGTAAGTTTTTCACCAATGGTTGTCAAAGAAAAACGGATATGATATACTCGCTTGATCCGAATTTCCGAATTTAGAACAGGATAATTCGCTTATCGGTCGCCCGCTCGGCGACGTCGAAAGAGCAGCCAACATGTCTGATCAGGTAGCAAATTCAGTAACCCCGGCTGACGCTCTGGCCCAATTGCTGGCCGGCAATAAGCGTTACGTCACCGGACAGGCTCGGCATCCCCGCCAAGACGCCGCCCGCCGCGCTGAAGTAAGCGATGGTCAAAATCCCTTTGCCATCATTCTGGGCTGTTCCGACTCCCGCGTCCCCCCGGAACTGATTTTTGATCAAGGGCTTGGCGATCTGTTTGTCGTTCGCGTGGCCGGCAACATTGCCAATGACGCGGTGTTGGGCAGCATCGAATATGCCGCCGAACACCTGCACGTCCCGCTGTTGGTCGTATTGGGCCACTCCAAATGTGGCGCCATCACTGCGACTGCGGCCGGCGGTAAGTTTGAAGGCCATTTAGTCAGCCTGGCCAAAGCCATCCAGCCGGCCGTGGAGCAAGCCAAAAGCCAAAGGGGTGACCTGGTTAAGAATGCTATCCGCGAAAATACGCTCAGGGTAACCAACCAGCTTAGATCAGCCCAACCTATCCTGGCAAATTTGGTTCAAGCCGGAAAATTAAGAGTTGTCGCGGCTCATTATGAGCTGGACAGTGGTCAGGTGGAACTGCTAGAGTAACCCCATCGCCACTGATGATGTTTGAAAGATTGGGAGAAATGGGCGTTAATTTTGCCCTGCAGCGGCGCGGTTGAGGAGTTGGGCCAACAGCCCGGCATCCATGTTGCCCCCGGAGATAATCACCCCAACTTTGACCCCGGGCGGGCCGACCCGTCGCTGCAGCACGGCCGCGGGCGCGACTGCGCCGGTCGGTTCGGCCAGAATTTTCAGGCGAAACAATAGAAAGGTGAGGGCGTCGATGACCTCGGCCTCACTCACCAGCACAATATCTTCGACGTGCGCTCGAATGACCGGCCAGGTCAATTCGCCGGGCTGTTGGGTGCGCATGCCATCAGCGATGGTGTCGGGTGGCGGAATCTTGACTCGTTCATTGCGCTGAAACGACTGCCACCAATCATTGGAACGTTCCGTTTCAACCCCAAAAATGCGGATGTTGGGGCGCAACGCCCTGGCCGCCGTGGCGCAGCCACTCAACAAGCCACCCCCACCGATCGGCGCCACCAACACATCCAAGTCCGGCGCCTCTTCCAAAAGCTCCAGCGCAGCCGTGCCCTGGCCGGCCATAATGTGGGGGTGATCGTACGGGTGGACAAAGATCAATCCCCGTTCCCGGGCCAGTTGGGCCGACACGTCGGCCCGTTCCATCACCTGGCGATCGTACAGCACCACCTCAGCCCCGTAGCCGCGGGTAGCCGCCAATTTGCTGGCCGGCGCATCGGTGGGCATCACAATGGTGGCCGCAATCCCCAGCAACCTGGCCGCCAGGGCAATCCCCTGGGCGTGGTTGCCAGAGGAGTGGGTCACCACCCCGCGGGCTTTCTCCGCCTTGGTTAGACGCGCCAGGGCGTTGTAAGCCCCACGGAATTTAAAGGCGCCGATGCGTTGGAAATTCTCGCTCTTGAAGTAGACCTGGTAGCCGGTCAGCGCATCAACCGTGCGGGAGGTGATCACCGGGGTGCGATTAGCCACGCCTCTGATGCGCTCGGCGGCGGATTTGACATCGTCAAAGGAAATGGCTAACGGCATGGTCTACCCTTTGCCGTTCTCGGAGAAAACATAGGCCGGGGTATAAGGCTGCCCCAACGGCAGTTTGGCTCCTTCCAAATTCTCGGCAATCGGGACTTTGTAGAACAGCATCGTCCGGCCGTAAACTTCAAATTCGTGGGCAACGTGCAAGCCTTTGAGTTCACTCACCATCCAGCGCATCGGACGATTGCGTTTCTCGATCATCAGATTGGCCGACTTCAACCCAATCAAATTAGCCCAGCCGAACATATGGCGGACCATTTCCGGGCCTAAGCCCTGGCGCAGATATTCCTTTTTCACGCCCAAAAAAATAGCGTCGCCTTCTCGCTCCGGGCTGCGGGTCAGGTCGGCATAGCGCCAGCCCTGCCTCACGTACGAGATGATGATCGGGTGGCGGACAATGGCCAGCGCCGCGGGCAGCGCCACTCGCCACAAATAGCGCCGCTTGAACTCGGTGAAGAAGCGATCGCTGGAGACCGCCATAACCGTTTGGGCCACCAGGCGGCCATCGTCAAACGCGCCGATGCCTTCACTCCACTGCGAGCGGGGCACGGCCCGGTACATCTCGATCAAAAAACGACGCCCCAGGAGCGTCAGCATGGTGCCGGGTTGTCCCTCAATGTGAATATCGGCTGCGGCTGCGGCGTCATCGGGTTGTAAATAACGAAATTCGATCATCTCAAGCAAACTCCAAGATTGGACACTTGCCGGAGTATACTCTTACCCTGACTGAATGCGCAAGTGTGGCCGCAGAGATGCCGGAGACTCAAACGGGGCTAAGAGCTGAAGGATGTATGGCGAGCGTAGCCTGGTCGTAGAGCGGGCGTTGTGCGGATCGACCAAAAAAAGTTATACTAGAAGCCAAGAAAAGGGTTCGTGAGTAACCCAAAAGCAACCTCTTCTCCTCCTTTGCAAGGGACCCGCTGACGGCACAGCGGGTCTTTTGTTTTGGGCCAAATCGGCGACTTGATTACTCAACTCCCAAATCGGTAACAGAAACATTGTCGATAACCGTTTTACCGCCCTGCTCGGCCATAGGGTGAAAACCTTTGATGAAGATGGTCATACTTTCTCCGGTGGCCGTAACCGTCTCTTCCGTCGCCGTCCAGACGTCCTCGCCGCCCTCATCCCAGGCAAACCACTGTACCGTCTCGGCGTTCCAGACCGTACCGCCGGTCAGATCAACCCCAAGCGCCATCTGCACCGGCGACAAACTGCGGTCGTGCTTGGCAAAAGCGGTGATACTGTAGCGATGGCCCGGTCTGGTCGAGATGGTCCGCCAGACGCCGGAAGTGGCCTGGATGAAGTCAAAAGTGATCTCCTGAGATTTGCGACCGGAGAAGACATTGGGTTGATAAAGGTTTTCATTCATGCAGGAGGAGCCATACGGCCCATCTTCCACAAAGGCTGTCCAGCCGGAAGCAACCGCAGCCCCCGGACAGGGTTCACCATAAGGATTGGGCCAGGGAATGAATTCGGTTTCAAAATCCCAGTCGCCGCCTTGCAGCGGCGGGTCCGGCGTAACCACCCGGCGGGTGGGGGCGGCCGTCGCGACGGCGGCGGTTAAGGCCAGGGTAGCCGTCACTTCGACCGCCGGTTCTATCAACGGCAGCGTGGCGAACGGAGTCGGCGACGGGCGCGGCGTCGGCGCGTTGGGGTTGGGAGTGTGAGTCGGGGCATCGAGCATCGGCAAAACCGCGGCCGGTTCGGCTTCGAGCAGCTCAGTCTCCGGGGTAACCCGGTTGGGGTCGAGCGTGGGCGTGGCGGTTTGAATCTCATACGCGGCCGGTCGTTGGGGCGGAATAGCTGTTGCCCCTCCTCCCAACGAACAAGCCAGGGACAACAGAGCTACAACCACCAGCCAAAGCCAGGGACGACGGGTGGCAAGTCGCAGGGTGCGGGTCGCAGGTTGCAGGGTACAGGGTGCAGAAGGTGGTTCGTAGGATGTCGGCAGAAGATTTACCGCCTGACCGGCGGCCAATTTGTAACCGATAGTTTTAAGTTTCATCTATCTTACTCCGGCCCAAGATCGACAATCCGGATCGAGTCAAGGCGCAAGGCCCCACCGGGTTCCGGGTAGGGATGAGATCCTTTGATAAAAATGGTCATCGTTTCGGCTGCAGCCGTAGCTGTGGCTTCGGTGCGGCTCCAGGCATCGTCCAGGTCTTCCAACCAGGGAAACCACTGAACCGTATCGGCCTGCCAGTCGACGCCGCCGGTCGGATCTAGCCCCAGAGACACCTCCACCTTGGCCGGGCTGAACTCGCGGCGCATAAAGGCCTCAACGCTGTAACGATGGCCCGGAACAGTTGGCGCCGCTCTAAAAATACCAGCCTCGATGCCGACATAGGCAAAGGTAATCTCCTGGGCGCTTACACCAGAGTGGACGTTAGCCTGCCAGACCGTTTCATTGAAGCAAGCCGAGCCAAACTGGTCGCGGGTGGTGAAGGAGTTCCAGCCGTTGGCCAAACCCGAGCCTGGACAGACATCCCCATAGGGATTCTGCCAGACGGAAAAGCCCTCCTCAAAATCCCAAACGCCGCCTTGCAGCGGCTCGGCCGGGGGTGAGGTTGGGGTGGGGGTCGGCGGCGCCGTGGGGATCGGTGGGCTAACCGCTTCCGGGGCCGGCATCGGTGTTTCCGCCAATTGCGTCGCCAGAGTGGAGGTAATGGTGGAAGTGATGGTTGAAGTCAGCGCCGGGGTAGGGGTAACGTTCGGGTCAGGGGTGTAGGTTGGGGCGTCGGCCAGGAACATCACCGGCGTAACGGTGGGGGTAGACGTTTGAATTTCAAAAACCAGTTGGTCCAATGTTGGCGCCGGTTGCGGCGTTTGCCGCGCCAGGGCGCAGGCCAGGCTGGGCAGCAACAAAATAGCTACCCACCAGGGCAGGTCGATCTTAACCATTCGCGCTCTCCTAAAAAGTTCCCGCCCCAGATTATACCCAGGAGCAGCTAAATTGGCGAGAATTGCACTAAGATAAGGTGACCGGCGCTTCCAACTAATCCTGAATTGGATTTGTCGCCCAAGCACCCTAATTTTGGCTCGAAAATAGTGATGAAAGCGCCGGTCACGTAAAAAATTGGACGGCCTCACGCAGAATGAGTCTGCCCGAATCTGGACACGAGCAATGGTTCAGCGTAAAATGTGGCTGACCGCAGGAGGTACTGAAAATGGAAAATCTGCTTGAATTCGAGGCCAGTCTGGCTGAAATGGCTGCGGAGTTGGCCGCATTTCGGCAAAGCTATCCTGCCTATACCCAAACCGGCCAGTTGGACGACTTGCGCGCCAGCGACTATGCCCGCCTGGATGCCCAGAGGCACATCTATCTGGATTATACCGGCGGCGGGCTGTATGGCGACTCGCAACTGCGCCGGCATATGGAACTGCTGAGTAACGGCGTGTTCGGCAACCCGCACTCTAACAACCCGACTTCGCTGGCTATGACCCACCTGGTCGAGCAGGCTCGGGCCTACGTTTTGGACTTTTTTAATGCCTCGCCCACGGAGTATGTTGCTATTTTCACCCTCAACGCCAGCGGCGCGCTCAAGCTGGTCGGCGAGTCTTACCCCTTTGGGCCGGGAGGCCAATATTTACTGACCTTTGACAATCACAACTCGGTCAACGGTATCCGGGAGTTCGCTCGCGCCGCCGGCGCTATGGTCAACTACGCCCCGGTCGTCCCGCCCGATTTGCGGGTGGATGAGGCCAAACTGGCCGGCTACCTGGAGCAGGCCGAACCCACCGGCCACAACCTGTTTGCCTTTCCGGCCCAATCGAACTTCTCCGGCGTCCAGCACCCCCTGGAATGGATTGCCCAGGCCCAGGCCAAAGGCTGGGATGTTCTGCTCGACGCGGCCGCCTTTGCCCCCACCAATCGGCTGGATTTGAGCCGCTGGCAGCCCGACTTTGTGCCCCTTTCATTCTACAAAATCTTCGGCTACCCCACCGGCGTCGGTTGTCTGCTGGCGCGAAAAAAGGCTCTGGCCAAGTTGCACCGGCCCTGGTTTGCCGGCGGCACCATTACCATCGCCTCGGTCCAGGCCCAGAATCACCATCTGGCTGAAGGCGCGGCCGCCTTTGAGGACGGTACGGTCAGTTATCTCAATCTGCCGGCGGTGGAGATTGGCTTGCGGCACATCGCCGCTATCGGGCTGGAGACCATCCACCAGCGGGTGATCAGCCTGACCGGTTGGCTGCTCGACCAGCTGCTGGCCCTGCGCCATCGCAACGGCGCGCCCCTGGTGCGGGTGTATGGCCCCACCGGCACGAATCATCGCGGCGGCACCATTGCCCTCAACTTTTATGATCCCCAGGGCCACCTGATGGAGTACCGGCGGATCGAGGCGCTGGCCAACCGGCGCAACATCTCGCTGCGCACCGGCTGCTTCTGTAATCCCGGCGCCGGGGAGGTAGCCCACGGTTTGACCAAAGAAGAAATGACCACTTGTTTCACCAACGACCACCGCATGTCGTTTAGCCAATTTCTAACCTGCCTGCACGATGTTGATGGCAAAAGCGCCGGGGCCATTCGCATCTCGGTCGGCCTGGTCTCAAATTTTGCGGATGTGTACCGCTTTGTAGAATTTGCCCGAACTTTTTTGGACAGGCCGGCCGACACGATTTGAGGAACAATGAGCCTGCAACCCATCCGTTTGGCCACTTTTCTGGCCCCAAATATGCTCCCGGTCTACCAGTTCATCGCTACATATGTGGCCGAGAAACTCAACCACCCGACTGAACTGAGCGTGGGGTCATCGTTTGATCAATTTGCTGCCGGCCAGGTCGACGTGGGCTTTATTTGTGGCCTGCCCTATGTGCTCCTGGCTCGGCAGTCGCCGCCGCCGGTGGAACTGCTGGCCGCGCCGGTGCTGGCAGGAGAACGCTACCAGGATCGCCCCATTTATTTTTCCGATGTGATTGTCCACCGCGACAGTCCGTATCAATCATTCGCCGACCTGCGCGGCTGCACCTGGGCCTACAACGATCCCGACTCCCATTCCGGGTACAACATTACCCGTTACCGCCTGATCCAAATGGGTCAGACCCGGGGTTTTTTTGGCCGGGTCGTGGCCGCGGGCTGGCATCAACGGGCCATCCAGATGGTTTGTGCCGGCGAAATCGACGCCGCCGCCATCGACTCCCAGGTGTTGGCCATTGAACTGCGCGACCAGCCCGAACTGGCGGCTCAACTACGGGTAATCGACACGCTTGGCCCGGCCGCCATTCAGCCGGTGGTGGCGGCCAGTCGCCTGCCGGACAGCCTAAAAACCGAGCTGCAAGCCATCTTACTGACGATGTCCGACGATCCGGTCACGCGGGAGCGATTGGCCCACGGGTTTATCAGGCGGTTTGCGCTGGTCACTGACGCCACCTATGACGATATCCGGGAGATGCTGGCCGCGGCTGAAGCAATCGGCTTTATGACGATCAAATAGGCGTTCCTCCAATAGTAAGTAAAATCCAGTAGAGCAGGAGGCAACTATGATACTGGTGCGTGATGTTTTTCAGGCCAAATACGGCCGGGGAGATGAGTTAGTGGCGTTATTCAAAGAGGTTAGAGAGGAATGGTTCGGCAACTATCCCTTCCGCATTCTGACCGACGCCAGCGGCCCATTCTTTACCGTGATTACCGAAATCGAGGTGACCAGTCTGGCGGCCTGGGAGCAGCTTACCGCCGAAGAGTTAGGCCGGCCAGAATTCGGGGAGTGGTTCGCCCGGATGACGCCGCTGGTTGAAAGCGGTCGGCGTGAGTTCTACCACATCCAAACGTGAAAGTCGGGTTAATGCGGCTCGATGACCACATCTTTGCCCTACCCCCAAAAATTCCCAAAGGCCGACAAAATATGATCACCTGATATCTTCCGGTCAAGAAACAGTTTCCAAATTGACAGCCTCCCGAAACTGGTATATACTGAACTATCGAGAATATGTGCACTTATTGCAACTTTACTCTCTTCCTCAAAAAACGCTCAATCTAAAAGAAAAAGTGCACAGCTCAGCCGTTCAAGCTAACCCAGGTTCAACATCTTCCACATCCCCCGTTATTTTGTGAGCAGAGAGGCTCAATTTTCAGGATAGCCTATGGCCTCTAAACAAGAGCAGCTGATCCTGTTAGCCGAAGTGGCGATGCTCTATTACGAGAAAAAGATGACCCAGAGCGATATTGCCGCCATCCTCGATGTATCCCGCTCAACCGTGTCGCGCCTGCTGGAAGAGGCGCTGCGCGAAAAAGTGGTCGAAATCACCATCAATTACCCCTGGCAATCCTCAGCTGAGTTGGAAGCCCGTCTAGAAGAACGATTCAAGCTAGAAACCGCCCGCGTCTTAATCGCCGATTATAAAGATGACCAGCAGCTACGTGAGGGGTTAGGCTCGCTGGCGGCTCGCTATTTGACCAGCATTCTGCGGGATGATACCGTCATCGGCGTCTCCTTTGGCCGGGCCATCTACCACACCATCAAAGCCTTGCGGGTAGCGCCCAGCTTCCAGCGCCGAATTGTCCAGATAGGCGGCGCCGGGAATTTTGACGACTTTGCCGTCGACGCGGTTGGGCTGGTTCAGTTGTTGGCCGAGACCATTGGCGGCAAATGTCACTACCTGCATGTGCCCATGATTGTTGAAACTGAGGCTGTCCGCGACGCCTTAATGAACGAACCGGCGGTGCGGTACACCCTGGCACTGGCTCGACGGGCCGATATAATCTTAATCGGTATTGGGGCGGTTGGCCCGGAACTGGGCGTGGTCAATCCGGCTTACCAGGCCGTGGCAGTCCCTGTAGATAAGATAGAGCCGGGTCAGGCCATTGGCGCCATTGGCGGCCAGCTTTTCGATATCGAGGGGACGGTGCTGGCTACAGACATTAACCGGCGTGTCATTGGCCTTGAACTGGCCAGTTTCAAGCAGAGCAAACGGGTGGTGGCTGTCGCCGGTGGAAAGAATAAGGCCCTGGCTATTCTGGGGGCGCTGCGCGGTGGTTTTTTGAAGACCCTCATTACGGATGAAACCGCAGCCAAAATTATTCTGGAAGCGGACCGGCAATTTTGAATTGCGTTCCCAAGCTGTTGGGAGCAAGCAGTCAAAGCATCGACTGACCTGACCCCCTAGCCAGCCACCCGCACGAAAGGAGTGGTATTTTGAGTTTAGAAAAGCCAAAGACCATTTTGGTTGCCTGCGGCCGGGCTGTTGCCACCTCAACCCTGGTCGCCCAGACCATCAAAGATATCCTGGCCGAACGGGGCTTTGAGGTGACCACAATTCCATGTACCGTCTCTGAAGTACCCGGGCGCGCCGCCGGGGCCGACCTGGTTGTCAGTACTACCCAGATTCCGGCCAACTTGGACATCCCGGTCATCGTAACCCTAGGCTTCTTAACCGGTATGGGTCGAGAGCGGGTCGTCGAACAGATCATTAGCTACCTCCACTAACCATTCACCAAAAACCAACCAAGAAAGGAAACGGTTATGCAAAAAGTAGAAGTTACGATACGCCATCAAGTAGGCTTACATGCCCGCCCCGCCGCCCTCTTTGTGCAAACCGCTAATAAGTTCAAGTCGGAGATTCAGGTTATCAATAATGAACGTGAAGCCGATGCCAAGAGTATTCTCTCGATTTTAACGCTGGGCGCGGGGCAAGGGGCGGTCGTCAAACTGATTGCCGCAGGCGAAGATGAGGAGCAAGCCGTGGCGACCTTATGCCAATTGATCGAAAGGAATTTTGGCGAATCCGAGGGGAACGGTCAATGACCAGTCTAAATATCCTAAATTTATTGGAACCAACCGCAACTTTCTTTGGGCTTACCGCGGCCAATGCCGCCGAAATTATCACCCACCTGGGCAATCGATTGTATGAGGCCGGGTACGTGCGCGACTCCTTTGTGGCGGCCGCCCTGGCCCGTGAACAAGAGCTGCCAACCGGTCTGCCACTGGCTGGCCAAGTGAATGCCGCCATCCCTCACACCGACATTGAACACGTACTCAAAGCCGGCCTGGCCCTGGCCACTCTAGCTGAGCCGGTTACTTTTCAAAATATGGCCATACCGGCAGAAGCAGTGCCGGTGCAACTGGTCTTTTTGCTGGCGTTGGATCAACCCAAAGCCCAGATCGAGATGCTGCAAGAAATTGCCAGTTTACTACAACAGCCAGCAGTGGTGGCCCGGTTGATGGAAGCTCATGATTTTGAAGATGTCAAAACCATTTTGTCGGCTACCTAAAAGAAAACCAAACTCGCAACCGTTGGCAGTTAACAGGGTTAAGTCAAGCAAATGAAAGGAGATTTTGATGGCCGCACCTAAAACAATCTTGGTTGCTTGTGGTACTGCTATTGCTACCTCAACGATGGTCGCCAAAGCCATTGAGGAGGCAATGAAAGCCCGGGGGATATCGGTCCGAACCCGACAATGCAAAGCGATGGAAGTGCGCAGCTTGGTCAAAGATGCCGACCTGGTGGTGACGACTACGCCGGTGCCCAGCGATTTGGGCGTGCCGGTTATCCAAACCCTGGCTTTTTTGACCGGCCTGGGAAAGGAGGAGGCTATCGAACAGATTGCCAAAGCCTTACAGGGATAGGCGTATTGGTGTGCAGTGATCTAACAAACCAGATCAATACAAACTATGTTAGTTTATGCTCAATGATGGAGGGGATCCATGGACGTTTTCTTAACCACTTTTAAAGCAGTCATTGATGGTCTTGGAGCAACGGTAGTCTTGCCGATCATCATCTTCTTCCTGGCCTGGATTCTGGGAGCCAAACCAGGGCGGGCTTTCCGAGCAGGTGTCATGGTCGGCATTGCTTTTATTGGCATCAACCTGGTAATTGGCCTGATGTGGGGCACGCTGTCTGACGTGGCCCAGGCTATGGTAACCAATCTGGGCATCCAGCGCGACGTGGTCGATGTGGGCTGGCCTTCAGCTGCAGCCATCGCTTTTGGTTCAAAAGTCGGGCTGTGGGTCATTCCCGTCGCGCTGCTGATCAACGTAATATTGCTGGTGGCCCGCGTCACCAAAACCTTGAACGTAGACGTGTGGAACTTCTGGCACTTCGCCTTCATCGGCTCACTGGTAACAGCCACCACCGGCAGCTTGACCTACGGCATTGTCGGGGCAGCTATTGCCGCTATTTTGGCCCTGTTTCTGGCCGACTGGACGGCCAGGGGTGTGCAGCGCTTCTACAGCATTCCCGGCATTTCGATCCCTCACCTGACCACGGCCCCCGGTGTGCCGATTGCCATTGCCATTAACTGGGTCATCGATAGAATCCCCGGTTTGCGGGACCTGGACGCCGATCCCGAAACAATTCAACAGAAATTTGGTATTGTGGGTGAACCGGTCATTCAGGGGTTGGTGATCGGTTTGGTGCTGGGGATTTTGGGCTACTTCAACGCCGGCGACGCCCAGACTGTCATCATCAAAATTCTGCAAACCGGCATGAACTTGGCTGCGGTGATGGTCTTACTGCCCCGGATGGTCCAACTTTTGATGGAAGGGATGATCCCGGTCTCGGAAGCGGCCCGCGATTTTATGCACAAGCGAGCCAGTGGGCGGGATATCTACATCGGCCTCGACTCGGCCATCCTGATTGGTCATCCGGCCGCCATCTCCAGCTCACTCATTCTGGTACCCATTGCCATTCTGCTGAGTATCATCCTACCCGGCAACCGGGTCATCCTCTTTGCCGACCTGGCTGTTATCCCCTTTGTGGTGGCTATGTTCGCCCCGATCATGCGCGGCAATATCTTGCGGATGATCATTGGCGGAACGATAATACTGGGCATCGGCTTTTACATCGCCACCGGCATGGCTTCCTTCTTCACCAGTGTTGCGGTTGAGTCCGGCTTTGCTATGCCACCGGAGGCTGCTTTCATCACCAGTATCGCCGACGGCTTTCTCTGGCCACCCTTTGTCTTCTTGACCGCGGCCCAGTGGGGCGGGATCATTGGCCTGATCGTCCTGCTGGTGATCCTGGCCGTGGTTATGTATCTGTACATGCTTGATCCCGAACCGTGGGAAATAGCCGCCGGCGCGCCGGCGGCTGAGGGAGCTACCGAGGCTCAGCCAGGCATAGCTTGATCCTTTCCCACACCCGAGAGTTGCCAGTATCGAACTGCCGGGCGCTTAACCACCATATTTGGCTCACCCTGTTTGTTATGTTCAGAAACCCGGTTTTTGACGCCGCAAAACCGACAGCTTTTCGTCAAACTGAGCTTATGTGAGGCTAAAAAACCGGGTTTCTACGGCCGGCAGCAGAATGACAGCCTGATCGATATGACCATCAAAGCCATCACCTTTGATTTTTGGTTCACCCTGATAGCCTTACTACTGAAATGGGGTGAGCAGTCAACAAGTCGGTGAAACGATGATATTGGAATTTACCAAAGGTGTGCTGGGTCCCTTTGCCTACGTTCTTGATTTTCTCTTGGAGAACCCGGTTATTACAACCACACTTCTACTGGTCTGGCTGACTATTTACCTGGCTGGTCGAGTGCAACTGCGCCAGATCGAACAGAAATCCAGGGCCCTGGTGCTGCAATTGAGCCGGGAATATCTGGCCCAACAACCCCACCTCTCGGCCACAGGACTTTACCAGCACATCTATCCCCACTGGAGCAAAGCCGTGCCCGGCTGGGGCCGCTTTGTGCCGCATCGCCTCGATTTGTGGCCGGTGCCGGCGACGCCGGAAAACGTGGCTCAGAAAATTGCTTTTTCACCCCGCTGGATTGCTGAGCTGCTTGACGCCCAAAATATTAACCTGCCACCGGATCAGCCCCACCCTGCTGACAGACTGCAATTGTAACTCTCACGTTAGTCCAGATGTAAGTTAAGATGAGGCTATTTCCAATATAACCTTAAGGACAAACAGTGATGCACGTTATCAAGGGTATTCCAGCCTCAGCTGGGATAGCTATCGGCCCGGCTTACATTTACCGCCCCCAGAAGTTCACCATCCCCCGCTACAGCGCCGCCGATCCAACCGCAGAATGGCGGCGGCTGGAAAGGGCGCTGGCCCAGGCCGAACTCGAGTTGCGCGCCTTACGGGACAAGGTGGCCCGGGAGACTGATGAAGCCGAGGCCCAAATCTTTGACGCTCACATCATGATGCTGAATGATCCCACCCTGAAACGAGAAACGCAGGCGCTGCTCAATAGCCGGCAGCTCAACGCCGAAGCCGCCCTGAACGAAGTGATGAACGTCCAGATTGCTCTACTGGAGTCGCTGGCTGATCCCTACCTGGCGGCTCGCGCCGCCGACCTGCGCGACATCAGCCAACGAGTCACCCGCCTTCTGTTGGGATTAGACACCCAATCGCTGGCCGACCTGACCACGCCGGCTATCCTCATCGCTCACGACCTGACCCCTTCCGACACCGCCGCCCTCGATACCCGCTATATCTTGGGCTTTTGCACGGCCGTCGGCGGGCCGACCGCGCATACGGCCATTTTGGCCCGTAGTCTAGGTCTGCCTGCGATCGTCGGCGCCGGCGAGGCGGTGTTGGACATTCCGGCCGGTGACCTGCTGATTTTGAACGGCAGCGCCGGCCAACTGCTTCTATCGCCCGATCAGCCGACTCAGGCCAGCTACCGGCAGCGCCAGACTGAATGGCTGGCCCAACAGACCACCGTCCGGCAGGCCGCGCAAACGCCGGCCGTCACTCGCGACGGGCAGCAAGTCGAAGTGGTGGCCAATATCGGCAGTGTCGAAGAGGTCGATATGGTCCTGGCTTGCGGTGGCGAGGGCGTGGGGCTGCTGCGGACTGAGTTCATCTACCTGGAGCGGGCCACCGCCCCTACCGAAGAAGAGCAGTATCGTCTTTACCGCCGTATTGCCGAACGACTGGGCCAGCGACCCCTGATCATCCGCACCCTTGACATCGGCGGTGACAAAATGCTACCCTACCTGGCGCTGCCCCTGGAAGAAAATCCCTTTTTGGGTCAGCGCGGTCTGCGGCTGTGCCTGGCGGAGCCGGATATGTTCAAAACCCAATTACGGGCCATTTTACGTGCGGCTGAAGGCTACAACCTCAAAATTATGTTCCCCATGGTGGCCACAGTGGCGGAAATCCGGCAGGCCAAAGCTATGCTGGTAGAAGCCCGGGCCGAGTTAGAAGCCAAGCAAGTTAGTTACGGCCAGCCGGAAGTGGGCATTATGATTGAGGTGCCAACCGCGGCTCTGACCGCCGACCTGCTGGCCCGAGAAGTTGACTTCTTTAGCATTGGCACCAACGATCTGACCCAGTACACTATGGCGGCCGACCGTACCAATGCTCGAGTCCAATCCCTGGCCGACGCGCTCCATCCGGGTGTCCTGCGACTGATCGCCCAGACCATTCAGCAAGCGCACGCGGCCGGCATCTGGGTGGGTCTGTGCGGCGAATTGGCCGGCGATCCGGCGGCAACGCCTATCCTGCTGGGCCTGGAACTGGACGAATTCAGTATGGCCGCCACTGCCATCCCGGCGGTGAAAGTTGCCATCCGGAGTTGGTCGGCGGCGGAGGCTAAGACTCTGGCCGCAGCAGCCCTGGCCCAGGAAGATGCGGCCGGGGTGAGAAAGCTGCTCCAGCAACCGCCGGGTTAATGCGGCTCGATGACCACGTCTTTCCAAAACGAGGCTTTGAGGGGCGAGGTTGGGTATCGACTGACCCACGGCTTGATCAACTGATGCCGCTGCAGATAGAGATAGGGAATAATCACTGCCTCTTCAACCAGAATCCGGTCGGCTTGCCGGTATAGCGCCATCCGCTCGGCCTGGTTGGTCAGCCGCCGGGCCTGCTCCACCAACCGGTCATACGTTTCGTTAGACCAGCGAGTTTCCTGCCGAAAAGTGCTGGCCCGCAAAAAATTGTCGGGATCGGGATAGTCAGCCTTCCAACCGATCCGAAATAGTTGAGCCGGCGCCTGGCGCAATTTGTCAAAGAATAATTTCTCCGGTACGGCCCGGCTGGTGAGCTTGACCCCCAGGTTTTCAGCCCACTGAGCTTGCAAGTACTCCATCACCCGATCCGTGCCCGGAATTGACAGCCATTCCAGCGCCGGAAATTGGCGCCCGCCCGGATAGCCGGCTTCCGCCAGCAGCAGCCGGGCCTGGTCGGGGTCGTAGGGCAGGCCGATGCCGGGTGAGTGGCCAGGCATCCCTACCGGCACAAAGCCGCCGCTGGCCGGAAAAGCATAGCCGCCCAGCACCATGTGGGCCAGCGTTTCTTTGTCGATGGCCATAGCAAAAGCTCGCCGGACGCGCCGGTCGTTGAAGGGCGGCCGGCTCAGGTTGAAGCCGATGTAATGGGTATTCAACATCGGCCCGGCCAGGTAATCATCGGCGTGACGCTGCCGCACCCGCTCGATCTCCGGCCCGGTCAGAAACCACAACGCCGAGATATCGATCTCATCCGCATCATACTTGGTAATTTCAGCAGATCGCTCGGCCAGAAAACGCAGTTCCACCCGGGCCACATTGCCCGTGGCCGCTCCCCGGTAATCAAAATTGCGGGCCAGGGTAATCACTTGGCCGGGCTGCCAGCTTTCTAGTTTGAACGGCCCATTGGTCACCAGATGGGCCGGGTCAGTCCAGGCGTGACCATACATCTCCACCACGTGACGGGGTAAGGGATAGGTGGCGTTGTGAGTCAACAACTGCAAAAAGTAACTGGTCGGCCCTTCCAATTCCACAACCAGCGTGACCGGGTCCAGCGCCTGGACTCCCACCTGGCCGGGGTCGGTCAATTCACCCCGGTGAAAGGCTCGAGCGTTTTTGATATCATACAGGGCAGTGGCTACAGGCGAACCAATGGCCGGCTGCAACGCTCGTTTCCAGCTATACTCAAAGTCGAACGCCGTCACCGGGACACCGTCACTCCAATACATGTCGTCGCGCAGGTGGAAAATATATTGGCGGCCGGCCGCCAGCACTTCCCAACGGTGAGCGATGTTGGGTATAACCTCCATTTCGGGACTTTGCTCTAACAGCCCGCTGAAAAGCTGGTCGATGATTCGAGCTGAGATGCCGTCGCTGGCCATAATGGGGTCCAAGGTAGCCGGTTCTCCTCCCACCAACCGGAGGGCGTGCAGCGCCGGGGACAGATCGGCCGGCCGGCTGGCCCCGGCCCGCTGCCACAGGGCAAAACCTTCGGCGTAAGCCTGGCGAGCCTGTTCAAAATCAAAGCCCAGATGATAGGTCAAGCCCAGTTTCATCAACGTCCGGGCGGCCCGGTCGTAAGCTCCCTGCTGCTTTAAAAAAGCCAGCGCCTGCTGGTAAAAATCAGCCGCTTCCTGGTGAGCGTACAGGCTACGGGCCTGATCGCCGGCTTGCAGCAAATAATCAATCGCCTTGTCCACCTGGCCGGCCTGGGCGTAGTGCCGGGCCAACTGCACGGTCACAGCCTCCACTTGCGGCGCGTACAGCTCCTCCAGGGCCACGGCTACCTGGCGATGCAATAAGCGCCGCTCGCCGGCGCTGAGATTATGGTAGAGATACTGCTGAAACAGGGTGTGTGAAAAGGCGAAGCGGGCCAGAAAATGGCCGTTGACCTGCACCTCGCCCTCTTCGCGGACCAATTGGTGACGCCGGACCAGCGTTTGGGAAAGGGCGCGCAGCAGTTGGCGTTCGCTCACGGCCTGCACCTGAGCGACCACCTGGGCGGTAAACTGCTCCCCTTCCACGCTGGCAACGGTTAGCAGCTCCCGCAGTTCTTCGTCCAGCCGGCCCAAGCGCTCCTCGATGACCGCCTCGACCCGCGCCGGCAGGGCCGCCCAATTCAGCGCCGGTCCGGCCAACCAGTCGCCCTGCTCATTTTGAATGATGTCCCCCCGTTCGCGCATGGCTCGCAGCAACTCGACCGTAAAGAGCGGATGGCCCTGGGTCTGTTTAAAGAGGGCGGCCCGGAACTCTGGCCCCAGTTGGTTAGGCTGGGTATCCAGCAAAGCCTCCACAAAATCACGGTCCGGCGTCTGGCTTAAATCGATCTGAACGTTGCCATAGGTGCGCTTTAACTCATTGACGACCGGCTCAAGAGGATGGCGCTCGCGCTGGCCCGGTTCGCCGGCCGGCCGGCCCAGGGCGACCTCGTCCGGCCGGTACGTCACCAGCAACAAAATTCGACTGGCCTGAAGTTGGCGACCAAAGTGAAACAACAGGTTAATCGAGGCCAGGTCGGCCCATTGGGCGTCATCAATGACCAGCAGCAGCGGCGCGGTTTGGGTTACGGCCTGCAACACTTTGCTGAACTGCTCAAACAAATCGCTTTGGGCAACCTTGGTTACCTCATCGACCTCTGGCCGGTCGAGCCGGTTCAACCAATACCTCTGGTCCGGCGGCAACTTGGTGGCCTGAACTTGCAGCGGTGCAGTTGGCACAAAAGTGCCAATGAGGTCGGGACCAAACTCAACCAGGGCCTGGGCTACCTGCGGGAAGAGCGCCCACAGCCGGGCCGCATTGACCTGGGTCAGCAGACCCCGCCGCCAGCGAGTTTCAAGCTCGCCGGCCAGCAAATTCAGGATCTCCCGAAAAGGTAAATAGGGGTCGCCGCTGCCGGTATGGGCGCTGCAATTACCGACCGCGACCACCAGTTCGGCGAAACCAGCCTGGGCCTGCCGGGCAAACTCGTGGACCAGGGCGGTTTTGCCGCAGCCGGCTTCGCCGGTCACCAGCACGACCTGGCCCTGCCCGGACACGACTGACTCCAGAAAACGGGTCAACCGGGCCAGTTCGGTCGCACGTCCCACAAAAGGAATATCGTGATCAGCCGGTGGGACTGCCGACGATATAAGAAAAGGAGGCAGAGAGGCAGGGGCGCCGGGAAGCAAGGGAGCAGGGGGGATAAGGTTGGTTACACCCCTCTGCCCCCCAGCCCCCCTGCTCCTCTGCTCCTCCACCCCTCTGCTCCCCCCGCCAGTGCGAATCCGTTCATACAGCGCCGCCGTCTCGGCCGAGGGCGCGACTCCCAACTCCTCGGCCAGAATCCGTTCACACTCCTGGTATTGGCGCAGCGCGGCCGCCCGTTGGCCGGTGGAGGCGTAGAGTTGCATCAGCCAACGGTGGGCCGGCTCGTGCAGGGGATCGAGCTGCTGCCAGCGGCGGGCATAAGCAAGGGCAGCATGGTAGTCGGCCCGCGCTGCCAGGCCGGTCACCAGGCGCTCCAGGGCGCCGGCCAGGTCGCGGCGCAGTTTCTCAGCCTCAAAAAAGTGCCACTCATCAAACTCGGGGCTATCCGGCAAGGTGAAGCCGGCCAGCAAATCAGCCCGGTATAGCGCCGCCGCCTCGGTGAGGGCGGTCAAACAGTCGGCGCAAAGTTCATTGGCCGGGTGGTCGTGAGCCTGGCCCGCCGCCCGCAGAGTTTGAAATTGTTCAACATCAAGCCACAGGTCGGGGCCGCGTTTAAGCTCGACCGTCTCCCGGTCGGCGGCCAGCCAATCGCCGGCCAGGGCAATATTGAGGACCGAGAGAGTCCGGCGCAGCGCCGCCCGGGCCCGGGACTGGTCAAGTTCCGGCCAGAACAAGGTCGCCAGGGCATCCCGATGGTGGGGTCGAGCGGTTACAGCCAGATAAGCCAGCAAGGCGACGGCTTTGCGGCGATCTAACTCAACCGCCCCGCCCTCCAGCTCAAGCTGGGGTGTCCCCAGCAAGAATAAACGCAAGCGAGACATCAGCAATCACCCTTTCATAACCCATGATTTTACCGGAAATGGCGGCATTTAGCAATCAATTTTGGCCGAGACGCTGGCGGGGACGCTTTTGGGGTCGTTTGTGGGACGGCAAACGGTTATACTGAAGCTAACAAAATTCAAACAGATGACGTGACCGAATTGAAGGAGGTAACTATGATTGGTTGGGGAGATGTCGCCGTGACAATGGAACAGCACCGGGACCGGCTGCGCCGGGCGGAGAAGAGCCGCCTGATCGAGCAGGTCAGCCAAAATCAGGCCCACCCCGGCTGGTGGCAGAATGTTCGAAACAGGTTTTCGACCTCGACCGAGCCGGCTGTGAGCGGAGATCAGACCAGGCTCAACCACGGTCAACTGGCCGACAAATCGGCCTGAGCAAAGTTTTGTCCCGATTTTAAGAACTGCAAACAACCAGAGCCTCGCTGTAGCGGGGCTTTTTGGTTGGCTTAAACAGGCGCCTAAGTGACCGGCACTTTTCAGTGCCGGTCACTTATTTTTTACTGGTTATTTACTCCTGTTGCCAGCACCAAACAGGCGTGTTACAATAAAATCGCAGCTTCAATAGAATGACTTTGCGTTTTTCAACTTCAACCAGGAGAGCGAGATGAAATCCTGTTTGTTCCGGCTGGTTACATTACCGTTTCGACTTATCGCTTTCTTACTGAGTCTGGCCGGTCGATTGGCCTTGCTGCTGGTGGGTCTGGCTTTGATCGCCGTGGGGGTCATCGTCACTTTTACGGTGATTGGGGCATGCGTGGGCATTCCCCTTATGGTGCTGGGAGTCTTCCTGGTGATCCGCGGCCTGTTCTGAGTTGGTCCGGATAGCGCCAATTGGCGTGAGCGAGGTAACAGATGGATTTGATCGGGAAGGCGGCGCTGGTGACCGGCGGGGCTAAACGGGTTGGCCGGGCCGTGGCACTGGCGTTGGCCCAACAGGGTTGTCACGTGGTCATCCACTACGGTCATTCGGCGGCGGAGGCCAGCCAAACGGCCGCCCAAATTACGGCGCAAGGTGGGCAGGCCTGGGCGATTGCCGCCGACCTGGGGGATGAAGCCGCGGTGATTAAACTGGTGCCGCTGGCCCTGGAGCAGGCCGGCCGGCTCGACATTCTGGTCAACAACGCCGCCATCTTCCTGGCGGAGGATTTTCTTAGCGCCAACTCGACCAGTTGGGACCGGGCAATGATGGTCAATCTCAAAGCGCCTTTTCTGCTGAGCCAGGCGTTCGCCCTGACCCTACCTGCGGGTCGGCCCGGCAAAATCATCAATCTGCTGGACACGTTGGCGCTGCGGCCCCAAAACCACCATTTCTCATACACCATCAGCAAATTTGGGCTGGCCGGCTTAACCCAGGCCATGGCCGTGGCGCTGGCCGAGCGGAATATTCAGGTCAACGGCCTGGCTTTGGGACCAATCCTGCCGGCGGTCGATGATGATCCGGCCCTGTTTGACCGCTTGGCCCGGCGCATTCCCGCCCGCCGCCACGGCTCGTTGGCCGATGTGGTCGAGGCGGTGCTGTTCTTGCTGCAAGGGGGCGATTACATCACCGGCGAAATTCTGCGCCTGGATGGCGGCCGGCATCTGGCCTGAGCCAAATTGGCCCCGGAGAGAAGATTAAATGATCCCGGATGACACAGAACTTGTGCCGGAGGAATCAACCGGCTATCGCCCCGGCCCCTTAGCGGTGCTGATCACTTTATTGGTGGTGTTGGCGATGCTGATCACCCTGCTCTGGCCGCTCTTCTATACCGGCTCGGGCCGCCGCCCCACGCCAACGCCGATACCCACCTTTTTGCTGGAGGCGCACGCCCTCCAGGTAATACCTCCGCTCAAAGTGAGCGTAAAATCAAAAGAGCCTCTCATCGTAATGAAAGGCTCAATCGGATGCAAGGGGTCTCTTTTGTTAAATTTTGTGGGCGGCGGGTTCTCTCTGGAACCCTCAGCACAACCCAATTCCATCTTTTATGTTGTTGGCCCCGCTCCGTCTATGAATATTATACCACAATTCGCGCTGGAAATAAAGGTCGCCTGTGCCTGATCTAATCGAAACGCTCGCCAGCTACACCCCCGCCTTAATAACCCGGCGTTTGGCTGTTGACCCGACGCCTATTACGGCCCCCGCGTCGGAACGTTTTCCGGCGGCGGTGCTGTTTGCCGATATTTCCGGCTTTACCGCCCTGACGGAACGGCTGGCCCAGCGCGGCCCGGCCGGCGCGGAGGAGTTGACCCAGCTCCTGAACACCTATTTTGACCAACTGATTCAGCTCATCACCGGCTACGGCGGCGATATCGTCAAGTTTGCCGGCGACGCCTTGATTGCCCTTTGGCCGGCGACGAGACAAACTGAACTGCCGGCTAAGGCGCAGTTAGCCCTGGCCGTCCACCGGGCCGCCCGCTGTAGCCTGCTAACCCAGCAACGGCTCAACGGTTACGAAGTTGCGCCCGGCATTCAACTCTCTCTCAAATTGGCCCTGGGCGCCGGCGAGATTTTAACCATGCACCTGGGCGGCGAGTACGGCCGGTGGGAGTTTCTGGTGACCGGCGATCCGCTCATTCAGGTTGGCCGGGCCGGGCAACGGATCGGCCCGGGGGAAGTCATTCTCTCTTCGGAAGCCTGGGCGCTGGTCGAAAAGGTTGCCGTCGGCGCGCCGCTCCTGGCGCCCCGGTCGACCCACGCCACCGCCGCAAACCCTACTTCTGAAGAACGAGCTGATATTTTGCTGAAAGACATTCCCGAGACGCTGCCGGTTGCCCCCGCCGATGGCCCGCCACTCGATAAACCCAGGCTACCCCCGCAGGCCGAAGCCGGCCTGAAGGCTTACATTCCCGGGGCCATTCTGGCTCGCCTGGCAGCCCGCCAAACCGGCTGGCTGGCCGAACTGCGCCGGGTAACCATTCTCTTTGTCAACCTGCCTGATCTAACCTACACCATGCCTCTGGAACAGGCCCAAACGGTGATGCGCACCTTGCAGCAGGCCCTTTACCGCTACGAAGGCAGCATCAACAAACTCAGCGTCGACGAGAAGGGGGTGATGCTGATTGCGGCCCTGGGCCTGCCCCCCCTGGCCCACGAAGACGACGCTACCCGAGGCGTGCTGGCGGCCCAGGCCATGCAGACCAAATTACTGGAGCTGGGACTGCGCAGCGCCATTGGCGTCACCACGGGGCGGGCTTTCTGCGGCACTGTTGGCAATGCGCAGCGCCGCGAATACACCATGATCGGCGATGTGGTCAACCTGGCGGCCCGGCTGATGCAGGCCGCCCCCGCCGACATCCTGTGCGATGCAGCCACCTTTCAGGCGGCCCGGAACACGATGGAGTTTGAACCGCTCCCGGCGATCACAGTCAAAGGTAAGAGTGAGCCGGTCGCGGTCTATCGACCGCTGGGGCAAAAAGAGTCGGCCCACCGCCACCAAACGATCATGGTCGATCGCCAGGCGGAGCGAACCACGCTGGTAGATCGTCTGCAAACCTTGCTCCGAGGTCGCGGCAGCGTGGTCATCATCGAGGGCGAAACCGGCATCGGCAAATCCAGTCTGGTGGCCGATTTGCTGGCCCAGGCCGACGTTTTGGACGTTACCAGCCTGATCGGCGGCGGCGACGCCATCGACAAATCAACCCCCTACCACGCCTGGCGACCCGTCTTTAAACAGTTGTTCAAGCTGGATTCTTTGCCCGACGACCCAGCCCGGCAGCGGGCCTACGTTCTGGCTCAACTGGCCCCGGCCTGGCGCACGCTGGCCCCGCTCCTCCAGCCGGTTCTACCGCTGGATTGGCCCGACAACGACATCACCAAACAAATGACCGGCAAGATCAGGGCTGATAACACTCACCAATTGTTGGTCAACTTGCTGCAACAAGCGGTGCAAGGCGATGGTTCGGCTGCCCGCCCCTATCTCCTGGTGCTGGAAGATACCCACTGGCTTGACTCGGCCTCGTGGACTTTAACCCTGCTGGTAGCCCAACAGGTTGCACCCTTGTTGCTGGTCGTTGTCACCAGGCCGCTGGCCGAACCCCGCCCGGCTGAATACAAAGAATTGCAGCAAAGCCCAACATGCACCTTACTTTCCTTGAACAATCTGTCCCTGCCCGATACAACCGCTCTGGTCAGCCACCGGCTGCAGGTCGACACGCTGCCGGAGTCGCTGGCCGAACTGATTTACGCCAAAGCCGGGGGGAATCCCTTCTTTTGCGAAGAGTTGGCCCTGGCCCTGCGAGATACCGGTTTTATCACTGTCGCCGATGGTCAATGCCGGCTCACGGTTAAATCCAGCAGCCTGCAAGATTTGCACCTGCCCGATACCGTGGAAGGAGTCATCACCAGCCGGATCGACCGCCTGACCCCGGCCCAACAGTTGACCCTGAAGGTAGCCAGCGTGATCGGACGAGCCTTTGAGTACGCCCTGCTGCACGATGTTCACCCCATCGAGGCCGACCGTACCTTTTTGGCCGATTATCTCGATACGCTCGACCGGCTGGATATTACCGAGCTAGAGTCGCCCGAACCGGACCTGGCTTACATTTTCAAGCAACTGACCACCCAGGAAGTGGCCTACAATATGCTGCTGTTCGCTCAGCGGCGGGCGCTCCATCAGGCCGTGGCTGAATGGTACGAACGCACGTACGCTGACGATCTATCACCTTTTTACTCCATACTGGCTTATCACTGGCAGGCAGCCAACGCCATTCCCAAAGCTATTGACTACCTAGAAAAAGCCGGCCAGCAGGCTTTGCACAACTACGCCAATGCCGAAGCGGTGGAGTTTTTCAGCCGGGCGCTGGCCCTGACCGAACCAGGCCCGGCCGAGGTAGACGGGGAGCAGGCTGCGGTTGAGGCGGCCTCGCTGCGTTTGCGACGGGCCGGTTGGGAAACAAACCTGGGCCAGGCTTACGTTAACTGGGCCAAGCTCAGCGAAGGCCGCGCCCACCTGGAACGGGGCCTGGCGCTGCTGGGTTACCCCTTGCCTCAAAGCCGAGCCGGCCTGCTGAGCGGCCTGGCCGGCCAGGTCTGGCGGCAAACCGTGAACCGCTTCTGGCCCGCCCGTGCCCTGGGGCGGGGCGCGGCCAGCCGGCCTGTTTTGCTGCAAGCCGCCCGGGCTTACGAAGGTCTGACCGCGGTCTACTACTTTGCCAATGAGTCGCTGCTGACCCTGTACGCGGCCTTTCGCTCCCTGTCTCTGGCCGAAGCAGCCGGGCCGTCGCCCGAACTGGCTCGAGGCTATGCCTCCGTTGGGGTAATCATCAGCTTTGTGCCGCTGCATCGCCTGGCCAATCTGTACTGCCGGCGGGCTTTGGAGATGGCCGGCCAGATCGATGATTTGCCGGCGCGGGCCTGGGTCTTCCTGCTGGCGGGAGTCTATTATGCCGGCGTGGGCCGCTGGGCCGAGGCGGAGACCCTCCTCACCCAAGTCAAGGAAATTTCTGAACGGTTGGGCGACCATAGCCGCTGGAGCGACGCCGTAGGTAACCTGGGCATGGTCCATTATTTTGAAGGTCACTTTCAACAGAGCGCCGAACTGTATGACCAACTGCTGGTTTCGTCAGAGCGGCGGAGCGATGCGCACAATCGGGCCTGGGCGCTGCGGGGGCAGGCTTACTGTTTGTTGCCGTGCGGTGAATTTGCCGGAGCGCTAGATCGTCTCCAAACCATTCAAACCATCCTCAGCCAGAATCCCGACATTGTGGACGAAGCCTTGCACATCGACGTGTACGGCCTGCTGGCGCTGACCCGCGCCCGCCGCCACGAACCGGACCAGGCGCTGGCTGCGGCCAACCAGGCGGTCAGCCTGATCGCCAAAACATCGCCGACCTCGTACCTGTCGCTGCCTGGCTATGGCGGCGTGGTAGAAACTTATCTGGGTCTCTGGGAACATCACCTGGCGACCGGTGCGCCTCTTCCTCAAAATCTGAAAGCCAATATTCGACAGGCCTGCCGGGCTTTGGGCAGTTATGCCAGGGTATTCCCGATTGGCCGGCCGCGGGCCTATCTCTGTCGCGGCTCATTCGAATGGCTGTCCGGGCGACCCTATCTGGCCCGCCAACTTTGGTCCCGGAGCCTGAGCGCGGCCCAGCGGCTGGGGATGCCCTATTCGCAAGGCCGGGCGCTTTACGAACTGGGCCGCCATCTGCCGCCCACCGACCCGGCCCGCCTGGCCCACTTGAACCGCGCCGGCGAAATTTTCAACCAACTTCAGGCTACTTACGAATTACAGCGAGTGCAGGAAATCTTGAGCTGAGATGGATGAGCCGCAACTGAGCCAGATTATTACCGCTGCCGTGACCCGTCTCCGGGCCGAGTTGAGCCAGGCCGCGCCCTATCTGGCCGGGCATGTGGAGCCGTGGCTGCTCCAACTGGCCGGCAGCAACCAGCCTGCCGCCTATTTCAAACATCCCCTGGCTTTTCCTGCACTCTTATTGCCCTGGTGGCTGGAGCAAACCATCCACCCCCAACCCAACCCAAATTTTCAGGCCGACCTGGCTTACTCCACCATTAACGGCTACTACTACATCCGCCTGATCGACAACCTGATGGACGGTCACGCCACGGTCGAGCTGGCTCTGCTGCCGGCGCTGGGCTTCTTTCACAGCCAATTCCAGCTTATTTACCAGCGCTATTTTGCGGCGGACCAGCCCTTTTGGGATTTCTTCATCACCACCTGGCTCCAGTCGGCCGAGGTTACACTGCAAGACGCCGGGCTGACCGACATCGACGAGGCGACCTTCAAGCAGGTGACGGCCAAGAAAGTAGGCGCGGCCAAGATTCCGCTGGCGGCGGTCTGTTACCGGTTTGACCGGCCTGCACTCATTTCACCTTGGTCCGAACTCGTCGATCAACTGGGCGGCTGGCATCAATTCTTGAATGATCTCTTGAGCTGGCATCGCGACCACGCCCGCCAGACCTGCACCTACTTCCTGTCTGAGGCGGAGCGACAGCGGGTCAGCGATGAGCCGATGGTGTGTTGGGTCGCTCGCGAGGGCTTTGACTGGGCTATGGGCCGGCTGCAAGAATGGTTAGCAGAGCTGCAAGCCCTGGCGATGGAACTGCACAGCCCTCCCTTGAACGCCTACCTGGTTGAGCGTGGCCGGATGCTGCAACAGCAGCAAGCGGAAGTGGCGGAGGGATTGGCTCAACTGACCAGGGTGCTCAATTTGAATTGGGACTTACCGGGCCGGTCATAGAACATCACATAGGCAAATCATTCATCCTTTTGCTACCTTTGAGGTATAATGAATGTGGTAGGATGTGATAGGATGTGATAGTACTTAAGAATTGAGAAACGGTGATGGAAAGCTTACAGTTGACTGACAAAACCTTTCCAAAAGACATTTTGGCGGATATTCGGGCGATTGAACAAATCCTGCTTCAGTATGGAGCAGAAAAAGTCATCTTATATGGATCAATGGCCAGAGGAGATTATCATGCCAATTCAGATATTGATATCTGTGTAGAGGGATTACCCCATCAAAATTATTTTCGAGCTTTCGCTGCATGTATGATGCAGGCTCAACGCCCGATGAGCGTTCTTGATTTTTCCGATACTTATGGTTACCTCAGAGA
The DNA here is from genome assembly GCA_964398055.1 of uncultured Caldilineaceae bacterium. Lineage (GTDB taxonomy): Bacteria > Chloroflexota > Anaerolineae > 4572-78 > J111 > CAYNLK01. Next base: position 123,686 of record CAYNLK010000005.1, read on the forward strand.
GAGAATCTTGGAAGAGGGGAAAATAATTGCTATGAGTATAAATAGATTGAGAGAAGAAATTGAGTTTGGTTTAGAAAACCTGGAAAAAATCTATCTGAATATCTCAAAGTTTTCTCAACAAGATACCTCAAAAGATATTGTGATAGCTGCATTAACTTATGAATGCTTTGGATACTATAATGCCATTGAACATCTGATTATCAGATTGCTGAAATATCTTTCAATTGAGATACCAACTGGACCATTCTCTCATAGAGACATCTTGCGAACTTTCTATGCCGTAGCAGATGACAGAGGATTCAAAGTTGATGAGGAAAGTTCTACCGTTATAGAAAATTTAATGGCCTTCCGTCATATTGCTACCAAAATCTACAGTTTTTTGGTAGACTGGGAAAAACTTGAAGTGATTATTGATGACATAAAGGGGAGTCACAATAATATCAAACAACTTTTCACTGCTATTCTAAATATGGTAAACAATTGAAGGATGATCAACCCAAATAGTGAGGTGAATCTGTTCGAACTGGGCCAACACCATTTTAACCGGTTCAAGCATGAGTTCGCTGCCTACGGCATCGAGACCGACCCGGCCCTGGAGCTGCGCCGGGGCAGCGGCATGTTGTGTTATTACAGCCTGGAGGATGGCCACATCTACCTGGCGGTGCCGGACCTGACCAGCCCGGTCGGCAAACTCCAGGCGCTGTTTCTGCGCTCTTTGCTCGGTTGCGCCAGCAATGAGGAGCTGCTGCGCTTCTTTGAGTTGTTCATTCCGCACGTAATTGCCCACGAGTTGGCTCACCACTACCGCCATCGCTATGGCCAGTTTGGACAAAGCATGTATGAGGAAGAGCAAATTGCCAATAAGTTAGCCGTGGCCGTGGTCAAGCATCGCCTTTCGCCGGCAGCCAAAGCGCAGGCCAGAGAGTTTCTGCGGCGAGCTATGGAGGCCCTCTCGGCCAAGATGGCCGCTCAAAGCATCGCCGTTGACTCCTACTACAGCGTGCTGCACGCCCTCAACGTCTCCGGCCAGATCGGCGTGGCCGATTTTGAAAATGTCGAACTCATTAAAACGATGTTCGGGGTGTCGGAAGATGAGTTACTCAGAGGCAGCGGCCAACTATCGGCCGATTTGATCGAACGCCTGGAGCAGCGGCCTAACCTGATCCAGGAAATTGACGAGCAATATACTTCGGACCAGATCAAATATATTTACTACCACGTCGGCTGGTTGTACCTGGATTTGACCAGCCGGGAAACGGAGTATGTGGATGAGTTTGCCCGCGACTACCTGGGCCTGGGCCAGAAATTTCTGCCGGCCCCTCAAGCCGACCCTGACCCCGGCGTTGCCGCCATTCAAGCCTGCTTCAAGGCTTATCAAGAGGCGCAGTTCCTCTCTGAGGCGGCAGCCCGCTATTTTTACAAAAGGTACCGGGCCTTATTGCTGGCCAAATTGAAATCGGTTCAACTGCCGGTGGCGGCCCATACGGCCAGCCTGCAACGCGAGGCCAGCTTAATTCTGGAGAACTGGAGCGGGCATGAGTCCGACACGTTGAACTATCTGGCCGAGTTGGCCCCGCCGGCGCTGCGCCGCTTGTTCCCTCGCAGTATCGCCGCCTACCTGGAACCTGAGCTGGACGTGCTGGCCGCCTTACCCACCGCCACCGACCGGCGGTTATGGCAGCAGGCCCGGGGCCTGGTTGAGGACGAGGCGGCTCAAAATACCCTGTACCGCCTGGCCATCCTTGACCAATCCGATATTTATCGCCCCTTGCCGGCCGGGCTGATGCTGGAATTGGCCCAGCTCTTTTGCCAGGCGCATTACGCCGCCGGCGAAACCGTCATCTGGCAGAATGAGCGGAACGACGACGTTTACTTTTTGATCGACGGCCAGTTGGAGGTCTTGGTTACCCGTAATGGCCAGGTTGAGCGGATTGACCTGATTGAGCCGGGTCAAATGTTTGGTGAAATCGCCTTCTTCACCGAGGACCCCCGCTACGCCACCGTGCGCGCTGTGGCCCCGTCGCGCTGTTTTGTGTTGACCGACGCCGATTTGCAGATCTTTGCCTTCAAACACCCGGCGATCTTGATGCAGATGGCCGGCGCGCTGGCCAAACGGTTGGCCAATCTGTATCAAACCAGCCGCAAAGAGACGGTCTAAGGTTACTTTTGCCCCATTGCGAATCATCCGGCCGCTGTGATATATATGAGTTGTAAATCTAATTTATAACCAACTGTATCTAGCACGGAGGGAACCAAAATGGGTGCCGATTTACAACTGCTGGTAGGAAAAATTTTATCTGATCAGGATTTCGCCAAAGCGCTGGCCGAAAACCCCCAGGATACGCTGGCCCGGGCCGGCATCGAGCCGACCATCGACCTGTTGGAAGCCCTGGAGGGCGTCGACGCCGAGGCGCTGCAAAAGCTGGCGGCCAATTTTGGGGATCAGCAAGCTGCCCTGTAGTAAGCCAGGCTCTGCCAAAATTCAGGTTAAACGCTACCTGGGTTATGCTCTGCAGGTAGCGTTTTTTTTGTTGCTGGATTGAAGGGTTTTAGGGTCTGGTTTGACTGAAATGAGACTAACCGAGCAATACCAACCCTTACGAGATCAAATCTGGCCGGCAGTAGACCAATTTTTCGACAGCCTGCCGCCGCCGCTCTTCCGGCAGAGCGTTCTACTCAAAAACAATCTGGCCACGCTCTACAGCGACACCGGCCAATTCAAGGATATCCTGCGCCGGGAGCAGGACCTGCCCCTGCTGTACCTCCATCTCTGGCTATTGGATGATCTCGGCTGCCCCCACCCGGCGATGCGCGCCAACCTGGCCCAAGATCTTTTTCTGGCGATACTATTCACCTTTGGCGTGATCCATACCCAGCACAGTATCCTCGACGACAGCACCAATTTCGATCAGACCTACCTGTATCTGGCCCAAACGCTGATCCAACAGAGCGACATCCACCTGGCCAAGCTCTTTGCCGGCGACTCGCCCTTCTGGCAGCACCGGCAGGCATATTGGGCTGAATACAGCGCGGCAACTTTGACGACCGCCGACGGCAGACTACCGACCGCCGAGTCACTGTCACGAAGGTTGGCCTTCACCAAAATACCGGTTGCGGCCGTAGCCCTCAGCACCGGGCAAGAATCGAACCTGTCTCAGCTTGTCACGATGATGGACCGGCTCAACTTTGTGTGGCAAACGCTGCACGACTTTGCCACCCTGCGGCGAGATTTGGCCCAGCGTCGCCCGAGCTATCCCATTTACCGCACCCTGCTGGCCGCCGGTATCGACCCGCTCGAACCGGTCGCGCCGGAGCGAGTGCTGGGCGCGCTGGTGTTGAGCGGCGCCGTGACCGAGATTTGCGACGACTGCGTTGCCAACCTGGCCGAGGGTCGGGCCATCGCCGAGGCGCTCCAGCTACCCAACCTCCTCGAATATTTTGGCGTCGTTGAACGGTTGGTCCAGCAGGTCAGTGTCTTATTCAATGTTGATCAAAAGCAGCCAGGTTCTTCGACCAGTCCCTCCCGGCGACCGTTGTTCGCGCCTTACGCCGAGCCGCTGGCCAGCGTCATTCACATGGCCAAGGGTTACTTGCTGGCCGACCCCACTTTCCGGGAAAGTTGGGAAGTGCAGCGCCGCGGCGCCTTTGGCCGGCCGGAGCTGACGGCCAAAGCCTTCCCGGCCGGCCTGATCGTCGAGATTTTGGCCCGGCACGGCCACAACGTCTCGGCCATGGTGGCGTGGATTTTTGAGACACTGCGGGACACCAATTACCGCTATTACGACTTCCCGGACATGCCACCCGACGCCGACGACCTGGGGCTGCTGCTGCGGCTCTTCCCGTACGCCGAACAGCCGGCCAGCCATCGCTCCAACCTGGAAATTCCGCTGGGCTGGCTGGCCGAGAACATCACCGAATCTGGCGAGATGCCAGTCTGGTTCACCCGCCAGCGAGATTTCGATCAAACCAAAATGCACTTTGTGGCGTTATGGGGAGAAAGCTGTGTAACGGTGGAAACCAACCTGCTGCTGGGGCTACTTGCCTACGACCCGGTCCATTACCGTAGCATGATCGAACAATCGGCCCGGAGCATCCTGGCCCGCTGGCTCAACCGGGGGCTGAGCGCCGCCAGTCACTACACGCCGCTCTATTCGCTCTGGCTGGGGTTGGAATTGATCGCCAAACTGGTCGCAAGCCCGCTTCAGACCGAGCTGCAACCTCAGCTTGACCGGGTCGCCCGGCGACTGGCCGGCCGGCTGGCCGCTGAAACCAAACGGGGTTTCATCTCGCCCCAAGAGGCCGCTTTCTTGACCCTGGCCTGCCTCTCGCCCGATCTACCGGCCACGGCCAAAAATCTGTTCGATCCTGATTGGATAACCATCCTCTTGAAAGCCCAACGCTACGACGGCAGTTGGGCAGCCGAGCCGCTCTACGGCACCCCCACTCGCGGCGAGTTGGCTGCCTGGTACAGCAGTCGTCCGGTGACGACCGCGTTTTGTTACCACGCGCTTAAAACCTATTCGAATACCCAACTATCAACTTGAGGCAGCCTGATCCAGCAGGTCGGCCAGGGTCGCGGCCGTCTGCTTGGCATAGAACCAAACCACCCCCGGCTTGGTTTCAAACAGCACGGCCAGCAAAAACTGCTTGTTCACTTCACAGGCGTAGAGATGCTGATCGGTCCCTTCGTGGTAGCTGGATTTAAAGATGGAACGGCTGCCGAGCATGTTGGCTAATTCCGTTGCCGCGGCAAAGTTTTTGGCCACAAACAAGCCAATACTGGCCACTTCCACATCGCTGCCCTGGCCAACGACCTGAACCGGCTCACCCTCGGCGCTGAGCAAGAGCACCAACCGGGCGTTAGTATTGATCCGTAAAATCTCCAATTGCTCTCGCATGGCCTGGCCGGAAGGCTTAACCCCAGGTGAGCCAGTCGAGTCCTTGTCTTGGCGGGCCAGGCGAATCGTCTTTTGAATAACCCGGTGGATTTCGTCGATGGTAAATGGTTTATCCAGGTAGCCATCGATGCCAACTATTTTGGAGGTATCACGCAGCCGGCTGGTGCCATAAGCCGTCATCAAAACCACCTGAGTATCAGGCGAAATCTTATGAATGGCCGTCGCCAGGTCGACGCCGGTGATTTTGGGCATCATGTAATCGGCCACCACCAGGTCAAAGGGTTGTTCTTCCAACTGCTGCAAAGCCTCGGTGCTATCCATAGCTGTGTGAATCTCATAATCTGCCCCCAATCGACTGAGGCTATTCTCCAACATGTAAAGAACCGTTTGATCATCGTCCACAATCAAGACACGTTTACGGCCTAGCATTTCATTACCCAAACTTTCCGGCTGACAATCACCTGCGCCAATACCCGATAACCTTAGCCCTGGCCGTTGGTTTTGTCACCCAACAAGTCATCGAACTCCTCAGCCATGGTCATAGCTTTGTCGTCTACAGCCTCAGTTTCGGCTCGCTGTCCGAGCAGGCGGGCCAGGTTGGTCGCGGTCTGTTTGGTATAAAACCAAACCGTACCGGGTTTACCGGTTGAGCCAAACAGCACCGCTAACAAAAATTCGCCGTTGACGTCATAGGCATAGATATTATACTTGCTGCCTTCGTGATAAATCGATCTGAAGACAGAAGCATTGTCATCGAAGAGGGTGGTCAATTTAGAAACGGTCAAGAAATTGGCCGCCACGAACATAGCCAACCGGCTAACTCTGGTATGGTCAACTTGTCCCACCTCTTGCAGGAGCTGTCCGGCTGAGTTCAATAGAAGGACACAATGGCTGCCGGTTTGGTTGTGCAACAACTTGAGCTGTTCATACACCGCCTGGCTCTGGGCAGGGGATTCACCTGGTTCCTGGTTGGCCGCCGGACGGGTTTGCGCCATAATGCGCTGCACCACCTCCAAAATTTCGGGCACCGAAAACGGCTTGCCCAGGTAACCACCTAACTGCATCGTCTCAACTCTATCCCGCAGACCGATGGTATCGTAGGCGCTCATCAGCACCACCTGGGTGTCCGGTGAGCGTTCTCGGATTTCCTGGGCCAATTCCAGGCCGGTCATGCCGGGCATCATGTAGTCGGTGATGACCAAATCATACTTGCGCTGTTGGATCAGAGCCAACGCCTCAACCCCATCCACTGCCGTACTGACCTTGAAGTTGGGGCCCAGGCGCTTGATGCTGTGGGTCAAAAGGAAGACGATATCTCGGGCGTCATCGACGATCAGGACATGTTTATCATTCATCGAAAGATCGATCCTCTGCCAGCCAAATTGTTAAGCTGCCAAATGGGGCTTATCGGTCTTAACAGGCTTAAACTGCCTATTCCTCAGAACAAATTATACCATAAAGCCAGAGTTAATATAATTGCTGGGCCTCCAGGTAAATGGTACAATTTGGCTTGAGATGTGAGGTGGGGAATCCAGGCGTAATGGGTTTGAGATTTGCAATTTGCAATTTGCAGGTTGAAATTTGAGATTTGAGATTTGCAACTCTTGACCGGCAACAACTATCCAGCCAAACCAAAACAGTGGTCGATGAGGCACGCTTATTTGTGGCTGGTCTACCTGGTTTTGGCCGTCATTTTGACCTGGCCAACCATCGCCCGGTTCACCACCCACGTGCCGGGCGACGGCAGCGATGATCCGGCCATCGCCTGGAATCTGTGGTGGATCAAGTACACCCTGCTAAACCGGGGGCAGAATCCCCTGGTCACCGATTACATGGCCTACCCCATCGGCCTTAACCTGGCCTTCTACACCCTCACCGTCCTCAACGGGCTGACCACCTTACCCCTGCTGCTCAATTTTGGCGTCATCACGGCCAGCAATCTGCACCTGCTGTTCACCTTTGCCGCCGGCGCTTACGGGGTCTTTCTGCTGGTGAGATATTTGTTGACCACAATGGATGGCGACGCCACGTCCAAACGCCGGTTGGTTTGGTTGAGCGCCGCCATTGCCGGCGGCTGTTACGCTTTTGCCAGTAGTAAATTGTCCTACGTCGCCCTGGGCCAATTCAACATTGCCAGCACTCATTGGCTTCCGCTTGCCGTACTGTATGTCATCCGGGCCAGGCGCCCGCCGGAGCGACTCAAGAACGCGGTTCTGGCCGGCCTCTTTCTCGCTATGCAGGCCTGGACCGAAATGACGTATGCCTCTTTTCTGCTGATATTCATCGGTTTATATTGGCTCTACTGGCTCCTGGTCGGCTTGGCAACCCGGCCAGGCGAGTCCAGCCGGTGGCGATTACTCCGCCCCCATCTACGGGCCGCCGCAGTCCTGGGCTTAACCTTTGCCCTGGGCATCAGCCCCCTGCTGGCCCAATTGCTGCCGGAGATGCAGGTCGAGGGTGACTTTTGGGTACAGGGCAGCGGCTTTGCCGAGGCTTTTAGCGCCGACCTGCTCGGTTTTATCATCCCCACGGTCCACCATCCCCTCGTGGGCCATTGGGTCGCCCAAACCAACATTGCCTTCCAGATGGGCCAGCATATCTACATCGGTTTTGTCTTGCTGGGCTTGCTGGTCATCGCCGGGATCACCGGTTACCGCAGCCCGGAAATTCGTTTCTGGTTGATCGCTGCCGGCCTCTTTGGCCTGCTCTGCCTCGGTCCGGTCATCACCATCAACGGCCACAGTACCGGCCTGCCCGGCCCCTTCGTCCTGCTGCAGAACCTCCCTTTTTTCAAAGGTAATCGCTATCCCAGCCGCTACAGTGTCATGCTCATCCTTTGCTTGAGCATTCTGGCCGGTTATGCCCTGGTTCAATTGGGCCGCTGGCTCTCCATTCCCCGCTCCTCGCTCTCCGCTCCTCGCTCTCCGCTCTCCGCCCTGTTCCTGGCCCTCCCCCTCCTGTTCATCTTCGAACACCTGTCCACACCCCTGCCCCAATCCGACCTGCGTGTCCCGGCGGCCTATCAACTCATCGCCGCCGATGCGGGCGACTTCACCATTTTGGATATTCCCCTGGCCTGGCGCAACGGCTTTCGGGTTACCGGCCCGCTGACGACCCAATTTATGTTCGGCCAGTTCTACCAGACCAGCCACCACAAGCGGCTGCTGCAAGCCAATACCAGCCGCAATCCCGAATTCAAGTTCCAATATTTTACCCAGGCCCCCATCCTCAACTCGCTGCTGGCCTTGACCACCGGCCACGCCTTGCCGGCAGAGCGTTGGGCCGCCGACCGGGCCATTGCCGCCGATGTGCTCAACTTCTTTGAGGTCAACTATGTTGTGGTGCGCCCTTTTCACTACGACAAATTTGACGGCGCGGCCACGATTACGGTGACGGAGCAGAACGCCATCCCCTACCTTGAGTCTGTCCTGCCGCTCGAACCGATTTATGCCGGACCTGAGTTAAAGCTCTACCGGGTAAACTATGAGCCTGGGGCGACAACCACTCCCTTCCGGGTTGATACCAACTCGCCCCTGGCCCCGCTTTACTTTGGCGAAGGCTGGGGTCACTTAACGCCCGGCCGGCCGGTGGCAGCCCAGCGTCGCGCAGCCCGTCTGCTGCTGCCCATGAACGCCGGCCAACAGCGGCTCAGCCTGCGCCTCCGCCTGCCGGATGAATTTCAGAGCCAGACGCAAGCTCTCCGCATCGAACTGAACGGCTGGCAATCGCCGCCTCAGGCCGTAACGCCGGAGTGGCACGAACTCAGCTTCGAGCTGCCGGCGGAGGCGATCCGGCCGGGTCTCAACAACGTGCGCCTCCACTTTGAGCGAGTTGTCCCTTTGGACCGGACAACCGGGCCGCCAGTGACGCCCAATATCACGGTTGTCAGCGCCGGCGAAGAGGTGGGCGATTTTGGGCATATCTACGTCAACGGTTTCGAATTTTCACCCAATCAGCGCGGCTACAATGTGGCTGTGATTCAACCCAATGGCGCGGTTATTGCCGCGGCCAATTTTGACACCCATCTCGACCCGGCCGCCTCGACCGCCCTGGCCGACTTCATCACCGCGGCCCCGGCCAATGCCTTCATCGCCGTGGCCGCGGCCGACGAAGCCAGCTTGAATCTGGGCGAAGCAGCCGTACAAAGCCTGCAAGCTATTGGCGCTCGCGGCGATTTGTGGGGCTGCTTTCGCTGTAGCCACGCTTTGCTGTACAACCCGCTCAGTGGGACCACCCTTGAGGCCCTTGACCCGTTGGGACCGGCCGGGGTGACGGCCGGTTGGGGGCTAACCGAACCGGGTCTGGCCGCGCTGGTTGATTGGATTCGGGTTGAATCCGTGGCAGAATAGGCTCACAAAAAGGGCCAAGTGACCGGCACTTAAAAAGTGCCGGTCACTTGGATGGGAGAACATGATTATGGGCAACAAATTGACCGAACTTTTGCAGAAATTATTTGGCAGCCAGAGTGAATCAGGCCAAACGGCGCCGCTAACAACGGACGAGGCCAAACTGGTCAACTCGCTCCGCAAGTTGTCGCTGCTGCAAGATATCCCGGAGCGCATTCTGGTCAAAATTGCCCGGCAGGCCAGCTTACGCGAGCTAACCAAAGGGCAGCTCCTGGTCCACCAGGGCGATCCCAGCGACTCGCTCTTTATCATCCGCACCGGCTGGATCAAGATTGTAGCCGAAGGCAGCGGCGGTGAAGAGGTGGTGCTCAACCAGTGCGGGCCTGGCCAGGTCATCGGCGAGATGTCCCTGCTGGACCAAAAACCCCGCTCCAACACAATGGTGGCGCTCAGCCCGGCCAACCTGTTGGAAATCAAATATGAAACCGTGGTTGAGGCGCTCACTGAATATCCCCAACTGGCCCTGGCCTTTCTACGCGATATGTCGGACCGGCTGCGCTTTGCCAATACCTACATCGAAGAGACCATCATCTGGTCCCAACATATCGCCACGGGTGACTATGATTTTGTCCAGAATCAGGTGGCCGAAACCCAATCGACGATCGTCGATATCAACCTGTCCGACCAGGCCCGGGCCGGCGCTTTCCTGTCGGCCTTCTTCAAGATGGTCGAGGGGGTCAAAAAGCGGGAAGAAGAGTTGAAACGGCAGCTTCACCAACTGACCATTGAAATCGATGAGGTCAAACGCCAACAGGCCGTAGCCGAGCTGACCGAAACGGAATTTTTTGAGCAGTTGCAAGAGTCGGCCCGCAAGCTGCGCGAGGCGCGTAGCTTGAAAAAGCATCCACCATCTGAGACCGGCGATACCACGGACAGTTGAAGGTTTGCGACCGGGCACTTTTTGAAAGAAGCCATAAAGTCAACCTAAATGCCAAAAGCACGCAACAATTCACTATTCACAACACCTGCCCTGCGGGTTCACCATTCACTATTCACCATTCACAATTCATCATTTTCCATCCCGTCCCTTCTCCTCGCTCTCCTCATCCTCACCTACGCCGGCTACTTCTCCTGGTACACCATCAACCGCCACAACACCCTCAACTCCTACGCCGCCGACCTGTCGCTGATCGACCAGCCCATGTGGAATACCGTGCTCGGCCCCGGCTACTTTATGGAACAAACCTGGGGCGACCGCCAGCAGCCCCGCCTGGCCGAGCATTTTGAGCCGATCCTCGTCCCCCTGGCCCTGCTCTTTTTTCTATGGGACGACGTCCGCATTCTGCTGATCGCTCAATCCATCGCCCTGGCCCTGGGTGCCCTGCCCGTCTACTGGATCGCCCGGCATCAATTATCAATTATCAATTATCAATTATCAAAGGCAGATCAACAATTCACAATTCATAATTCACAATTCATAATTCACAATTCACAACACCTGCACTGCGTTCCGGCGCAAGTGTTCACAATTCACAACTGGTCCGCCCTCGTCTTTGCCGCCGTCTACCTGCTCTCCCCCCATCTACAAGCGGCCAACATCGCCGATTTCCACGCCGACCCGTTTGTGGTCACGCCGCTGTTGTTTGCTTTTTGGTACGCCAGCCAGCGGCGCTGGCTCTGGCTGTGGTTCTGGGCTATCGTGGCGATGGCTGCCAAAGAAACTTTGCCCACCCTGACGGCTATGCTGGGTTTATGGTTGCTGGGGACAGCTTTATATCGAAAACTGACCGCCGACCGCCGACGGCCGACCGCTCGCTTCGATCCGGCGGTCCGCGGCTTCGTCCTGAGGCTCAGCCCGAAGGGTCCGCGGTCCGCGGTCGTCAAACCGGAACTGTGGCACGGTGCCGCGCTCGCCCTCACCGGCATGGCCTGGTTTCTGATAGCCACTTTCCTCATCGTCGCCCCGCTGGCCCGGCAATATTTCGGCAGCGACGGCCCCATCTACCTGGCCAATCGCTACAGCGGCGGGCTGGCCGGCCTGCCGGCGCTGCTGCAAGAGCCGGCCCGTTGGCGCTACGTTTTTGGCCTGCTGGCTTCGGTCGGTTTTTTGCCCCTGCTGGCCCCGGAGCTGCTGCTGCTGGGTCTGCCGGTGTTGGCCGCCAACCTGCTCAGCAACTTCCCCGGCCAATACTCCGGCGAGCAGCATTACTCGGCCCCGCTGGTGGCGGCGCTGCTCATTGCCGCCATCTACGGCGCCCGGCGGCTGGTCGATTTTGCCTCGATTCGCCCACGGAATGGCCAGATCTTGAAAGTGACCACGCTGCTGGCGGTGCTGTTGTGGCTGGGCAGTTGGGCGCTGGGCTATCACGCTCTGCATGGCTGGACGCCCCTGTCGACCCGGCTGGAAACCTACCACCTCAGGCCGGCGGCGGCCCGCCTGCCGGAGTTCACCGCCCCAATTCCCCCGGCGGCGATTGTTTCGGCCAGCGCCGCCGTTCACCCCCACCTGGCCCACCGCCGGATCATCTACGTTTTTCCCACTATCGCCGAGGCCGAATTTTTCCTGGTCGATGTGACCGATATCCCCGGCGTCCACCCCAACGACGCCCACGCCAAGATCGTCGACCTGCTCAACACCACTTGGCAGCTCCGCCAGGCCAATCAGGGGCTGATTCTGGCCCAAAAATCGACCACGGCTACTGGAACAATAACCCTACCGGATTCGTTTTTCGATTTTGCCCGCGCTGCTGCGCCGCCTCCTTACCCCGTCGCTCTGAGCTTTGGCGATGGCCGGTTGCGGCTATTGGGTTATGATTTCCAGGCCGACCCCGATGATGGGGTCGCCTTGCGCTTTTATTGGCAAAGTTCGGCTCAATTGCCGGGCGATCTACGGCTGTGGCCGCTGGTTTACGACGATCTGGGCCGCTTGCTGAGCGACCCCACCCAGGTGCCGATGATTGCAGCAGTCTGGTATCCGCCGTCAGCCTGGCGGCTCGGCGAGACGGTCGTAACCGCTACCCTGCCCCAACTCCTGCCCGATACCTTCCACCTGGGCCTGGCCGTAGGGCCGGAATCCAGCTTTGCTAACCCCGACCAACGCTGGCCGGTAACCGGCCCTGCCGAGCAGACGATCCAGCTTCATCCCGGCAACTGGGTGCAACTGGCCTCGTTCAAACAGCAAGGGCCGTTCTTGACTCGGCTGCCGGCCGTCCCTACGCTACAGCCGCTCACCCCTGTCGAGGTCCAATTCGGCCCGGCCATTTGGCTGACCGGCTACTGGTTTCAGCCGGAGCCGGTCCGCCCCGGCGACGCGCTGCCGGTGCTGCTGCAATGGACGGCCGGCCAGCCGCCCGCGGCCGATTACACCGTGTTCGTCCACCTGTTAGCGCCTGACGGCCGCCTGGTCGCCCAAAGCGACGCCGCCCCCACCTGGCTCACCCCGGCGCCGACGTCACAATGGCCGCTGAACGAACCACAGCTTGACAGCCACATGCTTAACCTGCCCGGCAATTTACCAGTCGGGATTTATACCCTGCAAGTTGGACTTTATGATCCCCACACATTGGAGCGACTGGCGCAGCCTGATGGGAGCGATGTATTTGTATTAGGCGAGGTGGAGGCAAAAAAGTGACCCTGACGAATTAGCCTGTCGAACCAGGCGCCAGGAAATAAAAAAAGTCCGCCAAAGCGGACTGTTAACCTCATATTTAACTCGGATATCTGCCCAGCTTAATGAGGCCCTCTCTCCGGCGCAGGCGATGTTCCTCATTTAGACGAAGCAAACGCACCGTAACTCTGCCTACAGCCGTTAAAGGCACAATCATCGACCCTTCAAGGCTGAAATGCTCGGCCCAACTTTGTTGGCGAGGATTAAAAAGTGGGGTAACTTCACCGGTAAGCGGGTCGATTGAAGCGAAATCACTTCCCTTATAGCGATTACATTCAAAGCAAGCCAGGGCCAGATTACTCTCCACAGTCTGACCCTGATGTTTCTCTGGAATGATGTGATCAACTTCGTGATTGAAAAGTGCGACGTCACGCTGGTGAAGCAGACAATACTCGCATCGCTCCCCTGCCCGTTCGATTACCAGTTGGCGCAAATTGGCCGAAAGATAACTGGTCACGAGTTACGCCGTAACTGCTGATGCGCTCGAATCTTAATCAGAGCCATCAGATTTTCCAGTTCGATGTACAAATTTAACTCGGCTTCTTCAGCCGGACTCAGGGTCCCCTGCCGGTTTTTCTCCAACAACGCCTGTCCCCTGGCCTGCGCCGCGGCCGAAAGACGAAAATCAACGATTTCCTGAGTAGTGGCCCCTCGCCCCAAAAACTCAATCACCTCGTTATAGGCCAATGGCGCACTCGAACCGGTTTCAAATTCGGACGCTTTACCGGCCAGCAAGAGCAGCAACTCATCTTCAAGCGAACGACGAAACTGTTGACTCCGCTGCCTGAGCTGCTGGTATAGCTTTTCGGGCAAATTTAAGGTTACGGTATGAGTTGTCATAAGCTCTCCTTAATCCTGAAAACTTTCGGGTATTACCCATTTTACCTGGACCGACCAACACGGTCAGCGGGCCGAGGGTTATGTCCACATCTGCTAGGCTGCGGTAATTTTTGACCCAGAAGCGGGTGACGGTGGGGATATGTGTAGTCATAGATTTATTCCTGATAGCCGATGGTTAAAATCTACCCACCGATTACTTAGCTTAACTCTCGTATCTTGTTTTTGGCTCTCTCAAGATAAAATGTGTTGTTCCCACAATACTTTAACACCGCTTTAAAGTCCTGGATAGCTCGTTTACGATCCCCTTTTTTCTCATAAGCTTGACCACGGATCCAATAATCAACATAACTATTACGTCTTTTTTTGATAATCTTGCTCAAATCGTTAATTGCTTGATCATAGTTACCGACATGATAAAAGGCAAAACCGCGATAAAACAGGAATTGATCTGCCTCATCAGGCAAAAGTCGTATAAGGATATTATAGTCACTGATGGCTTGTTCGTAGTCACCTAATTCAAATAAAATTTCGGCTCGGGCATAATAGGCGTCAACATTATAGGGATCGTATCGAATGGTTTCTGAAAGATATTCAATCTTCTGTAATGTTTGTAGTTTCTTGTCTGCCTCCTTCAATTCTAAAGAGTCACCACTCTTGATTAGAATTTGCTCGTAATCTGCGATAGCCTGTTTGTAATTACGCATTTTCTCGTAGATTTCCGCTCGACTGGCATAATTCGTAGCATTCTTAGGTTCAAGCCGTATGGCCTGGTTAAGGTCTGCTAAAGCTTGATGATAATCTCCCATTTTGGCGTGAATTTCTCCGCGTCGCCGATACGCGCCGCCATCTACGGCAACGGCAATTGCCTGATCTAGATAATTCAGCGCGCGACAATAATCTCCTTTCTGCTCGCAAACTCTGGCCTCAGCAAAATAAAGGAACTGAATTTCCAACAATAAACTCTGGCGATGGCTCGCTTTTAGAGTATCATTTGATTTGTACAATAAATGGTCGTCAAGCAATTGAAGGGCCATTAAATAATCCGACATAGCCTGAGCGAAATCGCCTTGCTTTCTATATAGTTCACCACGAGCTTCATATGCACTCGAGCTTGGGGCAAGATGGACGGCTTGATTGTAATCTTGAAGAGCTCTGTCATATGCCGCCATATAAAAAAATAACCGCCCTCGCGCCTCATAAGCCGAGGCATAATCGGGCTTGAGTTGTATAACCCGCGTATAGTCAGCAATGGCTTGCTTATCATTTTTTAAATCGTAATTATACAACTGGGCGCGCTTTTCGTAGGCAGCATAATGGTTAGGCCGAAGACGGATGGCCTCTGAATAATCAGCTAATGCCCGCTTATATTCTTCCTTTTTATAATTATAAACATCACCACGAGCTTCATACGCCTCAGCAAAGTCAGACTGGAGTTGAATTGCTTGGCTGTAGTCGGCAATAGCTCGGTCAATATCGCTCTTTGCATTAAAAACCTGTCCACGTTGGTAGTAAATCTTTGGATTACTTGGATTTTTCTCAATGATTCGGTTGCACAATATTATCGCTTTATCATAATCAGACATAGCCTGGTCACGTTCGCCTCTAGCATGATACGCACGTCCCCGATGGTAGAAGTACCTATAGTTATTCGGCAACAATTCGATTGCCTTACTGTAATATGCAACCGCTTGTTCGTGATTCTCTTTTTCGTAATCAGCCTGACCAAGTTTGAAGTAATTTTCAGCCTGTTCAATCATGGATTGAGATGGTTTGGAAAACCTAATCCGTCCGGTAGTATTAACAGTAGGAAATTTCTGCGTCCTCTTACCATCCCCCAGAGCTTGGACTAACTCTCCCGTAGTAGGACGAGCCTCAACTTGCTTGGACAAGATGGTCATCACCAACTCCGCCAGTGTGGCTGGCACGTCCGGACGCACCCGCCCCAAAGACTCCGGCCCTCTCTCACAGATCATTTCATCCAGCAACTCAAACAGCCGAGCCTGGTAACGCATCACATTAGCCCCGGCCGATTCCCGCGCCCGCCGCTCCAAAGCCTCCATATCGACGTAGTGCCGCCCGGTCAGCATCTCGTACAGTACCGCTCCCAACTGGTAAACGTCGCTGCGGCCGTCGACCGGCTTGCCCCGGATTTGCTCCGGCGACATATAAACCATAGTGCCCGGCTGGAAACCGCTCTGGGTCAAAGCCGTGCCGCCGGCCCCGCGAGGGACGTGGGCAATACCAAAATCGCTGACTTTGGCCCGCCCGTTTTCGGTCAGGAGAATGTTTTCCGGCTTGATGTCGCGATGAACAATGCCTTTGGCGTGGGCAATAGCCAGCCCGTCAGCCACATCGGCGGCAATGCGGCTGGCCTCCTCGATTGGCAACGGCCCTTGTCGCTCCAGCCGGTCGCGCAGGCTGCCCCCGGCCAGGTACTCCATTACCAGGTATACCTCGTTCTTGACCACCTTCAGGCTATAGACAGTGACGATGTGCGGGTGATTCAGGCTGCCGGCTGCCCGCGCTTCCTGGATGAAACGTTTGAAAGCCAGCTCGTCGGTTTGGGTGGTGATGGTCAACTCTTTGATAGCGGCGGGTCGGTCAAGGTGGCTGTCGTGAGCCAGGTAAACCACGCCAAAGGCGCCCTGGCCCAGGCGGCGGATAATCTGGAATTCGAACAGGTTTTGATTGGGGGCGAGAGGCATTGGCGGCTCCTTTACCCGCAGATCAAATTTCGCAGGCGATTGCGTTACAATTCACTTTCAAGGAGGTTTAGCAACTCGATCAGGCTGAGAACCTGACCGGGTATTACGGTTTTATCGCTACCTTCGTGAATGTGATGGGGAAAATTCGCCAACTCGGGGTGATCCGGGGTGTTGTCCCAACGCCGCCGGAGTACCTGCTTTTGCTCATCCAACCATTGATAGCGATAGTCAATGGTTACAAGTTGGCCCTCAACAAGCACAAAATACTCTGCTGCTTCTAAAAAATCTCCATTCGCAAGAGTCGCCCGCAAGCGGATATATCCGTCGTCAGTGTTAGCCCAAAAACGGACAAATTTATACTCGACAATGATGGGGCTGCTAATCAAGGCGAGTTCAACCCTGTTCAGGTAGGCAGCAATATCACTCATTCGCATCGCCACCTTGCAAGATACGCAGCCGAGTCATAAGTCGTTCTCGCATCTTACAAAAGACGTTCCATTCCATAAAATCGGCTGTATCGTCGATCTGTCCGGCCTGGAAGCGCGACCAGAACACCGCCGAGGTCAAATTATACCGGCGCTCAAACTCGGCCAGTTCTTTATTAACTTGCTCCAGGTCCACTTCATCACGGGCAATCTGGCGATCAATAATTTTACGCAATGCCTCATCCAAGAAGGCATCTTGAAATCCGGTCGAGTAAAGTTGTTCCAATCGCTTCACATCACTCAAAACGGTTACGCCAGTCATAATTCGATACTCCTACTACTCCAAAATCAACATAGACGCTTTTCATTTATTTTAGCGTGACCAGTCCACCGGGTCAAGGGTCGCAAATACCACCACCCACCGACACAAAAAGTACGATGTCTACTCGGAAACTGCCAACAACTCTGCCTGCGTCACTCGCAGCAGCTCGTCCGGGGTCAGGCGGAGCATGGCGTTGGTATCGCCGCCGCCGCCAAAGATGACCGGCAAGGCGGTGATGGCCGGATCGATGAAGGTGGTCAGCTTTTGGCGATGGCCAAACGGGGGCATACTGCCGACCACGTAGCCGGTGATGGCCAGGGCCTGGTCGGCCCCGGCAAATTTCACCTGCTTGCGGCCCACACCCAGCCGGTCGGCCACTTTGCGCTGGTCCACTTTAGCCGTCCCGTTATTGATCACCAAAAATGGCTGCTCTTTCACCAAAAAAACCAGGGTTTTGATGATCTGCTCCGGCTCCACCTGCAAGGCCCTGGCCGCGTCGGGCACGGTCAGGGTATGCTCGGCCAGCGGCAAAATAGTGGCCTGGATGTGATGTTCAGCGATGAAGCGCTGCAAGTCGGCGCTGGTGAGCTTTTCTATAGCCATTACTCAAGGGAGTCCTAAATTCAATACTTTTCAAATAAGCGATTGAAATCGTTCCTCCAGGACTAAAGCCGGTCGTCCACCTGCGTGGACGGGTCTTTTTGTCCGCGTAGGCGGACATCACGGCGTAGCCCTCCAGATGCGGTTTCAACCGCGTCCTTATTTGAAAAGTATTGGTCCTAAATTGTATTTCGAGCTGTCAACTTGACAACACGGTCTGATACAAATCAAACGTCTCTTTAGCAATTTGCTGCCACTCAAACAGTTGCCCCAACTGCCTGGCCCCGGCTGCCAACTTTTGCCGCAGAGCTGCGTTGTTGGCCAGAAGCGCAACCGTCCGGGCCAGGCCGGCGGCGTCGCGGGGCGGGGCCAGCAACATATTTTCGCCGGGCCGGATTTCAGGAATGAGGCCGGGGTCGGCGGACGTAGTGCTGATCACCGGGCAGCCGTGACGCAGGGCGGCAATGAGAGTGGTGCGGCGAAAGGAGACGCCGTCGCGATAGGGCATCACCACCACATCGGCCGCCAGCAAATTGGCCGAAACCCGGGCCAGGTCGGTGTAGCCGGTTCGATGGACGGAGTCGACCAGCCCCAGCCGCTCGATCAAAGCCTGCACTTTTTGGGCATAGGCCCGGTTGGTCGGGTCGGCGTGGCCCACGTCGCCGCCGATGAGCAGCAGGCGAACCTCGAGGCCCTGCCGGCGCAATAAAGCCAGCGCCTCGATCAACTCCTCACCGCCTTTGCTGTCGTTCAAAAAACCAAAGTAAGCCATCAAGAGCGTCTGCCCGGTCGCCTGGTATTGGCTGCGCCAGGCTGCCCGGTCAAAATCGGCCGGCGGTTGAGGCTCCACGTTGCTGCCGAGCGGAATGTGGGCCAACCGGGGCGGCGAATTGAGCGCCCGCGCCAAAGTATGGAGGTCCTCCCGATTGGTGCAGATGACCCCGTCGCTGTGGCGGGCCAGGGCCAGGATCGAGCGCCAGCGGAACGGCCCGGCCTTGGGAAAAATGTAGGGGACGCGCAAGTCGTGAAAAGTGGTCACCAAACGGGTGGGGCTGCGCCGCCGGTGCAGATACCAGGGCAGCCAGTTGACCCAGCCGCCCAGGTCAAAGGCGGCGGCTTGATATTGAATGTGCAGAATATCGGGCCGGTGGGCGGCCAGAAAATTGGCTATGCCCGGCCAGCAGCGCCAGTTCCAATTTGGGAGTAGCGGATGAACCACAGGGGAGCAAGGGAGCAGGGGCGCAGGGGCGCTTTCTCCAATTGGGCTGGCCGTTTGCCAGCGGCGGCCGGTCAAAACAGTGGACTCGACGCCCAACGGGGCCAGATAATGGGCCAGATAGGCGGTATGGTCGGCGATGCCGCCCTGCATAGGCGGATATTCACCGCTGAGAAAAGTGACCTTCATCATAAGCCCCGCAACACCTGGGCGTAGGCCAGCAGCCGCTCCCGGCGCAGCGCCCGGCGATGGCCTAGCAGCCACTTGACGCCTTCCTCAGCCCACTGGAAGGCAAAGGTAAGCCACAAAAAAAGGCGTAGCCCGGCGGCCCAGCCAGGACCAAAATATTTGCGGGTGTAACGCAGTTTGCTGCGCTGAAAACGCAGCGTCCGGGCAGCGACCACCTGGCCGCTGGATTTACCTTCAAAATGGACCACCTGGGCTGTGGGCAGATAGTGGGTTTCCCAACCGGCCGCCGCGCTGCGGCGACACCAATCGGTTTCCTCAAAGTACATAAAGAAGGCTTCATCCAGCGGGCCAACCTGCAGCCAGGCGTCGCGGCGAATCAAAATTGCCGCGCCCACCACCCAGTCAACCGCTTGGACCTCGCCAGCCGGGCGATCCAGGACATGGTAACGTTGCCGGTAGCGGTTGCGGGGAAACCACTGGCCCAACAGCGTACTTTCCCAAAAGAGGCTGCCCAACGTGGGAAAACGGCGGCGGGAGGATTGCACGCGGCCGTCCGGCCAGAGCAACTGCGGCCCCAGCGCGCCGGTTTGGGGGTGGGCGTCCATATAGCCAACCAGTTGGGCCAGCGCGCCCGCTCTAACTACGGTATCGGGGTTGAGCAAAAAAAGATAACGGCCCTGGGCTGCGGCCGCGCCGGCGTTGTTGCCGCCGGCATACCCCAAATTTTCCGGGCTGGCGATGAGGCGAACCTGGGGAAACTCCTGCCGCACCATTTGGGGACTGCCATCGCCGGAGGCGCTATCGACCACGATGATTTCAATGGTCAGGCCAGGGTCAGGTTGGTCGAGTAGGGAGTGCAGGCAGTTGCGGAGTAGCTCTTTAACATTCCAATTGACGATGACGATTGAGAGGTCCATTTCAAACAAACGAACCACGCTTTAGGGCCTGATCAGGATCATACCACGCCGCGTCGATAAAAGCTTGTATCTCCTGAACAAATCTAAAAATAACCTCACCATCTATTGGAAAGTCTTTATGTTGAGCTTTTATTTCTTCATAGTTACTTCGTTTTTCAAAAGGCAATCTTTTGGCATGTCGCAACAAGAATACATTATCAATATCCGTTAAACGACAATCCTCTGGCTGCATATCCAGATATTCAACTAAGGCATAATATTTTGAAATTGGACAACCTTGTTTTAAACGTGAAGCGGTGCCGGCGCATTCCTGGAACATAGTCTTGTCAAAATTTACTTTACATTCAGCCGCCAGCACGGCTAAAAAAAGGCTACCCTGTACAGTCTTAGGTTCTGCAAAAGTGGAATCAACCGAAAATTGATAATAGAGCGTTTTGCCAATGGTAAAGTCTTGATCTTTGAGCTTCAAAACAATCTCTGGTTTCTGATCAAGATGGTGGATGTTTGACGGCCTGAAAGATAAAGACATAAAAGCGGTATGGGGACCTGTTTCAATTTCAAAAGGGGGGAGTCGATCTAGAATAGAGGGGTTAACCAAATAAATCAAAAATTCTTCTAAAATGGTATTGTCTAATTTTAACTGTCCTTTTTGTCGCTTAATAAAAGGCGATCCTCTCCGCGCAATCAATTCCACTTCCAGATAATCTTTATATCCGTTGAGAAGATTGGTCATATCATAAATTTTTTGGTGGCCTCTACTGGGCAACGATTTGATCTGGTTGACCCAATCCTCATATACCTGTGTTGCTTCATGCAGGAGAGCGAGATCATTTTTACACTTTGGATTGGCAATGGCAGCCAAAAGTTTTTCTTTATGTGGTTTTTTGGGCATTTCCAAGAACCTCCCTCAAATTAAACATTGGGGATGGTTGAATGGTATGAATATAGTTTATAACTGCGGTTATATCATCCTTTACATCTGAGTTGGCCTGCGGCAAGACCGCTTGCAAATACTTTAAAGCGACTTGCCGAGCATAATAATGGTGAGGGGGCAGCTCATCTTTTTCAAAGACAATGATATCCTCTTTAATGTTATTACCAAACTTGTTGGTGAATTTACGTTCAAAATTTCTGATGTTGCAAAACCCCCCCATACTTCTAATTAAATCTTTAACAATTAAACTATTATAGAAAGGTATCTGGCGCACATTAGACTCTCGGCCAATGACAAGAATAATCAAACCACCTCTATTTAAGCTATGCCAAAAACTTTCAAGGGCTTGCTCCATATCTAAGCAATACTGAACTATGGTCTTAAACCGATTGGCTCTATTTTTTCTATTAGAACCAAACTCACTTTGAGCAACTTTTAAAATGTCAAAGCCTAAAGTCTCTTCTATAATAGCTCTGTAGTTCTGGTGATAATTAAATACATTAATATAGGGAGGACTTGTCAAAATTATGTTCCCTTTAACCGGACACGCTTGATGGACTAGCCTGGCATCTCCCAAGTTAGCACTAATCGTTCTGTCAGTATAAGGGAGGATTAGGAGAACTTTTTTTAAGTACGCAAATGACTCCCATAAAGCCCGTCTCAGATCAACATTTTTATTACTCTCGGCTAAGAAAAGAATGTTTAAGGCTAAAACCTTTTCTCTTTTGTCCTGTATGTACTCAAACAGGTGCCCTGAAAACTGGATAAGGTTTCTGAAACTTTGCCTAAATTCACCATTATTGA
Organism: uncultured Caldilineaceae bacterium; assembly: GCA_964398055.1. Classification (GTDB taxonomy): domain Bacteria; phylum Chloroflexota; class Anaerolineae; order 4572-78; family J111; genus CAYNLK01. The sequence continues at coordinate 145,549 of CAYNLK010000005.1, forward strand.
TAAACAATGGCAAATCCTGAGAATCAGGTAAAAATTTTAGAAATTTTTTTTCAAATGCAGCTAAAATTTCTATCCTTTCTTCGTCAGGAACATTGGCAAAAGTAAAAAATTTTGACATAGCATAAGCAGCAGGATTTATTTCGAAACCATAACAGCTTAAATTTTTCCTGGCGCTCTCCAGTAAAACCGTTCCACTACCTGAAAATGGATCAATTATTATATCACTAGATTTGGCGTAAGAGTCCAGGAGATAATCAACAAACTGGGGTGTAAATTGGCCTCGCCAGTTGAAGATATTTGCTCTTGATTTATTTTTGACATCTAATTTTTCTTGAGCAAGTTTGAACATAAAATTTATGTTGAAGTTTTAAATGTCTCGAGCTACAGTATACTCAGCCAACCCGTGCATTGCCTGCCGGTAGGGATTATCGGGCAGCAGGGCCAGCTCGGCCTGGGCCTGGCGGGCAAAGTGGCGCGCCTCGGCCATCGCCGCGTCCACACTGCCGGAAGCCCGGATTTGTTCGACGACAGCCACCATCTCCGCATCGCTGACCGGTTGGCGGCCAACCGCTTTCATAATCGTGGGATGGTTGGGCGATTTTTGGGCAAATAGCATCACCGGCAACGTGGCGATCCCCTGGCGTAAATCGTTGGCAACCGGTTTGCCAATCCGCTCCTCGTCGCCGCGAAAGTCCAGGATATCATCAACTATTTGAAAAGCCATGCCCAGGTTATAGCCGTAGCTGCGCAGGGCTTGAATCTCTGCTTCGGGAGCGCCGCACAACACCCCGCCGGTCTCGGTGCCGGCGGCAAAAAGCGAGGCCGTTTTGGCGTAGATGCGCTGCCGGTACTCCTCTTCGGTCGGAATGACGCCGCGCCCATCGCGGAAGAGCTGCTGCAACTCGCCGCCCACAATGGTCATCAACGTTTGGGCAAAGATGGTCGTAATGCGAACGCTGCCGGTTTCGGCGGCCAACTCGGCGGAACGGGCAAAGAGATAGTCGCCGGTGAGAATGGTCGCGCCGGGACTCCAACTGGCGTTCAGGGTGGGCATACCGCGGCGAAAGAGGGAGTTGTCGATCACGTCGTCGTGGACCAGGGTGGCTGTGTGTAATAGCTCCACCGAGGCTGCCAGCGAATATGACTTATCCTTGTCAACGGGGTAAAAGTTGGCGGCCATCAACGTCAGGGCCGGCCGGAGTCGCTTGCCGCCGGCGCCCACCAGATAATCGACCACGGCTTGCAAATCTTCATACCGGGCGGCAATCCCGGAGCGCATTTTATCTTCAACATATTTCATCTCGTCAGCCACCAGGCTGAACAGTTGGGCTACTTGGGGCATAGGTTCCTCATTAGTTAGTTGGTTGGTTGGTTGGTTGGTTGGCTGCATCAATTCAACCGGTAGATTGAACAGCGAAATCGTATTCTGGGTCAACCGGCGGCTCATGTCCACCAAGGCGACACCGCGCAAATCGGCCACTCGTTCGGCCACCAGTTTGACCCGGGCCGGTTCGTTGCGCTTGCCCCGGAAAGGGTGGGGCGACAGAAAAGGGGCGTCGGTTTCTACCAGCAGCCGTTCCGGCGGCAAGGCGGCGACGATGCCGGGCAGCTCGCGAGCATTCTTGAAAGTAACCGGGCCAGTGACGCCGATGTAGAAGCCCAGTTCGACGGCCTCTACGGCCATCGCCAGGTCTCCGGAAAAAGAGTGCAGCACCAACCCCGGCCGGTCCGGCTCCGCGGCCCACTGGCGCAGCACGGCCATCGTATCGACCGCGGCCTCCCGCTGGTGAACGATGACCGGCCGGCCAACTTCTCTGGCCAGGGCCAACTGCCGCTCGAACACCCGCCGCTGTACCGGCCGGGGCGCTTCATCCCAGTAGTAATCCAGGCCGATTTCGCCAATGGCCACCACTTTGGGCCGGCCGGCCAGTTCACGAAGTTGAGCCAGAGCCGAGTCATCAAAAGCCCCCGCCTGGTTGGGGTGAAAGCCAACCGCCGCATATAACTCAGGAATTTCCGCCGCCATTGTCACAATCTGACGACTATCGGCTAAATTTGTGGCCGGGTTGATGATGGCAATAACTCCGGCCGCCCGGGCTCGGGCCACAACTTCGGCCCGATCTTCGGCAAAAGCGTCAAAATTCAGGTGACAGTGGGAGTCAATCAGCATCTAGATTTTGTCAGGCGCCCGGCATTTTGATAAAGCGCCGGGCGCCTCTCCAGCGGAACAGTTACAGAAAAGTATACCAGAGCCAAAAGGGGGGAGCAAATAGGGTTGCGAATGGATAACACCGGAATCCCATTCGACTCTTGGCCGATAATATTCTATAATACAAACATTAGTTTCAAGGTTTACACCACGCTGCAATTCCCATCAAGGACAGGCAACATCATTTCAACCGGAGGAAGTTCGATGCCGCTCGACCATAGCCCCTTGATTATCAATCCGTACATCGCCGGCTCGCCGGTGAAAGACTCGGCCATGTTTTTTGGCCGGGAGGATGTCTATGCCTGGCTGCGCCAGCACCTGCGGGGGGCTTACCAGGATAACATCATTGTGCTGTACGGCGAGCGGCGCAGCGGCAAGACCTCCGTCCTGTACCAGATGCGCACCGGCCTGGCCGACGAGCGCTATATTCCAGTTCTCCTGGATTTGCAGGGTATGGGCCTGGAAGGGATGGACGGTTTTCTGTGGGAGGTCGCCCGTAAGATTGTGTTGGCTCTGCGCAGTTTCGACCAGGTCGACCAGCTCGATCGACCCAAACGGCAGGATTTTGAAATCAGTCCCCGCCATCAATTCGAAGATGTCTTCTTGCCCCCCGTCATCGAGGCGCTGGGGCAGCACCGGCTGCTGCTGATGTTTGACGAAACCGACCGGTTGAGCGAGAAGGTCAGCAGCGGTCAACTGCCCCACGACGTTTTTGACTATATCCGCTCGCTGGTTCAGCAAACAGACCAACTTAACTTTCTCTTTGCGCTGGGCCGGCGGATTGAAATCACCGGCAAAGGGTCGTCGCAACTGCTGAACCTGGCCGTTTATCGCAAGATCAGCTTTTTGGATCAGGATTATGCCGAAGACCTGATCATTCGCCCGGTGGCTGAGTATTACAGTTATACCCGGGCCGCCATCGACCGGATTCTGGCGCTGACTTCCGGCCAGCCTTACTACACCCAGTTACTCTGCCATAACCTGTTTACCCGCTGGAGCCAGGCCAAACCGGAGCAGTTAGATGTGGCCGACGTGGAGGCGGTTTTGCCCGACGTGCTGGAACAAGGTACGCCCAACTTCCAATTCGTCTGGGAAGACTCCACCCCGGCCGAACAGGCGGTGATGGCGGCGCTGGCCGAGGCTGCGCCGAAGCATCGGGCCGGGGTTATGCGCCGTAACCTGGATCGAACTCTGCACCAGGCGCAGTTATATCCCCCCAACAATGACGTCGCCAGCAGCCTCAAACAACTGTTTGAACGGGATCTTCTGAACGATAGAGAACCGTACGAATTTCGAATTGGGCTGGTGCAGATGTGGCTGGCCAAATTCAAGCGGCTGGATTGGGTGTACGAGGAGCTGGGCGAAGTGGCCGCAACGTGGCTGCAGCTAGAAATGCAGCGCCGCGCCGAAGCCCCCACCCGGGTTGAAAAAGCCCGCCGTTGGGCCGCGCCGGTCTTGGCCGTGATGCTCCTGATTCTGGCGGTGGTTACGGTTTTCCTGTTCAATAGCATCCAGGAAGTCAGACAGCAATCCAGCGCGGCGCTAGACGCCGCCCAGGCGCTGCGCGTCACCGAGGCCGCTCGCTTTGAGGCAACGGTAGCGGCGGCCAGCACCCAGTTGGCCCAACTGGAACAGGAAGGGAGTCTGCAAGAAGCCGAACTCCGGGCTACGCTTCAAGCGGAAGAAGCCAGGGCGGCCCTGGCTTTGGCCCAGATCACCGCGACCGCGGTGCAGGTCGAACGGGCCACAAGGGAGGCTGAATTGCGAGCCACAGAGGCGGCCCTGGTAGCCAACCTTACCCCGACGCCGCTCCCAGCAACTGACACGCCCACGCCAACTGCCACCCCCACCCCCAGTCCCACCGCCACGCTAACGCCTGCCCCAACCCCAAGCCCGACCTCCGCCCCGGCCCTGGCGCTGCCACGGCGCGGTGTGATCGCTTATCCCGCCTTTGATGGAACCACCTATCACATCTATTTTGGCGATGTGGCCAGCGGCGAAAGTCGCCGCTATCGCTCCGAAGCCAGCCAGCCGGCCTTCAACGCCGATGGCTCCCGCATTGCCTTTCAATCCTGGGCCGGCGGCTCGCGCGGTCTGGTTACAGCCAGCAGCGCCGGCGGCAATGAATATTTGGTTACCAACTTCTTGGAAGATGAACTGCCCACCTGGAACCCGGACGGGAGTTCAATCCTCTTTTTCTCGCGCCGCGCCGGCGACCGGGCGGCGCGCTTGTATCAAGCTCAAGCTGATGTCGAGTTCCGCAATAATCAAACCGGCCAAATCGGGCTTGACGGAGAGTATCCCAGTTGGGGTCGCGCTGGACAGATAGTTTTCAAAGGGTGGGGCAATACCGCGCCCGGCTTGCGCCTGACCAGCGCCAATTTTGCCAATGTTACCAGCCTCACCTCGGCTGAAGGCGATCGGGCGCCCGCTCTCTCCCCCAATGGGACGCAAGTGGCTTTTATGGCCCAAAATGAAGGCAACTGGGACATCTACCTGATCAACATCGACGGCTCGGGCCTGAAACGGCTCACTACGGATCCGGCTAGAGATGGGTTACCCACCTGGAGTCCCGATGGCCAGGCCATTGCCTTTGTGAGCGACCGGGATGGCCAGTGGGCCATCTATGGTCTCACCCCTGCCGGTTCCAGCGAACAAAAATTACTCGATATGGCCGGTCCTGCTGATGGCATTGTCTTTTATGACCAGGCCAACTCCAACGGCTGGCTGGAAGAACGAATCAGTTGGGCCAACCCGTAAGCCGGCCGCCCGGAGTTGACGGCATCAGCCAGTAGGAGAACGAATTATGAGTATTAACCCTTTTAGCTACGGTAAACCGATCGATGATCCGGCCCGATTTATCGGCCATCGCCGCGAGCTTGAACAGGTCTATAGCCGGCTGCTGTCAGCCTTCGAGTCAAGCTCTATTGTGGGAGAGCGGCGCATTGGCAAAACCTCGCTGTTGAAGGTGTTGGGTCATGCCGACATCCAGACTCAATTTGGTCTTAGTCCCGACAAGTACACCTTTATTTATCAAGATTTTGCCTTCCTGGAGTCAGACACCAAACCGACCCGTTTCTGGCAGCGGGTCTTGCGCTCCATCAGGCGGGCGGTTAAAGATCAGCAAGATATTGTGGAAGAAATTGAATTGGCCCTGGCAGCCGAGTCCATCGACAACTACACCCTGGATGATATTTTCGGCCTCATCGATGAAGCAGGGCTTTACATTGTGCTCCTGCTGGACGAATTCGAAAATGTTACCCGCAACGAGAACTTTGACAACGATTTTTTTGCCGGATTACGGGCGCTGGCCATTCATCACAACCTGGCCCTGGTTACCTCCAGCCGGGAGGAGTTGGTCACCCTGACCCACTCTGAAAAGGTGCGTTCCTCGCCTTTCTTCAATATTTTTGCCAGTATTAACCTGCGTCCTTTTAACGAAACCGACGCGATGCAGTTGATAGACACCTACCTGGCCAACGCCGGGGTGAAATTTTTGCTGAGTGAGTTGAGTCTGATCTTTGGAGTAGCCGGATATCATCCCTACTTCCTGCAGATGGCCTGCCATCATCTCTTTGCCGCCCACCAGCAGGGGCTGGATGATGCCGCCCGGCGTCAATACGTGGTCGATAAAGTCCGCCGTGAAGCCGAACCGATCTTTCAGGATTACTGGCAAAATTCCAGCGACGCCCAGAAAATTTTACTGACCGTGATGGCTATGCGCACGCAGGAACAGGAGGTTGGCAAGGACACGCTGGCCGAATTGGCCAGCGCCGGTAGCGGCGATTACGCCGCCCTGCGGGCGGCGAGTCGAACCGGCGAAGACACAGTCAACAACCTGGAGCGCTTTTACGTTCGAGCCGGCCAATCCGTTGAAGATTTGGAACGGCGCGGCCTGATTGTCAAAAATCCGGAAACTTCCGGCTACTACCTCTTCTCCAACCAACTGGACGAGTTAATAGCTGATGAAATCACCGGTGATGTTGATGATCTGCGCGGTTGGCGCGACTGGCAAAAGGATGAGAGTCTGGCCGGCGTTTTACCTTTTGAACTGCAGGAGACGCTGGGCCGGGTGGTCCACCACCTCAATCCGGCCTATCGAACTATCCTGGGGCGCTGGCTGCTGGAACCGGCCACGGCTGCGGCAGCCCTGGCCCTGGTGGAGAATTTCACCGGCCATCGCCAAAAATATAAGAAGGTGGCGACTCCGCCACCGGAGGAACTGCCCGCCGAAACCGTCGAGGCCGAGATATCCGAGTCGGTGGCGGCCCCGCTGGGGTTGTTTGCTCGCGTCTCCCAAAGGCTGGAGAGTAAAGAGCCGGATGCGGTGGTTGACCTCAGTTTAGATAACGCCATCCAATCGCTGGATAAACAACAGCGGGAGCAGATGGTCTATTCCCTCAAGCGCCAGTTGGTGCGCTACACCGGTAATTTGAATAAATTGATGGAAGATGCGGCCATGTACGGCAGTCTCAGTAGCGCGCCACTCAAACTGCAAAATGAGATTGAGGAAATAGAGAAGATGATTGCCGATCTGCAGGCCAAGCTGGCCGTGTTAGAACAGCAGTCATAGACGTTTAAAGAACCGCCAATAGAAAAACTGTGCCGTGAACCAGGAGAGTCAGGCCAGGTAAAACCAGCGGCAGCAGCCCGCTGCGCAGGCTGGTCGGGTGGATATAGCCCAGCTCATCGATATCAGGCGAGCCGGGCAGCTCGTCGAGCAGAACGGCGTGGGTGGGCTGGCGCGGGTCATACAGCAATTGTTCCTCAACCTCATCTTCCAGCAGGTGGGGTAAATGGGTTTTGGCCATCGCCTCGTAAACGCCCCCATCCTCAGCCCGAAACTCAAAGCTGAGCTTGTAAACCGGCTGATTGTTCACCCTGACGCCGGTCGGCTCCTTTGACTTCAATTCCCCCCAGGCGATCTGGCCGGCGGCCAGTAAGCGATTGGCCTTGAACCCCTTGCGCAGGCCAAAGATGATAAAAACCAGACCGATCAGGGGAAAGATGAGCACCAGGCAGAGCACCCACGGCCCAAAGATGGCCTGGCGCATGCCATGAATCCGCGATACGTCCGGGTTGCTCACAAGGTATTCAACCGTCACAGTCCAGCCCGGTTCAAACTGGCGACCGGTTGAATAGGATCTGCCCTGAAACTCCTTTTCCAGGCTCTCGACTCGAAAGGCGTAGGTGTAAGCATACACCGGCGTCTCGTTGACCGTGGCGCTGGTTTCCTCAACCCGCAGGATGATTCCTTCAACCGTTTCCATCGTCCGCAAAGGGGCCAACAAGCTGCTCAAATCTGCATTCAGGCCAAAAATCCAGACAAAGATGAAGCCAAAACCAAAAAACGCCCAGCCAAACTGGTTCAAGAAACCGCCAAATAGAACCTGGCTGCGGACCAGCCAGGGCACTTGCCGCGGTGGTTGAGCCAGGGCATACCCGGATTGTCTCCTCATCGCCACTCTCCCAAACCGATGTAAGTTCAGGATACAACAAGGTTCAGTTGTCGTCAATCAGGCGGATGAATATTTTTAAGTAACCCAACCAAAACACCCCCTGAAAAATCAGGGGGTGTTGCTGGTTTGGCCGATGATCGAGCTGAACTTACCTTTGGGCCACAGCCAGCGGTCCATTGAAGGAACGAGCGATCAGCTCGATTGACCTTTGCTCACCGATGCCGGTGACCACAAAAATCGAGCCGTTGTCGTCGATGTAGAAGGTCGTCACCTGACCGCCGGCCAACGGAGAGTAGGCCACCACTCGTTCGGCCGGCAACCCGTGGACGGTGAGAATTTGGCGGCTCAACACCAGATCGCGCCCCAAACTGCGATCAACAAAGGAGGCCAGGCCGTCTGCCGGGCGGGAGCCCACGGCTTCTACCTTAACCAGGCTGGCGCCATCGGGTGATTTGAAGACGGCCAGCGTGGTCGAGGGGATCAATACCTGCCAGTCCGCCGGATAGCTAAGGTGAAGGCCAAGCTCACTGGATGCAAAGAGGGCCACCGGCTCAACCGGTCTGGCCAGACCACGGGCTTCTACCGCTTCAATCGTCATCGCTTGCGCCGCAATCGACTCGGTTTTAACCTGGACGGACGCCGGCCGTACCGGCGCGGCTGCAACCATTTCCGGTTCAGGGTGGGTTAAACGATAACCTCCCACCAAAACGGCCAGACAGATAATGGTCATCACCAGCAGCCAGCGAATTTTTGTCATAGTTTTACCCTGAAGCAACGTTTGAATCACCCATAACTTTACAATAATATTATGCCACAACAGGGTGTTGGTGACATCGGCTGACCGACATAATTTTTTGTAGGGGAATCATATAGCTGGCCCTGTCAAATATGCTTATGGCCTAGGCATATTGGCTTACTATTCAATCATCCTTCCTAATGATGACCTTTTTACGGGACTGCGCCTGAATCACAGGATCGTGCCAAAAAAACGTGTTATAATATCAGCAAAGTAACGATGAAAGGGAATGAAAGAAAATGTCTATTTCGCGAACCGAAATCGAAACACAGGAAGCTGAACGGCTGGCCCCATATGGGATGTGCAGCCGGGACTCGCTGGGACGCGCGGTTGCGGAAGATGAGCATGCCTACCGCACCGCTTACCAGCGCGACCGAGACCGCATTATCCATACCACGGCCTTCCGCCGGTTGGAGTATAAAACGCAGGTCTTCATCATCACCGAAGGGGATTATTACCGGACTCGCCTCACCCACACCGTCGAGGTGGCCCAAATCGGCCGGACCCTGGCCCGGGCCTTGCGCGTCAACGAGGATTTGACCGAGGCCATCTGCCTGGCCCACGACCTGGGGCACAGCCCTTTTGGTCACAGCGGCGAAACGGCCCTGAACACTCTGATGGCCGACCACGGTGGCTTTGACCATAATTACCAAAGTTTTCGGATTGTGGAGAAGTTGGAAAATCGCTTTCCAGATTTTAAAGGGCTTAATCTCACCTGGGAGGTGCGCGAGGGTATTTTAAAACACGAAACCGAGTATGATCGCAGCACGGTCACCGATTTTGAACCGCAGTGGCGGCCCACCCTGGAGGCTCAAATCGTTAATTTTGCCGATGAAATCGCCTACACCACCGCCGACCTGGACGATGGACTTCGCTCCGGCTTGATTGTGCCGGAACAGTTGGCTGACATCGGGTTTTGGCGGCTGGTCACCGCTGAGTTGAATATCGGTCCTGGCCGGGGCTTCAGCGATATGGATCGTCACCGTATTATTCGGCGGTTGGTGGGCAAGGAGGTCAGCGATGTGATTCAGGCCACCAGGGAGCAGTTAAACGCCCACCAGATCAAAAGCGTGGCCGACGTGCGGAACCTGCCGCACAACATTGTCACCCACTCCGCCCAGGTCAAGCAGTTGAATCGCCAGCTCAAGGACTTTTTGCTTGAAAATCTTTATACCCATTGGCGGGTGATGCGCATGGATCTGAAGGCCAAGCGTTTCATCAGTGAGCTATTCAACGCCTATACCCATTCACCCATCATTTTGCCCCAGAGCGTTCAGGCTTTGATTGAGCAGCGGGGCCTGCACCGCACCGTCTGTGATTACATCGCCGGGATGACCGACCGGTTTGCCCTGCAAGAATACAGCAAACTCTTTAATCCATTGGAAAGAGTTTAAGTGCCGGGCACTTTGAGATGCAAAATATTGAGCATCCTTGTCCAAAGCAACCACAATAAATAGCGGTTGAGTGCCCGGCACTTAATTCCAATAGAGTTTAATCCAAAAAAAGAGCGATGGCGTTTACCATCGCTCTTTTACAAGCAAAGGGATACCTGGCCCGGCTAACCCTTGTACTGATCCGGGATAGGCATCGGTTTCTCGAAGTCGATACCCTCTTTCAAAAAGACATCCAACTTCACTTTGAGTTTGTTGAAGAAAGCCTGGCCGCCTTCGCCGTACTCCATTTCCTCAATTCTGGCCTGAACCCGCATGGCCGAGGTTTCAATGGTAAACTCTTTACCCGGTTCGGCCAAAACCGCCTCAGCTTGAGGATCTTCGGCAATGGCCGCCTGGTTCGCTTCATCCCCATACGCTTGCTCGCTCATCACTACTTTGGCGTAGTTCGTGATATCAGTTTTGTCAAAGACCCACACGTCAAAGGCAGTTACCTGTTTGGGACTGGTGCCGGGAATAACCGCTCTGGGCAGCGCCTCTGAGATGCCAACCCCGACCCCGCCGGCCAGTAACCCTTCGTGCGTTTCAATGTTGATCTGTTCATCATAATTATCCTGGCCCAGCTTATACGTGGCACTCCAACTCTTGATGGGGGGCGGCCCCTCACCGACCCAGACCACGGCCGGTTTGGCCGGGACTTTCTTGCCGCCCAACCGTTGGTAAAGAATGAAGGCGATTAAAGCAATCAAAATGAGTCCCAAACAGCAAAGCAGGCCGGCCCGCCAGTTCAATAGGCCGCCGCCTCCCTCAGCGGCAGGAGGTTGAGTAGCCGGGGCAACCGCTTCAGCCGGGGCAGCCGGCTGGCCCTCCAGTGGAACCTGGCCCAGGGTATAGGCAAAGGTGTTGATAGCCTGAGCTTTGGCGCTGTCATTCTGGAATTCGGTAGCCAACTCACCGGCTACAGTTGAGATGGTTTCCGGGCTCCAACCCTGCGCCTCCTTCAAAGCCAGGGCCAATTCATTTACGGCTTGCGCTTCGGCAGCTCGCCCGGCAGCCACATAAGTGGCCGACCAGCGGCCCAGCACCCGGATCTGAGTGGCCTGATCGAATGTTTTCAGCCGTTCTGCGGCTACCGCGGCCTGCCGGTTGACAATGTAGGAGTCGATGACCATAGCCAGGTAATGGTCCTGGTAGTTCTGGGTTAACTCACTGGGGTAGGCTCCACCTGCATAAACCGGGGGATTGGTCCGAATGTAAAGACCGACCAACCCGGCCCCAACGATACAGCCAACGATCAGCCCGATGACCAAGATCAGCAGAAATCTGGTTTGAACCTGTTGCATGGGGGGTCTCGTAGATGCACTCATGAATACTCTCCTCGCCTCAGAGGATTTGGCCGGCAAGGTTTACCGGCTATAGAGTTTAACATAACTTCCTAATTCAGGCTTTTTAATTCTACCCCATCTAAGCCCAAAACGCAAGCTAATTCTTAAAAATTTTAATTATGTCAACACATCACCCCGGTTTCAGGGCTTGTTTAGGCGCCTGGGTCAATATCTCCACCCCCTCCGGCCGAACCAAGACCATATCCTCAAGCCGAACGCCGCCCCATTCGGGCAGGTAGATGCCAGGCTCAACCGTCACCACCGCGCCGGCGGGAATCTCTTCGGGATAATAGAAGCTGAAACGGGGCATCTCATGGACGGCCAGGCCGACGCCGTGCCCCAGCGCGTGGCCAAAGTTATCGCCATAGCCGGCCTGGGCGATGATATCACGGGCCAGCTTGTCGATGGCTTGCCCGGTTAGCCCGGCTTTGGCGCCCTGGAGCGCGGCCTGTTGGGCTTCCAAAACCTTGTGCCACACGGCCAGATAGGTGTCGCTGGCTGGTTCACCCAGGCAGACGGTTCGGGTCAGGTCGGAACAGTAACCATCGACGATGCAGCCAAAATCGAAGATGATCGGCTCACCCGGCTGCAAGAGCCGACCAGTTGGACGGGCGTGGGGCCGGGCTGCATTGGGACCGGAGGCCACAATCACCTCAAACGAAACGTCGCTGGCCCCGTGGGTGCGCATATAGCTTTCCAGTTCCCAGGCCGCCTGTCGTTCGGTCAGACCCGGCTTTAGCCAGGCCAGCACGTGTTCAAAAGCTTCTTCGGCCACGGCGATGGCTTTTCTCAGGCTGGCTACCTCAACAGCATCTTTCTGCTGCCGCAACTGTTCCACCAAACCCTCGGTGTGGACCAGCACCAGCCGCCCCTGCAAGGCCTGTTCCCAGGCAAGCAAGGCTGTCACACTGAGATGAGCCGCTTCAAAGCCCACCCGGCGACCCCCTAGCTCTAACTCCCGCAGCAGCTCCAGCATCTTGCCGGCAAAATCATAACCCACCTCGGCCAATTCCCAGCCGGGACATTCCTGGCGCACCTGTTCGTAATAGCGAAAGTCCGTGGCAATGACCTGCCGGGTCGGACTGATGATCAGCACTCCATTGCTGCCGCTAAAACCGGACAGATAGCGACGATTCTCCGGCTGGGTTGCCAGAAAACCATCTAGCTGTTCTTGTTCCATCAATTGGCGGAGTTTGTCCAAACGTGTGGTCATGGTTAAGCCTCATTCGGTAAAAAAATAAATTAGTAGGGGCGACCGGCCGGTCGCCCCTACTGAAAACGTTAAATTACTCGGTTGATTAAGCCGCCGTCAATTCAGGCGCGGCCACACTTTCCGTCAGGATTACCTCGGGCAGTTGATCGATCTCAAACTGGGTTTCGCACCGGCTACACTGGGCCCAATTTCGATTCTTCTGCACCAGCAGCCCCTGGCAATTCGGGCAGGGCTGCGGCAGCGGCCTTTTCCAGCTACTCCAGTCACAGCCGGGATAGTTGGCGCAACCGTAGAAAATGCGTCCCTTCTTGGTGCGCCGCTCAACCAACTCGCCGCCATCCTGTGGACAGCGTATACCCAATTTGATCAGGTACGGCTTGGTATTACGACATTCGGGGAAGTTAGAACAGGCCTCAAATTTACCATAACGGCCAAATTTCAACACCATCGGATGGCCGCACTTTTCGCAGATATCGCCGGTCGGCTGGTCGGCGATATCGACCTCCGGCATGTGCGCTTCCGCATAGGTGATGTCTCTGGAAAAGGGGGCGTAAAATTCGGCCAACACCGGCACCCACTCGATCTCACCCCGGGCGATGCGGTCCAGGTCATCTTCCATTTTGGAGGTAAATTCTACGTTGATGATATCAGGAAAATATTCCACCAACAGCTCGTTCACAATCTCGCCCAACTCGGTGGGGTAGAGCCGCTTTTCATATCTTTCCACGTAGCCTCGCTGCTGGATAGTCGAAATGATCGGCGCATAGGTGCTGGGCCGCCCGATGCCATATTCCTCCAGCGCCTTCACCAGGCTGGCCTCGGTGTAACGGGGCGGCGGCTGGGTGAAATGCTGCTCCGGCAGCAATTTGAGCAACTGGAGCAGTTCACCTTCGGCCAGATCCGGCAAAATTACCCCTTCGCTGCTATCGGGCGCGGCATCCTCGTCAAGCGACTCCTCATAAACGGATAAAAAGCCCTTAAAACGGAGCCGTGAACCGCTGGCCTGGAAGCGATAAGGCCAGTTACCCTCTTGGTCCCGGCTGAGGCCGGCGCCAATCCCCACGGAGATGGTATCGTAGATGGCTTGGGCCATCTGGCTGGCGACAAAGCGCTGCCAGATCAAGGTGTAGAGTTGGGCCTGGTCTCGGCTGAGATACCGCCTGATCTCGTCGGGGTCGCGCCACACGCTGGTTGGCCGAATGGCCTCATGAGCTTCCTGGGCGCTGCGGCTTTTGGTTTTGTAAACCGGCGCTTCTTCCGGCAACAACTCTTGACCGTAGCGGCTGGCAATGAAATTACGGGCCTCGTGCTGGGCCTGCCTGGAGACATTGGTGCTGTCGGTGCGCATGTAGGTAATCAAGCCGACGGTGCCGCCGCCATCCAACTCAATGCCTTCGTAAAGCTGCTGGGCGATGCTCATCGTTTTGCGGGTGCCATAGCCCAGCCGCCGCGAGGCTTCCTGCTGCAAGGTGCTGGTAGTGAAGGGCGCGGCCGGTTTACGGCGACGCTCACTCTGCTTGACCTCCTCAACCAGATAGGATGACTTCTCCAACTCGGCAACAATGGCCTGGGTGTCGGCCTGATGCTTCAGCTCAACTTTCTCGCCTCCCAGGCGCACCAGCCTGGCTCTGAACTGCGACGAGGTCTGCTGTTTGGAATTGCTCCTGGCTTTGGCCAGATCGGCCTCAATCGACCAATATTCCTCCGGGTTGAAATCATAGATGGCTTGCTCGCGCTCGACCACCAGGCGCAAGGCGGCGCTCTGCACCCGCCCGGCGCTGGTCCGGCTGCGCACTTTGCGCCACAACAGCGGGCTGAGATTATAGCCAACCAACCGGTCCAAAATCCGGCGAGCCTGCTGCGCTTCCACCCGTTTCAAATCGATCTCACGGGGATGAGCAAAAGCCTCGGCCACCGCTTCTTTGGTAATTTCGTGGAAGACCACCCGCCTGGTCCGGCTCTCAGCCATATCCGTCGCTTGCATCAAATGCCAGGCGATGGCTTCGCCTTCCCGGTCCGGGTCGGTGGCCAGGTAGATCTCTTCGGCTCCAGCCGCGGCCTGCTTCAACTCCTTCACCACAGCCCGTTTTTCATTGGGCACCCGATATTTAGGGGTAAAACCATTCTCAACATCGACCGAAAGCTGCGAACGCAGCAGATCACGGACGTGGCCAACCGAGGCTTTGACCGTATACCCTTTACCCAGAAATTTGCTCACGGTCTTGGCCTTGGCCGGCGACTCGACCACCACCAGCTTGCCTTTGCGCCGGCTGCTCTGCTTCTTGGTGCCGCCCCGCTGCTTTTTCAGTGCCGCCGGATCGGGCGGCGGCAACTGATCGTGCGCGGCCGTACGCCCCATTTTGAACATATTGGTCCCACAAACCGGACAAACACCTTTGGTCCCCGGTGTGCCGTTAGCCGTATTAACGGCCTCCGGCTGATTCATTTCTCGTTTTTCTCGACATTTTACACAGTAAGCAATCACAACCTCATTACCCATTCATTACTCCCCGCAACAACCAAATTCACGGCCAACAGCCGTATAGGTCACCTCTCTACAATAAGTCGGTCCGCTGATGTTGCTCTAACCAGGTTACGACCTTTTTAACGTCTTGAGCTTTATCTCTGGCGCACACTAACAGCGCGTCGCCGCTATCGACGATGATCACATCCTCTAAACCAACCGTGGCCACAAAGCGACCATTGCCCTGAACCAGAACCCCCCGGCAATCAACCGCCAGGTGCTCGGTATTCAGGAAGATGTTGTCCGACTGATCGGCCTGATCGGCATTAAGCTCATGGATGGCAGCCCAACTACCCACATCATTCCAACCAAAATCGACCGGCACCACCGCCACCTTTTCGGCCTGTTCCATAATCCCGACATCGATGCTGCGTGACTGAATCTGCCGCCAGATTGGCTCGATAGACTGGCCGGCTTTGAGGGCCTGTTCAAGCCGGTCGAGTTGGCCGGCAAACTCCGGCATATGGTCGCAAAAAGCCTGGCGCAAGGTCGATATCTGCCAGATAAAGATACCGCTATTCCAATAATACTCCCCACTGGCCACAAATTTCTCGGCCGTGGCTAAATCCGGCTTCTCCAGAAATCTGGCGGCCCGGAAAACCGGGTGCTGATTGTGGAGGCCCAACTCCCCGGCCCGCTGCACGTAACCGTAGCCGGTTTCCGGCTTGTCGGGCTTGATCCCCAGGGTCACCAGATAACCCTGTCTGGCCACCTGCTCCGCCGCCAGCAGCGCCTGCCGAAAACCCTCTTCATTGGCAATGAAATGGTCGGCGTGGAGGGAGGCCATCACCTCATCCGGCGGCATGTGCAGGCTGGCCAGGCCGATGCCCGGCGCGGTATTTTTGCCGCTCGGCTCCTCGATGATGTTTTGTTCAGGTAGATCAGGCACCTGCTCCTTAATGATCGGCCCATATTCTCGATTGGTGGCCACAAAAATCTGCTCAACCGGCACAATCGGGCGGATCCTATCAACCGTGGCTTGCATCATCGTCCGGCTGCCAATCAAAGGCAACAACTGCTTGGGTGAGGCAGTCCGGCTTTGTGGCCACAACCGGGTACCCGTGCCTCCGGCTAAAATAAGTGCGTACATTCGTCTCCCTCGCGGTTATTCTACGCTGTACTGAACGCCCCCTTCACGAGCGATCACGTAATTCATTCCACCAACCTGCCGGACCATCCCTTTTAACTCCATCATGGTCAAGATACTGGCGATGTCGGCGGCGGACAGGCCGGTAACCTGGCCCAGCTCATCGATGTGAACCGGCTCCGTTGACAACTCCTGCAACAGGGTCGCCTCGACAGCATTATCAGGGATAATAGCCCGCGCTTCGGCATGCTGGGCCACCATGGTCAGGTTAAGCTCTTCCAAAATATCGTTCACCTGAGTCACTAATTTGGCCCCATTTTGAATCAAATAGTTCGGTCCGGAACTACTCTTGTGCAAGATGCTGCCCGGTACGGCAAAAACCTCCCGGCCCTGCTCCAGGGCGTAATCGGCGGTGATGCGAGCGCCGCTTTGAATCGTCCCCTCGACCAGCAGCACTCCCCGGCTCAAACCGCTGATAATCCGATTTCGCCGTGGAAAGTTACCGCTGTCGGGACTGGTTCCCAATGGATATTCCGATATCAGAGCGCCGTTCTCCATAATCGCCTGGCCCAACTTTCTATTTTCAGGCGGATAGAAAATGTCAACCCCACAGCCCAACACAGCCAGGGTGCGGCCGCCCGCCTTAATAGCTGTCTGGTGGGCTTCGGTGTCTATCCCGTAGGCCAGGCCGCTGATCACCGTAATGCCGGCTTCAACCAACCCTCTCACGAGCAGACGGGTACACTCCTTACCGTAGACTGTGGCCCGCCGGGTACCGACCACAGCCAAAGCCCACTCATCGGCCGGGGTCAACTGGCCGCGGAGGTACAAAATCGCCGGCGGGTCGGCAATGGTTTTGAGCAGCTCCGGATAGGCCGGACTCTCCCAGGTCAAAACGGATACGTCCAGCCGCTCCAGGGCGCGTAATTCAGCCTCAAGGTCAAGAGTGCTTCTAACCTTGACCAGATTCTCGACCGAGCGTCGATCCAGGCCAATGGCCCGTAGTTCACCGGGGTTGGCCTGCCAGGCCGCCTGGATGTGGCCGTAATAATCCAGTAACAGCCGCAACCGGGCCGGCCCAATCCCAGCCACCTTGCTAAAACCAACATAAAAAGCCAGGTTATCTGTCACCGTGTCCTCAAACTCCAATAACGGTCTCTATCCAACGCCGGTTAGCATACCACGACGCATGGAAGCTTGTCAAGAGGTTTGGCGGGCGCAATTAGGTCTAGATCGCGCCGCTGCTCAAGTCAACAAAAAGGAACGCCCGGAGGCGTTCCTCAGTTCCAACATTATTGCACTATACTGAATCGCCAATGAATGTCAAATCAAGCCATCAATTAACTGCACAACCATCACCCCTGCTTCCAGGTCAATCGTTCGGATCACCTCGTCAATGGCCGGCAGCAGGATTTGCCGCCCCGCCTGCTCCACCACGTAGACATCATTGGCCCCGGTTTCGATGATTTCAACAATGGACCCCAACTCATCGCCGCTGGTGGTAACCACGGCCAGGCCGATGAGCTGGTAGAAATAATAAGTTCCCTCCGGTAGTGGGACCGCCTCGGCCAACGGCACCTGGACCAGTTGACCGCGCAGTTTTTCGGCCTGACTTCGGTCAGTCACCCCGGCCAAAGTGAGCAAGATATTCTTCTGATGCCACCGGAAACGCTCAAGCCGATAGGGGGTAGCCTCAAACTCATTGCCCAGGTAGACCCATTCGGTTGTGTCGAACCGGTCGGGGAATTCGGTCAAAACGGCGACCGAAATCTCGCCCCGTAACCCATGCGCCCGAACAACTTTTCCAACAGCTAAATAACGAAGTTCAGGTTCCGGCAAACCTGAACTTCGGTCTAATGTTTCCACTTTTCTATTACCGTCAGGTGTACATTTTTTGACCGGACCAGTTGGCCGGGTCATTCAAAACGTTAAACAATCTCCAAAGTAACTCGCTTGCCTTCTTTGACCGCGGCGACCCGCAGTAAGGTGCGCATGGCATTAGCGACCCGGCCCTGCTTACCAATCACGCGCCCCATATCGTCGGGAGTAACCGTGAGTTCATAGATAGTGGAACTAGAACCCTCAATTTCGCGGACGATGACGGAGTCTGGATCGTTGACGACAGCTTTGGCCATGAACTCGACAAGTTCTTTCATTGAAGACATAGTTGGGTTCCTCCTTCGTGGTGCATCCTTCAAAGTGGAAATCAGGCTGACTTGTTCTCATCAAAGTCCTGGGCAAGGCAAACGTGGATGGAGGCCAACTAATCTTCCTCAGTAGACTCGAGGGTGGCAGCCTCTGAGTCTTGTGGCGCTTCAGTTGCTGATTCGACCTCTTCAACAACTTCGGCCTCTTCTTCCACCTCTGGCTCAACCTGGCTCGCTGCCGCAGTTTGGGCATTTGGCTGCGTCTGGCCTCGAGTGGCCTGAGCCTCAGCCAGCAGTTTGGCTAACTCCTCCCCAGATTTTAAGCGGGCAAATCGATCAAGCGTGCCCACATGCTCTAGCAACTTCCGCACCGTATCCGTTGGTTGCGCCCCCACGGTAAGCCAATGCAACACCCTGTCTTCGTGCAAATTCACGGTAACGGGCTGGGTACGCGAGTCATAATGACCAACGATCTCAATGAAGCGACCATCACGCGGGGCGCGCGAATCGGCAATGACTACCCGGTAACTTGGTTTTTTCTTGGCGCCAGTGCGTCGTAGGCGAATTTTGACCATATTGTGTGTTGATTTCCTTCCTTAAATTAGATTATAACACAGTATTTTAATAATTGCACAACCACTGTTTATAAAGTTGCGTCCAGACGGTCAAGTCTAGCGGAAACCGCCCAACATATTCATCAGGTTCTGGCGGGCCCGGGGATTGCGCAACTGCTTCATCATCTTCTGCATTTGCTGGAATTGGCCGAGCAGTTGGTTGATTTCCGGCACAGTGGTGCCGCTACCTTTGGCCACCCGTCTTTTGCGACTACCATTCAACAAACGCGGGTTGCGCCGCTCTTGAGTGGTCATTGAACTGATGATGGCCTGGGTTCGCTTCAACTGCTTCTCCATATCTTCCTGAGAGATAGCGTTGGTTAGTTGCCCCATACCGGGGATCATATCCAGAACTTTATTGAGCGGCCCCAATTTTTTGATCTGCTGCAACTGCTCCAGAAAATCTTCCAGGTTGAAATTACCTTCCATCAACTTCTTGGCGCCCCGTTCAGCCACATCTTCGTCAATGACTTCTTCGGCCCGTTCAATCAGCGAGAGGACGTCGCCCATGCCCAGAATCCGCGAAGCCAGCCGGTCGGGATGAAAGAGCTCCAGATCACCGGACTTTTCGCCGGTTCCCAGGAACTTGATCGGCACACCGGTGACCGAGCGGATGGAAATAGCCGCCCCGCCCCGGGCATCGCCGTCAATTTTGGTCAGAATCAGGCCGGTTAACTCTACCTTCTCGTGGAAACCCTGGGCTACCCGCACCGCCTCCTGACCGGTCATGGCGTCGGCCACCAGCAAAACTTCTTGCGGGTTGGTTTTGGCCTTGATCTGGCGAAGCTCTTCCATTAAGGCTTCATCAATTTGCAGGCGTCCGGCCGTATCCAAAATGACCACATTATGGGCGCCGGCTTTGGCTGCCTTGATTGCATTCTCGCAAATGGTTGGCGGCGGCACTGAGGAGTCTTCCGAATAGACCGGCAGGTCCAGTTCCCGGCCCAGCACTTTTAACTGCTCAATCGCGGCCGGGCGGCGGGTGTCGGCAGCCACCATCAAAGGTCTCTGTTTTGACTTTCTAAGGTGCAGGGCCAGTTTGGCCGCGGTAGTAGTTTTGCCAGAACCTTGCAACCCCACCATCATAATCACGTGCGGCGAAGCGCCACCCAAATCCAACCGGGCCGGCTGGCCCAGGGTGGTCAACAGCTCCTCATGCACAATTTTGATGACTTGCTGTCCTGGAGAGATTTTTTTGCTGACCTCAGCGCCAACCGCTCGTTCCCGGACGCGACCGATAAAGTCTTTGACCACCTTGAAGTTCACGTCCGCTTCGAGCAGAGCCAGACGAACTTCACGCAGCGCCGTATCGACATCCGCTTCAGACAAACGGCCGCGCCGAGTTAATTGGTCAAATACACCTTGAAGTCTGTCCTGTAAGTTTTCAAACATAAGCCGGGATTTAGGTCAAAAATTTTACCTCTTGAGAAAACCACTGCGCCCAGTGATTTTCACCAGAGGTAATGGCAGTACAACAGTCCTTGATTAGACAGCAAAACGTAATTCTATCGCAGCAGCCGTAATTCGTCAAATCTTTTGAAAACAAAACAAACTATGCTATACTGCGGCTTTCAAGAAAAGCCTATCTTTTTATCTCAACGGAGGAGAAACTATGAAACGAGTCTATCTAAGCCTAAGCCTATTGATATTGGCGGCTAGCCTGGCTCTGCTCGCAGCCCAATGTAGCCCGGCACCGGCGCCCGCTCCGGCGGAACAGCCGGCCGCCCAGGCAATGGTCGAGTTCAACATCGCCACCCAGCCCTGGATCGGCTACGGGCCGTGGTACATTGCTCAAGAAAAAGGCTTCTTTGCCAACCGTGGTCTGAAGGTGAATCTGGTCGAATTTACCACCGATCAAGATCTGAATTCCGGCCTGGCCGCCGGCAAATTCGATGGGGCCAACATCGCCACCCACACCTCGATTATTCTGCGTGAGGCCGGGGTGGACGTGAAAGCCGTGCTGCTGATGGATGCCTCCTTTCAGGCCGACGCTATGATTGCCGGTGAGGGCCTCAACACCATTGCCGACCTGAAGGGCAAGAAAGTAGCCTTTGAGGAGGGCACCACCAGCGATATCTTGCTCACCTACGCCCTGGAGCAAAACGGCATGACCAAAGCCGACATTATCCCGGTGCCGATGCCGGCGGCTGATGCCGGCGCCGCGGCCATCGCCGGACAGGTCGATGCGGCCGTAACCTACGAGCCGTATATCTCGGCCGCGCTCAGCCAGGGTAAAGGCTACCGGATCATCTACAGCGCCGCCGAAAAGCCTGGCCTGATCAGCGATGTCTTCGTTTTCCCGGCCAAAGTGCTGGCCGAAAAACCGGAGGCAGTTAAAGCCATGCTGCTGGCCTGGCAAGACGCCTATGATTTCCTGCAAGCCAATCCCGACGAAGGGCAAAAGATCATCGCTGCTGCCGTGGGCAGTGACCTGGAGGAATTCAAAACAGCCTGGCAAGGCGTTAAGCTGTACGATCTGACCGAAAACAAAAGTTTACTGGGCGGTCAGGTTCAGGAGACCTATCAGCAAATTGGCGAAGTACTGGTCGCTTCCGGTGGGGCCAAGTCGGTGCCCGACCCCCAAGACGTGTTCAACGCCTCCTTCTTGCCGTAATTCAAACGCGATTTTGGGCAGTTAATCGTCAACCGTCAATCGCTAATCGTAAATCGATCAATGGTCATCGGTCTTTGTACGCTGGAATTAAATATCCCCGCCGCGGTCTCGCTCAAAGACAAGCGCCAGGTGATTAAAAGCATTATCGCTCGCTTGCGTAACGAGTTCAATATCGCCGTGGCCGAGGTTGATCGGCTCGATTCGCTGCAATCAGCCGTTATCGCCGCGGTGACCGTTTCCGGCGACCGGGATTACGTCCACGCCTTACTGACTCGGGTGGCCCTGTGGGTGGAACACAACCGGCTGGATTGTTATCTGGTAGATTACCAAATCGAGCTAATGTAGGAACCTTCGCTCATGGGTTGCTTGAGGGTTCATCGGCGGCGAGTTCTAACATAGGCGCGGTGACCAGGCTGGGATCGCCATCGGAAATATAATATTCGTGGGGATTTTGCTCAAAATAGGTTAGCCAGTAGTCAATAGAGGTGGCTGTGACCTCCAGACGGGGCACTCGATACGCTTCAAAACGACTATCAAAAGGAGATACCGTTGGGCCGCCCCAGGCGGCGGCGTTACCGGCGTAGCGATATTCGTAGTCGCCCCAGGCCCCGGATTTGAGAAAATCAAGTGAATAGGGAAAGCCGCCAAACGGCACCGACAAGGTTTGGACCGTATAGCCCGGGGCCATTTGTTCGATAACATGTTTGCTAACAGCTAATTCCCACTCGATCCGTTCGGCGGTGGCGATGGACAGATCAACGTGATTGACCGTATGGCTGCCGACCTCCATGCCCAGGTCAATCAACGTTTGAATTTTGGCTTCAGCCCATTTGGGCTGCCCAAAAATCCGGCTATAATTGGCGGTGTCGTCGCCCAACACAAAAAAGGTGGCTCGCAGCGGCCAGTCGACGGGGTGTTGGCTGTGAAAATTCAAGAGGATACCCACGGCGCTATCGGAATCAACAGTATTGTCGGCTAACACCTTGAATTGACTGATATCGGAGTCATCAAAGGTCAAAACAATCGGCTTTTTGCCGGGCGGTAGGTTGGGCAACCCCTGAATCAGCTCGATAAAATTGACCGGATAATAGCCGCTCTGGTGCAACCGCTGTAAATCGGCCCGCAGATTATCCGGGGTGCGCTGGTAACGCTGCTCGGGGTAAGCAATGCGATGGTACTCCAGCACCAGCACTTTGCCCAATTCGTTGGCCCCGGCAAAATAGGGTCGAGTTGGGGTAGGGATGGGGGTGGGCGCCTGGCGGGAACGCTGCCCCTCTCGTAGAGTGATTTCGGGGCGAGGCGTGGCGGTTACAAAGATGATCCCGGATGCAGTAGTGATAGCCTCGGGGGGGGTCTGGTTTAGCGCAAGCCAGCCGCAGCCGGCCAACCAAAATCCGACCCAAAATAATAACGCAATTGCCATCAAGGTAGCGCGGGTTCGATTGGAGTAGTTGAACTTGGGAAAAATGAAGAGTCGCCAGCATCGCTTCATGCCCATTATTGTAAAGTAAAAATCCAGAGATGGCAACATGACATAAAATTTTTTGGCCGATTTTAACTCAGCCTGACCCTAAAAATTCACTTCTCAATCGCAGTTTCTTTATGGATGCAATCACTTTAATTTTATTTATCCTGGGATTTGTTGTCCTCATTACCGGCGCCGAGATACTGGTGCGGGGGGCTTCGAGATTGGCCATCATCGCCGGGATTACCCCGCTGGTGGTCGGCTTAACCGTGGTGGCCTACGGCACCAGCGCCCCAGAACTGGCGGTCAGCGTCCAGGCCAGCTATGCCGGTCAGCCCGACATTGCCATCGGCAATGTGGTCGGCAGTAACATCTCCAATGTGCTGCTGGTGTTAGGGATTTCTGCGGCTGTTGCTCCCCTGGCTGTATCCCAGCAACTGATCCGCTGGGACATCCCAATTATGATCGGTCTCTCGGTTCTGCTATTTGTGCTGGGTGCAGACGGCAAACTTGGCCGCTGGGATGGCCTCATCCTCTTTACCGGGGCAATTGCCTACACCGTCATGGCTATTCGCCAAAGTCGTCAGGAGGTCAGGCAGATCGCCTTGGCCCATGCTGAACTGCCAACTGCGCCAAAAGTCAAAAGCGGCTGGCAACAGATTATGATGCAAATCGTTTATATCGGGGTTGGGTTGGCCCTACTGGTGGTAGGGGCCAGGTGGCTGGTTAACGGGGCCGTAGCCATAGCTAAGTTGTTCAACGTCAATGAGTTGGTGATTGGCTTAACCATCGTTGCCGTTGGCACCTCTCTGCCGGAGATTGCCACGTCGATTGTGGCTGCTCTCCGGGGTAATCGCGATATCGCCGTGGGCAACGTGGTAGGCAGTAATATTTTCAATATCTTGCTAGTGCTGGGCTTGAGCAGTTTGGTTGCACCTGACGGTATCAGCGTGGCGCGGCCGGTGCTGGCCTTCGACATTCCGGTGATGATTGCGGTTGCATTGGCCTGTTTGCCGATTATGTTCAGCGGCTACATCATTGCGCATTGGGAAGGTTTTCTTTTTCTGGGCTATTATGTTGCCTACGCCGTCTATCTCTTCCTGAACGCCACCCACCACGCGGCCTTGACTCCATTTAATTGGATTATGGCCACCTTTGTATTACCCTTAACCGGGGTGACCCTGCTGGTCCTTTTAGTTCGGGCCATCCGTACCAACCGACGCTAGCCGGCTGCTCCCACGTCCCCGGCCGAAATGGCGGAGGACAAGGGTAACCTGACGCCCAATTCGTAACCAGCTATACCACCAATCACCAGCCTTAAGGGCTTTTCTGGCGCAAGAATTCAAAACTGTAGATGCCGGTATTATGACCATCGGCCCAGAAGAATTGCAGCGCATAATTGCCAACCAAAGCCACCGGCCGTTCCGGTCGCAGTTCAGCGGTCGTAACAGCCTGGTCTGGACTCAATACTCGCAGAGGATCCAGGTTACGCCGGAGTTCGTTACAGGTGGCGCAGGGACAGATCTGGCGCAGATAAGTGAATGAATAGATGCTCTGCTGCCCGTCGGCCCAGTCGATCCTGACCTGACCCTGTTTAAGATCAACGGCAATGTTGGCCGGGGTTTTTTGCTGTGGGGTCAAAGCCTTCATTGGTCTGTTCCAATATGTTTCTCAATGGAAATAATCTGGATTTTACCCAACTCTGTCTGGATAGACAAGCAGCTAAGGCAGTTAAGCAATGCATCCAGAAAACATGGCCCTCATCACCGGCGCCTCAAGCGGCATGGGGCTGCTTTTGCTCGCCGGTAGCCCGCTTATTGCCCTGAAGTCTGCGCTAAGTGGGCTTCGATTACCGATTGGAACACCTCAAACGTTTGCGCCCCAAAGAGGAATTCGCCGTTGATATCGAACACCGGCTGGCCGCGAATCCCCCGCTGCTGGCGCACCTCGTCCTGGCTGACGATTAAGTCGAGGTAGCGCTGTTCATCCAGGCAGGCTGCAAAGCTGGCCGGCTCCAGGCCGGCCTCGGCTGCCAACTGCTTGACCGTAGCTTGAATATCGCCAGTAAAGAGAGAGGCTTGATGCTCAAACAACAGATCGTGGAACTCCCAAAAAAGACCCTGCTCGCCGGCGCATTCGGCGGCCTGGTGGCTCTGGTAGGAGCGGTCACCGTGGCTCAAGACCGGATTGAAAACCAGCTTGACCAGACCTGTTTTGATATAGTGTGCGCGAATGAGCGGCTCGGCTCCTAACACGTAGGTGCGGCAGCTCGGTCACAAAAAGTCGGAGTAATCGATCAGCGTCACCGGCGCGTCAGGATTGCCCAAGTAGACCAGCTCATCGCCGGTGCGCCCGACCGTGTTGAGCCAGTCCGGCTCCGGTGTGGCCGTGAGCGTGGGTTCAGGTGTGGCAGACGGAGGAGGGGGCGCAGTTGGTGGATTGATCGTTTCAACTAAAACCGCTGAGGTCGCTGTAGCCGCGGCCACACCAGTAGAGGTTGGCGCCGGTGTGGGCGAAGGCGTAACAAAAACGATCACCGCTCGAACCGGCGGAGCCGGGGCGCTCTCGGCAATCCCTCCACAAGCCGGTACCAGCGCCGTGAATAGCATCAAGACAAGCGCAGATTTTTTCCCCATCCCCCACCCCCGTGAGTTGATTTTTCTGGACACTTTCCATAATGCAATGATTCTGCGTGCCTCCCGGCGATTTGTCAAGGTGATGCGACGGTTCGTAGCTTGCCATTTAAACCGCCGCGACTACAATAGGGTCAATATCCTCTCACAGAAACGCCTATGAAAAACGACCTCAAAACCGTGCAACTGTTTGTGACCTGCCTGGTCGATCAATTCTTTCCGGATGTCGGCTTGGCCACCGTCGAGATTCTGGAGAAACTGGGACTGACCGTTGAATTTCCCCAGGGCCAGACATGCTGCGGCCAGCCGGCCTTCAACGGCGGCTTTTGGGACGACGCCCGGGCCATGGCTCGCTACACCGTTGACCTGCTGGCCCAGAGCGAGACGCCCATTGTGCTCCCCTCCGGCTCCTGTGCCGAGATGATCGTTCACCATTATCCCGCCCTGCTGGCCGATGACCCCCCTTACGCCGCCAAAGCTAAAGACGTGGCCGGCCGGACCTACGAGTTGAGCCAATTCCTGGTCGATGTGCTGGGCGTGACTGATCTGCACGCGAACGCGAGCAGCGCCGGCAAAGTGGCCTACCACGCCTCGTGCCACGGGCTGCGCGGCCTGGGGCTGAAGCAGCAGCCTCGCCAATTGCTTGACCATGTTGCCGGATTGGAGCAAAAGGAGTTGCCCGGCGCAGAAGAGTGCTGCGGCTTTGGCGGCCTGTTCGCCGTAAAGATGGGCGACATCTCCGGGGCTATCTTGAACCGCAAGCTGGACAATATCGAAGCCAGCGGGGCCGAGACTATCGTCGGCGGCGATGTGAGCTGCCTGATGAACATTGCCGGCGGTCTGCACCGCCGGGGCAGCCGGGTGCAGGTAAAACATCTGGCCGAAATTCTGCGCGGGACGGCGGAGGAATAGCCGATGAGCCGCGCCAACGTGACCTTCTACGACCGGGTGGAAGAAGCCCTGCACAATAATCAACTGCGCCGGGCCGTTGAGGCCACCACCACCCGCTTTGTTGATGGCCGGCTGCGCTTGATGGCGGCCCTGCCGGAAAGCGAGGCCCTGCGCGACCACGCCCGCCGCCTGCGGGCGCACACCCTGGCCCATCTGGATCGCTACCTGGCCCAATTTGCCCAGGCGGTGGAACAGCAGGGCGGTCACGTCCTCTGGGCGGAAACCGCCGCCGAGGCGACCGGCTACGTAGCCAAGCTGGCCCGGGCGCGGGGCGTCAAAACCGTGGTCAAATCCAAGTCGATGGTCAGCGAGGAGTTGGAGCTTAATCACGCCCTGGAGTCGGTGGGGGTAAGGGTGGTTGAAACCGATCTGGGGGAATTCATCGTCCAACTGGCCGGCGAAAAACCGTCCCACATAATCGCCCCGGCCATCCACAAAAGCAGGCACGACGTGGCCAAGTTGTTCCGCGAGAAGTTGAACGCGGCCGAGGCCGACCTGATCGATGTGCCCCATATGACCGCGTTGGCCCGGCGGAGTCTACGAGCCGATTTCTTGCAGGCCGACATGGGTATCAGCGGGGTTAACTTTGGCGTGGCCGAAAGCGGCAGCATCTGCCTGGTTACCAACGAGGGCAACGGCCGGTTGACCACCACCGTGCCGCCCATTCACGTGGCGCTTATGGGCATCGAGCGGCTGCTGCCGACGATGGCAGATTTGGGCGTGCTGCTGCAACTCCTGGCCCGCAGCGCCACCGGCCAGAAGATGAGCGTCTACACCAACATTATCACCGGGCCGCGCCGTGGCGTCGAGCCGGACGGCCCCACCGAACTGCACGTGGTTCTGATCGACAATGGTCGCAGCCAAATCCTGGGCAGCGATTTGGCCGAAATTCTGTACTGCATTCGCTGCGGGGCCTGCCTCAACGCCTGCCCGGTTTACAAAGAGATTGGCGGCCACGCCTACGGCAGCGTCTATCCCGGGCCGGTCGGCGCGGTGGTGACGCCGGGGCTGTACGGCGTCGTCCCCTGGAGCGAGTTGCCCCAGGCCAGCAGCTTGTGCGGCGCCTGCCGCGAAGCCTGCCCGGTGCGGATCGACATCCCCCGTATGTTGCTCAAGCTGCGCGCTCAGAGTGTTCAGGCCGGCCAAGCCCCGCTCTGGCTGAAATTCGGTCTCAAACTGTACCGGCTGGCCGTGGTGCAACCAGCCCTATTCCGCCTGGGCGGTCGGTTGGGTAGTTGGGCCACCCGGCTAATCGCCAGGGAAGGCTGGCTCAAGCGGTTGCCCGGTCCGCTAGCTGCCTGGACCGATCACCGCGACTTTCCGGCCCTGGCCCCCAAGTCATTCAGCCAGCGTTGGCGCGACGAGCGGAAGCGATGAGCGTAGCGCGTAGAGCGGGGAGCGCGGAACAGATGAAACAAGCGGAATTTCTAAACCGGATTAGAGCCAGCCTGCAACATACGTTTCTGCCCGCGGCCAGCCTGGACCATCCCGGCTCGTTTGGGGGTTACACGTTTGACCCGACTGCGCCAGCCTCACAATTGATCGACCAATTCAGGCAGGAATTGGAGACCCTATCGGGCTACGTGCACGTACTGACCGAGACGGCGGAAGCCGCGCCAACGATTTTGCAAATTTTGCAGCAACATCAGGCCGACCGCCTCATCACCTGGGACGAAACCTATTTGGAGCTACCTGGCCTTCTGGCTACCCTCACTCAAGCAGGCATTCGCCTTGAGGACAGTTTTGTGCCGCCGGCCGGCAGCGAGCGGATGGCCCGGCTGGCCCAATTGGCTGGCGTCAGGGTCGGGTTGACCGGCGCTGCCGGCGGCCTGGCCGATACCGGCGCGATTGCCCTGATCAGCGGGCCGGGGCGAGGGCGGCTGGCCTCGCTGCTGCCGCCGGTCCACATCGCCCTCCTGCCGATCAAAAAACTCTATCCCACGCTGCCCACTTTCCTCCGGGCCAATCCGGATGCGATGTCGGCCGGCAGCAACCTGGTCTTTATCGCCGGCCCCAGCCGCTCCGGGGATATCGAAATGACTTTGAGCATCGGCGTGCACGGGCCGGGGGAAATCCACGTGATGATGATACCCTGATTGGCAACGGCATTGTCATAAGATTGACTTTCGCTTTAGCCCATTTCCTCGTATAATGTATCCAATAAAATCAGTAGGAGGAGTAATGATGAAATTACAGGGAAAAATCTTGGCTGAAACCCCCATTTACCGGGGCAACGCCCGCAAAACTCTTTTCACCCGCGACGATGACGGCAGCCAGCGACTCGTCTCGTTGGCCGGAGAGATTTCGGGCACCGCTCAAGCCTTAATGGACGCCTTTATCGGCCGTTCGAAAGATGGCCGTAACCAGGGTCTGCTAGAGCAGTTGTGGCAGCGCCTCTATGGCGCGTCGATGCCATCCGGCTTGATTAGCGGCGTTGACTGCCGGCTGCAAGCGGACAGCTATCCCCGCGACAACTTTTTTGATCTGCGTATGGGCCTGCGCTTGGATGAAGACCGCTGGGCCGTGGAAGCCAATGCCAATTACAAGATGGAAACCGTCCTGCGCCACTCGGTTTTTGATTTCAGTATGGTCGTCAATGATGGGCTGCTGGCTAAAGCCGACAACCAGGCCAGGTTGTACTACCTCCTGCAAGAGTTGCAGGCCGGCCGCTTTTGGTTTGGGGCCGGTAAAAGCAAAGGGCTGGGCCGGCTGCGGTTAGAGATAAAACTGCCCTTTGAAACGCCTGCCTCGCCGCCCACCCTGCACCGCCAGGCTAACCACCTGACCCTAACCCTGACCTTTAACGCCCTCAACCCGGTGTTGGTCGGCTGGAACTGGGGCAAGGTAGATGACAGCAATCCACCGGCCTTTGTCTCCATCGAGGGGCGACTGCTACTGGAAGCGATGCAAGATCTGCCGGAAACTATCCGCCAGCGCCTGGCCATGAGCATCGGCGGGCCGATACTCAGCCCCGCCGACTGGAAAAAGAAATTGGCCGACTATCTGCCCCGCGTTCTGGCCATCTGGCTGCAAGAACAGTCCCAAACCCAGGTAGAAAGCTGGCAGCTTTCTTCAGGCGCGTTGAAAAAACTGGCCAAAGGTAAATTTGGCCTCTCCAAAAAAGTGATGGACCAACTGGAGCCGCTGGCCGACCAACCTTTCCCGGACAAGGCTGCCGCTACTAAAGCCCTTGAAGCCGCCCTGGGGGCAAAATCGAACATGCTCGACCGGGTCTTAAAAAGTTTTGAGGTCAGCCGGAGCGCCGGCCAGCAGTTCAATCAGGCCGCCTGGCAGGAGCTGGCCGGCAGCCTGGGCTTCGATGAGGCTCTGGCCGAGACCCTGGCCGGCCAGATCGACGCTGAGGCCGACCTCACTGCGACCCTCAGCCGGGCCTGCCAGCCTGTTCTCAACCGCTTTTATCAGCAGGTGGAGCAACAAATTCGGCTCTTGCAAAGCGACGCCTGGCTGGATGAAGAGTTAGCCAACCGGGATGGCCACCTGCGCATCAAACAACTACTCCGGCAGGGCCAAATTAGCGAGAGCCAGTGGGCTAACCGCAACCAGGCCCCGCCGGGCATCAACATCACCGTGTGGCGAGAATTTCTCGACAGCCATAGCCGGGTGCGCTTCCAACACCTGCTCAATGCCCGCAACCTGCAAAAAAGCATCACCAACGATCAGAACTTTATTGCCTTCCTCAAAAATTACCGTGAGCGCACCCGCCAGGAACTCGCCCAGCCTCACCACATTGATTTTAGAGAAGGCGGTCCCTTTAACCGGGACATCTCGCGCAAATACGGCAAACCCTACGACACCGTGTTTATGCGCATGCTCTCCTGGGCGCCCACCGGTCAGGGCGAAGAGGGGTGGGAAATCTACATTCCCGGCAGCACCCTGAAAGGCGCCTTCCGCAAGCGAGCCTCGCAGGTGCTCAAAACAATCTGGGGCGAATCGGAGCGGACCACCAAACTGCTAGAGCGTCTCTTTGGCCGCACCGGCCAGCGCGGCCTCTTTTTCTGTTCCGACGCCTACCTGGTCGACCCCTACCAACCCGAAGAACGGTGGTGCGCTATGGATGGCGTCAAAATGGACCCGGCTACTGCTCGACCCATCGAAGGAGCCAAACGGGATTATTTGTACGCCTACGGCGACAAGCTGAACTTTCGCTTTCAAATTGACCTGGTGGACCTGTCCGAAGGCGACCTGGAAACCCTGGCTGTACTGGCTAGCCTGCTGCAAGATTTTCAACAGGGCGACATCCCCCTGGGCGGAGAAAAAACCAGCGGCTTTGGCTGGGTGCAGGGCCAGTTAGTCGACCTGACCTGGCTAACCGGCGACCCTGCCGGTCTGAGCCGGCAGTTGTTTGATCAGGCCCCGCTTGAGTCCGCCGGCTTGTGGCAGCGTTTGCAATTGACCGGCGACAGCGCCGCGGCCACGCTGGCAAAAATAGCCAAATTGACCCCGGCCAAAACCGGCGCCGCAAAACCGCCGCAAGCCAGTGCCGGTTTCATTTCCCACCGGGCCTTCGGCGGCTTCAGCGGGCAGTTGGCTGTGGAAGCCGAGATTCTAACGCCCAGCCACGTTAGGGAAAGCGGCGAACCGTCTTACCGGGCGCAACTGGCCGGTGGAACGGTCAACGGTTGGGATCATTTTGCCATGGCCCCCGCCGAAGCCGCGCTGCGAGACGCGCCCAAAATCTACGCCTTACCCAGCAAAAGCCTGCGCGGGCTGCTGCGCCATATCTACACCATCGCCAGCAACTCGGCCCACCCCAGCGATGATCT
Source organism: uncultured Caldilineaceae bacterium (assembly GCA_964398055.1). GTDB lineage: Bacteria > Chloroflexota > Anaerolineae > 4572-78 > J111 > CAYNLK01. The sequence continues at coordinate 176,821 of CAYNLK010000005.1, forward strand.
GAGCCGGCTGAATCCGGCCGACAGTCTGTTTGGTTGGGTCGGCCGCGGTCCCAACCAGTCGATCATGGGCCGGCTGGTGGTTGGCTTTGGCCTGTTTGAGTCACCGCAGTTGGGCTGGTTCAAAGTACCCTATCCCTACGGCGGCTGGCGCTATCGTGAGGGTCGCTGGCAGAACAGCTCCGGGGGCACCACCGCCCAGTTGCAAATTGCCGGCCAATGGCGGCTGTTCCCGCACGCCCCGCTGGCCCCAATTGTGCAATCGCTGGCCGACTTTCAGCCCGATACGCCCCAGGCCAGCTACGTGCGGGCCGTGCTGCCCGGCAGCCGCGCCCGGTTCACCATCCGTTTCTGGAATTTAGAGGAACCGGAACTCCAGCGGCTGGTTTGGTGCGTAACTCTGGGCGAAAACGGCGCCCATAAAATGGGCAAGCATCGCCAGCTAGGGTTGGGCAGTGTGAAACTGCGGCTGCTGCCGGAAAGCCATCTGATCGACTGGCCCAAACGATACGCTGGCGACCAGAAGTCAGCCTGGCAGATCCCCTTGCAGGCCGAGCAATGGCTCAACCTGAGCGTGATCGAGCATTATGAGGCGCTGAGTCAGGCAGTCAATGCTGACCCACTTTGATTGGCTGCGCCGGAGTCGCTCCGGCGCAGAGCTGCTGGCCACACTGCGACTCATGGCCGCCCATGCTGATGAGCTGTTCAACCTCCCCCTGGGCGCGCCCCATTCGGCCCTGGGCGGTCCCTGCCGGCGCTGTTGGGTCAATGCCCGCAGCCGCGCCCACGATCAATATTGCCCCTTGTGCTATAGAGTTCAGAACAAAGCCAAAATGCTGGGGGAAAGCTCGCGGCTGGCCCTGCTGGTTTGGGGCTATGTGAACCACCTGCCCCGCCATCTGGAGACGCGGACCGGCTTTTATGAAAGCCACACCCTGGGCGCCTACGTCCACGACCAGCGCCGTTTTCTACTGATGCTTTACCGCCGCAACCTGAAAGCCTGGCTGCAAGAGTTGGTTTTGTATCACGGCCTGGAACTGAAGGGGCTGCTGCAAATTTTTCCCACAATGGGGGCGATTCCCAAATTCGAAATGGGCGAAGCGCTGGCCCAAATAGCCCAGCGCGAAGCCAACTACTCGGCCGACCGGCTGCGGGTTCAATTCTATGCCACCCCGGCCCAAATCCGCCGCTTTAGTGCCAGGCACAAACAGGGCCAGCTTACCTTTGACATCAGTGAATTTCTGAGCCTGCTGGAATTGGCCGCGGTTTTCCGGACCATGCTGCTGCCCGACGAACAAAAAATGTTGTATCAACTACTGCAATTGACCGATGACGGCGAAGCCCACTTTTATTGGGGGCGCTTTTTGGGCCAAATCAACCAGGAAGTCAAAGATATGCTCAATGCCTGGCAAATTCGACGCTGGCCGAAAGCCCAGGTTGATCTGCTGTATGAGCTGATTGAATATGTGGAGTTTTATCGAACCGATTAACCTGATTCGCTACCTGTGCGTCTGGCGGGTGAATCGAGCATTGGTGCGGCTGCCGGCCTATTTGCCCGGCGAACTAACCACAGTGCTGGGGACGATTATCACCGAACGCCTGCCGACCAGCCAGGTCCGGCTCTGGCAAAACGCCTTAGCCCAGTCCACTTCAGCGAATGGCTGGCCGGTGGAAACGGTCCTATTCGCCTACCCCGGCAAGCAATACTATGGGCCGGGGGAACCGATCTTGTGGGAGCTGAAACTGCTGGGGCCGCAAGCCGATCATACCTTCTTTCTGGAAGTGATCTTGCCGGCCATGGAAACTGCCAGCCACACCACCGATCCACGCTGGTATCAAGCGAACACGGTCTGGGGTCGCTTTGACATTCAGGCCGTTTACGTCGCCAGAGGCAGCCAGTGGCAGCCGCTGGTCAGCGACGGCCGGCTCGACACTCGCTGCCGGGTGGAACCGATGCAGTGGGCTGAAGGGTTATCGTTTGCTCCCCCCCCAGAAGTTACCCGCTCCCATAAAACCCTGAGTTGGCTAACCCCGGTCGATCTGCGCCCACCCCCTACCCCATTTGGCAGCCTGGACATTCCAGCCGTTGAGGCTGAACCTGCCCAAGCCGACCCGGAAATTCCCATCCCCACCCTGCAGCTTTTGCTGGAAGCCCTACTGGTGCGGATCGCCCAACTTATGCCGGGCAAATACACCACCGCCGGCGATGTCTGGCAGCGGCTCTTGCCGGATGAACAGGCCGCGCTGTGGGATGCGGTGATCAAAGCCGACCAAATCAACCTGCGCCAGGTCAAGCCGGCGGTCGCGCCGTCCGGCTGGCCCGGCGGCTGGCTGGGCGAACAAACCTTTGCCGCGATGCCGGCCTCGCTGCTGCCCTATCTTGAACTTGGCTCGATCCTTCACCTGGGCCGCCGGACTCACCTGGGCTGTGGTACGTTTGTGATTTAGAGCCAATACTTTTCAAATAAGCGATTGCCCATAGGGGCCTTTGGCTCAAATCGCTCCTCCAGGACTAAAGCCGGTCGTCCACCTGCGTGGACGGGTCTTTTTGTCCGCGTAGGCGGACATCACGGCGTAGCCCTCCAGATGCGGTTTCAACCGCGTCCTTATTTGAAAAGTATTGGATTTAGAGCCTATCCGAATAACTCGGCAGAGGCGGCTGCCACGCCGGGCGTCGCGCAAGCGGCCTGGCCAGCTATTATTCGGATAGGCTCTTAGACAGGTCGTAGCACCTGCAACAAAGCCAGGGCGTAGATTTCACTAACCCCAAAACCTTCAAAAACCAACGTCTGGCTCCGGTAGCGAATCTCACAGCGATAACCATCCGGCGTACTGACCAGCGACAGAGCCGGTTGGGGTTCACCGACCAACCGCTGCTCCAATGCCTCGCGTAATTGGGTTTCGGTCGGCAGCCAGATCAGCTCGGCCAGCAGCACATGGTCCAGCGCCCACTCGACCGCGCCATGAAAAGTTACGGCCAACTGGCCACCGACCTCTTCGACCAAAACGGTCATATCACTGATGACGAAGATGAGGTCGTCCAGGTCCCGATCGGGCACGGCAAAGAAGTCGTTTTTGGCCGGCGTCCAGGCCAAACCCGCCGCCTTTAATTGTCGAGCCAGGCTTAAAGAGAGCATCCTGACCTCAACTCTCCGCCGGTTCGGCCGGCCGGCGACCCGGCAGGCTGCGAATCAGCACAACGAAGATCACGGTCGCCAGGATCAAGACGACCAGAATATTCAGCATCATCACCTGCGGCCCGACCGACTCGAACAACTGGCCGATAAGCCACGGCACTGCCATCGAGCCCAGGCTGGCCCCGACAATAAACCAACTGGTCACCGCGCCGGTCACCGTCATATTGCGCTCGGCCAGCGAAATGGCCGTAGGAAAAATCGAAGCTAGAAAAAAACCGGTGCCGAGGGTACCAAGCCATAGGGCGGTTAGTGAATGCGGCCACAGCAAAATCAGGACCACACTCAGGATCGAGCCGGCCAGATCGATCATCAGCAGATGGCGAGGCCGCAGTCGAATGGCCAGGGGAATGGTCAGCAATCTGGCCAGGGTCAATGCGCCCCAAAAGGCCGAATTCAAGTAGGTCGCCATTGTGTCATTGGCCAGGCCCGTGGCCAGGCCGTAGCTGTAGATCCAGCCGCCAAAACTGATTTCGGCCCCCACAAAGAAAAAGAAGAAGAGCGCCAGCAAGGTGAGCCACAAATAATTGACCGGGCCAACGCGGCCATCATGATCGGCCGCTTCAGAGCGAGGGCTGGGTAGTAACAAGACATAAACCGCCACCGGCGCAATCAACAAAGCCAACAGCCAATAGGCCCAGGTAATATCGCCGCTGAGCCAGATAGCCTGAGCAATAATCACCGGGCTTAAAAAAGCGCCCACGCCGAAGAAAAAATGAAGGGCGTTCATGTACGGCCCTACCTGGCGACGGTGCACCCAGACCAGCAACGTATTGCCGCCGACATCCACCGCGCTTTGCGCCACGCCCAGCAGCAACAGAACCAGCGTTAACAACCAGAGCAACGGCATCAGCGGCGTCAGGAACAGCATCAACACCATCATAACCAGCACCCCGGCCATCACCCAATGACCCGGCAGCCGGTCGTACAGCCGGCCGGCTAATAAAGCGCCCAGCAGATATCCTCCAGCCCGAGCCACAAATAAAAAGCTGATCTCACTCAGGGCGGTACGGGTGTGCTCGGCCAGGCCGGGCAGAGTCCGGCCCAGGGCCGCCTCAGCCAGGCCTAACCCGATGAAGGCAGCGAAGTAGCCAACGGATTTGGTAATTTTGCCCTTGCCAACGGCCGAAAATTTTGCAGATAAAGTTGTCTCGGTTAAACTCATGTTAGACCTTTCTCATCGTTTCATTTGACCACCAACGGCAAACCGGCGACCATGAATAGGACCTGATCGGCCAGGGTAGCCAGGCGTTGGTTGGCTCGTCCCAGGACATCTCGATAAAGCCGGCCCAGGGGATAGGCCGGCACTACCCCCAACCCAACCTCGTTTGACACCACGATCAACGATGCCCCCAAACGTTGCTGGGCCACCACCATCGCCTCGATCTCCTCGTAGACGGCTGCTTCAATGGCCGCCTGCGGCTCTGTCTCCAGCGCCAGGATAATATTTGACACCAGTAAGGTCAAGCAGTCGAGCAGCAAGACGTCAACCGGCTCAGCCACAGCGGCCAGCGCCGCGCCCACCTGGCGAGGGGCTTCCAACGTCAGCCAATCGGCAGGTCGAGCCTGGCGGTGGGCGGCAATGCGCCCGGCCATCTCGTCGTCCCTGGCCTCGGCGGTGGCTATATAGAGCACACACCGGCCTAACCGGCCGGCCAACTTTTCGGCGTAGTCGCTCTTGCCGCTGCGAGCGCCGCCCAAGATTAAAATGAGTGATGGCGACAACCTTACCCTCCCTTGAAAATAGCTGGTTAGTTGGTTTGTTGGTTAGTTGGTTTGTTGGTTTGTTGGTTTGTTGGTTTGTTGGTTAGTTTGCTGGTTGGCTGTTCATCCAACTAACCAACCGCAAGCGAAACCAACAAATCATGTTCATTCTCGTTACCGCGCTGCCAGAAGTTTGAACGGCTGATTATAACAAGAGCTTATGAATTTTACCAGAAAAGATTTGAGACAAGGAAAATCACCATTGAGCGTATAATTTGGAGGATATTATGGCAATTGCCTTTAACGCGATACCGGGCTTGCGAGTAGGCCACGCCCAGGATTTTGAGGCTGCCACCGGCTGCACGGTGGTGCTTACGGCGGAGGGTGCCGTTGGCGGAGTTGACCAGCGCGGCGGCGCCCCCGGCACCCGCGAAACCGATCTATTGCGCCCATTGCACCTGGTCGAGCGGGTGCACGCCGTCTTACTCACCGGCGGCAGCGCCTTTGGCCTGGCTGCGGCCGACGGGGTGCTCGGCTGGCTGGAAGAGCAGCACATTGGCTTTGAAACCAGCATTGCCCGGGTACCGATTGTGCCGGCCGCAGTTCTATTTGATCTGGCCATCGGCCGGGCTGATCGCCGGCCCGACGCGGCCATGGGCTACGCCGCCTGCCAGGCGGCCGTCAATCATGCCGGGCCGGAGCAGGTTGGAACGGTGGGAGCCGGAACCGGGGCCACGGTTGGCAAAATCTTGGGGCCAACGGCCCAAATGAAAGGCGGCCTGGGTACAGCCGTCATTGAAGTCGGGCAGGGCTTGTTGGTGGGCGCGCTATGTGCGGTCAATTGTTGGGGCGATGTCATCGACCCGGCCTCCGGCCGGATTTTGGCCGGAGCGCGAAAGTTGCCAGAAGGCGGATTTGCAGATACCATGCACTTTCTGAAGGAGATGACGCCAAGCTTCAGCGGCGGCGGTAACACCGTTATTGGGGTGGTGGCCACCAATGCAACACTGTCGAAAGAGGCAGTGAATAAGGTGGCGCAAATGGCCCACGACGGCCTGGCCCGGGTCATTCGCCCGGCCCACACCATGTTTGACGGCGACACCATCTTCGCTTTGGCGACCGGCCAGGGTCAGCCTGCCGATGTGAATCTCATCGGCGCTTACGCAGCCGAAGCCACCAGCCAGGCGATTGTCACTGCGATTAAGCAAGCGACTGCTCTGGCCGGAGTCCCGGCCTGGCGCGATTTGTGAGTTAACAACGGAGCAGGGATGACAACAACGGTAGAACTTCAGCTTGAAGATTACATCCTCGACGAAGAAATTGGGCGCGGGGATTTAACGATTACTTACGAAGGGCGGCGAAAATCCGATCAGGCCATTGTGGCCATCAAGATTGTCGCGCCCCAATTTACCTTTGACCAACTGTTTGTACGCCGGTTCAAAGATATGGGCCGGCAGGCGGTCAAGTTAGAGCACGCCAACATCGTCCGCACGTATGAGGTTAACCAGGAGGGCGAGACGATGTATCTGGTTCGGGAATTGATCGATGGCCGGCCGCTGGCGCAAGTTATCAAAGAGGAGGGACCCTTTGCCCCGCAGCGGATGCTGACGATTGCCCGCCAGATTGCCGCGGCCCTGGATTACGCCCACCAAAAATCCATTACCCACGGTGACCTGTCGGCCAGCCGCGTCTACGTTGGCGCCAACGATCACGTGATCGTAGCCGATTTTGGCCAGACGATGGCCATGCACGGGACCAGCCTGGTTAAACAGGGCTTTGCCGTTGGCACCCCGGAGATTATGGCCCCGGAACGGGTGCATGGTCAGGGCGCCACGCGCCAGTCTGACTACTATTCGTTGGGCATCCTGTGCTACCAGATGTTGGCCGGAGAGCCGCCGTTTACCGGTTCTCCGGCGGCGGTACTGCATGCCCAGGCCTATGAGCAACCCCGGCCCTTGCACCTGGTCAATCCCGGCATTTCGATCTCGTTGAGTGAAACTATTGGGCGCATGTTGTCCAAAGGGCTGGAGCTGCGTTACAACACCGGGGCCGAATTTGTCCGCGCCCTGGCCGTAGCCATCGAGGGAACTGCCCCGATTCGGGCGCCGGCCGCAGCCGTGGCCCAAATGAAAGCGGCCGGGGTCGAGATAGCAACGCCGGTTTGGAAACGACCCTGGCTGTGGATTTTGGTGGGCGTATTCGGGATTATTTTATTGTTGATCCTGGGTTTTGGGGCAGTATTCTTATGGAGTCTGGCCCAACCGGCCAATCTTCCAGCCCTGGTTGAACTGCCGGCAGCCACCCCACTGCCTGTGTCTACCGCTACCCCGGTCCAGGCGGAGGTAGTGCTTGAGGCCACAGCCACAGCCACCGCGCCGGCAACTTTGCCCACGGCCACATCCGGTCCAACCGCTATTCCGACCGATACGCCGACCCTGGTGCCGCTGCCCACACCCGGGCCGCCGGTCATTGCCGCCGGCAGTCCTTTTACCAATCTGCGCCTGGCCCACAGTATTACTGAAGATAGCCAACCGGCCCAGGTCGGCACTTCGTTTGCTCCCGGCTCTGAACCGATCTATCTCTTTTTTGATTTTGCCCGGATCGAAGCCGGCACGCCGTGGAGTCATCGCTGGGTGTGGGGCGATACCGAATTGGGTGTTTTTAGCGACACCTGGCCCGAAGACTATACCACCAGCGGCACAGCCTGGGTCTACTACAGCCCAACGGGGGGATTCCAGCCAGGCCCCTACCAGGTTACACTGGAAGTAAATGGACAGGTCGTCAGCACGGCCACGTTTGTGGTGCAGGCCGGCGGCCTTTAGCCGGTCCGAATTGCGTCCTGACCAAGAGTTCGTGAAACCATTCACCAATGTTGACTTTTTAGGCGGGATTCACTATAATTTAGAATCAACAAAATAAATAGAAAACCTTCGGGGCAGGGTGAGCAATCATTACAGTTTGACGATTGCAATTCCCGATCGGCGGTGAGGCTACCGTAAGTAGCTCAGCCCGCGAACGCCAGCAAATCAACTGGCGCCGATTCAGTGCAACTCTGAAGCCGACGGTATAGTCCGGATAGGAGAAGGTATAGCTTTTCAGCAGCCGTAATACGTTATTGGCTGGCTGGGATTAGCTGGCGCCTGAGCAGCCAACCCCCGAAGTATGCATTGATACTTCGGGGGTTTTGTTTTACGAAACAGGCGCGGGGGGATGCCTGAACAGTACGCCTATAACCTTGGGCGTATTGGGTCAGTTTCTGCACGCCTTAATTTGGGCGGGGGTCTCCCGGTGTACGCTGTGGACACCACGGCGATAGGCTACCTGGTTGGATAAGCCCCGATGTTTGTCATTGCAGCAGTCGGGGCGTTTTTTTGGATCTCCAATTTGACGAGGAGTCAGTAGAAAATTGTCCGGCAAAGTAGGGAAGGTCAGTGAGGACATGCTAAAAGTATTTCATTCATCAATGTTATATCTAATCCGGCGCCGGAGCGGAAGCAAATCGAGTTGGTGGCAAAAATATAGCCTGGAATTAGCCGCCATTCCAGCCGGAACCGTTTTAGTCATTAGCGCCTGGGCTCTTATCACCGTCATTGGCGATTATCCAAACTTTATTTTGCCGGATCCGCTGACCGTGTTTCACAAAATGCGTGACACTGCGGCCAGCGGGCTACTCTGGCACCACACCCAGGCCACCGTGCTGGAAATAATGGGGGGTCTGGCGCTCGGCTTAACCACGGCGACGATCCTGGGTTATCTCTTAGCCAAAAGTCCCCTGCTGGAGCGGCTGGCCGGGCCCTATATCGTCGCTTCCCAGTCAATACCGGCGATTGCTATTGCCCCGCTATTAATTATTTGGTTTGGGTCGGGTAAATTGAGTAAAGTCCTGATCTGTGCGCTGGTGGTGTTTTTCCCGGTTCTGGTCAATACGATCGTTGGCATCCGCTCGGTAGACGAGGGGCTGAAAACGCTGATGCGCTCGCTGCGGGCTAATCGCTGGCAAACTTTTAGGCTGTTGGAAATACCGGCGGCCATGCCGGTACTGCTGGGTGGTCTTAAAATTGGCGTGACTCTCTCGGTGATTGGAGCCGTGGTTGGCGAGTTTGTCGGCGCTGACCGGGGGCTGGGTTACCTGATCAATCTGGCCAAGGGCTTGTTCGATACACCGCTGATGTTCGCCGCGCTCATCACCCTGGCCACCATCTCGCTCATTTTGTATTTAATCGTCAACGGCCTGGAAAAATGGCTCCTGGCCTGGCGTGAATAAACCTTTTTGACAAGGAGTTTTGAAGAAATATGAGTTCCACATGGTTCAGATTTGGTTTGATCATCGTTATTGTTTCATTTTTAACCGCCTGCGGGGCGAGTCCTGCGGCCGCGCCAACTGAAGCAGCCCAAGAATTACAAAAAGTTCGATTAGGCATTGGCTACATTCCCGATGTTCAATTTGCGCCCTTGTACGTAGCCCAGGAGAAAGGATACTACGCCGCCGAAGGTCTCGAGGTGGAGATTCAATATGGCTTTGAGAACGATTTTGTGGCTCTGGCCGCGCAGGGTGAGCGTGAATTTGCCATTGCCAGCGGGGATCAGGTAATCCTGGCCCGGGCGCAGGGGCTGCCGATTACTTATGTGATGAAATGGTACCAACGTTACCCGGTAGCGTTGATGGCCCCCAGCTCAAAGGGAATCCATAAACCAGAAGATCTGGCCGGCAAAACAGTGGGATTGCCGGGCTTCTATGGGGCCAGCTTCATCGGCTGGAAGGCGCTGGTTCACGCCGCCGGCATTGACGAAACCCGCGTAACTGTGAAGGAAATTGGTTTCACCCAGGCCGCCGCGGTTCAGCAGAACCTGGTAGATGCCGCGGTTATCTACATTGCCAATGAGCCAAATCAACTGCGCAACGAAGGTATTGAGGTTGACGTGATTCAGGTTTCCGACTACATCGATCTGGTTTCAAACGGCCTGGTGGTCGGCGAAAAACTCATCGCCGAGAAGCCCGATTTGGTACAGCGCATGGTGCGGGCGACTCTGCGTGGGGTGGCCGAGGCAATGGCCAACCCCGACGAGGCCTTTGCGATTACCCGGCGAGTCATTCCCGAGATGACCGATGAGAAGGCAGCCACCCAGCGCCAGGTATTGGCAGACTCGATAAAGCTCTGGCAAAGTGAGCAACTGGGCCGTTCAAATCCCCAGGCGTGGCAGGACTCAGTAGATTTTATGCTGGAGACCGGTCTCCTTGACAAGCCGGTTGAGCTAGACAAGCTATTTACCAACCAATTCATTGAGTCTCAGTAGTTCAGGCTGTCGTGACCTCGTCGATTTTGCAAGCCAAGGCTCTTTATAAGACATTCGCCACGGTCAATGGGGGGTTGGTAGCCCTGGCTAACATCAATCTGTCCGTTTCGGCCGGTGAGTTTCTCTGTATTGTCGGTCCGTCAGGGTGCGGCAAAACCACGTTGCTGCAAATATTGGGGGGTCTCTTGCCGCCCAACAAGGGACAGGTCTGGTGGGGGGGGGAGCCTTTGACCAAACCTGATCCGGAAATTGGGATTGTGTTCCAAAAGCCCAACCTGATGCCCTGGCGCACGGTCCAGGAGAATGTTTTGCTGCCGCTTCAGATTCAGGCTATGCCGGCCAGCAAAGCCGAACGGCGGGTCTCTGAAGCTCTGGCGCTGGTGGGACTGAGTGAGTTTGCCTCGGCTTATCCAAAAGCGCTTTCAGGAGGAATGGAACAACGGGTGGCCGTCGCCCGCGCCCTGGTGCAGCAACCCCGTCTCTTGCTCCTCGACGAGCCATTTGGGGCGCTGGATGCCCTCACCCGCGAACGACTGAATCAGAAACTGCTCCAAATCTGGGAAAGTCAAGCTCTGACGGCGATTATGGTTACCCACAATATTCGCGAAGCGGTTTTCCTGGCCGACCGGGTGCTGGTTCTCAGCCCGCGTCCGGCCACCATTTCGGCTGAGTTCACCGTTGATTTGCCCCGCCCCAGACCTAGAGGCATCGAGTATACCCAAGCCTTTGGCGATCTGGCCTACCGGATCAGACAAGCCATCCGAGAATAAGCAGTCAGGCTTGCCGACCGCAACCTTGATCTATCCGAATAAGTCCCGGATAACTAACTATTAGTGTTTACACACTTTTGGCCCAATGGTATAATTGGCTAAGGTCAATTTTTCGCAGGCCAGCAGCGTCGCCCTTAACTCCCAACGCCAAATAGGAGAAGCCCTCGCATGCCGAGTGAAAAAATCATTATCGTAGATGATGAAGCCGACGTCCTCGACTTGTGTTACCGGGTATTGACCTTTGATGGATTCCAGGTAAAGACTGCTCGTAACGGCTTTGAAGCCATCGATATTGCCCGGCAAGAGCGTTTTGACTTACTGCTAACCGATATCAAAATGCCGGGGATGGATGGGCTGGAAATTGCCCAAACCCTCAAGAAAGCTGATCCGCAGATCATCTGCGTGACGATGACCGGCTATAGCACCATCGACATGGTGATTGAAGCGCTCAAACTTGGCGTTGACGAATTTATCACCAAGCCTTTTACCCCAAAAGAATTGAGTATCGTCATTGCCAAGGCCCTGGAGGCCGAGCGTCTACGCAAAGAAAATTTCCGCTTGCACTCGCTGATACCCCTCTTTGAGCTAAATCGAACGCTGATGAAGACGATGGAGGTGAACGAGTTGCTGAACCGGCTGCTGGAGATTGCTCAAAAAGAAACCGAGGCCGATGCAGCGATGATCCACATTTTTGATGGGGATAACCTCAAAATCCATTTTCATCCCCGTACAGCAGATCAGATCAACCCAGAAGCAAACGAGGCTTACCGGCAACTGGCCGAATTGGCCCAAACAAGAGGGGAACAAGTGGCCTTGAGCCGGACTCAGGTCGACAACTCCCTGTCCGACCAAATTCTCAAACGAACGAACATGCAAACCGCGCTGGCCACGCCGCTAAAATCGCAAAGCAAGAATTATGGAGTGCTCACCCTGGCCCACCGGGCAGCCGAATTTTCGCTGAGCGATTTTGATTTTGTGACCGTACTTTCAGGCCAGGCCAGTATTGCCCTGGAAAATGCCCGGCTCTTCACCCAAATTCAAGAGGCTTACCAGCAGTTACAAATGCTCGATCACATGAAAAGTGAGTTCATCAACATTGCTGCTCACGAACTCCGCACCCCTCTGGCTATTTTGATTGGCTATAGCTCGGTCCTTGAGGAGGATTTGTCGGGCTTGCAGCGAGAGTATGTAGCAAAGATTACGCGTAATGCGCTGCGGTTGCGCTCGCTCATTGAGGATATGCTCAACCTGAAACATTTGGAAAGCGGCAAAATTTCTCTCAGCAACGAAGAGCTGGACCTGCACTACGTGCTCCACGATATCGTGCAAGATATGTCGTTGCTGATTGCCGAAAAGGGGCTGGATTTGCAGGTAACTATCCCCGCCGACTTTCCGCCGATGATCGCTGACCGGCAAAAACTGGATTTGATCATCATGAATTTGCTGCACAACGCCATTAAATTTACGCCGCCAAACGGCCAAATAGCCTTTGAGGCCAAAGCTCAGGGCAACCAGGCGCTCATGGCGATTAGCGATACCGGGATTGGCATCCCCAAAAATGAACTCAATCGGATCTTCGACCGGTTTTACCAGGTAGAAAAATCCTTGACCCGGGAATACGGCGGCATTGGCCTGGGTCTGGCCATCGCCCGAGGCATGGTGGAAGTGTGCGGGGGCGAAATCTGCGTAGATAGCGAACCGGGGCAGGGCACCACCTTCTATGTTACCCTCCCCCTGGATAACAGCCACCTGGGTGAACGGGTTTTGACTCTGAAGTAACTATCGCCCCCTCCTCAAGCCTCTTGGGGGTACAGGCGAGTCATAATCAGTTGCCTGATCGGCTCAACCGGCTCAACCGGTTCGCCGGCCAGTTCAAACCAGCTGATGCGGGGGTCGGCTAACCGAAACCAATTGTACTGCTGCCGCACAAAGCGGCGGGTTTCTTTTTTGATCAAGGCCACTGCTTCGGCCAGCGTGACCTCGCCGCGTAAAAATTGTCCAATTTGACGATAGCCCAACCCCGACATCGCCGGCTGCTGCCAGCCATAGCCGGCCTCAACCAGCCGTTCAACCTCCGCTAACAGACCCCGTGCCATCATCTGCTCGATTCGTTGGTCAATCCGGCGGTAAAGTTCCTGGCGGGGGCGGGTCAGGCCGATGATCAATATTTGATACGGCGGCGCTTGCTTGCGTTGGTGTTGGCTGATGGGCCGGCCGGTTTGCCGATAGACTTCCAGCGCCCGGATGACCCGCCGCAGGTTGCGCGGGTCGATCTTTTGAGCGGCCTCGGGATCGACTGCGGCTAATTGGGCGTGCAGCGCCGCCCGGCCAACCCTGGCCGCCTCGGCTTCGAGTTCGGCCCGCAAGCGGGCATCAGGCGGCACCCGGGGCACACCCCAGCCTTCCACCACGGCCCAGAGCCACTGGCCGGTTCCACCAACCAGAAGAGGCAGGCGCTGGCGCGCCTGAATCGACTCGATGGCCCCGTAGGCCAGCTCTTGAAATTGGGCCAGGCTGAGAACCTCATCAGGGTCAACCACATCCAGCAAATGATGAGGCGCTACGGCGCGCTGTTGCAGCGTGGACTTGTCGGCGCCAATATCAAGCCCGCGATAAATTTGCCTGGAATCGGCCGAAACGATCTCGCCCGCAAATTCCTGGGCCAACTGAATGGCTAGCGCGGTCTTACCGACGGCCGTTGGGCCAACAATCACCAGCAAAGGTTTTTTCACGAGTTGTTGATCTCAACCAGCCAGCCAACTAACCCACCAACCTTACTCTTACTCGTTCCCAAACTGAGATTTGGGAACGAGTAAAACCAGCCAACAAACAAACTAACTAACTAACTAACCACCCATCCACCCAAGTTACAACTCATAAATCTCACCAAACTTCCGTTTAATGTAGTTGAGGTATGGGGCTGCTTGAATTCGCTTTGCGCCGGTAACTCGCTCGATCAGCTCGTTGGCTGTAAATTTGCGGCCGTGGCGGTGGATTTTGTCTCTAAACCAGGCCAGCAAGGCCCCAAACTCGCCGTGGGCAAACTGATCCGGCAAATCGGGGATGTCCTGCAGAGTCCGGTCATAGAATTGCAGCGACAACACATTGCCCAGCGTATACGTGGGAAAGTAACCAATACTTCCCCCAGACCAGTGAATATCCTGCAAAACGCCAAACGCGTCATGAGGCGGAGTCAGTCCCAGATAGGCCTCCATTTTGGCGTTCCAGGCCTCCGGCAAATCAGCTACCTTGAGTCGCTGCTCGACCAACTCCTGCTCCAATTCAAAACGGAGAAAAATATGTAAATTGTAAGTAACCTCATCGGCCTCGACCCGGATGAAGGAGGGCGAGACTTTGTTGATGGCCCGGTAGAAATCTTCCTGCTCGACCCGGCCCAACTGTGCCGGGAAGAACTCTTGCAATCGGGGATAGTAGTATTGCCAGAACTCCCAGCTGCGGCCCAGTACGTTTTCCCACAAGCGCGACTGTGACTCGTGCACGCCCAGAGATGTGCCGCCGGTCAGAAAAGTGCCCTCCAACTCGAGGGCGCTGTTCTGCTCATAGAGGGCGTGCCCCCCTTCGTGCAGCGTGCCAAACAGAGCCGACGGAAACATATCCCGCTGCACCCGGGTAGTGATGCGGACATCGTTGATGGAGAAGTTGGTGGTGAAGGGATGGACCGATTTATCCTGCCGGCCCCGCTCCAGGTCAAAACCGATGGCCTTGAGCGGAATCAACCCAAAATCCCACTGGGCCGTTTCGTCAAAATCCTGTTTCAAGCAGGAGTCATCCACGGCGTCCAATCGCCCGGCGATAGCCTTCACCAGCGGCACCAGCTCGGCCTTGATCTCATCAAAAACCTGGTTGACTTCGGCTGTCTTCATGCCCGGCTCGTATTCATCGAGCAAGGCATCATAGATCCGATCTTCGTAGCCGTAGGCTTCGGCCTTCTGGATATTCAAATCGACGATCTTGGTTAGGATATCCTGAAATTGAGCAAAATCTTTCTCAGCCCTGGCTTTGGTCCAAATCTGTTGGCCCAGCGAGAAGGTCCGGCTCATCTCTTCAACCAGCGCCGGCGGCAGCTTGCAGGCTTTGTCGTAGTCACGCCTGACCACCCGAATCAGGCTGGCTTCGTTCGAGTCGTACTCAAAATCAGCCTGGGCCAGGTCGTCCAGGAGCGCGCCGATCTCAGGCGTGGTAAACATTTGGTGGGCAATTTTGCTGAGCGTGGCCAGTTGCTCGGCCCTGGCTTCGGCCCCGCCCGGCGGCATGTAGACCTGCTGATCCCAGCCCAACACCGCCTCAGCGCAGTGCAGGTTATGGATGTCTTTGAGTCTAGCTGCGAGGGTGGTCAATTTTTGGTGCAAGGGAGTTGCTCCTTTATCAGTGAGATTATTTCAAATTACTCGGCGGCAAACAGTTCCGCCACCTCGATGCAGAAATCGGGCAAAACCGGGGTGCCGGATAACTCCTGCTCAACCGTCAGTTGTTCCACGTTGGTTAGAGAACGATAGACAAACACCTGCTGCCGGCGCGGGTCAACCAACCCAACCACACCAGTTGCACCCCAATGGAAAAATACTCCTCTAATTTTTCCATCAACCCGCTCCAAGAATCGTCGGGGGAGAGAATCTCGACAATCAACTCCGGGGCGACATCAAGATAACTTGTAGACTGTACCTGGGCCAACCGTTCATGAGAAATAAAAAGCACGTCGGCGGCGCGGACCGTATCAGGGTTGCGCCGGGTGTATAGCCCCACTTCGCCCCCCATCACTCGTCCCAATTTATGCCGCTGGACGAACTGGCGCAATAACCCGCCGATATTGATTTCAACAAAACCATGCAAATGTCCTGTCGGCGACATAGGTACAATTTTTCCTTTGATTAATTCGGCCGGCCCAATATCGCCTAACGCAAACAACTTCTCCCCGCTGATGGGCAGAGACAGGTCGGCCAGACGGGGATCAACTACAGTTCTTATCGCCATTGCTCACTCCTCTCATACCAAAGTAACAAGTCAAACCCCAGCGCAAAATTGACTGCCCGTTCGACCTCCTCCATCCGTTCGGGCGAGAGGTAAGCAATCAACTCGCCGATATTTGATTTGGGGACGGTCTGGAGATTATCCAAATTTATGGCGCATTCGGTGAACAAGCCGTCAGCACGACTCAAGAAAACTTCAGAGGGTATATGCCGAATGGTTGAGGTAATCGGGGCAATGGTTAGCGCATTTAAAAAGCCAATGGCCGAGTCGCGGGTCAAGATCAATACGGGACACCGCTTGTCTGGCGGTTTGAAAGTGTACCACCTTACTTCACCCCGTTTCATGCTTCAGCCCAGGCCTGTTCATCCATCCAAATGTCAAACTCACCGGGTTCCACCGGGTAACGGGCATAACCTTCGGCCTGATTTCGCTCCAATTCTTTAATCTTGTGTCGCTGCAAAGCCAACTGTAAGGCTTCACGAATGAAAGCAGATCGAGTTGTATCCAGAGATTCAATGAGTTGATCGACCTCAGCCAGCAACGACTCATCAATGGTCATTTGGATTGTTTTCATCGGTCATCCTCATAAATATATTGATTATTATATACATTCTAATCCACATTTCCAAATCGACCGAACAACCCGGCTAGTCAGGCAACCAGGCGCGGTCAAGTCCGGTGATGCCAACCTAATCTTCGCCCAAGCGCAACACCGACATAAACGCTTCTTGCGGAATTTCCACGCTGCCGACCATCTTCATCCGCTTCTTGCCCTTCTTCTGTTTTTCCAGCAATTTGCGTTTGCGGGTAATATCCCCCCCGTAGCATTTGGCCAGCACGTCCTTGCGCAGGGCCTGCACGTTGGCCCGGCTGATGACTTTTTTGCCGACAGCCGCCTGAATCGGCACCACAAACTGCTGCCGGGGAATAACCTCCTTGAGTTTGCTGATCAACTTCTGGCCGCGCGGGTAAGCCTGATCGCGATGGACAATCACACTCAGGGCATCGACCGGCTCGCCGTTAACCAGCACCTCCAGCTTGACCAGGTCGCTCACCCGGTAACCCTCCAGCCGGTAATCCAGCGAGGCATAACCGCGAGTGGCGCTCTTGAGCTGGTCGTAATAATCCACAATCATCTCCGACAGCGGCAGATAATAATCCATCAGCAGCCGGGTTTCATCCAGATATTCCATTTTGATGAACTCGCCCCGCCGGCGGGTGGTGATATCCATGATCGCCCCGATATAGTCAGCCGGCGTGTAAATACTGAGATGCATCCACGGTTCGGCCACCGATTCGATAAAGGTCGGATCCGGCATCTCGGCCGGATTGTCAATCAAGATGGTTTCGCCGTTGGTCTTGACCAACTGGTACTCCACGCTGGGCGAGGTGGCTAACAGGTCCAGGTCATATTCTCGCTCCAACCGCTCCTGGATGATCTCCATATGGAACAGTCCCAGAAAGCCCAGGCGGAAGCCATAACCGAGGGCCTGGCTGGTTTCCGGCTGGTAGACCAGCGAGGCGTCGTTCAACTGCAACTTCTCCAGCGCGTCTTTGAGCAGATTATAATCTTCGGCTTCGGTGGGGTAGAAGCCGGCAAAGACCATCGGTTTGACCGGCTTATAGCCGGGTAGAGCTTTTACTCCCCCTACCTCCCCCCCTTTCGAAAGGGACGCGGCCGGCGGAGTGGTCATTGTATCACCGACCCGCACATTCCGAATTGTCTTCAGGCCGGTGGCGACATAGCCCACTTCACCGGTATACAAACAATCAATGGGTTGCAGGCCGGGCCGGAAAACGCCTATTTCCAACGGCTCAACCTTACGCTCGGTGGCCATCAAGTAGAGGTCGTCCCCCTGTTGCAGCCGGCCATCGACCACCCGCACGTAAGCAATCACCCCTTTATAGGCATCGTAATGGCTGTCAAAAATCGAGGCCCGTAACGGCGCCTCCGGCTGGCCGGCCGGGGGCGGAATCCGCTCCACCAGCCGCTCCAGCAGCGCCTCCACCCCGAGGCCGGTTTTGGCGCTAACCGGCAGCACGTCGGCCGCGTCAAGGCCAAACAGGTCTTCGATCTCCTGGGCCACTTCGTCGGGCCGGGCCGAGGGCAGGTCGATCTTGTTGACCACGGCCACGATTTCCAGATTATAATCCAAAGCCAGGTAGAGGTTGGCCAGAGTTTGGGCCTCGATGCCCTGGGTGGCATCGACTACCAGAATGGCGCCCTCGCAGGCGGCCAACGCCCGGCTGACCTCGTAGGTAAAATCGACATGGCCGGGGGTATCGATAAGATTCAGTTGGTAGGTCTGGCCGTCGGCCGCGGTGTAGTCCATGCGCACCGCCGACGCCTTGATGGTAACGCCCTTTTCCCGCTCCAGTTCCATCCCATCGAGGACCTGCTGCTGCATCTCCCGCTCCGAGATGGTTCCGGTGATTTGCAGCAGTCGATCGGCCAGGGTGCTTTTGCCGTGGTCGATATGGGCGATGATACAAAAGTTTCTGATGTGCGATTGATCCATAGGATTTACGATTGACGATTGACGATTTGTGATTTGTGACACCTGGCCCGAAACGAAGCGACAGGATTTGCAATTTGCAATTTGCGATTTGTAATTTGTTTTTCTGTGTGCAGGGCATTATACAACACCGCTGGGGGAACGTGAAACACGAGGGCAAAAATAACCGGATTCACGTTTCACACTTCACGTTTCACGTTTTACGTTTCACGGAGAGATGCTGCACCGGGTAAACTGTCTTCACTTCAACTCATCGGCCAGTTCAGCCAGCAAGAATTTATGGATCGCTTCAGCCGCCAGCCGGTGACCGGCCTCGGTCCAATGTTGGTCGTGGCGAAAATGGAGTCGTGGGGCGCCGGGTTGAGCCGCCGCAGCCCGGAAAACCGGCAACAAATCCAGGTAGGGAATGCCGGCCGACTCCAAGAACCGGCCCAGCCGCCGGTTGGGGGACTCCAGGTCCAAATTGAGCTGCTGCAAAGCCGGATTGGCTGCCACCGTCCGCTCCCACTCGGCCGGGTAGAGCTGCTCCGGCGCGGCGATCAGGACCACCGCTAATGTTGAGCCACGCTGCGCCACCTCATCCCGCAAGCGTAGGATAATCGCTTCAGTCAAAGTCCAGGCGGCCGCAAATTCCGCGTCCGGCGGCGACTGGTAGACGAAGAACGGGATCGGGGTGGCCGGATTGGTCGCCCGGATAACCGCCTCGCCGCCGAGCAGGCCGCTGGGGCCGACTCGCTGGACCACGGCCGGGATATCCCGCAAGTAGGGCATCATAAAGCGGTACAGGGCCGACCAGCGCCATAACGTATCGGCCAGCGGCAACAACGGCGGGGACGCTTCGCCGGCCTCAGCAGCAACCGGGTTGCCCTGGGGACCGGACGTCAGATTGGCTTGAGCTTGCAACTCGGCCTGCACCGGCGGCGGCACCAATGTGCCGTCGGTTGCGAGGGTAAAAAACTCCTTCTGCTGCCGCCCGCCGTTTCGAGCGATTTCCAACGGACCGTAATTGTTGACCGCATCGTTGCGGATAAAAAAGGCCAGCAGCACCACGTCCGGGTTGTAACGGAAGCCCTCGGCCACGTAAAAAATCGCCTGCTGGTCGGTGCCCCAACCGCCCACCCCGGCATTGAGCACCTCCACCGGCCGCCCCAGCGAGTCGGTCAGCAGTTGCTCCAACTGCTTGACATAGGTATCGGCCAACTCGACTTGCAGGGCCTCACCAAACGAGTCGGCCAGGGCCAAAATCCGCACCGCGCCGTCAGGGTTGTCGTAGCCGATTTCCCGGTCGCGCAGGCCGCGAGCATTGATGCGGACCTCGGTTTCGAACTCGTTATAATCGCTGTGGAAGATGCCGCCGCTGTAGGGAATGTGCCACCAGCCCATTAAGGGGTGGGGCACCCAGATGGCCGGGTTTGGCTGCGGCGGCGGAGCCAAACCGGCCAGCCGCACGCCAAGTTCCAGCAGCAATAGGGGCAGCAGCAGCCCGGCGACAATCAGCAGGAGACGACCAACAATAGCGGACCGCGCCTTCAAAGGATGGGCAGCCTTATTCCACATTGTCAGCCGGTATCCAGCCGCTTTGCCCGGCCCGGTTGGTACACCACAACCAGCCGCTTTCTTCGTAACCAACCACCAATTCTTCGCCCACCTCAGCCGAAAGCTCGGTCGCGTCATAATCCCGGCGGGCCAGGCCGATCCGCTCGCGCCGGTCAACATACGACGCCGGCGCCCAGCCGCTCTTACCCGCCTCATTGGTGCACCACAGCCAACCTGGCCAGTCAGTGGCCCGATCGCTGATCTGCAATCTCTCGCCAATTTTGATGACCAGTGGATCAGGATAGGCCGCTTGATAGGCCGAGGTCACCCGGCGCCTTTGCCCCGGCTCAAAATTTTGGCTCACGCTTGTCCTCCTCAAATCGCAACGGCTACTCCTCCCAGTCCGGTTATCAAATCAACCAGAATCGGATAAACCAGATCAACCCGCTGGCGCGGGTGCTCCGGTGGGAGCAGGTCGTGCAGCAAGTTGAGTTCAGCCGCAAATTCGTAGCTCTGCACCTGGCCGCCGTGGCTGCGCCAATGAGCCACAATCTCGGCCGTCAGGACGTTGTGGACGGCCCAATCGTTGTGGTTGGTCACCACCAGGATCGAGCCAACCGCCGGCCCGGTTCGCCGGGCCGCGGTGCGCACCGCTAGCCCCAACCGCAGGATCTGCCCCAGAGCACGGGTAGAGAAGCGCCAGTAGCCGTAAGACGGCCCCAACGCTTGCGTTTTGAGGTGGGGATCCCACCACTGAAACGTGTTGGGCCAGGTTAACAGCAGCCTCGCCGCCAGAGTCGCCAGGGGCAGCGGAATGACTTTCAAAGCAAAGGACGGAGCAATGATGACCGCCCGAGCCACGTCGGGCCGGTGCTGGGCTACCCAACCGGCCAACACCCCCCCGGCGGAGAAGCCGGCCACGGTGACCTGTTTGCCCAGACCGTGGGCCAGGTCAACCACCTCGTTGGTTAAAGCGACAATCTCCTCAGCGGTCAGGTGAAGTTGGTCCGGCCCCAGGCGGTCGGCCAGGCCGTGGTGGGGCAAACGAGGTATCAGGACGTTGTAACCCAACTCGTAAAAAATCTGGCCCAGGTCGTGAAACTGGCGGGGACAACTGGTGAAGCCGTGCCAGAAAACAATGGCCTGATCCACCTGATGGCCGTGGGTCAGCAGCTCCAGGCGACACAACGGCTGAACATCTCTGCTATCCCTGAGCCGGAGGGCTTCGACTCGTTGGAGGGCGGTGTTGTAGTCCGTCACCGGTTGGGGCCTGGCCGAAGATAACGGCTTGAGCCGGAGCGGTCTAAAGATGAGCCAGCCCAACAGCGACAGGACGGCCAGGGCGAGGATACGAACCAACATCATCACCATAAAGCAGCTCCTCAGGCTGGAATGAGCCGTTCGTAATCCTCAACTGCGCCGCCATCCAGACAACATTCGATGATCTGGCGGCCCAACGGAGCCAGATCCGGGGTCTGAAAATCGGCCAGGCAAAGGCGGAAGAATTCGTACAGGATAGCCGCGCCCTGATCGTAAGCCGCTTCACCCACCTCCGGCTGGGTATCAACTTGCAAGAACCAGCGAGCGATCATCCGCCCTTCGACGTGCAGTTGATGGAGAGCGTAACCAAGCAGGGGATAGCGGGCCGGGCGAAGCTGTTCCGGCGAGAAGGGAGCCACGCCGCGTCGAGCCAGATACTCGCGCGCCACCCACTGAGCCATAAAGCCAACGCGCCAGGCGCCCACGTATTGATTGGGACACAAAATATAACGGGTGTCCGTGTATTGGCGAAACTGCTCCAGCAGTAAGTTGGCCTGATCAACCCGCCGGCCGGTGGCAAAGGGCCAATAGGAACCGACCCCTTCGCTGCTCATACCGCCGCTGTCGACAATGCTGGGGTTCGCATTGCCGCGTGGAGCTACCAAACGCCACAGCCAGGCCAGGGCCGGCGGCAACAAATGGAACAGGCCAATGATACCGTAGCTGGGCTGATCTTGGGTGCAGGGCGGGGTGCGGACGCCAAAGCTGCGAATGTCGACCGCGACCGGTTTGTTGACAATCTCGGGAATGATCCGGCGGGGAATGATGACGCGCGGGTTGGGGCATGGTTTATCCGGCGCGTCCAGCATGTGCTCCCAAATCAGCGCCCGGCTGCGCGGCACGGCGTCGATATTCAAAAAGAGCAGCGGCTCCGGGGCCTGGGCAGTGAGTTGTTCCAGGTGGACATCGGCGCCATAATGATCGATGTGGTTGATCCGCACAAACCAGGCATCTTCAGCATCGGTAACGATTAATTTGCCGTGGTTGTTTTGCAAAGATGGATGGCACAGAGCCATATCGTCGGTAACGGGCCGCAACCGGCAGGAACGCGGGATTTCCAGGTAGCGTTTTTCCTCGGTCACAATGTTGACCCCCAGGAGCAGCCGGCCGTCGGCTTCGCGAGGGGCCTGCTCCAGCATTTCGCTTTTGCCGCCGCCGCTGGCTCCTTCGTGCATCAGGGTGATAACGTTGTCGTAGGGGGTGATGACCTGCACGGTGGAGCAGTGGGTGGTGACCCACTGCTCGCGCTCGCCCAGGTTGATCAGCACGCCGTAAATCCCCTTTTTGGCGCTGGGACCGGGATAGAGGTTGTAGGAAAACATTTCGTGCAGCCCCTGGCGGCGCTGATGCACCACCACCTGTTTGCCGTTGAAATGGGTATGGCGGAAGGGGGGGGCCACGTAAATCACCGCTTCAGGCTGAAAAGTTTCGGGGATGTCGCCATCGGGAATGAAGCCCTGGAGCAAGGCCAGGCCAAAGGCAAAGAAACCGGCATTGGCTGGCGCAATGACCAGGCAATCCACCCCCAGACCCGGCTTTCCGGCCACCAGGCCGAAGGCCACCAAGGGCTGTGTTTTGAGCCAGGCCAATGTTTCGGCGCGCAGGCGGTCAAACTCATAACCAAACCGCCCTTTGAAGGTTGGTTTGTCGGTGGGCAACTCGTCGGCAATGACCATACAATCGGGATCGCGGCGGCGCATATACGGTTCCGGGTAATTGACGGCCAAACCATTACGGACGCGGGCCACAGTGGCCTCAACGATTGGGCCGCGCCCTACTACCTCGTACTCTACTTCAAAGTAATCCCGGCCTGCCCCGCCACAGGCCAGATCGAGCAACTCGGCCATCGAGTCGATCCCAACCAGGTTCGCACATTCATTAAGCAGTAACGCCGCTTCTGGCGGTGGGTTGAATTTTTGCCAGTCCATCTATCAAATCTCCTCAGTACCTTGCGAGTCAAAAACTTGCTCATTGAGCAAGAAAATTTTATCCACAAAGGACACGAAGAAATCCAAAGGAAATCTTCAAGAATTTTAATGTCTCTTTGTGGTTTATTTGACCTTATTTGGCCGAAGGCAGCTTGTCCGGGTTAGGCTCAGTAGATGCAAATTTGAGGAGCCAGCACGCTTTGCGTCAGACACTGGCACCTGCGCCGCCAGCGCAGGTGTGCGGCCCCGTTTGGCATCCAGGGATGCCTCACTCTGCAAAAATTGGATCTACTGAGGCTGATCGAATATCGACTTGAGGTGGGTTAGACGGTCGGCCATTTATCGACATCAGAAATTCGGTCTAATATATCACGAAATGATGAAAAACGCCACTCCTCCAGGGGCCTCAGGTTTGAACCGGGAGGGCGGCCAAACGCGCCAGGAGATTCAAGAATGGATTAGACATAAGTCAGTTGGGCAACCAGGTCGGATTTGAGTGGCAAAAAAAGGGGTCCGACATCGGCTGTGTTATTGGGGCGTATCCGGCAGATAGTCCAGAGGGTTGACCGGCTCACCATTGAGGTGTAGTTCAAAATGGACATGGGGGGCCGAGGAGTGGCCGGTGCTGCCAACCTCGGCAATAGGGGTGCCGCGATCAACATAACCGCTGGCTTCAAGCAAAGTGCCTTTAAGGTGATTGTACCAGGTTTCCCGGCCGTTGCCGTGGTCGATAACAACGGTGTAACCAAGGCCATCCTCAGCCCAACCGGCATAGGTGACGGTGCCGGCGTCGGCGGCGTAGACAGTGGAGCCATACGGCGCGCTGATGTCCAGAGCCGGGTGGTCCGGCTCAAAGCCGCCCGACACCGGGCCAACGACAGGCCAGGCCAGGGCAAATTCCATTGCTGGCGACGGTTTGGGGAGAATGGCGTCTTTGCGGCCAAAAGGCACAATCAACCCTTTCCCGGGGGTTAAGTTGTAAGGCGGATAGAGGGCATTGGGGGGGTAGTCAGTAATATCGGCAGGCGCCACCCCATAGCTGGCGGCGATAGTTTCGATTTGGTCGCCGGGTTGGATGATGTGGTAAACCCCGCGCACCGGTAGAATGATTAGCTCGGCCCCGGCTGCCAGAACATCCGGGTTATGTTCCAGGTCGGGATTGGACCAGCGCAGGGTGTCAAGGTCTAATTCAAACTTGGCGGCGATGCTCCAAAGGGTATCGCCATACTCAACCCGGTAACTCTCCACCTTAGCTCGGCCGCCCACATTTGGCCAGGGGATGCCTTGCGGCTGGTCAGAGTAGAGTTCAGCCGTAAAAGCCTGGCTGTTGGGGCTTTTCATCACGGTTGAGGTGGCCAAAACGACCGAATTCTCAAGGGGCTGTACCTGGGGCAGCGCAGAGGTCAACTGGGGCGCGTGTTGGGTTAGCTCGTCACCTAAATCGGCCAGGACCTGCTCAGGCCACCAGTCACGCGACCATATGATCAGGCCGGCCAGCAGCAGCAAGGCCCCGATTAACCACAAAATAAGCTGGCCTCGCCGGCGGCGAGGCCGCACGGACAAATTGACGGGCATCCGATACCTTCCTTCCGGCTGAATTATACCACCGCCTGGCCAAAGGCCAAAGGAAACACCCCCAGATTTGATGTTCAACTGGTTTTGACCACGACTGCTGCCGCTGTGCTTACGGCTACTCCCGGCCCAGCGCCCTGGCCACGGCCGCAGCCCGGTTGTCAACGTTCAGCTTGGTAAAGATGCTTTGCAGGTGCTTCTTAACGGTATTAACCGTCACCGTCAGGGCGGCGGCGATTTCCTTATTGCTCTGCCCCTGGACCAGCAGCGCCAATACTTCCTGTTCCCGGTTACTCAGAAGGGCCAGCACCTCCGGGGCCAACTTCGGCGTACCGGCTCGAATCGCCTCTTTTTGCACCACCTGCTTGAAGTCGCGACGCTCGAATTTGTCTTTGCGAAAGAAATGAACCGCATTCAAATCGACCAGGGTCTCAATGGCCAGATCGACGGTGGCATAGCCGGTCACTACAATCGCCGGCAGCCGGGTCGGGGCATGGTCGATCACCTTCAAAACTTCAACCCCACCCCGATCGGCGTAATCAGGCAATGATAGCGAGATGTCAACCACGGCCAGGGCAAATGTGTGGTCGGCCAACGCCGCCCGGGCCTCCCGCTGGCTGGCCACAATCACCGGCTCAAAACCGCAGTCGCCAATGATCTCGCTGAAGATATCCTGCCAGGTAGGGTCGTCCTCAACGACCAGGATGAGGGGGCGACTCATTGGCCTGACTCCGCCAGTTCCGCCGGTAAGCAAATCTTAAATGTGGCCCCCTGACCAGGCTGGCTGGTCACCAGCAGCCGGCCGTCAAAGCGATCAACTAACGTGTTGACCCACCACAACCCAAAGCCCAAACGCTCGGGCGATTTGTCGGTCAGCTTGTCCGGTGAGAACTCAAATAGATGGGGTTGCAGCTCAGCCGGAATGCCGGGGCCGGTGTTGCTAACCGTCACGATCACCTCATCACCCTGCCGTTCACCCTTGAAGCTCAACTCTCCCTGGCCAGACATGGCCTGAACGGCATTCTCGATCAAGTTATAAAAAACCATCTCCATCTGTTGCTCACCGGCGATAGCCCGGGGCAACAATTCCAGCTCTTGCTGCACAATTGTTATGGTCGGGGGGGGGGCGGCCCGGGCCAACGCCTGGGCCACGCAGCGGGCCAGGTTAACGGGGTGGCGCGGCATCGGCCGCAAATGGGCCATTGAGTCGCGCACAATGGCCATGGCCTGGCGGGCGCTCTGCTCGATCTCACCCAGGTTATTGGCCAGGTAGGGATAGGCTATTAACGCCTGTGGGCATTTGTCTTCAATGCCCTGCACCCGGGCCGGGATTGCGCCAACCTTGTTGTTGAGCTGGTGTAATAAATTGGCGGCCACATCGCCCACGGCGGCAAAGGTTTCGGCCATCGCCTGCCGCCGCCGGGCCTGTTTGAGTTGGACCAGTTGCCCGGCTTCGTGAATGGCTACGGCCGCGTGGTTAGCCAGAAAGGTCAATAACTTCTTGTCCCAATCTGAAAAATCGCGCAACTGCGTTGCGTAAAGACTAAAGCTGCCGACTGCGCTCCTGGTTTTGCCGGGCCGCACTAACGGCACAATAATGGCCGACACCCAGCCCTGTTCCACTGCCAACTGTCGATATTCGAAATCGGGGTGAATGCGAACATCATCCACGGTGATAGCCCGCCGGAGACGAATGGCCTGGCCGGTCAGACTGTGTTCTAGCGACAACTTTTCACCCCGCCGGTACCCTTCGGTCGACTGGCGCAAGACCAGGGTATTATCTTGCCCCAATGTCCAGATAGCTCCCACCGGCACATTGATCAACTCACAGGCCCGGTCAATGATTAACTTGAATAACTCGTTGCCCTGGGCCGTTAACAAACCTTCTACAATTTCAACCAGGGCGTCAAGAAAACGGATTTCTTGCAGGGCAATGACCGCCTGAACCGCCAGAGCTTCCAGCAACTGGCGATCCTCATCGGTAAAGGCATTAGGCATTGGACTTTCAATATTCAGCACCCCCACCAACTCGCCGCCGGTCCCGATCAACGGTACTGCCACCTCTGAGCGCATCTCCTGGTCGGCCGGCAACGGTTGGTAAATGGCCGGCCAGGGCGGCTCCCGCAAGTCGCCGATGAGCAGGGATTGGCGGTTGGCGGCCACCCAACCGACCACGCTGTGCTCATCAACCGGCAGCGGCGGGCCACTGGCCGGGTCGCGGCTGCGCCCGGCCAGGGCTTTGATAATCAAGACACCCTGCTGGCGGTCATACAACTCAAAACTGCCGTATTGGGCCGCAGTCAGATCCAGGCCAATCTTGAGGATTTCGTGGAGCGTTTCGGGCAGGTTCGTCCGGCTGGTAATCAGGCGCGAGGCTCGCTCCAGTTTCTCCAGCTCATTGACTTTGCGACTCAAGGCCCGGCTGAGGCCGCCGACTTGCCGGCCGTGATGAATGGCGATAGCCGCCAGATTGACAAAATTATCCAGGGTCAGCAACTCGATTTCATCAAAGTGAGCTTCATCGCAGCGATAAATATAAAGCACCCCGACAATTTCATGGCCGACGAGCAACGGATAGCAGACTAACGAACGCGCTCCGGCAGCCTGTTTGGCCGGATGTATCTCTACCCCCCCTAGTTCGTACGAGAGCAGCCGCCGCCGCAGGTGGATGGCCTGCCAGCCCAGGCCATCAGGCCGGGGAAAATCATCGGTTGAAGCGCCGGGCGGCTCGCCGGCCGAGACCCGCGAGTCGGGGACAAAGGCTTGCCGGGCCTCGTCATAAGTCCAGATTACGGCCGAGGCACGAGGCGCATTGGCCTCGGCCCCGGCGGCCACCGCTGAAACCGCCCCGGCGGCAATCAGTTGAAGGGTGGCCGGCAAATCGTGGCCCATGCCCAACTGCTTGATGCGGCTGCCAATTTCGTTGAGGGCCGCCAGAGTTTTGACCAGGTGCGACTGGGTATCAACCACCGTCATCGCTTCTTTTTCTCCAATTTACTTTACAGTCGAAATATGGTATTATCGTACGCTGAAAATTTGAGTTCCTGGCAGGGCGGCAAGGAAGTTTAAGCTGCGAGTGCACCATAACATCCCGGCATCACGTGGTATCGCACTTCAACCGTTAACCCTGCCAGTTCTATTTTTGATAGCCAACTATTTTAGTCAAAAAGGAGTTTTTTTACAATGAGCAAAGTAGCCGAATGTCCGGAATGCGCTGCCGACGTTGTCCTGCCGGATGATGTGATGGAGGGTGAGATTGTGGTGTGTCCCGAGTGCGGCGCGGAGCTTGAAGTGATCAGCGTCGATCCAGCCGAGCTTGACCTGGCCCCAGAGGAAGAAGAGGATTGGGGGGAGTGAGAAGCAGGTAGCAGGTAGCAGGTTGCAAGTGGCAAGTGGCAGGTAGCAAGGTTACAGGTAGCAGGTTTTACGCTTTACGCCTTACGCCTTACGCTTCACGCTTAACGCTCCACGCTCTCCGCTCCCCGGCCCCTCTGCTCCTCTGCTATCCTATCCCTGGAGAGTTTGAACATGAAAATTGCCGTTCTGCTTAGCCGGGTGCGGGTTGAAGAAAAACTGTTGTTACAGGCTTTTGAGAAACGGGGTCTGGCGGTCGAGATCATCGACGACCGGGAGATTATTTTCGACTTGCAGGAGAATACCTGGAGTCATTATGACGTGGTCGTGGATCGCTGCGTTACCCAATCGCGGGCGCTCTATTCGCTGCGGATTCTGAACGACTGGGGCGTGCCCACGGTGAACAGCTACCGGGTGGTGCGTATCTGCAATAACAAACTGGAAACAAGTTCGGTGCTGGTTCAGCACGGACTGCCGGTCCCGCGCTGCAAAATAGCTTTTGACCCGGAAACCGCCCTGGTCGCCATTGAAGAGATGGGCTACCCGGTTATTCTGAAACCAACGATTGGCTCGTGGGGCCGGTTACTGGCCAAAATCAATGATCGCGAGGCGGCTGAGGCCATTTTGGAGCACAAAGAGACCCTGGGGAATTACGAACATTCCATTTTTTACATTCAGGAATTTATCGACAAGCCGGCGCGGGATATTCGCAGCTTCGTGGTCGGCGAGGAGAATATTGCGGCCATTTACCGCTATAGCCAGCACTGGATTACCAACACCGCCCGCGGGGGTAAAGCCGAAAATTGCCCCATTACCCCTGAGATTCGCGACCTCTCTCTGGCTGCGGCTAAGGCGGTCGGCGGCGGGGTAGTGGCCGTGGATCTACTGGAAAGCCGGGACGGCCGCCTGTTGGTCAACGAAGTCAATCACAATATGGAGTTCCGCAATAGCATCGATACGACCGGCGTCGATATTCCGGCGCGCGTGGTTGATTATGTGGTTAAAGTGGGGCAAGGAGCAGGGTGAGGAATAGCGAATAGCGAATAGCGAATAGCGAATAACGAATGGTGAATGGTGAATGGTGAATAAAGAACGGTAGGCGCCATCTTTTCTAACCGCTATTCGCCTATTCGCCCATTCGCTACGTCGCCCTGTGGGTTTGCCCATTCCCACTTTCGCTATTCGCCCATTCGCTATTCGCTCATTCGCACATTCGCCATTCGCTTATTCAATGTATTCAACTTGAAAATAGGATTTACCGGATGACAGACAAACTCAACGTCAGTATTGTTGGCGGCAGCGGCTACGTGGGGGGCGAGCTGTTGCGACTGCTGCTGTTTCACCCCTATGTCACCGTCAAGCAGGTTACCAGCGCCAGCCAGGCAGGTAAGTTTGTCCACAGCGTCCACCCCAACCTGCGCCAAGCCACCGATTTGCAATTCAGCCATCCCGACACTCTGGCCCCGTGCGACCTGCTCTTCCTGGCCCAACCGCACGGCTACTCGGCCCGGAACATCGAGCAACTGGCCGCCCTGGCCGAGCGGATCATCGACACCGCCGCCGATTTTCGGCTCGCTGACCCGGCTGTGTACGAGCAGTGGTACGGCGAAGTCCATCCGAATCCGGACTGGCTGGGCAAATTCGTCTATGGCCTGCCGGAGCACTACCGGGCTGAATTGGCCGGGGCGAAGTATGCCAGCGGGGTCGGCTGCAACGCCACGGTGACCAACCTGGCCTTGCTGCCGTTGGCCCGGGCCGGGCTGCTGACCGGCGGCCAAGTGGTGGCCGATATCAAAGTCGGCTCATCGGAAGGGGGGGCGCGGCCCACCGAAGGCTCACACCACCCGGAGCGAAGCGGGGCCGTCCGTTCCTTCAAACCGACCGGCCACCGCCACCAGGCCGAGGTCCGGCAGGTGGTCGGCGCTGATTTTGAGCTTTATATGTCGATCACCTCGGTGGAGCTGGTGCGCGGCGCGCTGGTAACGGCTCACTGCCTGCTCAATGAGCCGGTCGAGGAAAAGGAGCTTTGGAAGATCTACCGCCAGGCCTACAAAAACGAGCCGTTTGTCCGCCTGGTCAAGCAAAAAAGCGGCATCTTCCGCTACCCCGAACCCAAGCTGCTGGCCGGCACGAATTATTGCGATGTTGGCTTTGAGGTGGAAGAAGGGACGAACCGGGTCGTCGTTATCGCCGCCATCGACAACCTGATGAAAGGGGCCGCCGGCAGCGCGGTGCAATGTCTGAACCTGATGCTCGGTTGGCCGGAAACCATTGCCCTGGAGTTTTCGGGATTACACCCCTTGTAAGAACCTACCACAAAATGAAAGCTTATTCTCGACGAAAGGCGTTAAAAACGCTGGCTGCAACCACAGGTGCTTTGACGTTGACAGCCTTACCTATCAGATGGGAAACCCCAGTTGTTGAAGTAGGTTACCTACCTGTTCATGCCCAAACTTCCGCACCGATTATTGCTGACTTAACCGGTCAATTTACAGGTGTAAATAACTGTGCAATGGATGCGGGTAGCCTGTTATTGATATCATTTATGTATACTGATCCCGGTAACAAGATAACGGATGCAACAATCATTCATTATCAATATCGATTCCTACCGTCAGGTAATTTTGGTTATAGCTCTAAAATTTTGGGGGATCCTACTGAAAATATTGATCATATAGGTGATACATATACAGGAACTATCGCTATTCCCTTTTGCATCATATTTGAAAACGCTACTAGCCTTGAAATCACCATCTACGTCACAAATGGGAATGGCGTTAGCAGTGATGCTATGGCAATCATTGTATCTGCCCCACCTGGAGCAAACGACACCGAACATAGTATTTGAACAAGAACAAACCATTTAGAAAGTCCGTATTTCTTACCTGACCGATCAAGTATGTAGAATATTTGAAATGTCGACCAAGAAACGCGCCCCCCGCAACCGAACCATCACCCTTAGCGATGAGGAAATCGTTCGCTACAAGGCTCGCTTGCTGCGGCTGGACGGGCCGGTCTCAGCCGAGGCCATCCTCAACAGAACCATCTGCCAGAATCTGTTCGACATTTTGGATTTCCTGCCCAACCAATTTGTCGACCTGCTTTTCCTGGATCCCCCTTACAATCTGGCTAAATCCTTCAACGGGCGAAATTTTAGCCAGGTCCCGCCGGCCGAGTACGAAGCCTGGCTGGAATCCTGGCTGGCGCCGCTGGTCCGCACCCTCAAGCCGACCGCTTCGGTTTATCTCTGCGGTGATTGGCAGTCATCGGCGGCGACTCAGCGGGTGGCCCAACAATATTTCACTGTGCGCAACCGCATCACCTGGGAGCGGGAAAAAGGCCGCGGGGCTAAAAGGAACTGGAAGAACACGGCGGAAGACATCTGGTTTTGTACTATGTCGAACGAATACACCTTCAACATCGATGCGGTCAAGCTGAAGCGGCGAGTCCTCGCCCCCTACACCGTCACCGGCCAGCCCAAGGATTGGGTTGAGTCGAAAGCCGGCCGCTTCCGGCTGACTCACCCGGCCAATCTGTGGACCGATCTGACCGTGCCGTTCTGGTCGATGCCGGAGAATACGGACCACCCCACCCAGAAGCCGGAAAAGTTGCTGGCCAAGATCATCCTGGCTTCGTCCAATCCCGGCGACGTGGTTTTTGATCCCTTCTTGGGGTCAGGGACAACCTCCGTAGTAGCCAAAAAATTGGGGCGGCGGTATACCGGTGTTGAGCTTGACGAAATGTATTGCTGCCTATGCGAAAAAAGATTAGCGTTGGCCGACACCGACCGGCGGATACAGGGGTATGAGGAGGGTGTATTTTGGGAAAGGAATAGTAAAACGTAAAACGTGAAACGTGAAGCGTGAAGGGTAGTTCACGTATCACGTATCACGTATCACGTATCACGTATCACGTATCACGTATCACGCATCACGCATCACGCACCACGCACCACGTTCCACGTTATCACATTAACCACCGGTAACAGGAGTAACTTATGATCGTCCTAAAAATTGGCGGCAGCGAGGGTATCAACTATGACTTCATTGCCGATGATATCGCCGCGCTGGTGCAAGAGGGCCAACCCCTCATCGTCATTCACGGCGGCTCGGCCCTCACCAACCAGGTGGCTACGCAGTTGGGCCATCCCCCCCAGTTTGTGACCTCGGTCAGCGGTTTCACCTCCCGCCGCACCGACCGGCGCACCCTGGAAATCTTTGAGATGGTCTACTGCGGCCAAATGAACAAAGGGCTGGTGGAAAAGTTGCAGAACCGCGGGGTCAACGCCGTTGGCCTGAGCGGGCTGGATGGCCGGATTTGGGAAGGGCCGCGCAAAGACGCCATTAAAATCATCCAAAATGGCCGCCGGGTGGTCATCCGCGATGATTACACCGGTAAAGTGGAAAAGGTCAACACGGCCTTGCTGCAAACTCTCCTTGACGCCGGCTATTTGCCGGTGCTGACTGCGCCGGCGGCCAGTTACGCGGGCGAAGCTATCAACGTGGATGGCGACCGGGCCGCCGCGGCCACCGCCGCCGCATTTCAGGCCGAGGCGTTGGTTATTCTCAGCAATGTGCCTGGTTTGCTGGCCCGCTTTCCCGACGAGTCGACCCTGATCCGCCGTATTCCCGCAACCAAAATCGACCAGTTTATGAGTGTGGCCGAAGATCGCATGAAGAAAAAAGTGATGGGCGCGCAGGAGGCGCTGGCGCAGGGCATCGGCCGGGTCATCTTTGCCGACGGGCGAGTGGAACAGCCGGTGCGGCGAGCGTTGGCGGGGGAGGGGACGGTGATTGGCGAATAGCGAATCTGCGAATAGCGAAACGGGAATGGCGAATTGACATGAGTGATTTTCAGACATACGAGGCATGGGAAGCAGGGGTGCATCAACGGGTCAAAGACGAGCCGGTGTGGGGCTTTTTCGGTTATCGCAAAGCGCTATTTTTGTATGATCTGCTCTGGCAAGATTGCGATAAATTTGGTGCAGACCGCAAAGGCAGAGCCATTGTGGAGCAAATTATTCGGAGTGGGGGAGCAATCAGCGCCAATGTTGAAGAAGGGCATGGGCGTGGTTTTGGCAAAGAATATGGATACTTTTTGCGCGTGGCGGTTGGTTCTGCCCGGGAAACCAAAGGCTGGTATTGGCGAGGACGTCAACTGTTATCCGACAATGTTTTGCAGCATCGGTTGACCTTATTGGATGAAATCATCAGTTTGCTTGTGACAGAAATAAACCGGCAAAAAACGTTCAATAAGACTCCCCATTAGCCCCTAATGTTCAGTATTCACTATTCGCCATTCGCTTTTTCGCCATTCGCTTATTCTAACAGGACTTAACCATGAACTATCAAGACATTCAAACCTTGGAATCGACCTACGCCTCCGGCGCAGTGGGGCGGAGGCCGGTGGCGCTGGTGCGGGCTAAAGGTGCTCACTTATGGGACAGCGAGGGCCACGAGTACATCGACTGCGCTGCGGCCCAGGGCTGGGCTAACGTCGGCCATAGCCATCCCTTCGTTACAGCCGCCATTCAGGCTCAGGCCGAACAACTGGTTGCCAGCCAGGAGTCCTCTTACAACGATGTGCGGGCCATGTGGCTGGCTGAACTGGCCCAGGTGCTGAAAGCCAGTCTGGGCTGGTCGAGTTGTACCATCCACCCGTCCAATTCGGGGGCGGAGGCTAATGAAGCGGCCTTGAAATTGGCCCGGCTGCTGACCGGACGCCCCAAAATTATCGCCGCGATGCGCGGCTTTCACGGGCGGACGATGGGCGCGCTCAGCCTCACCTGGAACAAGAAGTACCGCCAGCCGTTTGAGCCACTGCTGCCGGGGATTACTCACGTGCCTTATGACAACATCGACGCCCTGGCCGAGGCCATTGATGACCAGACGGCCGCGGTGATGGTCGAAATTGTGCAGGGCGAGGCCGGCGTTTACCCTGGTTCAAACGCCTATTTTCGGTCGCTACGCGAATTATGTACCGAACGGGGCGCGTTGTTGATGGTCGATGAGATCCAGACCGGCGTGGGGCGGACCGGCCGCTGGCTGGCCGGCGAGCATCACGGCTTGTCGCCGGATGTGGTCACGTTGGGCAAGTCGATTGGCGGGGGGTTGCCAATGGGGGTGACGGCCTGGCGCAGTGAACTGGGCAAATTTGAAAGCGGCACCCACGGCAGCACTTTTGGCGGCGGGCCGCTGGTCTGCGCGGCCAGTCGAGCCGTGCTGCAAGTGATGGCCGAGGAACGTTTACCGGAACGGGCGGCCGAGCTGGGGGCCTGGTTACTGGCCGAACTGCGCCGGCTGGACTCTGACCAGATACGCGAAGTGCGGGGGTTGGGGCTGATGGTCGGGGTGGAGCTGCGCGGCAAAGTTACGCCGGTTTTACAGCAGTTGCTGGAGCGGGGCATCTGGGCGCTGCCGGCCGGGTTGAACGTGCTGCGGTTGCTGCCGCCGCTGGTGATTGATAAAGAGGATTTGGCGCGGGTGGTTGGGGTGATGAAAGAGGTGTTGGCATGACCGCTCCCCTCCCCTGGCCAGGATGAAATTCTTGTAAAATCAATTCATTCCAACTATAATCAAATGTAGCTACCCTGTAGCTACATTTATAGAAGAGGCAAAATAATGCCGACCACGATTGGCGTCCGTGAATTAAAAAATCAGACCTCGCGCATTGTCCGTTCGGTCCGTGAGGAGATGGCTGAATATGTGATTACCCTGCAAGGTAAACCGGTGGCCGTGTTGCGCCCCATCACCGAGGCGGATAAACAGCACCTTCACCAAATCCGGTTGGCAGAAGCGATGGCCGAGATGAAACAACTGGCCCAGCAGGTGACCGCGGCCTGGAGTTCGCCCCAGAGCGGTGTTGACCTCATTGCTGAACAGCGGCGGTAGTTATGGCGGTTATTGATGCCAGTGTTTATATTGCCTTGATAAACGGACAAGAAAGCCACCACGCCAGCAGTTGGGCCTGGTTTAAGCAGACGCAACTGGCCGGCGAGACCATTTCAGCGCCGGTTATTCTCCTGGCCGAACTCGCCGCCGGCCTGAGTCGTGGCCTGGGTCAGCCGGCCCTGGCCAACCAGGTAGTGCAGCAACTTCTCCAAGCCCAACTCATTGACCTGGTTCCCATCAGCTCAGCTTTGGCCGAGAGAGCCGCGGCGATTGCCGCCGCTTACCAGATCCGCGGCTGTGACGCCATTTACGTCGCCCTGGCCGAGCAGTTGGGCGGCGAACTGGTCTCATTGGACCAACAACAATTGGAGCGGGGGGCGGCGGTGGTGACTGCTCGAAGACCTTGACAAAAAGCTGGATTGTTGATCTTTTCATCAATATGGATACACAAATCGAACATGAAGCCCTCACCCTCCTCACCCACCTCGTCGCTATCCCCTCCCCCTCGGAGCAGGAGGCGACGGCGGCAATCTACCTGACAGAGTGGTTGCAAACCCATGGCGTTGCCGCCCACATCGACGCGGCCGGCAATGCGGTTGGCGTCAAAGGCCGCGGCCCGCGGGAAATCCTGCTGCTGGGCCACATCGACACCTTTGCCGGTGAACTGCCCGTCCGGCGCGAGGGCGACATGCTCTATGGCCGGGGCGCGGTCGATGCCAAAGGGCCGTTGTGCGCCTTTGCCGCGGCTGCGGCCCAGGTCGATCTTCCGCCCGCCTGGCGCATTACCGTGGTCGGCGCGGTGGAGGAAGAGACCGCCACCAGCAAAGGGGCGCGTTTCGTTCTCAGTCAGAGACTCGGCGGGCAACCGCAGAGGAGCAGAGGGGCAGAGGAGCAGAGGGGAGATCTCTCCCCTGCTCCCTTGCTCCCCAGCTCCTCCGCTCCTCCGCTCCCCTACCCCCCGGCATTTTGCATTGTCGGTGAGCCAAGCCAGTGGGACCGGGTGACGCTAGGCTACAAGGGCCGCTTGCTGCTGGACGTAACGTTGCGCATCCCCTTCAGCCATTCCGCTGGGGAAGGGCGGCTGCCGGCCGAGCAGGCGGTTGACCTGTGGCGGCAGGTGGAGCAGTTCTGCGCCGGGGTCAATCAGGCTCGCTCAGCCGATAGCCCCTTCAGCCGGCTCGACCCTTCCCTGCGCCACATCGCCAGCCGCGACGACGGAGCCTTTGGCGTGGTCGACATGAACCTGGGCTTCCGGCTGCCGGTTGGCCTTGAACCGGGCGCGCTGGAGCAGCAGCTCCGCGCTCTGACCGGCTCGCTGCCGGGCGGAACCAGCGCCCAACTGCACTTCTCCGGCGCAGAGCCGGCCTACAAGGGGGATAAAGCCAATCCGCTGGTGCGGGCCTTTCTGCGGGCGATTCGCTCGGCCGGGGGAGAGCCGCGCTTTGTAGTCAAAACCGGCACCGCCGATATGAATGTCGTCGCCCCCCACTGGCCTGATACGCCCATCGTCGCCTACGGTCCCGGTGATAGCAGCCTGGATCACACCCCCACCGAACATATCGACCTGAATGAGTATCTCAAGTCGATTGAAATTCTGGTTGCCGTGCTAAAAAATTTGACCTCGGCCTGAATTGTCTTGCCAAAAATCAGGGTTAATGCTAATCTGGGTGAATTATGAACAACATCATTGGTATCCGTCGCGAAGATAAAAACAAATGGGAACGGCGCGTGCCGCTGACCCCGGCGCACGTGTCAACGCTGGTTGCGCAACACCAGTTGAACTTCATCGTCCAGGCTTCACCCGTGCGGGCCTTTCCCGATGAAGCCTACACCCAAGCCGGCGCGGTCGTGCAAGAAGATATCTCCTCCGCCGACGTCATCCTGGCCGTCAAAGAAATCCCTATCAAGCTATTACAACCCAATAAGACCTACGTCTTTTTCTCCCACACTATCAAAGGCCAGCCCTACAATATGCCGCTGCTCAAACGGCTGCTGGAGCTAAAATGCCAACTGATCGACTACGAGCGGGTGGTTGATGGGCGCAATCGACGGCTCATCTTCTTTGGCGAGCATGCCGGTCTGGCCGGGATGATCGATACCCTGGCCACCTTGGGCCGGCGCCTGGCCTGGGAAGGAATCGACTCCCCCTTTGCCGCCGTCCGCGCCGCCTACGAATACGGTGATCTGCCGACCGCGCAGCGGGCTATTCGCGAGGTGGGCCAGCAAATTCTGGAGCAGGGGCTGCCGACCCAACTGCTGCCGTTTGTTATCGGCATAGCCGGGTACGGTAATGTGTCGCGCGGCGCCCAGGCAATTCTGGAGCTACTGCCCAGCCGCCAGATCAGTCCGGCCGAACTCCTGGGCCTGAGTGACAGCGACAACCTGCTGCGCAACGTCATCTACAAGGTCGTCTTCCGCGAAGAAGATACGGTCGAGCCGGTTGAGCCGGGTCAGCCCTTCGACTTGGCCGAATTCTTCCAGCAGCCGGCCCGCTACCGCGCCAAATTTAGCCAATATCTACCTCATCTGACGGTGCTGGTCAACTGCATCTATTGGGACACGCCCTATCCCCGTCTGCTGACCAAAGAGACAGCTCGCCAACTTTACCTGGGCGACGCGCCGCCCAGGCTGCGGGTCATCGGCGATATTAGTTGCGATATCGAAGGGGCCATCGAGCCGACCATCAAATCGACCAGCCCCGACAACCCGGCCTTTGTGTGGAACCCGGCCACCGATACGGCTAGCGACGGCGTGGCCGGCGCCGGGCCGGTCATTATGGCCGTGGACAACCTGCCCTGCGAGCTGCCGGTCGAGGCCTCCACCAGCTTTGGCGATGCCTTGCTGCCCTTCATCCCCGCCCTGGCCGGCTGTGATTTCAGCGTCGATTTTGAGGCGTGTGCTTTGCCGCCAGAACTGAAACAGGCCACCATTGTCTATCACGGCGAGTTGACGCCGAATTACCAATATTTATACAAGTTTCTGTCCATCACCTAGCCGCCTATTTTGGCTCAACACAACCTCGGTAGTAGAATAAAAGCCAATAATTCTCAAGCTCAAAGGCACGATATGACTATTTCAACTGAGAAAATCGAAATCTATCGGCAGGGTTTGCAGCGTAGATTATCACGACCCTTGACGAAAATAGAAGAAATTGCTCTGGCAAAGGCATTTATTGAGGCTGAGCAGATAGCCCAAATGCTGGTTAATAAATACGGAGCCAAGCGGGTCTTACTGTTCGGTTCGTTGGCCCGACGTCGTCCGCTCCGGCCCGACTCAGACATCGATTTAGCTGTGGAAGGGATGTCTCCGGAAGCATACTACAAAATTGTGGGTGATCTACAAACGACGAGCGGACGGGTAATTGACCTGATTCGGCTTGAAAATGTGCGTCCGGCAACCAGGAAAATTATTCTTTTGGAAGGGATCAGTTTAGGTGATGACGGCCTCCGAGAACATCCGCCATCTGATAATTGAGATTGAAGCCGAGATTGAGCATTTTCGACAACTCGCCAACGATGCCGCCGAGAGTAGTACCAGATTCCTGGAATTAGATCAGATAAACATCCACGATCTACGCGGGATAGCTATGTTATTGACGAAATTTATGTGGGCGCAGAAAATTTAATGCTGCGTGTTGCTAAAAGTATGTTGGAACCCATCCCTTCAGGCAAAGCCTGGCATAAGGAGTTATTGGAACAATTTGCCAGGGAAAGTCCACAGATTCGCCCCCGCTCTTCAGCCGATATACCGTCACTCAGTTGGATGAATTTCGACGCTTTAGACATGTGGTTCACCACATCTATTCCATTGAGTATGATTGGCAACAGATAAGAAGGTTGTTGACCGACACCAGGCCCCTTCTAACAAACTTAATCAGCGACGCTGAAGCGTTTAAAGCTTTTCTAATAAGCACAATTGAGCTGAATTCATAATCGGTATAACTCATAGACGATAAGGCTTTTCAAAAAGGAGACCCTCAACCGTGAAACGAGTCCTCATTTTGGGCGCCGGCCTGGTAACCGGCCCGATTGTCAGCTACCTGCTTGAAAACGGCTACCACGTTACCGTGGCCAGCCGCACCGTCGCCAGGGCCAAAAAACTGGTGGGCGATCATCCCCACGGCGTCGCCGTGGCCTACGATATTGAAACAGACCCTGACTGTACGGAGTTGAACAGGCTGGTCGCTCAGGCCGACCTGGTGGTTAGCTTCCTACCCTACATTCACCACGTCAGCGTGGCCAGGGCCAGTCTGGCCGCCGGCAGGCCGATGGTCACCACTTCTTATGTTAGCCCGGCGATGCGTGAACTGGACGCCGCGGCCAAAGAGGCCGGCCTGATTATCCTCAATGAAGTCGGCCTTGATCCCGGCATCGACCACATGTCGGCTATGCAGATCATTCACCGGGTGCAGCAGGCCGGCGGTCACATCGACAGCTTTATGTCCTATTGCGGCGGTCTGCCTGCGCCGGAAGCCAACGATAACCCCTTTGGCTACAAATTCTCCTGGAGTCCGCGCGGCGTGCTCCTGGCCGCCCGCAACGCCGCCCATTACCTGCGCCATGGCCAAGAGGTCAACGTGGCCGGGCAGGACCTGTTCAAACATTATTGGCTGCTCGACGTGGCAGGTTTGGGCCAGTTTGAAGCCTATCCCAACCGCGATTCCGTGCCCTACAAAGAAATCTACGGGATCGAGGATGTGGGCACGATGTACCGGGGGACTCTGCGCAACATCGGCTGGTGTGGCACGCTGGATAAGATGGTTCAGTTTGGCTGGCTGAGTGAAGACAAACGCCCCGCCGCGGGCAAAAGTTACGCCCAATATGTGCGGGAGATGCTCCCCGCCGAAGCCACCAATTCCGGCAATATCAAGGCCGACGTGGCGACCTATCTGGGTGTTAACATTAACAGCGCGGTCATTCAAAATATGGCCTGGCTGGGGCTGTTCGATGAGCGGCCCATCGAGGGGGTGGCCGCGGCCATCTCGCCGCTGGATTTGTTGACCACGGTGATGCTGGCCCGGATGCAGTACGCCAAAGGCGAACGGGACCTGATCATCCTGGTCCATCATTTTGACGCCAGCTATCCGGATGGCCGGCAAGAGCAGCTCACCTCGACCCTGATCGCCTACGGTGAACCTAACGGTCACTCGGCTATGGCTCGCACTGTCAGCCTACCGGCGGCCATTGCCGTCGATTTGATTCTGCGGGGTGAAATTACCGCCACCGGAGTTCAAATTCCGGTAACGCCCGACCTGTATGAGCCGATTCTGGCCGGACTAAAAGAGTTGGGCATTGAGTGTGTGGAATAAGCAAACCTTAAAAAAGTTGGCGAAGGGGTTGACAACCCCAGCCAAAGTGTGATATGCTACCCGAGCAATTTTAACTAACCTTAACGAAAGGAGTGCAGACATGCAAATTTGCGTTATCAAGACCTCTGCAGTGCGTCTTGTTACCGGCGGCGATGTTTTCGGCGCGCCGTATCTCAGTGTGTCTGCAGACTCCGTGGATTCCTGTTAACCTTAACTGGTAAGCCACCGAGCCGCAGACATACCCCGTCTGCGGCTTTTTTATTTTTATCCTGGGCAAGTAACTTCTGCTTCGGGCGACAAAATTCCAAGCCGCAGACAATCGATCTGCGGCTTTTTATTTTTTCACGAGGGCAATGAGGACAGAAGGAGGTGCCGGTATGACAGTACAAAAATCAAAAGGAGAGGCAACGGCGCAACTCACGGTTCAGCTATGTGTCAACAACCGGAATTTTGGAAATGCCGCCAGGGCAACACCGTCGATGTAATTTTTTGAGTAGGTCATACCACGGAGGGCTTCAATCATGTTTCCCAATGAATTGAATTATCTGGTCAGTTTGGAGCAGCATCGAGATCGGCTGCGGGCGTGGGAACGCCACCAATTAGTGCAACTGGCCAATCAAGCGCAAGGCCATCAGGCCGTCCACCGGCGCGTCGCCGGCTGGCTGGGTGAACGGCTGGTCAGGTGGGGAGTGGTTCTGCAGAGTTACGGTCCCCAGCCTCAGCCACAAACCCAATCAAACCCAGCCATGGCCACCCGGGTGCGCTGATGGCTCAGCGATAAGCGGTGAGGAGGTTTAGAAGCGCTGGCCTCCTCACCCCGGTGAACTCAAGTTACCCAGGGCCTTTTGGCCAGGAGGGTATTGAAAATGCAGGAATCGTCATTTTATCCATCATTAGACTTAAAGAAAACTATCTCGACCAACCGGTTGGTAGGGCTATGGCGGCTGTTGGGCGGTTTCCGCCTGATTTACCTGGGCGCCGTGGCTACTTTGGCGATTGCCACCGCGGCCAAGACAGTAACCTACCTGCTGCTGCGTTATTTTGTCGATGAGGCTTTGCTGGCCACACCGGAACAAGCCGCCGCTCCTTTTTGGTTGATCGCCCTGGGTTTTGTGGCCCTGGCGGTTCTGCAAGGCGGCTTCACCTTCCTCAGCGGCAAGTTAGCCGCCCGGTCGGCCGAAGGGGCCATCTTGCGACTACGCAACTACCTGTTCGATCACATCCAACGACTGTCTTTTACTTACCACGACCATGCCAAAACGGGTGAACTGGTGCAGCGGTGCAGCTCTGATGTGGATATGATCCGGCGCTTTTTTGCCGAACAGGCCATTGGCGTCGGCCGGATTGGGCTGCTGTTTATCATCAACTTTGCCGCGCTGCTGTTGATCAATGTCAAGCTGGCCCTGCTGTCACTGATTTCGACGCCGATTGTGGTCGCCATTTCAATCTACTTTTTCAAGAAGATTTACGCTACCTACGACGCGCACCAGGAACAGGAAGGGGTTCTATCGACCACTTTACAGGAAAATCTGAGCGGGGTGCGGGTGGTTAAAGCCTTTGCCCGGCAGAAATTCGAGATCGACAAGTTTGAGCAGCAGAACTCCCAGCAGTACAACCTGGGCCGGAAATTGACCGGGCTGCACTCGTTGTTTTGGCCCATCGTCGAGACGATCTCTGGCATTCAAATGGTGCTGGTCTTCTTTGTGGGCGCGCTGATGGCGATCAATGGTGAAATCACCGTGGGTAGTTACCTGGCTGTGGCCGGATTGGTCATCTGGATTATCTGGCCGATGCAACAACTGGGCCGGCTGATTGTGGCCACCTCGATGGGGCTGGTCTCCTACAGCCGGGTGGCCGAGATCATCAGGGAACCGGCTGAGCTTTTGGACGAAGCCCAAACCGGCGCCGCCAGGCCGATAACAGGCCGCCTGGAATTTCGCGATGTCTCGTTTGAATACGATGACCACAGCCGCGTCTTGCACAACATCTCTTTTGCGGTGGAACCGGGTGAAACCGTGGCTTTGTTGGGGCCAACCGGCTCCGGCAAGAGCAGCCTGGTCAACTTGCTGCCTCGCTTTTACGACTACACCGGCGGCTCGATCTTGCTGGATGGAGTTGAACTGCGCAACTACCCCAAGCACGCCCTGCGCCGGCAGATCGGCATTGTGGAACAAGAGCCGTTTCTCTTCTCCCGCACGGTTCGGGAAAACATTGCCTACGGCGTTGACCGGGCTGTGACCGATGAGGAGATCGAAGCCGCGGCCCGGGCGGCCGCCATCCACGACGTGATTATGACCTTCCCCGACGGCTACGAGACGCTGGTGGGGGAAAAGGGGGTAACGCTGTCGGGGGGGCAGAAGCAACGGGTGACCATTGGCCGGACCTTGCTGAAAGATCCGAGCATCCTGATCTTTGACGACGCGGTCTCCTCTGTGGACACCGAAACCGAGACCGAGATCCACGCCGCTCTGGAGCGGCTGCGGCAGGGCCGGACCACCTTTATCATTGCCCACCGCATTCAAACGGTGATGCAGGCCGATAAAATCCTGGTGCTGGATCAAGGCCGGATTGTGCAGCAAGGCTCGCATCAGCAATTGCTGGCGCAAGACGGCATCTACCGGCGCATCTACCAATTGCAAGCTCAAATCGAGCAGGATATCCAATCGGCTGATGGGCGAAATGGCGAGGCTACCAATGGCCGAGGCAGACCCATCTCGCTCCGTGAAAAGCAAGGCGAGGGGGGATCAAACGGAACAGTAAGACGAAGCGCCTCCGCTGAACAGCCGTCGCCAAAACCGTCGGCCAGCCCAGCCGGGACATCTGACCCGGAGGCTCTGTCTTAATTGCCCTAACCGTGGTGCGTGTTTTCCCTCTCGTTCCCAAACTGAGTTTGGGAACGAGAGGGAAAACACGCACCACGTAACATACCACAACTGGAGCAGAACTATGTCTGACATCTATTTTGAAGAGGAAGAATTTTCAACTCAATTCAACGGCCAAACGGTCAAAAGAATTGCGGCCCAAACCCGGCCCTACTGGAGATGGGTAACCGCCTTTCTGGTCCTCATTGCCCTGGTCTCCTTTCAGGACTCTTTCTTCACCTACCTCAGCAAGCTTATCATCGACGAGGGCATTGTGGCCGGCGACCGGGAACGGCTGGTCGAGTTGATCACGTTGTACGCCAGCCTGATCGTGGTGCAGGCCGTGGCCGTGGTCGGCTTTATCTACCTGGCCGGCCTGCTGGGCGAGCGGGTACGGTACGATTTGCGCCGGCAGATGTTCAACCACCTGCAGCGGCTGTCGCTGTCGTACTACAGCAAAACGCCGATCGGCTGGATTATGTCGCGGGTCACCTCCGATGCCAGCCGCATCTCCGAACTGGTCACCTGGGGC
Organism: uncultured Caldilineaceae bacterium; assembly: GCA_964398055.1. Taxonomy (GTDB): domain Bacteria; phylum Chloroflexota; class Anaerolineae; order 4572-78; family J111; genus CAYNLK01. The sequence continues at coordinate 220,587 of CAYNLK010000005.1, forward strand.
CTGATCGACATCACCTGGTCCGTTCTCAACCTGGTCACAGCCGTATTCTTTATGCTGCTGATCAACTGGAAGCTGGCCCTGATTGTCGCCGTGATGCTGCCGGTGCTGGTGATCATTGCCGGTGAGTTCAAGAAGCGAATTCTGGTCGAGTTCCGGCGGGTGCGGAAGCAGAATTCCAAGCTGACCGGCGCCTACAACGAGAATATCACCGGGGTGCGGGTGGTCAAGGCGCTCACGCGCGAAGACAAGAATCTGCAAGAGTTCGACGTGATGGCAACCAACCTGTACCGGTCGGCTTACCGGGCGGCCTGGCTGTCGGCCTTGTTCCTGCCGGCCGTCCAGATCATCGGCGCCATCACCCTGGGGCTGGTCATCTGGTACAGCGGCTGGCAGATTCAGAGTGGCGATATCACCGTCGGCGGTATCCAGGCTTTTGTCTCCTACCTGACCTTTATGCTCTTCCCGATCCAGGAACTGGCCCGGGTTTACGCCGAAATGCAGAACTCGGTGGCGTCGGCAGAACGAGTTTTCTCCCTGATTGACGCCGAGCCGGAGATTGTCGACCGGCCCAACGCCGTCGATCCGGGCACCATCAAGGGCGACATCGAATTCGAGCAAGTCGACTTTTACTACGAGCCGGACAAGCCGGTGCTAACCAACTTCAATCTGACGGTGCGCCAGGGCGAAACCATCGCCCTGGTTGGACCGACCGGCGGCGGCAAATCGACCATCGTCAACCTGCTCTGTCGCTTCTACGAGCCAAAGGGCGGCGTCATTCGGATCAGCGGGCTGGATTACACCTCGCTGAGCCTGCACGCGTTCCAATCCCGCATCGGCATGGTCCTGCAGACGCCCCACCTCTTCTCCGACACCATCCGGGAGAACATCCGGTATGGCCGGCTCGACGCCACGGATGAAGAGGTCGAGACGGCGGCCAGGCTGGCCCACGCCCACGAGTTCATCACGGCAATGGCCAACGGCTACGACGAGCAGGTCGGCGAGGGCGGCAACCTGCTCTCAACCGGCCAGAAGCAGTTGATCAGCCTGGCCAGGGCGGTGTTGGCCCAGCCGGAGATCTTCATTATGGACGAGGCCACCAGTTCGGTTGACACACTGACCGAGGCGCTGATCCAGCAGGGTATGGCCAATTTGATGACCGGCCGGACCAACTTCATCATCGCCCACCGGCTGTCGACAATAAAAAAAGCCGACCGGATTGTGGTCATCGAGGACGGTCGCATCACCGAGATGGGCAGCCACAACGAGCTGATTCAGGCCAGGGGGCACTACTACTTGCTCTACACCAAGCAGTTCCGCCAGGAGCCGCAGTACCAACTGGACCAGATGTTTGAACAAGTGCTAGCAGCTTAAGTAGGAGGTACATTCATGAAACTAGCCGAAGCGCTCATTCTGCGAGCCGACTTGCAGAAACGGATTGAACAACTCAGGCAGCGGCTAATGCGTAATGCCAAAGTGCAGGAAGGCGACCGTCCGGCCGAAGAACCAAACGCCTTGATTCAGGAACTGGAACAGGCCACCACGCAGTTGACTCGATTAGTCCAGCAGATCAACCGCACCAACGCGGCCACCGAACTGGAGACAGAGGTGACCTTGTCGGATGCCCTGGCGGAGCGTGATGTGCTCAAGCTGAGGCATAGTCTCTACAGCTCATTAGCCCACGAGGCCACCGTTACCCAGAGCCGCTTCACCAAATCTGAAGTGAAGTTCGCCAGTACGGTGGATGTGGCCGCCATCCAGACGCGGGCCGACGAGTTGGCCCGAAGGCATCGGGAACTGGATACTAAAATCCAGGAAGCCAATTGGCGGGTGGAGTTGCAAGCGTAGCGTAACCAATAGCAGGTAGCTGTTTTAGCAGAGGCGAGTACAAACCCTTGTGGGCCGGGGTAAGGTCTACGCCAATGGTGATGTGAGGGGCCGCATCATAGGGTTGACTCCCAGATCACTGCGTATGCCCAGCATTGTGACAAGCGCACCGGGCAAAGTAACTGTTACTACCACGTACTGATCTGTTGAAACAGCGAGGGTGGGTTAGGGGCAATACTTTTACAATCTCGTTCCCAAACTGAGTTTGGGAACGAGATTGTAACGAGATTCCTAAATTTACAATAATGCCGCCGGTCCCACCGCGCCGATCATCTCCGCAGCCAGGCCAATGCCCTGCTCCGCCGCGGCTATGGGCGACAACCCCGCCGCCAGGCCCGCCAGCGTAGCGCCGCAAAAAGTATCACCGGCCCCGGTCGGATCGAGTTCGACCGCCGGCCGGGCGGGCAGGTGGGTGGCTTGATCTTCCTCTATAACGAACACCCCATTTTGGCCCAACGTCACAAACAGCCGCACCCCCGCTCGAAGCCGGGCCTGCTTGACACTCCCAAATAAACCGTTCGCTTCATTCTCGTTCATAAAGAAGAGGTCGGCCTGGTCAAACAGTTGGCGCACCGGCGCAGTCTCGCCGTAGACCAGGCGGGCATAGGTGCCTACGGAAATCAAGGGCCGGGAAGAATTGAAGGCCGCCCGTCGATGTTTGAGGGCGGTCAGAAAATCGAGCTGCCGCTGGGCCGAACTCAACGCGGCAATGTGGACAATCGAAGCCGAACAGATTTCCGGCGGCATCATGGCCGGGGTCAGGCGCGCTTCAGCACCCCAGGAGGCGTTGATCAGCATGGCTCGCCCGCCGCCGTGATGGGCGATCTCCAGGCGAGGCAACTGCTCCGGCGGAACGAGCGGCCCCACCCAAGCCAATCGCTTGGCCACGGGCTGTAGTTCCGGCGGCATTGGTTGGGGCTTGGGGGCGAAGAGGCTGGCGCTGGCCCCGGCGCGGCGGGCGGCCAGGGCGGTGTACATGCCGGCTCCGCCGGCCGTCCGGGCCGTTTGCCCGGCAAAATGGAGCACATCCAGCGAGGCAGTACCGATGACGAAGATACCGCCAGGGCCATCAATTTTCACGGTCCCCACGACATCCGTTCGTTGGTCCAGTCTCGGTCAGCCCCGGCTCCCCACGGATTATTTTTGGGGAAATCAAACAGTTTGGTCGCCGCGCCGCCGCTACTTGAGGCCACATAGACCGCCCAATTGCCGGCCCGATTGGAAGCAAAGGCAACCCAGCACCCATCCGGCGAAAGTGTGGGCAGACCGTCATCGGAAGTGGGACTGTTGGATAGATTGACCATCCCCCCGCCGTTCACATCCATCACATAGGCTTCCCAGTCGCCGGTTTCGATGGAGTGAAAAGCGACCAGATTACCTTTAGTATCCGTGGGAATTAAGCTGGTGCCATCGGCCAGCTTTCGCGGCGTTTCACCGTTACTGTTACGTTTGTTGGCCCAAGAACCCACGGTAAATAGACCACAAGATTGACCATTGGCCCAGGTATTACAACCTTTATAGATAATCTGGTCGGCTGCAGTCCAGACAGGATTACTGCCTTGAATCTCGCCGATCTGTCCTGCCGGCACCAATACCCCAAAACGGGCAATATCCCGGCAAGTCTCCTCTGTTTCGTGGGCGGGCGGAATGGTACCGCATTGCACAAAAATATACGGGTGGTATTTGCCATCAGCGCCAATGGCTAACTGGGGGTTATCGTACGCAATCCGCTGGCCGCCAAGATTATAGACCGGATGGGAGTCTGTCGGCGAGCCGCTCACCGGTCTTTCAACAGCGCCCGTACTGGCGTTGGCCTCAAACACATCCTCGCCAAAACCGCCGCCCTGGCCGTTGACCAGTAACTTTAGGCCATTCTCATGAAAATGGGGCTGGCGCGCCCCATCGACGCGGGCGATGAGCTGGCCAGCGGGCATCGAAACGATATAAACATCGTATCTGCCATAGCCGTTGTCCACCGGAAAAGCCAGTTTACCGGCTATCGCCGGTCTGTCAGGTGTGGGTGTATTGGTAGGCGGAAGCGGGCTAGGCGTGTTGGTCGGGGATGCCAAGGTAGGAGTTCGGGAAGGAGTGGGAGTAGCGGTAGGCGTCCGGGTAGGGATGGCCGTAGAGGTCGGAGTTCGGGAGGGGCTGGGGGTAGGGGTCGGCGGGACGGGAGTATCCGTTGGAGTGGGAGTGGGGGTGGCTGAAGGCGTTTCGGTGGGCGGCGCAGGCGTATAGGTTGAAGTCGCTGTCGCAGTGGCGGTGGGCGTGGGCGGGGCCAGGGCAATGGGCAGATGGCCGGTATTGACGCCCTCAGCCAAGTCGGGGTCGGCCTCGATCCAACCAACCCCCGCGCCGGCCAGGCTGGTTTTGATCTGCCACCATTCTCCGGTTTCATCTTGACTGAGCACTTCGGCCGCCGCGCCGGCGGGCAGGTAGCCCAACAAATCGTATGCAGGGCCAGGTCCGCTCCGCACCTCCAGCCGGGTTTTGGCGATGGCAGAAGGAGGCCGGGTAGCAGTGGCCGTGGGTGTATTGGTTGGAATTGCAGTAGCCGTGGGCGTATGGGTAGGGGTCTGAGTAGGTTCAGGCGTGGAGGTGTCGGTTGGGGGAACAGGACTATCTGTTGGAGTTGGGGCGACGGTGAGAGTGGCTGAAGGCGTTTCGGTGGGCGGCGCAGGCGTATAGGTTGAAGTCGCTGTCGCAGTGGCGGTGGGCGTGGGCGGGGCCAGGGCAATGGGCAGATGGCCGGTATTGACGCCCTCAGCCAAGTCGGGGTCGGCCTCGATCCAACCAACCCCCGCGCCGGCCAGGCTGGTTTTGATCTGCCACCATTCTCCGGTTTCATCTTGACTGAGCACTTCGACCGCCGCGCCGGCGGGCAGGTAGCCCAACAAATCATATGCAGTGCCAGGTCCGCTCCGCACCTCCAGCCGGGTTTTGGCGATGGCGGAGGAAGGTCCTTCAGCCCTGATCGGCGTCTCAACCTGGGGAGTCGATTGGGTCATAAAGCTTCCCTGAAATAATAGATAGAAAATAATCCCGACAACGATCAAGGCGGCGGCCACCCCGCCGACGATGCCCCACCTTTGCTTCCTTTCAACGATGGGCGGCGGCGTTTTGTGGTCGGAGACTATGGTCGCATCAAAGCCCACCGCCTGGCGGTCGCTGAGGTCTGCTTTGGCCTTTTTCAGGGCCTCGGCAAACTCGATGGCCGTACTGTAGCGGGCGTCCGGTTTTATGGCCAGCGAGTGCAAAACAACGTCCTCGAGACTGGCGGGGATGTCGGTCCTGATCTGGCGAAGCGGGGTCACCGGCTCGGTGCTCCGTTTGACCAGAATAGCCAGGGGGGTGGTGGCATCGTGGGGAATGGTGCCGGTTAATACTTTGTAGAGAATAATCCCCAACGCGTAAATATCCGTCCGGTGGTCCACTTTGCTGCCGGCTGCCTGCTCCGGCGACATATAGGCCGGCGTGCCGATACCCACTCCGGTCACGGTGAGTTGCTCACCGCCCGCCGCGGCCATTTTGACCAAACCAAAGTCACTAAGCAAAGCCCAGCGGTCGTCGATGAGAATATTGCTGGGTTTGACATCGCGATGGATCACGCCTCGCTGATGGGCATAATTGAGCGCGTCGGCTACCTGGATGATGTAGTTAAGCAGCTCATCCGGCGGAGTTCCCACTTCGATCAGCTCACCGAGCGAGCAGGAATTTTCAACATAACGCATCACAATGTAGTTGTATCGATCCTGAATGCCGAAATCATAGACTTGCAGAATATTGGGATGAAGCAGGCGAGCCACGGAATGGGCTTCGCGTTGGAAGCGCTCGCTGAAGCCCGGCTGCTCGGCCAGAAGGGGGGAAAGAACCTTGACCGCGACAAAGCGGTCTAAGCTGGCCTGGTACGCTTTGAAAACGTGAGCCATACCCCCCTGGCCTATTTTTTCTCTGATCTCGTACTGTCCAAGGGTTGCGCCAATCAGCTCTTTCATTTTCTGTTACCCTAACATTTTAGCCAACCTGAATTCCATTATACTACACTACCGGAAAAATAGAAACCATTTCCGGTTCTGACCATCGCCGAAACATATGCAATTGTAGGTTGGGTTATTTTGGGCAAGAAAAATACTTGACTTACGACAAAAGGTTGTATTGCAATTTGTGTGTAAAAAGGTCGATGTTCACGTGTGCAAAGGGCAA